>NZ_QENZ01000001.1 GCF_003096835.1 Balneicella halophila
GCACTGCGATGATATAGCATTTACAAAAGGACGGGAATTTGAGTGAAGCGAAAATGTAGGAATTTTGTTCGCCGCAGGCGAATGCTATATCATCGGTCTCGTGTATGAGTAGTTGCGTGGATTAGCACTAAACTTTGCAAGTACACACCAAACTGAAAATCCGCGAGGATTTTCAGAAGTAGGCGAGAACTAGCAATTACTTATAGCCATTGTTGTAAAACGTTTTTATTTTAATCCTTTTATTGTTTCTCTTAACTCTCTTATTTCAGACTTCTCTTCGTTTATTTTCTTTATCACAAAATTTAAGAGTCTTAAAATACTTTTTGCTTTTTCCATACACTCGTCTTCTGTCAGTGAATGAAGTCCTTCAGAAGTCTGGTTATAAAGTAGTTTTATGGGGTTGTCTCCTAATGTTTTTAATGAATAAGGTAAATGCTCAAAAATGTTTTCGTAAATCGTACTTACCTTTGGATTTTCATTGTGCTTATCCAATAGAGATTGGATTTCGACTTTATGTGAATCAGGAAGTGTTTTAATATCTTCAATAATGTTAATTAGCTCTTTTTCAATTATTCTCCTAAAATATGCAAACGAGCCAATTCCATAATTTTCATTCAATGAGTTTATTGCTTTAAAGTACCATTTGTTAGTTTCTCTATCAAAGTATTTTGAAATTACTTTTTCAGGAATAATTTTGATTTGAGGAAGTGCTCCAACTTTTTGTACATAAATATTCGTATTCGGAAACTGATGGGTGTTTTGTCTGTGAAAATTTATGTTGTTAACATTATCTATAATATTTGAAATAGGATTGTTAGAATAAACGTTCAGCATAAATTCAACGTGATATTCTTTACAAGATTTACATTTGCCAATTGCCTTAAAAGTGAAATTTAATTTTTCATCTATAAATAAATCATCTGGAATTCTATTCCCTATCTGATGTCCGTAATATTCTTCTGTTTGAACATCTAAATCAATTTCAAAAGTCTTAATTGAATCTTCTTTTTCGCATTTATATTCAAATGTTAGACCTTTAAAATCTAATGGATTCGTGAAATCTTGATTCCCGATTTCATAATCTTCAAGTAGAGTAAATACTTGATAAAGTCCATATTTTGATAGAAATTCATACATTTGATTCAAATGTTTTACAACGCAGTGCTATGTGTAGTTGTCTGTTTTTTTGTGAAGATAATTAAAATCGTTAGATTTTATGTTTTTGGGAACAAAAAAATAGCAACCAATTGCATATAGC
>NZ_QENZ01000002.1 GCF_003096835.1 Balneicella halophila
GATATAGCATTCGCCTGCGGCGAACAAAATTCCTACATTTTCGCTTCACTCAAATTCCCGTCCTTTTGTAAATGCTATATCATCGCAGTGCTATGACAATTACATATAGCTCTATTAGCTAAAAAAAACACTATCATCAAACAACGCCGCCAAGGCGAGATTTACGCTACACATCATTAGCTATATGCAATTGGTTGCTATTTTTTTGTTCCCAAAAATATAAAATCTAACGATTTTAATTATCTTCACAAAAAAACAGACAACTACACATAGCACTGCGTTGGCAGCTATATGAAAAAAAACGCAATGGAATTTAATAAAGAAAAATACAAAGTTTATACTTGGAAAAATTGGATGATGCTACATTGGATTTTGAATCCAGGTTTAGCAATAAACGAATTGATTTTAGGACAAAGAGTCCCAAAAGTCAGTTTGGAAGATAGAACAATTGACAAACCGAGAATTGAAAGAACACTTGTTCCTTGTCCTCATTGCGAGACACTTCACGATGGAAGAACTTGGTCGACAGAAAACGGAACTGCTTTTAAAAATTGGTTTGGACTCTATTGTAAAAGCTGTGGAAATACCATTCCTTGCTTGACTAACGGACTGAGTTTTATAATTCTCATAATTACTTTTCCGATTTGGGGTTGGTTTAGAAAAAGTCTAAAAGAAAAATGGTTAGAAAAACAACCAAAACGATATGAAAATATTAATATAAAACATATTCCGAATCCATTTGACAAAAAGAGTTGAATAAAAACAGGACTGAGTTGGGGAGCATTTATGTTTTTGATTATGTCAATCGGATTTCCATATTTTGAAGGAAAAGAAATAACTTGGAAAACTTTATTGTTGGGTCTTGTGCTTTGGACAATTGGCGGACTTGGATTTGGTTACACGATGAAATTATTTATGAACAAGACAATCAAGAAAAAAAAAGAAAATACAGCTGCCAACAATGTATAAATTCAATTGCAATGAATTTCCTACGGAAATTCATTGCAATTTTCTATCTTTCAGTCTCAATCGGAAAATCGTACCGATTTTCCGCAACTGAAATTTATACGCTAACGATGATATAGCATTCGCCTGCGGCGAACAAAATTCCTACATTTTCGCTTCACTCAAATTCCCGTCCTTTTGTAAATGCTATATCATCGCAGTGC
>NZ_QENZ01000003.1:0-1070988 GCF_003096835.1 Balneicella halophila
TTTATTACCTACCAAATATTACTGCAACTTTTTTACAAAGTTTTTTGTGCCCAAAATCTCAAAGACCTAATTATCAAGCAAATCATTCAAAAAAAATATTTTCAGCTTTTTTAGTACATCAAAAAAATAATCCCAAATTTCCTCATTACAGCTTGTCAAAATATCGACTGAATTGTCAGAAAAATGAAAGGAATAGGCGTGCTTTTATATGTAGCATGTCTTTAATATTTCATGACCTATAGTGCATTGCTCACATCGTCTAAAGTCACAATAATTATTTTTTAATTGGATTAATGCTTGAGTATCATAGGAAGATTTTGGTTTTTGTCCTAATCTGTTAAATCCATGAATAATATAGTTACTTTCAGCATCGATCTCGCCCAATAGTCTTAGAGCCTTTTCTTGCCATTTAATATCACCTATATATTGAGAATATGCAAATAATAATGGAACAACACTATTTATTATAAGGATATCTTGTAATTTTTCGCCAATTTTTCGCTGAGACTCTCGAGCACTCTCTTTGCCAAAAACATAATGTTTACACCAATATTCAGAAGTTCCAAATTCAAACAGTTTTCTCAAGCTTTCCAACTGTTCAATGTTTAACAACTGTGAAAAAATTCCCGATGACTTGTGAATAAGCATTGCTAACTGTGCAATACGTAATGAGGGGAAATTTGCAGGTCTTAATCTTAAGTACTTCCATTGGCTCACTTCCATTGGTGCTAAATCATATTTTCTTTGAAGAAATTGATATTCAGTTTTCAACTTCTTGAAATAACTGTCATCTATTTCATCTTCTAGCATTCCTGCCTGCCCAAAAAGCAAAGCTTCTATTTGCAACAAAGAGGACTTATGCTTTGCTAAAATATTTTGAGGCAATCTTCTTGCAAGTTGCTCGAATATATCGCCATTTAATTTTTGTCCGAGATAACGAACGAATAATTGATATGCAGTTTCTTCCCAATCATTATTATTTTGTGAAAGCAAATGAAATACAGTTTCCGTTTTTGCTTCCGAACGTTCTATTACCAATCGTTGTAACCACATATTCTTAATAAATGAGGAAACCCTGGCAAAATGTTTTTCACAGTAAATAAATTGCTTGCTCGAAAATGTATTTTGAAAAATATTGTAATACTTCAGCAAATCCGGAAAAATAAAAGTCAGTAACTCACGCCCATCCTCTGTATAAACGTTTCTATCTTTTTCTGAGACAAAATGTAATACTACGTTGTTATAAGCTGGATCGCTATGGTGATTATGAGTATACCAATCTGACGACTTAATGTGAAATTCTACACAACCACTCCATTCAACATCATCTATCTTAAGCTTAACGTGTGAAACATCTGCACCTGCATTGGTATTTTGAAATCCTTTATTTAGTACGACAAATGAAATGCCTTCGACCGTATCATATTTAACCTGCAAACGGACATGATGTTGCCATATATAATATAGAAATTCTTCATTCATTCATTGCAAGATACTATTTTTCTTCACTTTTTCTTTCGTTGTAGCTGAACTAATCGTATTTTTACACCAAATTTTTATAATAATATATAAATAAATTATGGGAAGAGCATTTGAATTTAGAAAAGAACGCAAGTTTAAGCGCTGGGCAAAGATGAGTAAAATGTTTACCAAGATTGGTAAGGAGATTTCCATGGCAGTTAAAAATGGAGGTCCTGACCCAACGACCAATGCAAGATTGCGTGCAGCTATACAAAATGCGAAATCTGCCAACATGCCCAAAGATAATGTTGAACGTGCCATCAAAAAAGCTTCCTCTAAGGAGCAAGGTGATTTTAAAGAATTGGTTTATGAAGGCTACGCCCAACATGGTATTGCGGTAATCGTAGAAACTGCAACTGACAACCCTACACGTACTGTTGCTGACGTGAGAAGCTATTTCAATAAAACAGGAGGGAACTTAGCGACTTCTGGATCGGTAGAGTTCTTGTTTGATCGTAAATGCCACTTTAAAATTAACAAAGAAGAGCGGGATTTAGAAGAACTTGAATTAGAACTAATCGATTATGGTGCAGAGGATGTTTTTGAAGAAGATGATAATTTTATCATGATATATGGAGACTTCCCTAATTTTGGTTCAATACAAAAAGCTCTTGAAGACATGAATATTGAAATCGTAGAGTCTGGTTTTGAACGCATTCCACACGTTACCAAACAAATAACTGAAGAACAACAAGCTGATGTTGAAAAACTGCTTGAAAAATTAGAGGATAATGATGACGTACAGCACGTATATCATGACATGGCATAGCTTATCATCTTTCTTAAAATTTATAACTACGTAATCTTTATACTCTCACATGGATAGCTTTACTTTCTTTAACAATCATTTGGATTATATCGTTATCCTTGATCACTTGGGGACGTTTGCTTTTGCTGTTAGTGGTATTCGGTTAGCTTATCTTGACCGCCTTGACTGGTTCGGCGCCTATGTTGTTGGCTTAGTAACAGCTATTGGAGGGGGTACTACTCGAGATGTACTACTTGACACTACTCCATTTTGGATGGAACAACCCTCTTATCTTATCATAACTGGATTAGCACTTATTACTGTACTACTCTTTGAAAGCATTATTCAAAAAATGAGCAAAACACTGTATATCTTTGATGCTATTGGATTGGGATTATTCACCGTTGTGGGCATTGAAAAAGCACTAGTATTTGATTTCCCTTGGTGGGTGGCTATTCTCATGGGTATGATTACAGGGGCTATTGGGGGTGTTATTCGAGATGTTCTATTAAATGAAACTCCCCTGATTTTCCGAAAAGATGTCTATGCCATGGCATGCATTTTAGGCGGGGTGGTCTTTTTTATCAGTGATGAAATAGGAATGTTGCATTCTTTTTCAGGAATACTTGCCGCTACTACGGTTATTGTAGTTCGCATTATAGCTCTCCAATATCATATTGAGATCCCTATATTTAAACCGAGAAAGGAACTTTAATTGACTTCGGCAGGTTTTTCACTACTATTATTGTTGCCAGAACTGTCATCATTTTTGAATACCACTGTGCGATAAGGAAATGGAATTTCAATACCTTCATCATCAAAACGAATTTTAATACTCTCTAAAACGTCATAACGGAGTTGGTAAGCCTCTGAAGAAGTACGAGCCCATGCCCAAGCACGAATTACCACTGAGGAGTCATCTAGACTTATAACTGCAGTGCGCACTAGAGGTTTCCCAATCTCTCTATCTGTGAAACTTCTATTGTCTAAAATATTAGGGTGATTTTCACACTCCTCACGCATTATTTGCTTTGCTAAAGCAATATCACTGTCATATGATATCCCTATTTCTATACGTTCACAGCATTTTGAATCTATTAGATCATAATTAATCAAACGTTCTTTATTGATAATGGCATTCGGTACCAATATCATTTTGTTTTCATAATTACGAATAACTGTATGCCGTAACGTAATTTCCTCAACAACCCCTTGCATTCCTTCTGAGATTTTAACAGTTTGCCCTACTCGGAAAGGACGAAATATAATAATGAAGATACCACTTACAATATTTCCCAATGCCTCCTGTGATGCAATACCGGCAATAACTGCGATAACACCAGCACCACCAAGAGCAGTGGTAGCAATTGTACGCATAGAGGGGATTGTAGCAAGTCCAACTAAAATTCCAATAAAATAAATACCATAAACTATAAAACGTCTTAAGAAGAGTAGTGTTGTAGAATCTTCTTTATGTGTTATTTTATTTTTAATAGCATTCTTAAACCAAAGATTCACTGATGACGCTAAAACAATAGTAGCTACTGCTATAACTCCTAAATATATTGCCATTTGAAAATTTCGTTCAAGCCTCGCTTGCTTGTCTCCTTCAACAACCAGAAGAAAAATAACGATAACTCCTAAAACCAACCAAAGTGTATTCAATATTCTTTTTACAAATCTTAATGAATGCGTCTCGTTACTAGAGTATTTATTCTGAAATCTCTTAATCAGCAACAAATAGATTTGATTAGTAATTAATCTTAAGAGAAAATATGCACCAATTATTATTCCTAAGTAAATAAAGAACCATCTATTTTCATAAAAAAAGTCTACCATAATATGCATATCTAAATTATCTATAGTCAAAGATAACTATATTTGCATAATATATTGGAGTACAGCAACCAGCTAATGGGAGAAAAAAAGAAAATCAAAATACTTATTATCCGATTTAGTTCTATTGGAGACGTTTTGCAATGTATGGGAATCATTGGTGGCATACGCAAACGCTACCCAAGTGCAGAAATCCATTGGGTGGTACGTAGCGATATCGCTCCTATATTAGAAATAGACTCACGTATTGACAAGATTTGGGCATTTGATAAAAATAATGGTTTCAAAGGACTATGGGATTTAACGGGCAAACTTCACAAGGAAAATTTCACACACATATATGATGCCCACAGCAACATTCGCTCCAATATTATTAAGCTAAGCCTTTGTCCTTTTTGGAAAAGATGGATAGGTGCAACTCCAAAGTACACTTTACGTAGTAAGAACAGACTAAAACGTATTTTGTTATTCAATTTCCGAGTTAATTTATTCCCAAAACCCTTTGAAGGAATGGTTTCCTATCAAAAGCCGTTAGAAAAATGGGGTATAACTGAATTGCATATAGCCCCCAATTCATGGAATTTCCCGAATGATTCTATGCAAAAAGTAAAAAATCTCGTCCCGCATGAATTAAAGGAATATATTTGTCTTGTGCCCTCTGCTGCTTGGGAACTTAAACGATGGCCGATAAACTATTGGAAAGATCTTATTGTGTTGATGCCTGAACAAAAATTTATCATCATTGGTGGTCCACAAGATGATTTCTGTGAGGAAATTGCTTCAGTAGCTCCAGATCGCACTAAAAATTTTGCAGGAAAAACTTCCTTATTAGATTCATGTTATACTGTTCACGAAACTGCCTTAACTATTTCAGCAGACACAGGCTTTATCCATGCTGCTGATTTGTTTGGTAAAAAAGGGATATTCTTAGCCGGTCCTACAGCTTTCGGTTTTCCTACAGGCAATCAAATTCGTGTTCTTGAAAAGGAAATGCCTTGCCGACCTTGTACAAAGGACGGCAGAGGCACATGTTCACAGGAAATCCACAAAGAATGTTTGATTTCATTAACACCTAACTTAGTTGCACAGACAGTGAAGGCAATGCTTGACTAATTAAATTTATTTTTTGATTCTCGCTTCCAATTCTAAAGTTCGGATACTATCTTTATAGTGATTGTGCGCATTTTGCTTTTCTATTGACAAAGAAGCATCAGAATTATCCTCCCAACGGCGACAGAGATAAACAGGCTCATAAATTCTTCCTATCTTATAATCTCTTGAAATAGCCAAAGCCACTGCATAGTCTTCACCATAACTTACATTGGGAAATCCGAGCTCTCTGATGATAGGTGTATAGAAAGCACGTGGAGCTCCCAGTCCATTAATTCTTAAAGCATTATTCATTCCATTTTCAGGAGTCCATTCTTTATGATCAATAACTCCGGGGGGTATTTCTTCAAGATCAAAATTGGTCATTAGGTAAGTTCCAATAACCATTGCACATTGTTCTTCATAAAATGTATCTACAATTTTTTGAAGTGTATTCTCATCAGAATACAAATCATCACTATCTAATTGAATAGCAAACATTCCACATTTTTTGTGATTGATTCCTTCATTCCAACAGCCTCCAATTCCCAAATCTCTTCGACTAGGAATAACGTGAGTTACTTTACTATGTTTACGAGCAAACTCTGCTAATATTTCGGTAGTTCCGTCTGTCGAATAATTATCCACCACAATTAAATTATAATCGAAATCTGCTTCTTGTTTTAATACTGAAGAAACGGCATCAATAATTGTTTTCTTACGATTGCGAACAGGTATAATAACGGAAGCTTTTACTTTAAAACCCTTTTCATCAAACATGACAGGATCGAAGTCTGGAGTTACTAAAGCATTTAAATCTTTGAGATGCTCCGTACATGCTTGTTCCATTTCTATTTGGACTTCTCTTTGCTTTGGATCAACATAATCAAAAATTTTCTTCCCTGAAGCTCTTTTATCTACAACCGCTAATGTATATAAGGACTCTCCAATACGACGGATAGACCGTTTCTGTGAGATCTTTAATCGTAAATCATACAGTCCTGCATATTGATAATCTGATTTCATTGAAGATACAGCTTCTTTCAGTGCTTGTGTATCGAAACACAACAAAGCTCCAAAATTAAAATCATCACGCAAAGCGCCTCTTTGGTAATCAATTAAGGGATGGTTGGAATATTGTTCTCTATTTTCATCAATATAATCAGAAAATATTATCCCAATATTATTACTAGCCACTTGCTCCATACGTTCAATAGCTCTGTACCCTAACGTAACCCTGTCTGCATCTAAAATAAAGAGGGTTTGCTTAGTCTCGCTCTTATTAGCAATTTCTTTCAGTGTCTCAGTGCTATACAGTGACTTTACGGTCATATATTCGCTCTTCTCTCCTTTGGGAGTCACAATATAGACATTCTCTACTAATTGATTTTTCTTTAATTCTTTGACAAGACTTTCTGTCTTGACCGGTTTATATGTAAATAAGAAACAATTCATTAATTCAATTTTTTTAAGGTATATATCTTACGAAAGCTTCAATAGCTTCATATTCTGCCAATCCTAACTTGTTGTATTGCATCGCAGTATCTCGGTTTCTATCCTCAGCTCGTTGCCAAAAAAGACGAGAATCTCCACCCATAAATGGAGCTGCTTCCATTTGTGATTGGTGTCTCAATATTGCATTTCTTTTTTGTCTCAATTCATCTGGACTTAGCGGCACAGCCATTTCTATTTCATCAACAGCCCACTCTTGCCAAGCTCCTCTATAGAGCCATACCCAGCAATCATCAAGCCAATCATCTCCATCTTTTTTTATTTGATCCAGTGCAAGGAATAATGCTTCTAGACAAACTTTATGAGTTCCGTGCGGATCCATAAGATCACCGGCGGCATAAATTTGGTGAGGTTTTACTTCCCGCAATAATTCTTTGATAATATCTATATCAACTTGGGTCAGTGGATTCTTTTTTACCTGTCCTGTTTCGTAAAAGGGCAGATTCAAGAAATGGAGTTTGTTTTTTGGAACACCGACATATCTACAAGCTGATTTAGCTTCCTCTTGACGAATTAAAGTTTTGGCTTTCAGTATTTCTGGCAAAGCCATTTCTCTTTCGTCTTTATCCTTCTTCAGAAATGCTTTTATTCTGTTATAATTTTCATGAACAGCTCCTTCACCATTATATTCTTCTTCAAAAAACCTCTTAAAGAAAGACAAATAACGCAAGACTTCATAATCGGCCACTGCAATATTCCCTGAAACCTGATAGGCTACATGCACATCGTGTTTTTGATCTACCAATCGCTTAAGAGTTCCTCCCATCGAAATTACATCATCATCAGGATGAGGACTAAACACAATGACTCTCTTCTGCTCAGGTTCTTTTCGCTCAGGCCGGTTGGTGTCATCCGCATTGGGTTTGCCGCCTGGCCAGCCTGTAATGGTATGTTGCAAAATATTGAAAACTCTAATATTCACATCATAGGCAGACTTATAAACGACGAGTAACTCACCAAGACCATGGTCGCTATAATCCTTATCAGTGAGTTTCAATATAGGCTTATTCGTTTTCATGCACAAGTCCGTAATTGCTCTAAGAATAAGGTTTGGTGTCCAATCACACGAAGCTACTTTCCATGGATATTTAACCCGTGTGAGTTCTCCAGCAGCATAAATATCTACCACGAATTTTACATTTTTATGTTGTTGTAAAAAACTAGCTGGGACATCATCAGTTATCTTACCTTCTACAGCTTTCTTTATAATTTCTGCCTTATTGCTACCCCAAGCTAAAAGAATAATCTTCTGAGCTTTGAATATAGAACCAACTCCCATAGTAATTGCACCTTTTGGCACTTCTGAAAGGCTACCAAAATCTTTCACTGCATCATCTATTGTAATGTCGTCTAAAGCGATAATTCTCGTATAAGAATTCATGTATGAGCCAGGTTCATTAAAACCTATATGCCCAGTACGACCAATACCTAAGAGCTGTAAATCAATCCCCCCGACTTCATCTATCTTTTTTTCATAGGCATTGCAATACTCTTTGATTTTATCACGTGCTACACTGCCATCAGGAACATAAATATTTTCAGGTTTAATATCAACATGATCAAACAACAGTTCATTCATATAATGATTGTAACTATTCACTGAAGTTTTTTCCATTGGATAATACTCATCCAAATTAAAAGTGATTACATTAGAAAAGCTTAAATTATCCTCTTTATGCAACCGAACCAGTTCTTTATAAACTCCGCGCGGACTATTTCCAGTTGCTAAACCTAACACACACATCTCACCCTTTTGTTGCTTTTCTCGTATCAAGTCAGCTATCTCCTCAGCAACGACTTTACATCCTTCTTCTTCATACTCATATATATCTAAGGGAATATGTTCTTCGCGAGTAAGCTGCGAATGCTCAAAATCATCCTTAGCTTTACGAAAAGTCCTTCTGTGTTTTTTTAATGAAGAGTTAGTTTCAAATATACTTTTCATGCCATTCCCTTTTTAAAATTGTATAACGATTCCAAATTTACAAAAAAAAGGGTAATTTTACCTCATTATAAAATATAGCCTAAACTAAATGAAATTAATAGCAGATAGCGGTTCTACCAAGACAGATTGGATTCTCACAAATCAAGGCAAACGTGTGCATAAAATAACGACTCAAGGAATCAATCCTTTTTATCAAAATACAGAGCAAGTTACAGCCATCCTTGAAAATGAATTATTGCCAGAATTAGGGAATGAGAGTCCCAATAATCTTTTTTTTTATGGGGCTGGTTGCTCTTTTGAAGATAAAAAAGAAATTTTGGCTACTGCTTTTAAGAATGTATGGGGACATGAATTGGGTCTATCATTAAACTCAGACCTAATTGCTGCTGCTAGAGCTCTGTTTGGCGATACTGAAGGAATAGCTTGTATTTTAGGCACTGGGTCGAACTCTTGCCACTGGGATGGTTCTGCGATTGTGACGAATGTTCCTCCGCTTGGATATATTCTCGGTGATGAAGGTAGTGGAGCTGTTCTTGGCAAACTGCTTATTGCTGATCTGCTCAAAAATCAACTTCCTCATGAGTTGAGAAATAAATTTTATGCTAAATACAATGTTTGCTACGAAGATTTAATGGCGGAAGTTTATAAAAAACCTTTTCCTAACAGAAGCTTGGCCAGCTATACTTATTTTATTAGTGAAAATATCCATGAAGAGTCTATGTATCATTTAGTTCAGACTGCGTTTACTAGTTTTGTAAAACGAAATCTATCTCAATACCCAAAACAACTAACTGTGGGGTTTGTTGGCTCTATTGCAAACGCATTTGAACCTGTTCTAGTAGAGGTACTTACGAAACAAGGTTTTACTGTTGGGAAGTTTATACAGTCACCTATAGAAGCTCTGGAAGATTACCACGCCTAGTAGATTATAAACTTCCTGAAAATTTGATGTCCTTCAGCGTCTGTAGTTTTCAATAAATATATTCCTGTAGGAAGAGATTCTATGTCAATCGTAATATTCTCGATAGTCCCAGTATATCTTATATTGTTTTCATAATAACTATTGCCAATCATAGAAACAATTTCAATATTGAGTTCAATGTCCTTATCCCAAACAATAGAACAAAATAAGGATGTATTATTCTGAGCTATAATTTTGTTATCTGGAATGTCATAAACCTTCAAATTCTTTTGGGGATTAATATCTAACATTATTCCTACAGGTCTATGCACAATATTTTCCTTTGGTTCCTCTCCTAGAACAGCCTCCTTTGTTTCGAGTGCCCCAAGTCTTCTATATGTAACATCTCCAGAATCAGGAAGCATTAGACCTGTGGATACATACAAAAAATCAACATCTTTATGCCATAATAAACGCGAATCTTTATCATAGAGATAATAATAAGTCTGTAAGTTCAGAAATGAAATATTGTTCTTCGGCAATTCGAAATACCTTTCTTCCAACATTCCAAATGGGGACAAACTACCACCCGTCAATATAAAATCACCATTCAACTTTTTATCATGAATATAATTTAAAATGCCTTGGAGTTGAATGATGGGGTGATTGACCACGGATTGTTTATATACGAGCAAATGAACAGGCTCGGTTGTGTCCTTAAACAACAATTCATGATGAAAAAAAAGAGCATTCTCGTATTGAATGGTTTCAGATTTCTTGACCGTAAGACTATTTTTATTGTAGCATAGTGAGTGCCTTAAGTCACTAAAAGTTAAATGAATTACCCCGAAAGGGTTATCTTTCTGAACATTATAGACTGCATTACTAATGTAAAACTCATCTCCACTATCCTCAAAAACGCTATACAAATCTACGTTTTCTATTTCCAACAAATCTCTAACTTCTTTCTCTTTGTAATCCTTGTATTCTTTTGTATCTTCATGATATTTCATAAACAAATTATAGTGTAAGAATCGTATTGATTGGTCTTGTGCTCTTAAAGAAAAGCTTAAAATCATCAACCAAAATAATCCTATAATTTGTATTCTATTCACTATATAGATTTTGAAAAGTTAAATTGCTTATTTACATCATAATTACGATCAAAAACACTACAAATATTACGTAAAAATATCATCCCTAAATCTGTCACTGTAAGAGTATCCTCATCAAACATTATTAATCCCTCAGACTGCATAACGCTCAGTGTTTCAAAGTCTGATTTTGTAAGATAAGTTCTAATTTCTGGGGTAATTGATAACTGTCTTTTGCATGCGATATCAAGTATTGCTCTTTTAATGCATTCATCTTCTGGCGTTAAAATATAAGAACGTTCGTAAGCCCATCTGTTCTCTTGTATTTTTTTCTCATACTTACTTACGTGTTTCTCGTTCTGTATATACATTGTATCAAAATCGGAAATAGAAGAGGCTCCAAGTCCTATCAACATTTTCGTATGTGAAGTATTGTAACCCATAAAATTACGATGCAATCGTCTTTCTTTGTAAGCTTTATACAAATCGTCAGACTCTAACGAAAAGTGATCTAATCCAATATCATAATAGCCACTGGATATTAGCAGTTCTTTACCTTTTTCATATAATGCTCTTTTTTCAGCATTATCAGGTAAATCTTCATCAGTAAATGTGCGTTGCATTTTCATCTTCCAAGGCACATGGGCATAGGAATAAAAAGCTATTCGCTCTGGCATCAACAAAGCGACTTTTTCAATAGTATCTTCAACAGACGAGAGCTTTTGCTTCGGCAAACCATATATCAAATCATAATTGACAGATGAATAACCAATCTCCCTTGCTTTTTCAGTAATAGACTTTACAGTTTCGTAATCATTTTTTCTATTGATTGTTTCTTGCACAATCTCATCAAAATCTTGTACTCCAAAGCTCACTCTATTAAAACCTACGTTATAGAGAGTATCCAAATGCTCCTCTGTAGTTATTCCAGGATGTGCCTCAAAGCTGAATTCATGAGACTCATGCATCTTAGCATCTTTCATTATGCTCTCGATAAGATACTTTAAGTTCTCTGGTGAAAAAAAGGTCGGTGTACCACCGCCTAAATGTAATTCCCGGATTATAGGTGTGCCATCAAACAAACTACGATATCTTTGCCACTCAGTAAGCACAGCTTCAATATATGAATCTTCAACTTTATGGTTCTTGGTAATTATCCGATTACAAGCACAGAATGTACATAGATTTTCACAATACGGCAGATGTATGTATATGCTTATGCCACTTTTAGTATTAGATTTTCTAAAGGATTTTTTTATTATAGATTCTATACTATCCATAGTACCTAATGAGTCTCCCCAACAAGGAGCCGTAGGATAACTTGTGTATCTAGGGACAGGCACATTATATTTTTTTATTAACTCCTCAATCATTCACGCTACTTTTACACGATTAATACAAAAATACTGTTTTATAGAACACAACAGCCTTAAAAATCATTAAAAAAACATTGAAGCACAATAAGATTTGAAGCATTTTATAATTCTCTTTTTGCAATCGTGCTTGATGCCTGTGAGTTCGGGAAAATAAGAACATCGGCTATACTTACATGTTTCGGACGTGTAACAATAAACACAATAGTTTCTGCCACATCTTCTGCAAGTAAGGGTTTCAGTCCTTTGTAAACTTTATTATTTGCATCTGCATCTTTTAATCTAACTACAGAGAATTCCGTCTCCACCATTCCAGGGCAAACTTCACTTACCTTAATTCCATAAGGGTTCAAGTCAATACGCATACCTTTTGTAATCGCTTCTACTGCATGCTTAGTGGCACAGTATACGTTGCCTTTCGGATAGGTTTCCTTTCCTGCTACAGAACTGATATTGACAATATGTCCTTCACCCCTCTCTATCATTAATGGCATTACTTGCTTAGATACGTAAAGTAAACCTTTCACGTTGGTATCTATCATCTGCTCCCAATCCTCTAACTTACCATCTTGGATGGTGTCCATTCCTGCAGCAAGCCCCGCATTATTAATAAGAACATCTATGCTTTTCCATCGATCAGGCAATGATTTAAAAGCCTCAACTACTTCTTCGTTATTTCTTACATCAAAGGCTAAAGGCAGTGCTTCAGCTTTATGTTTCACTTTTATTTCTTCAGCCAATTCCTCTAAGCGCTCTCCCCTACGACCCGTAATAATCACATTATGACCACAGGAGGCAAGAGCTATCGCAGTGGCTTTGCCAATTCCGGAAGTGGCTCCGGTTATAAGTGCTATTTTTCTCATGTTTTTCCTCTTTTGTTACACAAATGTACTGTTTTTTAGTGAAGGATATGCCTATTTAACATAAATCTATTGGCATACATAGCATAATTACACAACATTCTATATCTTTGTTTTTTAGTAATGAATAATTAGACGTTTTCTTATGATACAACGGATTCAAACTATATATTTATTGGCAGTGTTTGTCTTGATTGTACAAGTTTTCATTTTCCCATTTCTCATATTTTTCAATGAGCAGGAAACGATAGAATTTAGTGCATTGAGGATTAGTAATGGTGAATACCTGATTCCTTTAACTATTTTATACGGAGTAATATTACTAATTACTTTGGTAAGTATCTTCTTGTTTAAGCATCGGCTTGTTCAAGCTCGACTTACTGTTATCAACATGTTTTTATTATTTGGAAGCATTGGTTTAGTTGCTTACTACGGCTGGGAAATGAGTAAATCTCTGCCCACACACGACATTAAGTATAACTTCACCTGCTTGTTTCCTATACTTGCTATCATTTTTAATTTCTTGGCATTAAAAGGCATACAAAAAGATGAAGCTTTAGTACGATCTGCTAATAGGTTACGCCCATGACAAGAAACAAATTAAGCATCTTTTTGTCCGTCATTTTCTTGCTTCTTACTGCAAAGATAGATGCGCAAAACATAGAGAATCAACAAGATTCTGTAAAATCTAGACCTACAGTAGCACTAGTCCTTAGCGGTGGCGGAGCAAAAGGTTTTGCTGAAATAGGTACACTTGAAGCTATCGACGAACTAGGCATACCAATAGATTATGTCGTTGGGACAAGCATGGGAAGCATTGTGGGAGGATTTTATGCAATTGGATATTCGGGAAAAGAAATCGCAGAGCAAGTTGATAAGATAGAATGGAGTACCGTTTTTACCGATAAAATAACAAGCCGTAAGATACCTGTTATAATAAAAGATGAGCTGAGTAGATATGCCTTTTCATTTCCTATAAAAGATAAAATACGACTTCCCAAAGGAATTATTCAAGGGCAACGGGTAATGAATATTTTATCAAAGTACACCATTGGTTATCATCAAGATAAAGATTTTTCAAATCTACCTATACCTTACTCCTGTGTGGGTACTGATATTGAAACTGGTGAAGCTGTTGTTTTTGAAAGAGGTTCACTACCTATCGTAATGAGGGCAAGTATGGCAATTCCCTCTGTATTTACACCCCAAAGAGTTGGGAATAGAGTCTTTGTGGATGGTGGTGTTATCAACAACTTTCCGGCTGATGTAGCCAAGGCAAAAGGTTTTGATTATATTATTGGCGTGTACGTACAATCTCCATTACTAGAGCAGAGCGAGATAAATTCAGCAGCAGACATTGTGAACCAGCTTGTGAGTTTTGCAGGCAAACCCCGTTTAGACCAAAACAAAAAGCTAACCGATATTTATATAAGCCCTAATATTACCGGTTTCAATGCTGGAAGTTTTGATAAAGAAGAAATAGATACGCTGATACAGCGAGGCAGAGACGCAGCAAAGAAACACTATGATGAACTAAAGGCTTTAAAAGAAAAATTAGGAGAAAATGTTGCTAAAGAAGAGTTATCGCCTCCTCCGTTTGATGAACCTATAAGATTCAAAGCAATAAAAGTAAAAGGTCTTGAGGATATCAGCGAGAATTTATTCTTTACCAAATTAGATTTGGATGATAAAGACAGTATTTCTGTGGATGAACTTGAAAAAACCATAGGTGATGTATCTTCTGTGTTAGGCTTAGATTTATTGACCTACAAAGTTCTCCAAGACACTTTGCAATTCGATGCTCACGAGCGTTTATCCAATAGGTTTAATGTTGGTTTGCATTATGACAGTGACAACGAAGGCAGTGTTTTAATGAATCTAACGCTAAACAATCTGTTAATCAAAAATTCCAGAGCTTCTGCAGATGCTATTTTAGGAAGAGATTTACAATTCACAGGTCGCTATACGATAAAATTTGGTAAAGTGCCTTACCTGAATTTGATGTTTGACACAAAGGATTACAGCCTCACTAGATATATAAAAAATGATAAGGTTATAGAAGGTGATGTTACCTATGTAAAGTTTGATATGAATGCCCAAATGATACTTTGGGATAATTACTCAGCGGGTGTGGGAATTAGAAAAGAATACGTGGACTATAAGGATGTTACGCACATGAACACCATCCTGTCTGAGAGAACTGGAAATGATTGGTACACACATCATTATGCCTTCATCAGTTTGGATATCTTAGATGATCCATCCTACCCTACTCGAGGTATTCGTTTTGATGGGGAAGCTAATTATATATCTAATGGTGCAGGAGAAACAGGCACAGTTTTGTATGCCAACCTAAAAAGAGCTTATTCCATAGGAAAGAAATTCTCAACAATAGTAAACCTTTATGGCAGAACTATTTTAGATAATCAATTAAGTCCTATTTATAAAAATTATTGGGGTGGTATCAACGATACCAAATACCTAACTAAACATATTCCATTTGTAGGAGCTAATTGGGTACAAGGCTATAATGATATGATGGCTGTGGCACGTATCGACTTTAGGTATAGATTATTTAAAAACAATTACTTGGTATTGGCAGGTAATTATGGACGCTATTCCGATGACATTGATAATTTTTTTAGCAGTATTCCAGAGAATATTTGGGGTGGCGGTATTACATACTCCTATGATAGCATAGTTGGTCCTATTGAAGCAACAATCATGCATTCCACAGAAGTAAGTAAGCCAATTCTTCATGTTAGTATTGGATATAATTTTTAAACAAATATGAAAGAATTCACCATCATTATTCCTATATATAATGAAGTAGATAACATCTCACGACTCACGGAGACTATCCACAAATATATTTCAAACGCGAGTGTGCCAACCAATGCGTTATTAGTTGATGATGGCTCTACTGATGGCAGTTTCGAAGCAATTCAGCAAGCATGTACAAAATATTCTGAGTTAAATTATATTTCATTTCAAGAAAACAGAGGACTAAGTGCTGCTATAAAAGCGGGATTTGATCATGCAACTTCCGAATATGTTGGATATATAGATGCTGACTTGCAAACTACGCCAGAAGATTTTGAAATACTTCTTCCTTATCGTAAAGACTATGCAATGGTCACAGGCATTCGCCAAAATAGACAAGATAGTTTCGTAAAAAATATGTCCTCAAAAATTGCGAATAGCTTTCGCAGGATGATGGTACATGATAACATAGAAGACACTGGTTGCCCTTTAAAAATCTTCAAAACTGCTATAGCTAAAAAAATTCCATTTTTTAATGGAAACCATCGCTTTTTTGCAGCCTTAGTTCAAATGTTTGACGAGGAAGTTAAGCAAGTTCCTGTTAAGCATTTTCCTAGAGAAGCTGGTCAAGCTAAATTTGGATTGTCTAATAGACTTATAGCACCTTTTATGGATTGTTTTCATGTAAAATGGTTGCAAAAAAGACATCGTAATTATCAAATTAAGAATTAAGTTTAATGGGTTTTGAAATCACTTATGTAGCCCTTATTGGATTTATTGCACAGGGACTTTTCTTTTCTAGATTTGCAGTGCAACTTATTTTATCAGAAAGAGCAAAAGCCTCCATATCACCATCTATATTCTGGCAATTAAGCTTAATCGCTTGCTATCTAATGATGACATACGGCTACTTAAGAAATGATTTCTCTATCATTGAAGGTCAAATTATTGCTTATTTCATATACATACGTAACTTACAACTGAAAGGTGTCTGGGGAAAAGTACCAAAACTTATCAAGCTCATTTTGATTGCTACACCTATTCTTGTTATTGGATATGGTCTCTTCAACTATGTGGACATTGTAAAACCTCTTTTCAGAGATCCACCCGCTACCGCGACATGGCTGATTCTAGCAACTATTGGGCAAACCATTTTTGCATCCCGCTTTATCTATCAATGGGTATATTCAGAATATAAAAAAGAATCTATTTTCCCTTTAGGTTTTTGGGTTATTAGTATTTTAGGATCTGCCATTATTACTGTTTACGCAATTTTTGCTAAAGATTTAGTCCTACTTATTGGACAAGGCTTCGGGTTAATTGTTTACAGTAGAAATTTTTATCTCAGATTATTAGAAAATAAGAAGAATGAAGAGGTTAGTATATAGTCTTCCGATAATATTCATTGTGATGGCGTGTAGTTCCACAACATCTGTGCATCAATCTATTTGGCATAATAATACCCCAAAAGCACCAGCATCCATCTTTCATAAAACTAATGGAATCACACTTGCCGTAAGTAATGATAGCGAATTTTTGTATATAGATATAGAAAGCACAAATCCTCAAGCTATCGATAAAATAAGACAACTTGGTTTATCAGTTTGGCTAAGCAAAGGAGCTAATCCCAATAAAACTTATGGCATTCATCATCCCTTACCATTCAAAAATACTGAAGACAACGTCGCATTGGAAGGTTTTAACCAAGCTCCAATGGTTGCTTTACCAATAAATGATATAGATCCACTAAAAATCAAATCATCTTTATTGCCTGAGTTGATGATTTATAGTCTGAAAGTACCACTTACTGAGATTGATTTAAGGAATGCAGAAATCTTCACAATAAGTGTAGCTTCTTTTAGTCTAGGTAAACAAGAGTATCTGTCAGGACTTACTACAGCTGAAGAGATAGAACGTCGCTTGAACGAGTACAAAGCAAATCCTAACTATGAAGAGCACCAGCCAGAACTCGTGCCATTTTACAACACTTTTCAACTCGCTAAAAAGCCAAATAAAAATCCTTAAGCAACTTCTTATAGTTTCCCGTATATCGATGTCTAGTTTCTGTTTCAATAGTTAACTCTTCTTCAATAACTTTCATTTCCAAAAAACTGAATGACATCAGAATCCGTTTAGGTCGTTTATTGGGATTTGGGTAGACCGTACACAATTTATTACAATAAAGCCCACTATCTTTTGCCATAGAAATTATTTCAACTTGCCGTTCAATTGGGATAATAATTGAAAAAATTCCCTGAGTGGAAAGCAAGTCTGCAACTTTTTTTAATAAATCCCTAAAAGAAAATTTAGTAGTGTGTCGAGCGATTTCCCTATCTGAAACAGCTGGTAACACTCCATTGGAAAAAAATGGAGGATTACTTACAATACAGCCAAACTTATTAGACGAATCGTAATTTTGAATATCAATATGAGCAGCCTCTAATCTCGAATCAAAAGGTGACATTTTAAAGTTCTTAGTTGCTTGCTCGATTGCATCAGTGGAGATATCTATTCCTAAAACTTTAGCTTTGGGGAAACGTTGTGCCATCATCATAGCAATAACACCTGTACCTGTTCCAATATCAAGAATAGCTTTTACGTCTTTGGGAGCTTTAGCCCATGCTCCTAATAAAACACCATCAATACCAACTTTCATAGCACATCGGTCTTGAGCAACAGTAAACTTTTTAAAGTGAAATGGTTTACTCATTAATGATACGTCCGTCTTTCATAACCAATTTACGGTCACATTGGTCTGCAAAATCACTATCGTGTGTGACAATTACAAAAGTTTGCCCCAATTTATCACGTAAGTCAAAAAACAATTGATGTATTTCTTCTTTATTTGCAGAATCCAGATTTCCTGTAGGTTCATCAGCAAAGATAATTGCTGGGTTATTCATCATAGCTCGGGCAACAGCCACCCGCTGATTCTCACCTCCTGAAAGTTCTGAAGGTTTATGGTTTATTCTATCTTTTAATCCTAATATTGTGAGTAATTCTAAAGCTCTTTCTTCACTTTCTTTTCTTCCTTTCCCTAATATATAGGCTGGAATACAAACATTTTCAAGAGCAGTAAATTCAGGCAATAAATGATGAAACTGAAAGATGAAACCAATTTCTTTATTTCTAAATTTTGCTAATCGTTTCTCCCCGTATTTAGAAATATCTTCCCCGTTAAACAAAAGATTGCCTCCATCTGCTTTGTCGAGTGTACTTAATATTTGTAGTAAAGTCGTTTTTCCTGCACCACTAGCCCCTACAATTGCAACCACTTCTTTTGCATTGATTTCAAGCGATACATCTTTAAGTACTTGCAGTTGATCGTAAGACTTTGTAATATTAGTAGCCGTTAACATATTTTACTTTCTAAATTGTCTATAAAATTCCCATAGCACCATTCCTGCACTTACGGAGATATTCAGGGAATGTTTGGTTCCTTCTTGTGGAATCTCTATACATTGTTCACAACAATCTACGACCTCTTGCTGTACTCCCTTAACTTCGTTACCAAAAACGATAGCTAGTCGCTCATCTCGTTTTACTTGGAACTGATGCAACATAGTGCTGCTTTCCGTTTGTTCAATGGCTAGCAGTTTATATCCATCACTTTTAAGAACTTCCAATGCTTCTTCTGTACTTTCGACGTATTTCCAAGGTACAGCATCCTCAGCTCCCAAAGCAGTTTTATGAATATCACGATGTGGTGGTGTCGCTGTAATACCGCAAAGGTAGATTTTTTCTATTCTTAGAGCATCGGCCGTTCTGAAAACAGAACCAATATTATTCAAACTTCTGACGTTATCTAAAATAACTACGACAGGAAGCTTCTCTGCCAATTTGTATTCCTCGGCAGAGAGTCGCTTCATTTCATTGTTTTTGAGTTTACGCATTACCAATTTACTGCATCGCGTCTTACCGGCATTGTCATGCAACGCGCCCCTCCGCCTCCGCGTGGTAACTCGGAACCACTTAGAGTTACCAAACATCTTTCATAATCATCAACGTTTACCTTACCGCTTATTACATCCTCTGCCTTTAGAATTTCAAAACCATGTTTATTTAACTCCTCAGCAGTGTAATTATTTCTTCTGTAACCAATAATTTTGCCTGGAGCAAAAGCAAAGAAATTTGCACCGCTATGCCACTGCTCGCGTTCCTGATGCCAAAGATCCGATCCTCCACAAGTTACAGGTTCTAAATCCATTCCTAATTCCTTCAAGGTTTTTATAACAGATTCTTTTTGCTGTATTTTAACCTTATCTCCTTGCACTGTGATGTGTATCGTCCTATAACGTGATGGTTTTAGTAGTAATGGACTATATGTCATGCATTTATTCTTGTCCAACAAGGTAAATACCATATCCATGTGAATGAATGATTCTGGAGTTGACGGTAATTCCTGCACTATAATATGACGCTCCTTACCATCATTATAAGTTTTTAGCATTTCAATCATGTAATCAACACCTTGCGTTGAAGTTCTCGTTCCATTGCCGATAATTAAAATATCATCACGAGCAATCAGAACATCTCCACCTTCAATATTTAGATTTTTATCAAAGTCAGGACTTGACAAAGGATTGCAGACCGTAGTTTTTACTTCTGGATGATTTTCAAAAATGGTCTGCATGACCAAGCTTTCTCTATCTCTGACATCATTTGCCATATTGCAAATCAAAACCTTATCATACACAGATACAGAAGCATCTCTTGTAAAGAAAAAGTTGTGTAAAGGACGCAATACAAAACGTTCATCAGAAACAAAGTCGGTGAGATTGTTCTTCTCTAATGGAAGACCTTCAATTAAAGCTGTTGCTAATGCTTTTGTATCCAATTCTTCAAGTCGTTTTTGCAATCTTTTCCGCTGTGTTGGAAATTTAACATTATCCTCCATCTCACAAACTTTAGAAATCAATTCGCTTCGTAGAGAGGAGTCGCTTAAAACATCAGCTAAAAGCTCTTTGACTTGATACGTTTTAGTTAATTTGCCTAAGAGATCCTTAAAAACTTTGTATTCTTTCGTAACTACATCAAGACTCAATATATCACTGTACAATGCTCGCTCTGCAGTACCAGGCGTCATATTCTCTACCTCACTTCCTGGTGTGTGAAGTATAACGCCTTGTAACTTTCCAATCTCTGAATATACTTTTGTTTGAGATGCTTCCATTGGTTTTTGGTTTTTTTAGTTCATTTTGACACAAAAGTAACTATTTTTGGGTATAATTATTGCTTTTTATGCATGCAAAATGTTGAAGTTTCATAACATATTAACCGCTTTATTCTTACTTTGTTCGTGGTCGGCGTATTCACAAGTACTGCCATACGAGGATGATGAGATAAAACCGTATTACTATACGATTGGTGCTGATAGTCTTATTTGTGTTCATCTGCCTGAAATTATAATTGAGCCAGGACGTTCAACTATCGTTGCTATGGGCAAAAAAGTTCCGAGAAGATACAGAAAAGGCACGCGTGCTTACAACAGAACAATACGAAATTTGAAAGTGGTCTATCCTTTAGCAAAAAAAGCGGCTAAAAAAATTAGAGAAATTGACAGTCAGTTGCAAACTATTGAAGGAGAATCAGAAAGAAAAGCATTTATTAAAAGAGAATACAAAAAATTAATGGATATTTATAAAGAGCCAATGAAAGATTTAAAAATCTCTCAAGGCAGAATGCTAATAATTCTTGTTCATCGTGAAACAGGAAATACTTCCTACGAGCACATAAAAATGTACAAAGGAGGGCTAACCGCTTTCTTTTGGCAAGGTATAGCAAGACTTTTTGGCAACGACCTAAAGAAAGCTTACGATCCGTATGGCGAACACATTTATTTAGAAGCCCTGATTGCCAGGTACGAAAGAGGAGAACTATAATGAAAAACACTGCAAAACTCAACGAATACGTAAAAAACCATAGCACCGAGGAAGACAAAGTACTTCAAGAGTTGGATAGAGCCACGCATCTGCATGTTCTCCGAGCTAGGATGCTCTCTGGTCACGAACAAGGCATGCTCCTCTACCTGCTTGTACGAATGCTAAAACCACAACGCATATTAGAACTCGGTACCTACACGGGCTACTCGGCAATAAGTATGGCAAAAGGATTAGATGATGGAGCAAAATTGATTTCAATTGACAAAAACGATGAATTACTGCCATTTGCTCAAGAGTTCGTGAGGAAAGCCCATTTAGAAGATAAAATTGAACTGCTTTCAGGTGATGCTAAAAACCTCATACCCTCATTAAATGACACATTTGATTTGGTTTTTTTAGATGCTCACAAGGCTGAATATATAGACTATTACAACCTAGTCTTTGACAAAATTCCCTCTGGTGGATTTATCCTTGCCGATAATGTTCTTTGGGACAGCAAAGTTCTGGAAGACACCCCCGACTCCGACGCACAAACGCAAGGAATTATCGCTTTCAATAAATTGATAAAAAAAAACAACAGAGTGGAAAACCTTATCCTTCCCATCCGTGATGGAATCAATATTATTCGAAAGAAATAAGGAGATAAAAGAGGAGATACTACTTACATTCTATGGAACATTACAATATCGAAATGTAACATTAATAAAGTTTGTTCTCTTCAAGGTTGTGTTTTGAGAATATTTTTCTAAGATTCATTAGTACTCTCTTTACATATTAAATAATTATTAATTCAATTTAATTAGTAATAAATATCCTTATATTTATGCGATGTATAAATTTCTTCAAATTATCACATAAAAAACCAATTCAAAATTTAACAGTTAACGCAATTTAAGATAACAATGACGATCATTATGATATAAAACTATTATATGAATACAAATAACTCGATATCGATTTGTCAAAAAATATTAAATTCTATTCTACATTAAAACATTGCTATCATGAAAAAAAACATTTACATCTTTATTGCATCAATACTTATGATATAGGTAGGTATTTTCAGAGGTCTTGGAGGGGTTTTACTAATTCTTAACGGTAATTCCTTACCTGTTGAACCACCAATAATTGCTTCAAATCTCATTTCAAAACTATGTGGAATAGGATTAATAATAGTTTTTGTTCTATTTGTTTATTCAGCATATCTCTTATTAACTCGAAGATATGTAAAAGGATTCAAATTGAGTTGGGTTGCGATTGGTTTATTCTTAATTGGAGGAATTGTAAATGGTTATTTGCTATTTAATAATCCATTCGTCCAAGACCAAATTCTAAATTTATCTGCTTCGATTTTGATTGGAATTTTATTATTAATTGGGAAAAAAATTAAATAAAACTCAAATGAATAATGACTATAATTAATTGATTGCTCTTCTTACTTCTGAAAATTCTCGAGGATAATCACTTTATTATCTATTTGTAAAGGCTAAATCTAAACCATGTAACTACTTATAGCCAAAGCGCTGTACTCTGATGGCTAAAGCATAAAAAAATTTGTAACAAAACTTCTTGAAGAAGATACTTCACTTCGTTCAGTATTTCAACAACTATTTTCCAAACACAAAAAAAGTCCCTCTATGAAAGAGACTTTTATCATTTATAAGATTTCAATACTTAGCTTAACCACTTTTCTACATCTTCTAACTGCAATGCAGGGATGTCAAGTTTGTTTTTCTTACGTAAGCCATTCAATTTTTGATGTATCTGTGTTGTTTTCATCTCTTTCATCCCTTCTACGGATTTGTACTCTTGTAAAGCGAGAGATGCCCATTCTGTAGGAACACCTTCTTTCACAAAATCCTCTGGAGTTGCAGGTTTCACTATTTTTTCTGGCTTCATCTGTGGAAATAACAATACTTCCTGAATAGAAGCATTATTCGTCATCATCATCACTAAGCGGTCTATTCCTATCCCAATACCCGAGGTTGGTGGCATACCGTACTCCAATGCACGCAGGAAATCTTGGTCAATAAACATCGCCTCGTCATCGCCTTTCTCAGAAAGTTTCAGCTGGTCTTCAAATCGCTCTCTTTGGTCTATTGGGTCGTTCAACTCGGAATAGGCATTTGCCACTTCGCTACCGTTTACCATCAACTCAAAACGCTCCGTCAATCCTTCTTTTTCACGGTGTGCTTTCGTAAGCGGGCTCATTTCTTTCGGGTAATCAATAATGAATGTTGGCTGTACATAATGATGTTCGCACTTTTCTCCGAAAATTTCATCTACCATCTTACCGACACCCATCGTTTCATCCGCTTCAATGCCTAAATTTTTGCACACTTGGCGAAGTTCCTCTTCATTCATTCCGTAAACATCATATCCGGTGTGTTCTTTTATGGCATCTAAAATCCCCACACGCTTAAATGGTGCCTTAAAGCTAATTTCCTTATCGCCCAACTTCACCTCTGTAGTACCATGAACTTCTAAAGCAATTTTTTCCAATAATTGCTCTGTGAACTCCATCATCCACTTGTAGTCTTTGTAAGCAACATACAGTTCCATCACTGTAAACTCAGGATTGTGCGTACGATCCATTCCTTCATTTCTGAAGTTCCTTGAAAATTCATACACTCCTTCGAATCCTCCTACTATCAATCTCTTAAGATAGAGTTCGTTTGCAATTCTTAAATATAAAGGAATATTCAGTGCGTTATGATGTGTCTCAAAAGGACGAGCTGCCGCTCCTCCCGGAATTGCTTGCAAAACTGGTGTATCCACTTCCAAATATCCTTGTTCGTTGAAAAAACGACGCATGGTATCAATTATTTTGGTCCGCTTCACAAAAATATCACGTACATGAGGATTCACAATTAAATCCACATAGCGCTGACGGTAACGCATTTCCAAGTCGGTAAACGCATCATGTACATTGCCGTCTTTATCTTCTCGGGGCATTGGAAGAGGGCGTAAAGACTTCGAAAGTAATACCAATTCCTCAGCATGTACTGATTTCTCACCTACCTTAGTCGTAAATTCATAGCCCTTTATCCCAATAATATCTCCGATATCCAATAACTTTTTAAACACAGTA
Source organism: Balneicella halophila (assembly GCF_003096835.1). Lineage (GTDB taxonomy): Bacteria > Bacteroidota > Bacteroidia > Bacteroidales > Balneicellaceae > Balneicella > Balneicella halophila. Next base: position 24,616 of record NZ_QENZ01000003.1, read on the forward strand.
TTGTAGAGTGTCTTGTCCTCGTCCTTGCAAATACTATCACGCGCTATATAAACTTGCACCCGACCTTCTGTATCTTGCAACTCAATAAAGGAAGCCTTTCCCATAATACGACGAGTCATCATACGCCCTGCTATAACAACCTCTTTCCCCTCTTCATAATTTTCTTTAATATCTTTAGACGTTGCTGTTGTCACAAATTCTGCTGCGGGATAAGGCTCTATTCCTAAGTCCCTAATTGCTTGTAGAGATTTTCTTCTGATAATCTCTTGCTCTTTCAACCCAATATTCTCCATAGTGTATTTTGTTATTTGAATCGTACGGATGCAAAGATAAAAATAATGTGTTATTTAAGCCTGTATTTAATACAGGCTTTATCTATAATTTATATCTTTGGTTTTTAAAACTTATGACTTGAACTATTATGAACGAAAATGTAGCTCCCTCAACCCCTTTAATTTTGTCAGAAAATTCTATAAGTTATCTAAATACAACACGAAAGTGGGCTAAGTTTCTATCGATATTAGGTTTTGTATTTACAGGTTTGTTTTTATTAATTGCTATCGGATTAATTTTCGGTGGGCTTTTTGTCGGTAGTATCGATGAAAGTCCTTTTCCGCTTGTATTATTAGGTCTTATATATTTTGTTATGTCAGGAGTGTACTTAATCCCTATCTGGTACTTGTTCAAATTCTCCAAAAATCTTGAAAAGATGTATTTGTATAGAGATAATTTTTTAGTTGAAGAAGCGTTTCGTTATCAAATGGCATTTTATCGTTTTATAGGAATCTTCACTATTGTTATATTAGCAATATATCTTGTTCTGATTATAATAGGGCTCTTAGCAGGCTTTGGATATTTCATGTCTCAATTATCATAAAAAATGCAAGTAGGTAAACAACATATAGATTTGAGTAGTCCTAAAGTGATGGCAATTGTAAACCTCACTCCCGATTCTTTTTTTGACGGAGGACGCTATATTAAAACCGAAGCAGTACATCATCGCATTGAAAAAGTGATAGAGGAAGGTGCTGATATTATAGACTTAGGAGCCTACTCTACCCGACCGGGTGCTGCCAAAGTAGATTTAGAAGATGAATGGAAACGCTTAGTTCCTGCACTCTCTTTTATCAGAAAAAACTACAAAAACATTCCTATTTCCATTGATACATTCCGTGCTGAGATAGCAGACAGAGTACTCAAGTATTTCGGTTCTTTCATTGTAAATGATATTTCTGCAGGAACTTTAGACAAAAACTTATTTAGTTGGGTAGGTGAACACAAAATGCCATATATCCTGATGCACATCAAAGGGACTCCGCAAGATATGCAACAAAATCCTGTATATGATGATGTCGTTTCGGAAGTTTATGACTTTTTGAAAGAGAAGCTAAGCCAACTTAGAGATTTGGGAGCAGGGGATGTCATTATCGATTTAGGATTTGGATTTGGAAAAACTATTACACATAATTATCAACTCCTACGTGAAATTAAGGCTTTTGATTCTCTACAATGCCCTATGCTAGTGGGTATTTCCCGAAAATCTATGATATACAAACTGCTAAACACTGAAGCTAAAGAAGCACTCAATGGTACCACCGTTTTAAATACGATGGCATTGGAGCGTGGTGCAAAAATACTAAGGGTTCATGATGCAAAAGAAGCAAAAGAGGCTGTCGCATTAGTCTCTGCCATGCAAAATGCTTAACTTTGCCATATGGTATCCGCTTTTATAGATATGGGATTATGGGATGTGGTAGATATTCTGCTAGTAGCCTTATTACTACTACAGATATATTTGCTCATTCGAAAGACTGTCGCTATACATATTTTCTTAGGGATATTTTTACTGTATTTTCTTTGGTTTATTGTTCGCGCTCTTAATTTAGAATTATTAAGCAGTTTCCTAGGACAATTTTTTGAATTTGGTGTCTTAGCACTTATTGTCGTCTTCCAGCCGGAAATTCGTAAATTTTTCCTAATACTCGGTACTAAATATAACCTAAGTGAACGCTTGCCAAAGGGATTCTTCCGATTTGAACGTAAAATCAACATGACCGAGGAAAATGCTGAAACTATTTCCCGTGCCTGTGCACACATGAGCGCAAACGATACTGGAGCACTTATCGTTATTGCTCATGAAGCTGATTTAAGTGAATATATCTCAAGCGGTGTAGCCATGGATTCACATATTTCTTCTTCTGTTTTAGAAACCATTTTTTACAAATCGACTCCTTTGCACGACGGTGCTGTAATTATTGAAGGCAGTAAAATTAAAGCTGCTCGTTGTATTTTACCGGTCACTGCTGCTAAAATAAAATCAAATATCGGGTTGCGACACAGAGCTGCCATAGGACTTTCAGAGCAATCTGATGCTCACGTAATCACCGTCTCCGAGGAAAATGGATATATTTCTTATACTCAAGATGGTGCTATGGAGAGAGATATCTCTCGTGTAAGACTCAAGGAATTACTCCTTACCGGTGGCGAAGGATTCCAATCTAAGAATTAATCTCTGGGGGTTCGTGCCATTTTGTCTTGCGAAGTGGCACAAGTGATTCCTTTTTCTTTCAGCTTTTCATTCCTACCAATGTGCAGTTCAGGGAATCTACCGTTTTTTCTTATAATCATACTAATCGCTAGGCCTATAACGGCAATGGCGACTAATATAATTGCTAATATAAATACTTTCATGATCATTCTTCTTTATTTGTTTTCTTAGCGATCTTCTTGACTGGCTTACTTTCTTGCAAAAATTTCATCTGCAAATGCCAACCCATTGATTGCGCTAGATACTCAACTAAATCTAAGGCTTCAATCGCTTGTTTATTTGCTAATGTAGCTAGATTACTCTCTTCTATTTTCTCACTAATGGTTTCTTTTGCAAGTTGATTGAGTTCTGTAAAATTGCGCGTAGAAAACTTATTAAATCCTGTTTCTTGAACATCATAGTATTGAATATTTGTATCAATACTAATGACCTCCGGATCTGGGAAATTTTCTATAATTATACGACGCTTCTCCTCCTCAACCCGTACATCCATTTTATTCAAATCGAAACCGACTAATGCTATCGCATCTACCAACACCAAGGCTTTCTTTTCAAAAGGAATCATTTTAAAAAAGCGTTTCGAATCTTGATAATTCACGATTTCTTTGAAAGTTCCCTGTACTGTAGCCAACTTACATATCGTATTGATTTTCTCTAGCAATACGCTTGCAGCTACCTTTGGTTTTTGATTTCTTTTATTGAAAAAATAGTTACGTATTTCTATTCCTAGAAAGACAAAAAGCAGTACTATTAAAGTAATTAATATAATCTCAATCATTGAATCCATTGCATTTTCACAGATTACAATACAATAATCTTGCTAAAATGCAAAGGTATAGGAAAATAGACAAATTATAACAACCTACAACTCTAATTCCGTTTCTGAAATTGCTTCTTAGCATCACAGCTGCAACTCCCGCAAAATCCATCATCTTTTGACTTAGTAAATATTGCCACAACTTGATAAACAACGTAAGCAATCGCAGCAAAAACAATAATGTATGTCAATATTTCTTGTATCATAATTAAAATAGTCCTGAAATTTGATAAAATCCTAAGGAAATAATATAAGCTAAGGCCGTGGTATACACTGCCAGAAACAATGCCCATTTCCAACTTGCTTCCTTAGCAGTCACAGCCAAGACTCCAATACATGGGAAGTAAATCAAAATAAACAGCATCAATGAAAAAGCCACTCTCGGAGTGTAAATCTTCTCTCCTCTTTTAGGTCCTGAGGCATAAGTAGAAGCTTTTAATTTGCTTTGTAATAATACGCTATCTTCTCCAACCTCTTCTCCTTCTTGATACAAAACACCTAGTGTACTGACAACGACCTCTTTGGCAGCTGCACCCGTCAATATCGCTACACTCATTTTCCAATCAAATCCTAGCGGTTGAAATGCAGGTTCCATTATTTTTCCAATACGTGCAATGTAGGTGTTCTCGAGCGCTTCCTCTTGCTCTGCATAGTTCAACGATTGTATCTGTTGTTCATACGAAGCTGTCAATTCTTCAATTTCTTCTTCCTCAGCATTAGTTAAAGTCTGTTCGTACAACTCGCTAATCTCTGTTCGCATTCCATCATAATCCATCGTATAATTTGTGGTGCGCGGGAAATACCCCAATGCCCAAACTATAATAGATGCAACTAATATGACTCCTGATATCTTCTTTAAATACTGTACACCCTTATTCCACATATGTTTAAGCAATGTCCTAGTGGTTGGCATTCTATAGGGTGGCAATTCCATTACAAAAGGAACGTCTGCTGAACGGAACAAGGTTTTCCGAAATACTCTTGCCATTATAATAGCTAATAATATTCCTATCGTATAAATAAGAAAGAGCATCATGGCAGGTCGCTTAGGGAAGAATGCACCAATAAGAAGCAAATATACGGGCAGTCTAGCACTGCATGACATAAATGGATTGATAAGCATCGTTATCATTCTATCTTTCCGATTGTTCAATGTACGTGTTGCCATAATGGCAGGCACATTACACCCAAAACCCATAACTAAAGGGATAAACGATCGCCCGTGTAAACCTATTTTGTGCATCATTTTATCCATAATGAAAACGGTACGCGCCATATAGCCCGTATCCTCCATCAATGAAATGAAGAAAAACAATATCATAATATTAGGCAGGAATACCAGCACACCTCCAACACCACCAATAATACCATCAACCAGCAAATCGCGGAGCGGACCATCTGTCATCTTATTTTGCATCCATTCAGCAAGTATCGCGACGCCATTTTCTATCCATTCCATCGGATATGCTCCTAAGGTAAATGTACAATAGAACGCAAAATACATAAATATCAAAAAAACGGGAAATCCAAACACTCTATTGGTTAAAATGTGATCAATTTTCTGAGTGTAAACATGCCTATCTACATCTTTTTCTTTGTAGCATTCTCTTAAAGCCCCAGAGATGAATCCATAGTGTGCATCAGTAAGCACAGTATTTACATCATCATTGTATGTTTCCTCAATTATTTTTTTATGTTTTGAAGCTTTTGCCTTTAGCTCCTCGTAATACTCGCTCTTCTCAAATACGTTTTGTAAAGACTTGTCTTCCTCCAGTAATTTTAAAGACAAAAAACGCGGTGATGCAAAAGAAACTAAATCAGCATCTTTTTTTATAATATTCTGTAATGCAACAATAGCATTTTCTACTTCAGTACCATAGTTGATATGAATATGACGAACAATACTTTCTTGATCTTCGTAAACCTTAACAACTCTCTCCATCAGCTCACTGATTCCTTTTCCTTTGGAGCTAATCGTCGGGACTATAGGCATACCTAAGAGCCTGCCCATTTCATCATAATCGAGTTCAGCTTTTAGTTTCTTCAACACATCAAACATGTTCAGCGCCATCACCACTTTCATATCCATGTCGATGAGTTGTGTCGTCAAAAACATATTGCGCTCTAGGTTCGAGGCATCCACTAAATTAATGACAATATCAGGTTTTTCCTGAATCAAATAATCCCTAACGTATCTTTCTTCAGGGCTATATGCCGTTAGTGAATAAGTACCCGGAAGATCTGCTATTACGATTCGGTAATCTTTATGTTTGAAGGTTGCTCTTTTAACCGATACAGTAACCCCAGAGTAATTACCTACTCGCTCGGAAGACCCAGATGCATGATTAAAAAAAGTAGTTTTACCTGCATTAGGATTACCAACCAGTGCAACATTTATCGTTTTCTCTTCTCGTTTTACCACCGTATTGAGTGATTCTGAAGAAAAAGTACCTTTAAAGTCTTCTTGAGGTTTTTCATAGGAATCAATAGGCACCACATCAATAAGTGAAGCTTCACTTGCACGCAATGACACTTCATAATTCATGATACGATACTCAATAGGATCTCTCAAGGGAGCATATCGTATGACCAATACTTCTTTACCCCTAATAAAACCCATCTCACTTAAGCGTCTTTTGAATGAGCCGTACCCTCTAACACCAACAATAACGCCCTTCTCTCCTTCTTTTAACTCTGATAAAACCATAGCCTATTTTCCTAAAATCGCAAAAATACTTATATAAATCACACATTTCAATACCTAAAAGTAGGTATATTTAGACTAAATAAAAAAAAGTTTGTGGAAATTATAACTTTCTGGCAACAGCATTTTGCATGTTTTTTGTATCTTTAGCTTTATATTTTTAATCATTAAAAAACAGAAAATTATAACATTATGGAAAAGATTTCTAAAGACATCACTTTTAAAGGTAATCCTATGCCTGTCGTTGGTAACGAAATAAAAGTTGGAGATAAAGCTCCTGATTTTACCGTATTGAAACCGGACCTTTCTCCTGTAAAATTATCAGATTTTGCCAGTGAGGTTGTCGTGATATCTGCAGCACCTTCTGTAGATACTGCTGTTTGTGCTACTCAAACTGCAAAGTTTAACCAAGCTGCAAATAAGGAAGGTATCAATGTCCTTTCTGTTTCTTGTGACCTGCCATTTGCTTTAGGTCGTTTCTGTGCAGCAGAGGGCATCGACAAAGCAATAACTGCTTCAGACCACAAAGATCTTGAGTTTGGTGAAAAGTACGGATTTATAATGGAACCATTGCGCTTATTGGCTCGTGGTGTAGTTGTTGTAGATAAGGAAGGCATTGTACAACACGTTGAGTATGTTCCAGAAGTTACAGATGAACCAGATTATGATGCAGCATTAGAAGCCGCAAAGAAAGCGAAGTAATTAGCTCAACATAAACTTTACAGAAAGGCAATTCATAATCTGAGTTGCCTTTCTATTTTTAGGTACATTGAAATTTCAGAAAATTCTATTTATTAGCTATATTCGTACCAAAAGCACAGCGATATGAAAAAGTTAGCATCCATTATTTTTCTTCTATTCAGTCAGACACTTTTTGCACAAACGAGTTTAGAACGTGTTGAACCTGCTTTTTGGTGGGCGGGTATGCAAAACAATGAACTACAACTGCTCGTGTATGGTCAGGATATAGCTAATCTTGATGTATCACTTGATTATCCGGGAGTGAAACTAAAACAAGTCATCAAAGTTGAAAACCCAAACTATTTGTTTCTCAACCTTGAATTGAATTCTAATGTGAATCCCGGGACATTCAATATATCATTCAAAGAAGACGATAAAATTCAACACAGTTATAAATATGAATTACGTGAGCGTGAGTCTGATTCAAGAGAACGAATAGGTTTTAACGCTACTGACGTAATGTATTTGATTGCACCCGACCGCTTTGTCAATGGAAATCCTGATAATGATGAAATAGCAGGAATGAAAGAAAAGAAAAACCGAAATTTTAATGGAGGCAGACACGGTGGCGATATTCAAGGCATTGTCAATAGTTTAGATTATATCTCTGAAATGGGTTTTACTGCAATTTGGCTGAACCCAGTACTTGAGAATGATATGAATGACTATTCTTACCATGGCTATGCAGCTACAGACTTTTATAAAGTAGATCAGCGCCTGGGCAGTAATGAAGAATATGTAAAGCTTTCATTAAAAGCCAAAGAAGAAGGTATCAAAATCATTATGGATATGATTGTAAATCATTGTGGCTCTGAGCACTGGTGGATGAATGATCTTCCCACTTCTGACTGGATTAATAACAATGGAAAGTTTTTCCAGACCTCACATAAACGACAGGTTAATGTAGATCCTTATGTTTCGAAATACGATAAATTCCATAACTCAGACGGGTGGTTTGTAGAAACCATGCCCGACCTCAACCAAAGGAATGAATTAATGGCTACTTATCTTATCCAAAATACAATCTGGTGGATAGAGTATGCACATCTTGACGGTATCCGAATGGATACTTGGCCCTATCCTGATAAAATTTTTATGAATGATTGGTGTGAAGCGGTTTTAGCAGAATATCCTTATTTTAATGTCGTGGGAGAAGAATGGACTGTAGAACCTGCTATTGTATCTTATTGGCAACAGGGCAAAGTGAATCTCGACAGTTATCATTGTAACTTGCCGAGTCTCATGGATTTCCCAATGCAAGAAGCAATCGTAGAAGGTGTAAAAAATGACGGAACGAAAACCTACGAAACCTTAGCGATGGATTTTCTGTATCCTTCACCTCAAAACTTGGTTGTTTTTCTTGATAATCATGATATGAGCAGAATTTTCACACAGCTAGATGAAGATTTTGACGCTTATAAAAGAGCTCTTGCATACTTGACAGTGCTACGTGGAACGCCCCAAATATTTTATGGGACTGAAATACTCATGAGCCATAAAGGCTCCGAAGATCATGGAGATATTCGTGCTGATTTCCCAGGAGGCTGGAAAGGCGACAAAATAAATGTCTTTACAGGAAAAGGATTAACGACACAACAGAAGGAAGCTCAAAACTTCATGAAAAATTTGTTGAACTGGAGAAAGAAAAAGGATGTAATTCATCACGGAAGAACCATGCAATTCGCTCCATTGTACGATGAAGAAGTCTATACACTCGCTCGCTATAACGATAAAGACTTAGTATTGTTAATCATGAATAATAGTGATGAAGAAGTAGCAGTCAAAACTTCTCGCTATGCAGAGCTAACTAAAGACTTAAATGCAATGATAGATGTTATTAAGGGGCAGAAAATAAATATTTCAGCAGAAACAGTTACTATCCCAGCAAATGGTTTTTTATTATTAGAGAAATAACGGTTTAAAACCGGAGAAACATTCTTATAAATAAAAAGAGACCGTATAAATACAGTCTCTTTTCGTTTAGATATTTATTTAAGCAACTTAAATGTTTGCAATAATTTCATTGAAGGTTGCACTTGGACGCATTGCTTTAGAAGCTAATTCATCATTTGGTTTGTAATACCCACCAATATCTTTAGGTTTACCCTCTGCATCCGCAATCTCTTGAAGTATTTTCTCTTCATTAGATTTCAATTGCTCAGCGATAGGAGCAAACTTTTCACTCAATTCTTTATCTTCGGTTTGTTTTGCCAATTCGTCAGCCCAATACTGCGTTAAGAAGAAATGACTACCGCGGTTATCCAACTCACCAGCTTTACGTGATGGAGATTTTTGATTTTCAAGATATTGAGAAACGGCTTTATCTAAAGCGTCAGACAATACTTTTGCCTTATCGTTATTGTACTTATCAGCTAAGTGTTCTAAAGATACTGTCAATGCTAAAAATTCTCCTAAAGAATCCCAACGCAAGTGACCTTCTTCTTGGAATTGCTGTACGTGCTTAGGTGCAGAACCTCCAGCTCCAGTTTCAAATAAGCCACCACCAGCAATCAAAGGAACAATAGACAGCATTTTAGCACTAGTTCCTAGCTCAAGAATAGGGAAAAGGTCAGTTAAGTAGTCACGTAATACGTTGCCTGTTACCGAGATTGCATTCTTCCCTGCTTTTACTTGTTCTAAGCTGAACTGCATAGCATCAACAGGAGTCATTATCCTGATATCTAGTCCTTCAGTATCATGATCTTTTAAATAAGTTTCTACTCGCTCTTTCATCAAGGCATCATGAGCTCTTTCCGGATTTAGCCAGAAGATGGTAGGATAACCTGTATTTTTTGCTCTATTTACTGCTAATTTAACCCAGTCTTGAACAGGGATATCTTTTGTTTGGCATCCTCTATAAATATCGCCTTCGCCTACATTGTGTTCCATAATAGTTTCTCCTTCACTATTAACAACACGAATTACACCATCTGCTGGTGCAACAAAAGTCTTGTCATGTGAACCATATTCCTCTGCTTTTTGAGCCATTAGACCTACATTAGAAACATTACCCATAGTAGCTGGATCTAAAGCTCCGTTTTTCTTACAGAAATCTACAACAACTTGGTAAGCTTTCGCATATGATCTATCTGGAATAATAGCTTTTGTCTCTTGTAACTCACCATCTTTATTCCACATCTTACCGCCATCACGGATAACTACTGGCATAGATGCATCGATAATAATATCGTTACCTGCATGAAGGTTAGTAATTCCTTTGTCAGAATTTACCATTGCTAAGTCAGGGTTCTTGTCATATACCGCTTTTATATCATCTTCTATTGCTTTTTTCTCATCAGCAGGAAGCGTTTCGATTTTCTTGTATAGGTCACCTAAACCTAGTTCTGGATTTACCCCTAATTTTTTGAAAGTGTCTGCATATTTCTCAAAAACGTCTTTGAAAAATACAGAAACAAAATGACCGAAAATAACAGGATCTGACACCTTCATCATTGTAGCTTTCAAGTGTACTGAAAATAAGGTGTCATTTTTCTTTGCATCCTCAATTTGTTCAGCAATAAATTTACGAAGTTCTTTTGCACTCATAAACGTTCCGTCCAACATTTCGCCTTTAATCAACTTCATGTTGTCTTTTAGAACTGTTACATTGCCTTGTTGGTCAACAAACTCATAGCGTACTACATCATCTTTATCCATGATGATAGATTTCTCATTTGCGAAGAAATCACCGCCTTGCATATGTGCAACATGTGCTTTGCTATCTTTATCCCAAGCACTAAGCTTCTTTGGATTTTTTTGAGCATATGCTTTTACAGAAGGTGCAACACGACGGTCTGAGTTTCCTTCACGAAGCACAGGATTCACTGCACTACCTAAACATACTGCATAGCGCTTACGCAATTCTTTTTCCTCTTCAGTCTTAGGTTCTTCAGGGAAATCTGGTAGGTTATAACCTTTTTTTTGCAATTCACTTATTGCAGCTTTTAACTGAGGAATTGAGGCACTAATATTTGGCAACTTTATGATGTTTGCATCTTCTTCCTTAACCAACTTACCTAAAAATGCTAACTCGTCATTAATTTTTTGTTCGTCAGTTAACACCTCAGGGAAATTTGCTATTATTCTTCCTGCCAAAGAAATGTCTCTCGTTTCTACATCTACCCCTGCAGTAGCTGTGAATGCTTCTACAACCGGTAAAAAAGAATGACTAGCCAAAGCCGGCGCCTCATCAATCTTAGTCCAAGTAATTTTGGGTTGCTGTGTTTTCATGATTTTCTAAAAGTTTATTGATTTTTTGAGTTTTTAATAAAAAAATATATTTATTCAAATTCTAATCCTAGTTCCGTTTTCAACTTTAATATGCTTTTATTTTTACTAATTAAATACAACAATTTATCCTTATCACCCATAGATTGTAAACTTCTGTCTTTATCTTCAGGTTCAATCAATTTTAAGCGAATATTTTTATTGTTTAGGGATTTTCTCCAATAATTTTCTAGTGGTATCTGATATCTCTGCAATAATTCTATTTCAAGCGAATTATTCACTTTAAGAAATATAAGGTCTTTGTCGAGTTTTAATGCATACGCTGTTAAAGTTGCTTTCACTCTTCTGTCCAAGTTGTTCTCAACTATATATTGAGTTAATGCTTCTGTCGCCTGTTCAACCGTAAAACTATCCTCTCCAATTTCGTTTTCTTTCAATCCTAGCTCAGAAGATTTTTGTTTCAACTTTTCAGCTTCTTCTTTTGGATTTGTAGCAGTTGATGTTGCTGTAGCGCCTATATTTTTAATAGATATAGATGGTATTTTCGTTTTTGATACTGCTTTAGGTTTTTGCTTGGTTTCCTTTTCAGTATTTACATTCTCTTTCTCCTCTTTCCTAGGAGATTCGGGGAGCCTTCTCTCACTTTCAGTTTTAGTAGATGTCGGTTTCGTTGTGCTCGCTTTATCAACTTGTTTTACAACTTTGCTATTCCCCTGTTGTAATACATCTACAGTGGGTTCAGTCTCAGAGGTTGTTATTTTTTTTTTTGAAAGATTACACAACTTGAGCAAGGCAAGCTCTACATGCAATCTTTTATTACGACTGGCCCGGTAGGTCATATCACAATCGTTAAGAATATCCAGAGCTTGAAAAAGATAATCAGCGCTGCAACGCTTTGCTTGTACTTGGTATTTCTCCTTCACACTATCACCAACTTCTAGAAGCATTAGAGATTGAGGATTTAAACTTACAAGCAAATCTCTCAAATGTGTTGCCATACCATTTAGAAAATACTGGGCATCAAAACCATTCTCAAGAATTTCATTGAATAATAATAAGGTATCCATTCCTCTATTTCCCAGCATAGCATCCACCATCTGAAAGTAATAATCATAATCTAATACATTCAGATTTTCGATGGTTTTTTCATAGCTAACATTACCTCCTGAAAAACTTACAATTTGGTCGAAAATAGACAACGCATCACGCATCGCCCCATCAGCTTTCAACGCTATTACGTTTAGTGCCTCAGGATCAGTGGCTACTCCCTCTTTATTAGCAACATACTGTAAATGGTTAACTATATCTTCTATTCGAATACGATTAAAGTCAAAAATCTGACATCTTGATAAGATAGTAGGAATGATTTTATGCTTCTCCGTAGTTGCAAGAATAAAAACAGCATGCTTTGGCGGTTCTTCCAATGTCTTTAAAAAAGCATTGAATGCTGACTTAGTCAACATATGCACCTCATCGATAATATATATACTGTAGTGTCCTAACTGGGGCGGAACGCGTACCTGATCTATCAATTGTCTGATATCATCAACACCATTATTCGAAGCAGCATCTAATTCGTGAATATTATAAGAACGATTTTCATTGAAGGCAACGCACGATTCGCATTGATTACAAGGCTCTGTTCCATCTTGTATATTACTACAATTAAGCGTCTTAGCAAAAATTCGAGCACAAGTTGTTTTACCAACTCCTCTTGGACCACAGAAAAGATAGGCATGAGCCAAATGCTTCTGTGCAATAGCATTTTTCAGCGTTGCCGTTATCAATGGCTGTCCTACCACTGATTCAAAAGTAGCAGGTCTATATTTTAGTGCTGAGACTATAAAGTCATTCATCTGTAGTCAATTTTAACTCAAAAATAACATAAAGATTTTAATTCAAGCATAGGGAAGCACTTCTTTGCAACGCCCCACAAAAAAACTACCCGTAAAACACTGATAACTAGTAATTTAAAACGGCAAATGTTGTATAGCAATTACTAAAATGCAGAAAAAATTTACTTTTTCAATCGGGCTACGAATTCTTCAGAATTTACAATATATCTTACGTGATCAGCAGTACCAATTTTACCCTCTTCATCAGAGGCTTCAATTTTAAAGAAAACCTTTTTTCCATCTACCTTAGTTACGATTGATTGACAATCCACTTTCTTCCCCGGTAAGGTTGCTTTTGTATGTTGTACGTTAATGCTAATACCTACCGTGCTATATCCCTCTGGAAGAAAAGATTCTATACTTCGGTATGCTGTATTCTCCATAAAAGAAATCATGGCGGGTGTAGCATACACTTCTGCCAACCCAGAACCATATTTTATAGCTGTGTCGTCTAAAGCAACTGTCCTTTTTTGCTGTAATGTAATACCTTCTTTTATTTTTACCTCCATAATATTTTATTTTTTCATTTGTATTGGATCTTGCTTCTCCAATTTTAAATATTCAGTTGCTACTTTATCCAACTCCTCATACCAATCCTCACCATATTTCCTAATTAAGGGGAGTTTCAAGAACTTATAAATAGGAAGTCCTCGCTTTGTTCCCAATATTCGTGCAACATTGCACATGGGTTGTATATCATAGTTCAAGCCTTCAAATTGACTATATTTTTTTGCCCGAATAGGATACAAAGCACAGGATATTGGCTTTTTGAAATCTACGGCTCCAGCCTCGTAAGCTCTTTCAATTCCACATAGTGCTACCCCTTCTTCATACACTGTAAAAGCACATTCCTTGTTAGCTCTCAAGGGTGTCACTAAATCACCTTCAAAATCAACAACAGCAACCCCTTGTTCTTCAATCGCTTTTATGCCTTCTTCTCTTAGAAAAGGCTTCACTTTGGGATATATTTCTTTAAGAATATCCTCTTCTTCAGATTCTAAGGGAGCACCTGAGTCACCTTCTTCACAGCAGACACCATGACATTTTGAAATATCACATAGAAACTTCTTTTCGATGATATCTAAACTAACTATGACATTTTTAATCTCAATCATAGTGCAAAGATAGTTAATTTTCATGCGGACGATGCAAGTAAAAATTCACAAAAAAATGTTAACTTTACGAATAGAATCCATAAATTAAAATCATGAAACATTTAGTCGTATTATCAGGTGCAGGAATTAGTGCAGAAAGTGGAATAAAAACCTTTAGAGATGCCGATGGTCTTTGGGAAGGCTACGATGTTATGGAGGTTGCCTCTCCTATTGGGTGGGAAAAAAAACCTGAATTGGTATTAAAGTTCTACAACGACAGACGCAGACAACTTTTAGAAGTGAAACCCAATACTGCCCATAAAACATTGAAGGAGCTAGAGAAAAACTTCAAGGTCAGCATCATCACGCAAAACGTTGATAATCTCCATGAGAGAGCTGGGTCGAAAAATGTCTTACACCTGCATGGCGAGTTATTAAAATCACGAAGCACAAAAAATGAGAAGCTTATTTATGATTGCGACAAAGATATTATGCTGGGTGACAAGGCGGAAGATGGCGGTCAATTACGTCCGCACATTGTTTGGTTTGGGGAAGCCGTTCCAGAAATGCATAAAGCTGCAAAAATCGTAGAAACGGCAGATATATTGCTCGTTATTGGAACATCCCTACAAGTTTACCCAGCAGCATCTCTTATTGACTATCTTCCTGATGGAAAACCTATTTACATCATCGATCCTAAACGGCACGAGGACAGACTGCTCGACCATGTGCATTTCATTGAAGATACAGCATGCAATGGAATTAAGGAATTTGCTGACTTGATGAGTAAATAAGTAGCTTTAGCACATTTGCTCAGTAAAGAATCTCTTTACGAATAAAATACAAGTGCAAATATAAAAACACAAAAAAATGTTAATTGCCATAGTTTTAGCACTTATTATAATCGTAGCTACAGTTTGGGGATTAATCAAACTTGTTAAATGGATTGCACTAAGAATAAACAGTACCTTACATGAAAATTCACAAAGAACCATAGAGGTATCTTTCCCCAATCCCGAAAAAGTCAATGACTTCAGATTTTATGAATACATAGAAGAAGAAGTTCCCTATAAACTTGAGCCAATCTATGCTGAAATGAAAAAGAAAGGTCTGAATATAAAACCTGAATTTAAGAGAGCTATTGCGTCAAAAATAAGGAATGGAACATTTAAAAACCCTCTAAATTTCAAGGAATATTTCGGCACCAATTTTGACTTTATCGGGATAAATTTCTTAAGGGGCACCGACGATCTCTTCAGCACCTTTCAAATCGAGCTGTGCTTTATTCAATACGGAAAGCTTGCAAGTATAAAAACCTATGATTTTATGCCTCCTGATGAAATATTTGAGAATAGACTATTTCAGGAAAATGTAGAATTATTGGGCTATAGAAAGGAGTGGATCGAGGACAATTACTTTAAGGATATATGGCACATATTCGACTTGCGAGATTTCCTCAACTCTAATTTGCTTATCCTCTGGGATGATGGAGTTGAAACTCTAAAAAAAGTGCTTGATAAGAATCAGATAACAGATTACAATATCTCAACCATAAAAATTCGAGAAGTTGCACAGGCAAATCATTTGCCTGATTCCATTGACTCATTGTTAAATCACTTTCATTCAGACTTAACTATTGAAAATGATGAGTTATCAATGATTGTTTGTGAATTAGCTATGGAATTTACTATGAATGGTATTGATTTAGAAAACTATGTAAAAACCATGAACTCAAACAATAATTAAGGCAGATTAAGCTAATAATATCCTACTATTTTTTAACTGTTGAATGATTTATAAATTGTTCTAATGCGACTGTAAAAAAGCAAACCCGCGACAGCAAGCCCAAATATAAAACCATACCACAGCCCGACTGTACCCAAATCTAAGGTAAATGCTAAAAAATAACTAGTTGGCAAGTTTACAAGAATGTAAGCTACAAAAGAATAAATCATGGCATAGGTAACATCACCTAAACCTCTCAAAATACTGAGCATAACTACTTGCAACCCATCAAATACTTGAAAAATTGCAGTGGCAACTAAAAGTATTGCAGTAAGTGCTACAACGTTCTCATCTGTATTATAAAAATAAGGAAAATCATGCCTAAAAAGAAAAATCAACAGCCCTGATAGTCCCATAAATGCCAAAACAATGTGAGTAGATGCTGTTGCTGCTAACATCAAGCGTTTAAAATTCTGTTCTCCGTAATAATGAGAAACTCTTATAGTGGTTGCTGCTCCCACTCCTATGGCTAGCATAAAAGTCATGGAACTGATACCCATAGCAATCTGATGCGAAGCTAAAGAAATTACCCCCAACCATCCTGCCATGATACCACTTAATGCAAAAGCGGCAACTTCTAAAAACATCTGCATAGAAATCGGTAAGCCGAGTTTGAAAAGCTTACGAATATGAAGCCTGCTGTAATCCCTAAGGTCTATGTATTTTGTGATTCTATTGAATAAATTACGCCTCAAAAATATGGCATAAAAGCCCAATGCCATAAATATCCTAGATGTCAATGTTGCAAGACCAGCTCCTAACATTCCCAATTCTGGAAAACCCCATTTCCCAAAAATCAAGACATAGTTGAGGAAAATATTTAAAAAGTTCGCAAATAAGGTAACATACATTGCATTTTTGGTGTCCCCCAACCCCTCAGCAAATTGCTTATTGGTAAAAAACAAAGACAGTGGCAACAATGATAATAAAATAGTAACATAATAGGGTTTTGCCAAGCTAACGACCGCTGGGTCTTGCCCCATATTAGAGAAGAAAAAACTAATAACATACATCAGAATCATCAAACAGACTGCAATAACGATATTAATGATATACGCATTTGATAAAATCTTTGCTAATAATTTATATTGAGTTTTGTCCTCAACATGTCCTACAGCAGGTGTTAATCCTAAACTAAATCCCATGGCGAAAACCATTCCAAAAATAAAAATAGAATTGGCGAAAGCAATTGCAGCTAATTCAGTTGGACCTAAACGACCAACCATCATAATATCAGCCTGTTGTACTACTATTTGCCCTAACTGTGACAACACAATAGGAAAAGCTAACCGCAAGTTTCGTTTATAATATCCTAAATATTTTGTCATATCTTTTCCCAATATTGTCGCAAAAGTAGCAACTTTTATACAATTGCTATTAGGATTTAAAGGAACTTAAGGTTAAAATGAATTGAGTTATAGTAGAATTTAAAAGTTTTATCGTACATTGCATACGATTTAAATTATTTATCAAATTATTATAATGAAAACAGGAACAGTTAAATTCTTTAATGAAACTAAAGGGTTTGGATTTATTAAAGATTCAGAATCAGACAACGAGTATTTTGTACATGTATCAGGATTGATTGACAAAGTTAATGAAAATGATGAAGTAACTTTCGAGCTGCAAGAAGGCCGTAAAGGAATGAATGCAGTGAATGTAAAATTAGCTTAAATTCATTGTGAACAACACTAACATCGTTTGCATTTAGCAAACATATTGTCACAAGAGCTAAGCCACAAATTGTATTTGTGGTTTTTCTTTTTTATAGAATTTATTTATCTTTATTCCAATAGAAACAATAGAAAATTCAATAGTTATGAAAAAGAAAATAGCAGTAATTCTTGCCGGATGTGGCAAAGCAGATGGGAGTGAAATACATGAAGCGACTTTAACCCTTCTTGCCATAGACCAACAGCGAGCCGAGTATCATGCTTTTGCTCCAAACATCGACCAAAGAGATGTGATTAACCATATCACAGGAGACGAAATGCCTGAAAAAAGAAATGTACTCATCGAAGCTTCACGAATCACTCGAGGTGAAATTAAAGACTTAAAAGAATATGATGTGAAAGACTTTGATGCACTGGTATTGCCTGGTGGTTTTGGCGCAGCAAAAAATCTTTGCTCGTTTGCTGTTGATGGTGAAAATATGAACATCAATGAAGAAGTCACAAAAGCACTTCAACAAACTTACGAAGCTAAAAAACCTATCGGTGCACTTTGTATAGCACCAGTTATGGTAGCCAAAGCTTTGAAAGCTACGGTAACCTTAGGGCAAGATGATGATATTGCTAAAACCGTAGAAAATTGGGGTGGGAAACACAAAAAAACGACTCACGGAGAAATCGTCACTGATGAAGAAAAGAAAATAGTGACAACCCCTTGCTATATGCTAGATGCTAAAATATCAGATATTTATGAGGGAGCCACTAACCTAATCAAGAAGGTTTTAGAATTAGCCTAAAGTTTAACGGACAATAACAACGTATTTGCTCAAACTTTTATGATGATATTTATGCCCTTCTGGCTTACTATTATTATCATAATGACCAATCAGTTCATAATTACTTGGCAGATTATATTCCGTAGGTTTTTCATTGGTCAATAACATATAAGGAGGTTGCAAACCATCAAGGTTTTGCACCTCTTTTATTTTTCTTCCTGTCCACCAAATCAACTCTATACGTGTTTCTTCAAGTGCATAACCTGGTAGCCCTTCTAAACCCTGAATTTTTTGTACCTCCCCAATCGAATGAAATTGAGGGTTCAACATGTATTTTGAATTGGGAACGAAAAACAATATTGCCGACGACAATAAAAGAATAGCTCCTACAATTAAGATGTGCTTTTTATCACTACTCCAGACCTTCCATAATAGGTAAATACAAAACAGTGACATCAAACACACTCCTGCCACTGTTATCCATCCGACTACGGCTGTTCTATAAAATAACATATAAATTCCTATTGGCAGAGCCACCGCGACAATCATAAAAATCACAGTATGAATTTTCAGAATTACCGTATCCAAAGGCTTTTTATATCTTTCATAATCTTTAATTAAATAATAAAAATAACTTCCGACTAGGAATGATGCAGGAATAAATGTTGGCAATAAATAACGCACTTTCTTTTCTGGAATGATTGAAAGCAATAGTATTGATGCCACAGTCCAAAGCCAGAAAAACGAAAAGGCTTTCTTATCTCTTAGCTTGTTATAATTGTATTTTGTAAATAGACCTATTGCTAAGATTAAAGTCCATAAACCTGAATGAACAGGATAATCTTTGATATAATAATACCAGGGTTTTACATTGTAGGAGTGCCAATTATTAACCTCTCCCTCCAACACCTCCTTTGCTTCATTACCCAAAGACAACTGCAAGAAAACAAACCATGAAGCAGAGATTATAAAAGCAATTATAATGTAAATGGCAAGAGCAGCTCTTTTACTTTTACCAAATAATGGGCGGTATTGCCAGCAATATATGAGCACAAATGGCAGGAATAGTGCATAGAGTGAGACGGGACCTTTACTTAAGAATGCTGCGCCAAAAAGAATGCCTCCACATAAAGCATTTCGAAGTGGTCTTACCGATTGCAACATCGCAACAAACTGGACTATAGCAGCCAGCATAAAACTATGAGTATAAATATCCCAAGTTTCTCTACGCCCTAACATAACGACATACAGCATTCCTGCTAATGATATGGCTGATAGCATTGCCAACAATTTGTCATTTGTCAATCGTTTCACCAAACTATTCATAGAAAATAGTAACCAAATGGACATTAAAGCTGCTGGCAAGCGTAAAAAGAATAAATTTTTCAAACCAAATATGGATGCGGAAATAGCTGTAATCCAAGTTGGTAAGGGAGGTTTCTCAAGGCGTAAAACACCATTCATAGTTGGGTGTTGCCAATCACCAGATTGTAACATTTCTCTTACAGTGACTAAGTTTCTCGCCTCCATTATTTCTACTGCCATCGTATCTAAATTGACGATATATAGTAAAATACCTACAATGCAAATAATAATCTTATACCAGTATTCTCTCTGCTCCATAAATTTCTTTACTAATTGGTCTAAATAAAAAGTCCTTACAAATGTAGTAAGGACTTCTCATATATAGGTTACTTTATGTTTAAGAAACAACTAATTCGCTATTTTACATCTAAAAGAAATGAAAAATTATATCGAAAATTAAGAATCTCTTTAACTTATTATTTCTTTTTCATATATCTAATAATTGCTCTAACTATAAAGAATAAAGCTAATAGACAAATTACTGCCCAAATGGTCATTCCTATTCCTGAGTTCATAATAAATAACAAATTCAAACTTTTATCTTAAAACTTCTTTAACTTTTTTTCCTATATCAGCAGGAGATTTTACGACATAGATACCTGCTGCTTCCAATGCTTCCATCTTCGCCTCAGCAGTTCCTTTTCCTCCTGCAATAATAGCTCCTGCGTGCCCCATGCGTCTTCCTGGAGGTGCCGTTTGTCCAGCAATAAATGCTATCACTGGCTTTTTCACATTATCTTTGATGTAAGCTGCCGCTTCTTCTTCTGCATTTCCGCCAATCTCTCCAATTAAAACTATAGCTTCCGTCTCTGGGTCTTTATTGAGTAGTTTTACAGCATCAATATGTTTTGTTCCGATAATTGGATCACCGCCAATACCAATCGCTGTAGATTGACCGAGACCTTGCTCTACTAATTGATGCACTGCTTCGTAGGTTAATGTCCCTGAACGAGAAATCACTCCCACTGTTCCTTTTTTATGAATAAATCCCGGCATAATACCAACCTTTGCTTCACCTGGAGTAATCACACCTGGGCAGTTAGGTCCAATAAGTGTTACATCTTCTTTTTGATTTAATACGGCTTTTACCTTTACCATATCTCCCACAGGAATACCTTCTGTAATACAAATAATTACTTTTATTCCTGCATCTGCAGCTTCGAGAATAGCATCTGCAGCAAATGGTGGTGGCACAAAAATGACCGAAGTGTTTGCTTGCCTTTCATCTACGGCTTCTTTCAC
Source organism: Balneicella halophila (assembly GCF_003096835.1). Taxonomy (GTDB): domain Bacteria; phylum Bacteroidota; class Bacteroidia; order Bacteroidales; family Balneicellaceae; genus Balneicella; species Balneicella halophila. The sequence goes on from NZ_QENZ01000003.1 coordinate 45,480, forward strand.
AGTGTTAAAAACAGGAATATCATTAAGAACTTTTTGTCCTCCTTTACCTGGAGTAACACCTGCTACTACATTTGTTCCATAATCAACCATTTGTTCTGTGTGAAACCCACCTTCAGAACCTGTTATTCCTTGTACGACTAATCGTGTATCTTTATTTACTAATACGCTCATTTCTAAATTATTTAATAGTTGATACTACTTTCTCTGCTGCCTCTTGTAATTCTTTGGCTGCTAGAATATTCATCCCTGATTGCTCTAAAATTTCTCTTGCTTCTTTAGCATTCGTACCCTGTAGACGTACTACGATAGGCATATCAGTCCCAATATTTTTAACAGCTTCTACGACTCCTCTCGCTACACGGTCACAACGCACGATACCTCCAAAAATATTGATGAGAATCGCTTTTACATTTTTATCCGATTGAATAATACGAAAACCTTGTTCTACGGTTTCTGCTGATGCTGTACCGCCAACATCTAAGAAGTTTGCTGGCTCAGCTCCGTTAAGTTTAATAATATCCATTGTTCCCATGGCTAATCCTGCACCATTAACCATACAACCAATATTTCCATCCAATTTCACATAATTAAGACCATATTTAGATGCTTCTACTTCTGTAGGTTCTTCTTCATCAAAGTCTCTCAGCTCTAGAACATCCTTATGACGAAATAGTGCATTTTCATCAAAATTCACTTTAGCGTCCAATGCAATTACATCTCCTGATTTTGTTACAACCAAAGGATTTATCTCAAACAATGCGGCATCCAAAGCTACATAAGCTTTATAAAGTGCTGCAAAGAATTTAGTACCACTTTTCATTGCGTTACCTTCAAGTCCCAAAGCAAAAGCCAGTTGTCTCGCTTGATAAGGCATGAGACCTACGGTTGGGTCTATAGCTACTTTTACAATTTTTTCTGGCGTTTCTTCTGCCACCTTTTCAATTTCCATTCCTCCTTCTGTAGAAACCATAAAGGTAACCTTCGAAGTTTCACGGTCTAATACGATTCCTGCATAAAGTTCCCTGTCGATATCAGAAGCTTCTTCTATCCATACTTTTTTTACATATTTCCCTTCAGGACCAGTCTGATGAGTTACCAAAGTCATCCCTAGGATATCATCGGCATACTGTTTCACTTCATCCGCTGTCTTAGCAAACTTCACTCCTCCTCCTTTACCTCTTCCCCCAGCATGAATTTGTGCTTTTACCACTACGGGTAAACCTACTTTTTCTGCAGCTGCTACAGCTTCTTCAACAGAAGATGCAACCTGTCCATTAGGTACAGCCACACCAAATTTTCTCAAGATCTCTTTTGCTTGATATTCGTGTATATTCATAAATTAGAAATTAAATATTTTTCTTTACAGTCGATAAATATAATAATATTTTAAGAATTATATGTTATACAACAATTTTAATCTGATATACAATAGTGAAAATTAAAAAAGGAGCTGTATCGAATACAACTCCTTTCAAAAAACCAATTACCCTAAAACTAACTCTAAAACTTAATCTTCTTATGTTCTGTATAAAAAAATGTATTATTTCTAATCATCTCTGAAATACACTACAAAATAAACACTTATTAAAGCCATAGCCAAATGATTTATCTACTCAAACGTGTGAGTAACACCACATTTAACAATTAGTTCAAATTAAAACCTTTGCATAAAAAAACGTACTATAATTTATAGTACGTTCTCCGCTAAATTAGCTTTTATAAATTACTTCTATATCATCGAGTTATGAAGTAATGCTAAACGTTTTTCTAAGTCTGGAAGTTGTTCGTCTGGTATTAGAGAAATGCAAATACGTAAGCCCTCAGTTCGCTCGCTTCCCGTGGTTTCTAAAGCAATAGCACAAAGTCCGTACTCTAAAAATTTATCTAACAGCTCCGAGCCGGTAAGTCCATCATAAGCTACTGTAAAATAAAACCCGTCTGCCAATGGTTCCTCACCGTCGCTATTATAAACAATATGAAAGCCGTTATCTAAGAACATTTTCTTTACAACGTTAGCTTTCTCTCCATAGACTTTTATTTCTTCTCTATAATTATAATCACCATCATTTACAGCTTTCAATATTCCTTGCAGCCCCCATTGTGCAGTGTGGCTAACGCCAGAAGATAGTGCATACAATGCTGAACGTATCATCGCATCACCAAAACGAGTATAGCCAAATTGCACTTGCAAGTCAGGATAATCTCTCTCGCACAATTTGTCAGACATTACCATCATTCCTATGCGTTGTCCAGCATAACTGAAAGCTTTTGAACTTGAAATTGTCAAAATATAATTTTCGGTATAATGAGCAACTGAAGGTTGATAAGGAGGCTCACCCGGCACCGAATAATCTTGACGGAAGTCCATACTGAAGTAAGCGAGATCTTCTATCACGATGACGTCATATTTTGTTGCCAATTCTCCAATCATCTGTAACTCTTCTTCGGTAAAGCACTGCCAGGTAGGATTATTAGGATTAGAATAAAGTATGGTCGAATACTCACCGGTAGCTAGCATACTTTCTAACTTTTCTCCTAACTTTTTTCCTCTATAATTGTACATATCAAATGTACCTACCTTTTGTTTTAAGATTCTTGCCTGTAGTTTATTAATATTAAATCCTGGGTCAATAAAAAGTGTCCCTTTTTCTCTATCAGCATGACAATTGTTTGCTACCGTAAAGCAAGCAAAAATCCCTTGCATAGAGCCTACTGTAGGAACGCAAGAAGTAGGTTTAACATCTATATCTAAAAAAAGTTTTGCAAAACGAGCAATCTCAGTTTTTAATTCAGGCAATCCATCCAAATTAGGATAAACAGCAGTAACTCCTTTTTTAAGTGCCTCCATCTCAGCATCTATCCCTGCTTTAGGTGAAGGAAGACCAGGAACGCCCATCTCCATACGAACAAAACGTTCTCCTACGGAAGCCTCTAAGCTGTTAACTAGAAAAACTAAGTCTCTTATAGATGCTCGTCCAATATTCTTTATTCGCAGGTCTGCTTTCTTTTCATTGATTAGATTCCTTGAAATTGGAAATTCCATGTTCTTCTATTTTATAATGTTATTACTATATCCACTGCTACTAAATGATCTCCACGTCCCATTAATGGGTTGATATCCATTTCCTCAATTTGTGGAGCTGCTTGCAATAAGTCAGATACTTTACATATAGTGTCAGCTATTACATCTTCATCAACGCCTTCTTTACCTCTAATTCCTTTAATAATTGGATACGATTTTAATGAACGAACCATCTGTAGTGCATCTTTTTTCGTCACAGGTGCCAATACGGTTTGAATATCTTTCATCACTTCGACAAAAATTCCTCCAAGTCCGCATGTTATTAGATGTCCAAATCCCGGTTCTTTTTTCACTCCAATAAATATTTCAACTCCAGAAACCATTTCTGAAATTTGAACACCATCGGCATCTGGAATGGCACTCAGCTTTGCAAAGTTTCCTTTAACTTCCTGCATAGAGTTCACGCCAAGAATAACACCTCCTACTTCTGACTTGTGAGCAGGACCCACAACTTTCATGACTAATGGAAAACCAATCTCTTTTGCAGCTTCCTCTGCTTGACTTTCATCATAAACCAAACGCTCTTGAGGACGTTTTATTCCTGCTAAATCTAGTACCTTTAATGCATCTCTTACAGGAAGTAAGCCTTTCTTATCTTTTAAAATACTTTGAATAGTAGATGTATTTTTAACCTCTATATTGTTTGAGATACTTGGCTTTGGTCGGTTAAAGACCTTAGACATAGCACGTCCTAAATTCACTTCTTCATCAAAGAATGCTCCACCTTTATTCACAAATTCAGCCATCTCTCTTTCGCAGTTAATCACTGAAGGCATCACTGCATAAATTGGCTTTTTGCATTTTAATTGTTGTTCTCTGATAACTTCATAGGCCTCATCGTTGGCAAACAAACCAGGGCTACCAAAGATAACCACCATGCCATCAATCATAGATAAGTCTTCTTCACAAACTCTAATGCACTTTTCTAATTGCGATGCAGTACCAGTTGCTAAAAAGTCAATAGGGTTAGATACTGATGAACCGTCGAAAAGTTGTTCCAATAAATGAGCTGTTTTTGCTTCAGGCAAATGAGGCACTGCCAAACCACCCTCAGAAAGTGCATCGGTCAACATCACAGCTGGTCCGCCCGCATGAGTAATTATTGCAATATTCTTTCCCTTTAATTCAGGATGTTGCAATACGCTACCTACGGTCACTAATTCTTGTCTTCCATAGACACGAATAACTCCAGCCTTTTTAAATAAAGCCCCTACAGCCATATCTGAGCTAAGCATTGCTCCTGTATGTGAGGCTGCCGCTCTACTACCAGCATCAGAAGTTCCGGATTTTACGGCAACAATCTTAAATCCTTTCTCCACTAAAAATTGTGCACTCTTCAAAAATACCTGCGGATCGTTGATTGACTCGATATACAACAAGATCGTTCTTGCCTTGTGCTCCTCATAAGTCTCGGCGATATACTCCAAAACATCTTCTACACTAATATGTGCAGCATTCCCTACCGAGAAAATAGATGAAAAGTCCAATCCCATCTTTAAACCTATCTCCATAATGAAAACTGCAGTGGCACCAGAGCTTGAGATAAAGATACAACCCTCATCAGTCAACTTAGGAACGGGAGTGGTAAAATTAGATTGGTGATGCACATTCATCATTCCTGTACAGTTTGGACCTATCAAAGAGGCACCGGCTTCCTCAACCAACTCAACCATCTTACGCTCTATCTTTTTACCTTCTTCCCCCATTTCAGAAAAACCTGCTGACAATACAATTATTGCTTTCGTATTTTTCTCCTTGACTAAAATCTCAATAGTAGAAGTACAAAATTTAGCTGGGATTGCCAACAGCGCTAAATCAACTTGTGGAAGTTCCTCTACGTTTTTGAAGGTATCGACTTCTTGTATCGATGGTGTTTTTGGATTTACTGCATATAAATCTCCATCGAATGTTCCATTTTTAATGTTATAAAGTGCTTTTCCTCCTGGTTTCTCAATATCATTAGAAGCACCTATTACAACAATGCTTTTGGGCTGTATTAATTCTTTTGTAATCTTCATCTGGCATATTAGCTTTTAATTAACAATCCATTTATAACTTAACTACCAAAAATAAGATTTCTTCAGCAAAATCTCTAAAATCTATGCCAACGGTTACTTACTATAAAAATTAAACATATTTACAATCAATATTAAAGTTCTGATTTACAACAAATAAAAAAAAAGGAGTACTAAAAAAATACTCCCTTTTTATTGATATGTTTTACAACAGCAAAGCGTTTATCATTACTCTAAGGTTCGTCCTCTGAATTCTTCATTCATCATATAGAGACCTTGTCCATCTTCACCACCAATAATTCGTAGTTTATCTAAAATATCACGAGAGGTAGATTCTTCCTCAACTTGCTCATCAACAAACCATTGTAACATACTTACTGTTGCATGATCAGATTCTTCTTGAGCAGTATTCATGCATTTATTTATTAGAGATGTTACATGCTTCTCGTGCTCAAGTACCTGCTCAAACAAATCCAAAATTCCATCCCATTCGTGTGGTACCTTTTTGATAGGTTCTAATAATACGCGCCCATCACGCTCAATAATATACTCAAAAAGCTTCATTCCATGTTCATTCTCTTCATGGTATTGCATCTTTAACCAATGAGCAAATCCACTCAACCCTTTTTTCTCTAGATAAGAAGACATAGACAAATACATATATGCAGACCAAAATTCTGCATTAATTTGTTTATTTAGGACTTCTTCTACTTTTTTGTTTAATGCCATAATTACATTTATTTTCAGTTATTTTATAAAGAAAATCAATTACAAAGAATAGACCAAAGATTATTGAATCATTCTATATTGTACCATCCTAAAGTGCTATTTTATTGCTCAATCAATAATACCTTTGTCTCTTTTTTCCCAATGCGCTCAATAGGTTGAAATAAAAAACCGCCATCTTCATTTAACTTCACATTCTCTAGATAACTTCCACTAATGAAGTCTTTGACCTTATAAGTCCCCTCTGGCAGATTGGTTTTCTTTGCGTAAATTTTTGGGGAACTGATCTCATTATTTGAAAAATTATGAGCCACTATGACTGCTTTACCTTTGAATTCTCTCAAATATCCGTAAATAGACGCGCTACTCACTCCTAAAGTTTGAAAAGTACCTTTAGTAAATTGGGGATGGGATTTTCGTAATGCAATCAATTGGGCATAAGTATTTAACAATGAAGTATCTTCTTCTTTTTGTGTTGCAACATTCTTGGTTTCTTGGTCTCCAATAATGCTCCACCACGGAGTGCCTGTGGTAAAACCTGCAGTTGTGGCATCGCTCGTCCAATGCAAAGGTGTTCTAATGTATTCGTCGCCTCCTGCTTTTGTACCCCACATGCCAATCTCCTCGCCATAATAAATAAAAGGCGTTCCAGGCAACGTAAGCAGTATAGAAGCTGCTAATTTTGAATTAGCGATACTTTTCCCCATCGTTTCATAAGAGCGGTCTTGGTCATGATTCGATAAAAAGGTAGCATATTGATGATAAGGATATAAATCTCTAATTTCAGCTAGTTTAGATTTTAAAGCTTGAGGAGAATTTTTTTTGACAGCATTTAAAATTGTTCCTGCCAAATCAAACTCAAAGCCTAAATCTATACCGTTATTTATATATTTCACAATTACTTGACTTCCATCGATAACTTCGGCAATAGTAATCGCATCGTTTTTATCACTCTTCATATTAGCAGTAAACTCCTTCCAATATGTGAGTGTTGCATCTGTATTATCTTGAATCTCTCCTTCTTCAATAAGATGTTTCGCGGCATCTAAACGAAATCCATCAACTCCTACTTCTGTCAACCAATAAGTTGAGGTTTCTTTTATTTCATCTTTCACAGCTTGCGTATTGTAATTCAAATCAGGCATTACATATGAAAAGACTCCGTAATAATAATTAGGAGCTTCACCATGCCATACTCCTTGTCCCCAGGAACCAGTGTATGTCGGTTTGGGATTTACAAAAATATACCAATCACGATAGGTTGATTTTTTATCATTGTAAGCACTCTGAAACCAAGGATGCTGATCAGACGTATGATTAATGACGTAGTCAATCACTATTTTCATTCCTCGACTGTGCAATTCTTGAACGAGAGATCTAAAGTCTTGCATCGTACCATAGTCCGGATTGATAGCTTTGTAATCTGTAACATCATAACCATGATAAGAGGGAGACGGATTAATAGGCATCAACCAAAGTGCAGTAGCTCCCAAGTCATTTTGAAGATAATCTAATTTTTCTCTAATTCCATTTATATCTCCAATTCCATCGCCATCACTATCATAGAAACTACGCACAAAGATTTCATAAAATACGGCTTCATTCCACCAGTATGTTGCCCCTTGGGCTTGCGGTGATTCTGTTTCTGGTATGGTAACCGAAGGATTAGGTTCTGGAGTTGGCGTAGGGTATGGTTTGGATACTGGGTCAGAAACATCACTCCCCCCACAGCTAATCAAGAAAAAACTGATTATAAGATTTACCCAAAATAGTTTTTGATTTTTCATCATCTATATTGTCATGTTTATACAGGCATGTTATTTATAAAGAAAAAAGGCACAGAGAAACTGTGCCTAATTTCTATTTTATCATTTCTATTGAGAAATACTTCCCGTCATGGTTTTGAAATTCAGATCAATGGTTGTCTCCACTCCAGCGACATTCACTCGTTCTTGGTCTCCGCCATTTCCTCGTGGAACAATAACTCCATCTAAAATCATGAATTCTGTTCGCCACCAATCATTCTCTGGAAAGTAAGGATGACTTACATACATTCTAAGTTCTCCAGCTTGCAAAGTCTTAGTTATGGTAATTTTTTCATTAACATTGTCAACAGTGAATAAGCCTGCTTCGTTATACATATCCCAACTTCCAATGGTATTGCCCATTAAATAAACTTTAGGTTCTGCGATAGATATTTTATTGGCATTCAAATCAACCACTACCATATAATAACCTGCAGTTCCGGGAACAGGAATGTTATTACCTGCCTTAGCATACTCTTCTTGCACAGCATCACTGTCGCCACCAAAGTCTTGCCCCCACGCTTTTTCAGGTGCAAATTTGAAACCACCTGTTTCGTTCATCCATACAACTTTCCAAAATAGATTAGGTGTCCCGTTTACTGGTATCATAGGCAAATCAGTATTATTCCAATCCCAATCTCCAACACCATCACCAATCATAAATAATTGTTCAGGATATTTTGGAGGAGGTGTGGAAATTATGACTTTTTTAACATCACCATTTACAGCATCAATCGTTAAGGTAATATTATATACACCTTTTTCAGAGACAGAAATATTTCCTCCTGCATCAACTACTTTATCTGTACTATTCTCAACATCTATCACTCCAAAACCAACATCAAAACTGATATCATTACTAGCAGGCTCTCCATTAAGCGTTCTTAATTTAAAGCCCTCGTTAGTCTCTAAAATGATTCCTTCCCAAGTCCAAGTGTAAATTGCTCCATCTTTTGCTGGAAGTCCATCATTATCAGCCAATAATACATTACCCCAGTTCCATCCACTGTTGTCAGCTGTTGCATTTTCATTATCTCCACTTACTCCTGTTCCTACAGCATCTAATTTAGCTTCAGTCCAGTCCGTAAATTCTGCTACGCTGGTTTGTTCTATGTCAAATGTTTCATCCTTTACATTTAATCGAACTTTATAATTCCCTCCTGAAACTTTAATATTAGCACCACCAGATTTTAAACCTATTGCACTTCCATTATCTACCAATTCAGGGTTGTCTTTATTTAGTCCCATATTGTTAGCCCATGGATCAGAAGGGTCTTTTTGTGGTGCACGGAATTTAAATTCTCCAGGTTTCATTTCTAACTCCAAATAATAGGTTTCATTACTAGAATCATACTTCATGGCTTGGTCATTTTCCAAATTCCAACCGCCTACAGCACTACCAATAAGCGTCCACTTATCCACATCAAAATAGGGAGTAACTGTCATAGTTATTGGTTCAGAATGCAGATAATTGTTAGCAACAACTCTCAACTGAATGGTGTATGTTTTCTCTGCCTCTAATCCAGCATCTAACAAGGCTTTATTAAAGGCTCCAACAGTAAATGTATGATTTAAATTAGTAGTGGTTATCAATGTCTTTGCTTTTTCAAAGTTAGCATCTGAAAAATCCATCTCTAGCCTGTAATTGTTAACTACATCTAAGTTAAAATCAGCTACAGTCCACTCAAAAACTTCAAAGAGATTTTCTTCATCTGTTTTTAACAGTACGGCGACATTCCCATCAGCGGGAGCAGTAATTTCTGGAGCTACAGTATTGTCTCCAAGTATTGGGTCTACATCATCTGAACATGCTGCTAAGAAAAGTGTCGCAGCAAGAATCCATAGTGCATTTTTTATAAATTTCTTCATCTTATATATACTTTAAACTGATTAGTAACCAGGGTTTTGTTTCAAATTAGGATTGGCTCCAATGTCTGATGAAGGGATAGGAAATACTTTTCTATAATCTTCAATTCCAGAACCATCGGCATTTCCACCTTTCCACTCCCACTTATAATTGGCATCTGTAAACTTACCAAAACGGATCAAGTCAGTACGACGGTGTGCTTCCCAATACAGCTCACGTGCTCGCTCTTCCAACAGGAACTCAAGGGTTAATTCACCTGCGTTAATATTGCCACTGTCATCACCATAAGCACGCTCGCGTAATTCATTAATATAAGCTAATGCTTGGGTAGCACTGCCACCACCACCACGAACAACAGCCTCTGCGTACATTAAGTAAGCATCTGCCAAACGGAACATTGGGAAGTCCGTATCAGGGAATGTTAGGTGAGAACCACCTTCACCGTTAGAGGTGATATTTTTATATTTAGCAATAGCATAACCATCTGTAAATTTAGATAAATCTGCAATTTCTTTTGCTTGCCCATCAGTAACAAACATAGCTCGTTTATCAACATCGCCACTAATGTCATCAAATTTGTCTGCAAATGCAGCCGTTGCACGGATTCCTCCCCAACCGCCATCAATACCAAAGACTGATGGGTCCATATCGCCACCTACTGCAGCGTGTATAATAAAAGTAGTTCCTCCCCAAGTTTGAGTTCGTTGTCCATCAAAAGCAACTGTGAAAATGATTTCGTTAGAATTATCATTGTCTGCCAAAAATAGATTCGCGTATTTATCTTCTAATTGATAACCAGCATTGATGATATTTTCTGAATATTTTAATGCATCAGCCCATCTAGCATTTCCAGTATAAACCTCAGCGTTCAAGTATAATTTAGCTAAAAGCATCCAAACTGCTCCTTGGTCAGCACGAGCATATTCATTCATTCCTGCTTTCGCTATTTTATTTTCAATATCTAAGAGTTCTGTCTCTACATATTGAAAAAGTTCCGCACGCGTAGCCATTGGCGGATTGAAATTACCCACGGCGTCCTCTTCCGTTACAAATGGGAAGTTTCCAAACATATCTAGGGCATGCCAATAAGCTAAGGCTCTTAAGAAACGAGCTTCGTAAACAAATTCTTGTATTTGTGCGTCTGTATTTTCTTTTGCTACACGAATAAATTCATTCGCTAAGGCAACCTCAAAAGCAATTCTATAATACATACCCCGAACGTTCACTTCCGCCGGTGTCCATATTCCTTTATTCAAATCCTGCACGGTTTGGTCATTCCAAGCTACCTTAGTTTCGTCAGTAGTAAATTGCTGTAAATAAAACAATTGACGCACGTATGAAGAGATTCCTTCATCAATACCGCCTAAGTCTCCTTGTCCTGCAGGCCCCTGTTGCCCTGTAGTTGCTAATCCTGCATAGATTTTTGCCAACCCTGCTTTGTAATCCTCAGTAGTCTGGTAAATATCTACTTCTGTTTTCTGGTCTTTATCCAAAGGAATTGTGTCTAAATCACCTTCACATGCCGCGAAAAGTGCTCCAATGAATAAAAAAGCTATGATTTTTATATATTTCATGGTTTTCTATTTTTCAAATTTAAAAGTCAACATTAACACCAAACGTAACAGTTAATGGTCTTGGATAAATATTATTATCAATACCTCCTGCAATTTCAGGATCTAATCCCGAATAATCAGTCCAAGTAAAAACGTTTTTGACTGACGCAAATAAACGCATGCTCGATTTTGGACTCCACAATTCGTTTACTCTATAGCCTAAAGTTATGTTGTCTAACTTTAAGAATGATGCATTCTCCACATAATAGTCAGAAAAATATTGAGGATGATTGAAACCTGTGTGTAACACATCTGTTGTGGCATTATTCAAATAAGTTTCCTTAGTACGCACACTTTCGTAATTCCCTCTGTCTGAGTTTACGTTATTGTACACATAGTTATTTAAATTCGCACGCATTGACAGACTTAAATCCCAATTCTTATAGGAAAGAGTATTATTCCAACCCATAAAGATATCAGCATCAGGAGCTTCGTAGATATACTTATCGTCTTCTGTTATTTTCCCGTCTTTATTTCTATCTACATACATTCCTTCAATAGGGCGCTCATTCTTATCATATACTTGCTCATAAACATAGAATGAACTGGCAGGTTTGCCAATAGCGTGTATTTGAATTGTATTTCCTGTACCACCCGAGATACCTCCAGTATAAACACCTACAAAATTAGGGTCATCATTGACTGTTAGTTTCGTAATCTCGTTTTCGTTATAGGTAATATTAAATGCTGAATTCCAATTAAAATCATCGTTTTGAATGATATCTGTTGCAATAGAGAACTCAACACCTCTATTTTCTAAAGTACCTACATTCGTTAAAATTTGGTTTGTCAAATTAGAACCTGCAGGTACAGGGACAACGTTCAGTAGATCAGAAGTTTCTCTTAAATAGGCATCAATAGAACCTGTGATTCTTTCATCTAAAAATCCGAAATCTAATCCAACGTTGTAAGTGGTGGTCTCTTCCCATTTAATATTAGCATCATAACCATCTGGTCGATATGTTAAATAATACTTCCCTCCTAATGGATAAGAGGCTGTGGGTTGTCCAATAGTGTATTTTGCTAAATAAGGATAGTCTCCATTATTGATATTCTGTTGCCCGGTAACACCATATCCTAATCTTAATTTTAAATTGGATAATGCTTTCTCTTCTTTACTTGATAGAAATCCTTCATCTATAATATTCCAAGCAAAAGCAGCCGATGGAAATAGTCCCCAGCGGTTATCTTCTGAGAAACGAGAAGAGCCATCACGACGGAGCGTGAAGGTTAAAAGATACTTGTCTTTCAAGCTATAATTTAAACGTCCGAAGTAAGATAACAGCACATTCTCTGTTGTAAAATCATCAAAAATGCTCCTTTTGTTACTTTCACCAATAGGTATTACAATACTTTCATCTAAGCTGTTCTCTGTTCTCCAGAACTTTTGATAAGAGTAACCTACCATGGCATCAATTCGACTATCAATATCCTCAATATCTTTTACGTAATTAAGGTAGAAATCTAATAACGTATTACGTTTACGTTGTTCGTAGTTTCTGTCTTGTCCTCCTGCAAAATATTGCCATGAAGCGTATTCAGGAACATATTTTTGTCCTTCACTTTCACTATAGTCGTATCCTAAATTAAGATTAGCGCGTAAGTCTGGTAAAAAGTGGAATTTATAGTCAAATTCGGCATTACCTAAACTTCTCTTTACAGTCGACTCATCATTTGTCAGCTCTAATAATGCTATTGGGTTGGCACTCGGTAAGGTTTGCGGATTACCATTCTGCTGTACCCAAGTGGTATAGCCACCATACTTACTGCCATTCATAATAGGTTTTGTAGGGTCAAAACCAACTGCTGCACCAATAGAACCGGTATCTGCAAATCGATTTTCAGCATAAACCCCTTTTACATTTAATTTCACTTTTAAATGATTGTCAAAGAAATTAGGTCTCAAGCTCACAGCTGCTGTTGTTCTTTCAAACTGAGAGGTTCTTAGTATTCCGTTATCATCTAAATAGCCTAAAGAAACACGAAATGGTAGTCGTTGCTTAATACTCCCTGAAAGACTTACGTTATGTTCATGCCCAACTGATGGGTTGAATATTTCTTTCTGCCAATCTGTTCCTTGGTAGTTTATATAATCTTTCATGTATTGGGAGTCAGTAGACTTTGGCTCGTATAAGAAAGTGTAGTCTCCATGCTTTGTCTGCATAACCTGCTTAAATTCCTCTGGACTTAGTACATCTACGTATTCTGAAGGTAAGTGAAATGAGACAGAACCGTTATAATTAACTTTTAAATCTCCTTTACCTGATTTTGTAGTGATAATAATAACACCGTTAGATGCACGTGAACCGTAAATAGCAGCGGCTGATGCATCTTTCAAAACAGTAAAACTCTCAATATCATTAGGGTTGATAGAAGAAAGAGCATTCCCCATACCATTGATACCATCATTATCCACAGGCACACCATCGATAACAATTAGTGGGTCATTAGAAGCTGAGAGTGAAGATCCTCCACGAATACGAATTCTACCGCCATCACCAGGAGCACCGCCACTTGCAGTAATTTGAACACCTGGCGTTTTTCCAGATAGCATCTGCTCTGGAGAAGCTGTCACTATTTTAGTATCTTCATCAATCTTTACACTAGTAACTGAACCTGTTGCGTCTTTCTTAGTCGTTGTACCATACCCGATAACGACAACTTCGTCTAAAACTTCAGTATCAGCAGACAAAACAATTCTTGAAAAATCAGCTTGTCCAACGATAAGCTCTCTAGTAGCAAATCCTACATAGGAAACCTCAATAATATCTCCATCGTTAACTTGAAGCGTAAAGTTACCATCGATGTCCGTTGTAGTTCCATTAGCTGTGCCTTTTACAAGGACAGATGCACCGGGCAAAGTCCCCATGTCATCGTAAACTTTCCCGGTAATTGTTTTTTGTGCAAACACCGTTGCAGGAATTGCAACAATGCACCACAAAAACAAAAATACCTTAATCAATAGATTTTGTTTCATATATTTTATCTTTTAAACTTTGAAAATTCAACCATCTTATTTTGAGATAGCACATTACTCAAAAATACATTAAATTTCAATACCCTCAACGAAAACGTATGCAAAATATTAAATTTCTTCTGCGAACGATTGCATAATTATTCAATAATATTTTTACCTTTGCTAACAGACTCTTCCATATTTTACTCTAAATTTACTGCATCATGAAAAGAGCTGTTACTATAAAAGATATAGCAAAAAAGCTGAATATAGCACCTTCGACTGTCTCTAGAGCATTAAAAGATCACAAGAACATCAGTGATGCTACAAAGAGAAAAGTTAAAGAGCTGGCAGAGCAATTGAATTACCAGCCTAATTTCATGGCAACTAGCCTAAAAAATAACACATCTAACGTTATTGGTGTAGTGATTCCTGAGTTCATCCATTATTTCTTCTCCACTGTCCTCAGTGGTATTGAAGATATTGCCTACGATCAAGGATATAGAGTTATTTTTACTCAATCGTCAGAGAATTATGACAGAGAAGTCAAAAATATTCATACTCTTTTGGCCAATCGGGTTGATGGAATCTTGATGTCTATATCAAAAAATACTGATAATTTTGAACATATAAAATGCATAAAAGCCAATGGTGTGCCATTAGTTTTATTTGACAGAATCACTAAAGAGGTAGAGGCTGATTATATCGTCATCAATGACTTTTTTGCTGCTAAAAATGCGGTTAGTCACTTGATAAAAACTGGTTGTAAGGAAATTGCATTTTTTGGAACATTAAACAATCTCCTTATCACTCAAAACCGTAAAAACGGCTATAAAGATGCGCTACGGGAAGCTAGAATCCCTATAAAGAAGGAACTCATGTTCAATGCTGACAGCTACGAAGAGGCCTATAGCACTGTTTTCCAAATACTCAACAGCCAGACACCAATAGATGCAATTTTCACCGTAAATGATAGCTCAGCAATTGGAGCACTCACTGCATTAAAGGAATTTGGCAAACGAGTTCCAGAAGATGTGTCTATTATAGGATTTACAGACAGTATGATATCTAGAGTTTGTGAACCACCACTCACAACAATATCTCAAAATGGTTATAAAATTGGACAAGAAGCTACAAAGATATTATTGGAAAGAATAAAAAATAACGATGACTATATAGAATACAGTACTACAGTTTTGAAAACTGAATTATTATTAAGAGGTACTACAAAATAATTAATGGGTTAGAAATATGGAAACAAAGCAACTAAGGGAAAAACCTCATTTAAGTTTTTGGCAAATTTGGAATATGAGTTTCGGATTTCTTGGAATCCAAATGGGTTTTGCATTACAAAATGCCAATGTAAGCAGGATCTTCCAAACACTGGGTGCTAGGATTGAAGACATCCCTATACTTTGGGTAGCAGCACCGCTTACAGGATTGATAATACAACCTATTATTGGGTATCTAAGTGATAAAACTTGGCATCCTCGCTGGGGAAGACGTCGCCCCTATTTCTTAGTTGGTGCTATTCTTGCCTCGGCAGCTTTGTTTGTTATGCCAAACTCTCCAGTATTATGGTTTGCCGCAGGAATGCTTTGGATTATGGATGCTTCTATCAATGTATCGATGGAACCTTTTCGCGCATTTGTGGGCGACAAATTGCCAGACGAGCAGAGAACTAAGGGTTTTGCTATGCAAAGTTTCTTTATTGGAATTGGCGCCTATATTGCATCATATTTACCGCAATTTCTTACTTGGCTTGGAGTTGCTAATACAGCGCCTGAGGGTGTCGTTCCTGATTCTGTAAAATATTCATTCTATATAGGAGGAGCCGTTTTCCTCATTACTGTATTGTGGACTGTTTTAACTTCAAAGGAATATTCCCCTGAGGAGTTAGAGCAATTTATAGATGAACATAAAGAAGAGTTTCAAAAAGAAGAACATTCTAAAGAATGGTATTTAAAGAATGGCACAAAACACCTCACAACTGGAATTGTAGTTCTAGCAATAGGACTTATATCAAGCTATTTTATTTATTCCTATAACTTGAAAAAAGATTTATTCGTCCTTACATTAGGATTAATTTCCAGTGGTGCTGTTGTTATGATTATCTCAGGTTGGTTACAAAAACAATTAAAATACAAAAGTAGTTTTGTAACTATTGTTAATGATTTCCAAACCATGCCAAAAATTATGATTCAGCTTGCTTGGGTTCAGTTTTTCTCTTGGTTTGCACTTTTCTCTATGTGGATTTATATGACACCCGCCGTTACAGAACATATCTATGGAACTACAGACACTACCTCCGAAGCATATAATATTGGGGCGAATCAAGTAGGTGAAATGTTTGCCAACTATAACATCATCGCTGCAGCGGTTGCATTCCTATTGCCTGTGGTGGCAAGATGGACCAGCCGTAAATTCACACACTTCTTAGCACTTACTATTGGTGGTTTTGGTTTGATGTCTGTTTACTTTATAAATGAACCTTCCACTTTCATGATGGAATGGTTACCTATGATTGGTGTCGGCGTAGCTTGGGCAAGTATATTATCTATTCCATATGCAATGCTATCAGGTGCATTGCCGTCATCTAAAATGGGATATTATATGGGAGTATTTAACTTCTTTATCGTAATTCCTCAATTGGTAGCAGCATCGATTTTAGGATTTTTAGTTTCCCAATTCTTTAACAACGAACCCGTTTATGCATTACTCGTAGGCGGTTGTTCCATGATTCTGGGAGGTATTTTATCCTTATTTGTAAATGATAGCCTTTCAAAACAATCTAATTGATAAGATAAAAAATCTTCAAAACATGAATAAGATAGCCTATAGTTTTATACTAATTATTAGTTTTTTAAGTTGTAACAACGCAGAGAAAATCATCTATCCTTTAGAACCTGCAACAACAACCTTGCTTTCTCCTATCGTTTTAGATCTGGACAGCACTGTGCTATATCTTGAAGACTATGTCTATGATGCAACTAAAATTGACAGCATTAGCGGTTTCGACAATATTAGTTGGAACAAAGACGAAAAGAAATGCATTATCTATAGCTCTGACACCATCCCAATGCTATCAACACTAAAGCTACACATCGATGGACAGAAATATGATTTAGCTATAAAAAAATCACTAAAACAGAAAGTTTATTTAAAATACAATGCTAAAAGTCCCGATGACAAAGTACTTTTAAAGGGAGAAATGACATCTTGGGCAACTTTAGAACCTGCTAATATCGAGGGAAAAACAAACATTTTTTCATTCACCATACCTCCGGGTAATTATCAATATATTTATTTGGTCAATGATAAAGAAAAATTAGCTCCACAAGTAACAAAAGTGGATAATAATAACGGCGGTTACAACTCATTGCTAACAGTTGAAGGTTCAAAAACTAAACCTACATTGTCCACTTATTCTTTTACTGACGAGAAAGTCACTTTAAAGGTAGAAAATGTAGAAAATATTATAGTTTTTTGGGAAAATATAGAAGTTCCGAACAGCATGGTAAAAAGACACAACGACAAGGTTGAAATTGTAATCCCAGAAAGAGCATCAGAAAACCAACGCTCTTACATAAGAGTGTGGGGTTCAAATGATAACAGTTTTTCTAATGATATACTTATTCCGCTACAGGATGGAAAAGTGCTATCTGATGCAAAAGATATAAGTCGTAAAGACAAACATGCACAAACGCTTTACAGTTTAATGATTGACCGTTTTAATAATGGGAAAAAGGAGAATGACCATCCGCTAAACCGTAAAGATGTATTGCCTCAGGTTGATTATCAAGGAGGTGATATTGCAGGAATCACAAAGAAAATAAATGATGGATATTTTACCAATCTCGGAATAAATACGATTTGGATATCACCCATAACGCAAAACCCTGAGGATCCGTACGGACAATGGACGAATCCGATGACTAAATTCTCAGGTTATCATGGCTACTGGCCGATTTCTTCCTCTGAGGTAGATTATCGTTTTGGAACGTCTGAAGAATTAAAAACATTGCTGAAAACAGCACATGACAACAATATAAATATCCTATTAGACTATGTGGCTAATCACGTGCATGAAGAGCATCCATTTTATAAAGAGCATCCTAATTGGGTGACTCCGCTCTATCTGCCTGATGGCACAAAAAACACTGAACAATGGGATAACCATAGGCTCACAACTTGGTTTGATGATTTTATGCCAACATTAGACCTCCAAAACGACACAGTAATGGAGATGATGACCGACTCCGCATTATATTGGGTGGAAAATTATGATTTTGATGGTTTCAGGCATGATGCCACCAAACATATTCCTATCAAATTTTGGAGAACTTTGACCAAAAAGATACGACACAGTAATAATCCTACTGTTTATCAGATTGGAGAAACTTATGGCAGCCGTGAGCTCATTGCGAGTTATGTTAGCTCTGGCTTGTTAGATGCTCAGTTTGACTTCAATTTGTATGATAATGCAGTAGCTTGCTTCGCAAAACCAAGCGAAAACAGTTTTGAAAAATTAAAGAATGCTTTAAATGAAAGCTTTAACTATTTTGGACATCATCATTTAATGGGTAACATTTCAGGTAATCATGACCGTAGTCGTTTTATATCTTACGCATCTGGTGATGTCAAGTTTGATGAAGACGCAAAACTTGCAGGATGGACTCGCGATATCACTCTTACAGATACTACAGCTTATGCTAAATTAGTGCAACTTAATGCATTCAATTTAACAATACCTGGTGTTCCAGTCATTTATCAAGGTGATGAATACGGTGTTCCTGGCGGAAATGACCCTGATAATCGTCGCATGATGCAGTTCACTAATCTTGAAAAAAATGAAATCAAAACACGTGAGCAAATTGCAAGCATTGCTAAATTAAGACGCGAAAATCTTCCTCTTATTTATGGTGATTTTACATTCTTAAAAACAAAAAAAAATATTTTAGCGTATCTCCGCAACTATTTTGATGAAGGAACAATAGTTATTTTCAATAAATCAACTGAAGAAAAATCGATGACGCTAAAATTACCTCAAAATGTACATGTAGAGAAGAGTTTATTCAAAACACCTTTCACAATTAAGAATAATACTGTTTCTTTGACTCTACCTGCAAATAGTACTGAAATAATATATTAAAATATAAAATCAATACATTATGAAAAAATTAAAATTAGTATGGCTTTTAGCACTCTCTGCTTTATTCTTATTTTCAGCATGTAAGAAAAAGCAAGAAGCTGTAATTCAAACTGATACTGGTGCTGATGAAAACTACATAGCAACACGTTCAACCAATCATGTTGATTGGGCAAAGGATGCGGTAATCTATGAAGTAAATGTAAGGCAATACACCAAAGAAGGTACTTTTAAGGCTTTCGAAGAGCATTTACCTCGCTTAAAAGAATTAGGTGTTGATATTTTATGGTTAATGCCTATAAGTCCTATTTCTGAAAAAAACAGAAAAGGCGAAATGGGAAGCTATTATTCTGTACAAGATTATAAAAAAGTAAATCCGGAATTTGGAACAGAAGAAGATTTTAAGGCTATTATTGAAAAAGCTCATGAGTTAGGCATGCACGTTATTTTGGACTGGGTTGCCAATCACACGGGCTGGGATAATCCATGGATTACGGAAAATCCTGAATGGTACACGAAAGATGAAAATGGAAAAATCATTCCTCCCAATCCAGACTGGACAGATGTTGCAGACTTAAATTACTATAACGTAGAAATGCGAGCTGCCATGATTGATGCACTCGAATATTGGGTTAAAGAGTTTAATGTAGATGGTTATCGTTGTGATGTAGCGGGAGAAGTCCCTGTGGATTTCTGGAATGACGCACGTAAAGCTTTAGATGAAATAAAACCTGTATTTATGCTTGCCGAAGCTTGGGAGCCACAATTATCTGAAGATGCTTTTGATATGGTATATGGATGGGAAAGCCATCATATTATGAACGAAGTTGCTAAAGGAAATAAGACGGCTGTAGCATTGCATGACATTATCGTAAAAGATGCTAATCGTTATCATGAGGATACTTACATTATGCAATTCATCACCAATCATGATGAGAATTCATGGAATGGGACTGAATTTGAACGCATGGGTGATGCCGTTAAAACATTTGCGACATTAACTTTCACTATGCCAGGTATGCCACTCATTTACAGTGGACAAGAAGCCGGCTTAGATAAAAGATTAGCCTTTTTTAAAAAAGATGAGATTTCATGGGAAGATATGAAACTTACTGATTTTTATAAAAAACTTACTGCATTGAAGCATGATAATGAAGCTCTTTGGAATGGTAATTCTGGAGGGAAATATATGGCTATTTCAGATTCACCCAAAGATGTATTAGCTTTTTCAAGAGAAAAAAACAACAACAAAGTTGTTTGCCTCTTTAACTTTTCTGACGAAGAGCAAACTTACAATGGTAATGATTTTAAACTAAATGGAATTTATACTGAGTATTTTTCTGATGAGAAGTTGAACTTCAAAGAGAATAGTAGTATCTTATTGAAACCTTGGGAATATAAAGTTTTTATCAAGAAATAAAAATCTAAGATTTAGGTTTGAAAAGGAGGACGAAAAGTCTTCCTTTTTTATTTCAGCAAATCTCTGATTACTGTTTCTGCCATGTGCAGACCAAACAAAGACGGCATATAACTTATCGTTCCATAAAACGATTTTTTGTAGCCAGAACCATCAGTCATTTCTAAGCTCTCAGCATTTGGCAACTCATTAGAAAAAACAACCTTTACTCCTTTTCGAATTCCAAAAAACTTCAACCTTTTTCTGATAGTTCTTGCCATCATACAGTTATAGCTTTTGCTGATATCTGTGACTTGTACTGAGCTCGCTAACATTTTTCCGCCTGCTCCCATACTACTGATTATGGGAATCTCTCTCGCTTTTGCTTCAGCAATAATATGCAATTTTGGCGTAATGCTGTCAATACAATCTACCACATAGTCAAATCCTTCAGAAAGTAATGATTCAACACGGTCTGGCTCAATAAATTCTTCGATTTCTGTCAATATCAACTTCGGATTGATATTTTTCAACTTTTGAGCTACGATGCTCACTTTGGATTTTCCAACAGTATTATGCAATGCTGGCAATTGCCGATTTATATTGCTAGTGTCTATAACATCTCCATCTACAATAATCATCTTACCAACTCCTGCGCGGACAATAAACTCAGTTGCAGCTGCACCAACTCCACCTAAACCAACAACCAAAACATTTGCACTTTGTAATTTTCTAATCCCTTCCTCCTTAACCAGAAGCTCTGTACGGACTAACCAATCTGTCATCTAAAAAATATCTTTGTAATTACTTTGAATCTGTTTTTGCAAATCTGCTAATTCGCAACCTAAAATTGTCTTTGCTTGTTCATAAATCTTTTGAATGGAGCATTCCATATCGTCTGTTTCGAGGAACAACTTTGAATGGTCTAATTGTAGAAATTCTTTTTCAAAACTTTCACGAAAAAGTGCCTTTCCTACAGACATATAGATGTTTTTTTCTTGCAGTTGTTTTCCAAGTGTTGCATTTTTTCCAAAGTCGTGCAGAACCATAGAAACATTTGTGTGTTTTTGGTACCTCAACAATTCATCATAGGCTATTACGCAATGAATTATTAGAGGTTTTTGTAAGTTCTCTGCTAATTGGATGTGATTTTCAAAAATTTCTTTTTGAACTTTTAGAGGGGTTTCACTATTTTTATCAAAACCACACTCCCCGATAGCTAAACATTGTTCAGAACTCGCTTTCTCTTTAACTTTTTCCATCTGTTTAGTCCATTCATCCTGAATATACCACGGATGAATACCCACAGAAAATGGCTCGTTTAGAACTTCATCTTCTGGAAATAAACTTCGTAGCTGAAAAATATTTGGGGTGTTAGACTTATTGTGCGTATGTATGTCAATAAAACGATGCATTGTATAAATTAGCTTAGTGATATCGTTCTATTGCTTGTATCCAAAGTTCTTGAGATGCCTGTCATTTTTACGCCAATCTTTAAGCACTTTTACAAACAGCTCTAAAAATACTTTTTTACCAAAAAACGCTTCAATATCCTTACGTGCATTAGTGCCAACGCGCTTTATAGCTGAACCTCCTTTTCCTATAATAATCGGCTTTTGAGATTCACGCTCTACGTGAATTACTGCTCTTATGTTGATGATTTTTTCAGTATCATGAAATTCTTCGACCAAAACTTCAACAGCATAAGGAATCTCTTTATCGAACTCCTCTAAAATCTTTTCGCGAATGATTTCTGTTACGAAAAAGCGTGCTGGTAAGTCTGTCAATTCATCTTTTGGGAAATAAGGAGGTCCTTCAGGCAGTAATTCTACGATTCTATCCATCAATCCTTCAACGTTAAACTTATGCAATGCTGAGGTAAAGAAAATTTCTGCTTGAGGAATCATCTTTTTCCACTGCTCTTGCAATTCCACAACTTTATCTTGTGAGCTTAAATCTATCTTATTGATAATCAACAAGACTGGAGCACTTTGTTTAGCTATCTTGTCTATAAAGTCCCTGTTTTTCCCTACTTTCTCAACAACATCTGTAACTAAAACGACCACATCAGCATCTTGCAAAGCAGACTCTGAAAAATTGCGCATAGATTCTTGCAATTTATAATTCGGTTGGATTACCCCTGGAGTATCAGAAAAAATAATTTGATAATCGTCTGTATTCACAATACCTTTTATACGATGACGTGTTGTCTGCGACTTCGAAGTTATAATAGAAATACGTTCTCCCACAAGTAAGTTCATGAGTGTTGATTTCCCAACATTCGGATTACCCAATATATTTACAAAACCTGCTTTGTGTGCCATTTTTAGGGTATTTTTATTTTTTCTCTACTTGCTTCAAATACAAATCATCCAATTGCTCTTTTGCTACTGGCGATGGTGAATCAATCATTACATCACGTCCCATATTATTTTTAGGGAAGGCAATTACATCGCGGATAGACTCCAAGCCAAGGAACATAGAAACCAAGCGGTCAAATCCGTAAGCAATACCGCCATGAGGAGGAGCACCATATTGAAAAGCATCCATTAAGAAGCCAAACTGCTCCTGAGCTTCTTCATCAGTAAAGCCTAATAATTGGAACATTTTCTTCTGTAACTCTTGGTCGTGAATACGCACAGAACCGCCACCAACTTCTACACCATTTATTACCAAGTCATAAGCATTCGCACGAACTTTTTCAGGCTCTGTCTCAATCATCGCTAAATCTTCTTCTTTCGGCGATGTAAATGGATGGTGCATAGCATGATAACGTTCTGTTTCTTCATCCCATTCTAAAAGAGGAAAATCTACCACCCAAAGTGGCTGAAACGCCGTTTTATCTCTCAATCCCAGTCTATTACCCATTTCTAAACGCAGTGTAGAAAGTTGAGTTTGTGTCTTCTCTCTTTTACCGGAAAGGAGTAATAATAAGTCTCCTTTCGCTGCACCACAAGCCTCAGCCCACTTTTGCAACTCCTCGGCATTGTAGAACTTATCTACTGAAGATTTAAAACTGCCATCTTCATTATATTTTACATAAACCAATCCTTGTGCTCCCACTTGCGGACGCTTCACAAAGTCTGTTAATTGGTCTAACTGCTTACGACTGTAATTTGCACAGCCTTTTGCACAGATAGCACCTACGTACGCTGCACTATCGAATATCTTAAATGCTCCTATTTGTACCAAAGAAGTAATATCATTCAATTCCATTCCAAAACGAATGTCTGGCTTATCACTCCCATAGCGTTCCATCGCCTCTGCATAAGGCATACGTGGAAAGTCAGGCAATTCCACATCTTGTATTACTTTAAATAGATGCTTGGTCATTCCCTCAAAAGTATTCAACACATCTTCTTGCTCAACGAATGCCATTTCGCAGTCTATCTGTGTAAACTCAGGTTGGCGGTCAGCACGTAAATCCTCATCACGGAAACACTTTACGATTTGAAAATAACGGTCGAATCCTGAAACCATCAGCAATTGTTTGAACACCTGTGGCGACTGTGGCAAGGCATAAAACTCACCTGGATTCATACGAGAAGGCACGATAAAGTCACGAGCTCCTTCCGGTGTCGATTTTATCAACATCGGAGTCTCTACGTCGATAAATCCTTGCTCGTCCAAATACTTGCGCACTTCAATATTTACCTTATGTCGCAATATCATATTTCGTTGCAAAGGCTTACGACGCAAGTCCAAATAACGATATTTCATACGCAATTCATCACCCCCGTCTGTTTCATCTTCAATCGTAAATGGTGGTGTTTTCGCAATATTCAAAATCTTAAATTGAGAAACTGCAATTTCAATATCACCGGTTGCAAGCTTGTCATTTTTGCTCGTTCTCTCCTCAACTTTACCAACCACCTGTACCACAAACTCACGGCCCAATTTACGCGCTCTACTACACAAAGTAGCGTCTGTCTCCATATTAAAAGCCAATTGCGTGAGACCATAGCGGTCACGAAGGTCGACAAATGTCATTCCTCCCATATTTCTTACACGTTGCACCCAGCCCGAGAGGGTCACTTCTTTACCGACATCCGAGATACGTAATTCTCCACAAGTATGTGTTCTGTACATAATTTTTTTGTTCTATGATATTATTCCTATGTTACTTTTCTCTGCTCATTGCAAGCGAATTTACAAAAATACAGTTTTTATGTTTTGTTTCCACTAACTCACTCGAATTCTTTTCTTTTGTAGCGATACGTCATCTCAATTTTTACAACGAAGTCCCGCTTTCCGTTCCTATCTTTTTTCCTCACGCACCAATTACCGCTACCCTTAAAAAAGGATAACCACTACAATCGGGGCTAATTATTTCTAGTTTATCTGTATTTATTTTGTCACTCTGAACTCCGTGAAGAGTCTCACGTGATTATTATCAAGTAGAAATAGAACAACAACGTGAGTTTCTTCATTGCATTCAGAAAGACAAAAAATTGTTAACGTACTAAAAGTTAGAGAAGCATCTCTTTGTCAGTCCGTATTCCCTCATAGAGAGGAGAAGAAAAATTTACTGCATTTTTTTCTTTCTATTCATTTTGGCTTGAGCCAAAACGAACCAAAAACTCAAGACTGTGAAAACATACGCTAAAACGAAGCAACGTAACCTAAAAACAGAAAAACTCGCTACACTCAAACAGTTTCTGTTTTTTTACGGCTACAACACTTCGTTTCTTAACGCGATGCTCTCAATGTCTCTCATGTAACGTTATAATAGCTATTAATTAAGGTGTCATTATCGTGCTATTTTGGCAGGATGAACAGGAATACTCAAAAAAGAAGAAGTTTTATTAACTATGATTTATATAAACGAGTTCCCACAAGAACAAAAAGTAAAATCATCAAAAAACTATGAATAAAGATATAATTTTAGAATTAATTGATAAGAAAATAAATCATCTAAGCTACATTGAAGAAAAGATAAAAGATTTCAATAATATAGATGAAAAAATATCCGAATATTTGAAAGAATTAGTCTTTTCTAAAAATTATCTGAAAGATGTATGTAATGAATTAAACAACAATATCATTCCTAATGATTTTTACAGCAAAATACACACTAGTGTTGAGATGATAAATACAAAAGAATTGTTCACTGCATTAAACATGCCTCATTTTCAAATAAACACAGATAGCTTGAAGAGTTATTGCCAAAACTATCCTTTAAATTCATTTAGTTCATTCGTCACCTATAAATTTTATAAAGATTTAGGATTTTTGACAGATAATATTGTTGTTGTTGGTGCAAATGGCTCAGGAAAATCAACTTTAGCAGACAACTTAAAAACTATAATTGACGGAAAATATGGTGTAGTTATTCCTGCCCAAAAATTATTAATTATTCCAACCTTTGAGAATATCCCAAATTATAATAGCTCAAGTAGAGAATATGATGAATATCAGAAAAATTACACCGATGGGAAAACGACCTATAACGCATCGCAAACAAATGATATTCCATATACAGATACACAAAAATACGGATCCGAATATAAATATGTATTAAAAACATTAATGGCTGAAAGATCTCATATTAGAAATATTTTTTGCACAAACTACTCTAATGATGTAAATGTAAATAAAACAGACTTACACAGTAAATTAGATACAGCTATTGAAATTTGGAATTCATTAATTGAGCATAGAGTAATGTATATTAATGAAAGTAATGAATTGAATATCAAAGATCCTTCAAAACAAGAAGAGTATCCTGCATATCGAATGAGTGATGGAGAAAAAAATATCCTTTATTTAATAGGAAGAGTTTTATTAGCAAAAGAGGACTCAGTAATTATAATTGATGAACCCGAAATGTACCTTCATAAATCAATTGTAAATAAACTTTGGGATAAACTAGAATTATTAAGACAAGACTGTATATTTATATATTTAACGCACGATTTAGATTTTGCATCATCAAGAAAAGCTAATAAATACTGGATTAGAGATTTTAAATATCCTATGATTTGGGATATAAACGCTATCCCTGAAAATGAAATTCCTGAAAATCTTCTAATGAAGCTTTTAGAAAGTAGAAAAAAATATTGTTCTGTGAGGGTAAAAATAACAGCTTAGATGTACAAATATTTGAAATATTATTCCCCAATTTTACAATAAATCCTCTATCAAGTTGTAAAGATGTAATCAATTATGTTCGTTCATTCAATAAAATTCCTAATAAGAACATAGAAGCTATTGGATTTATTGATAGAGATTTTAGGACTCCAGAGCAACTTGATAAACTAAAAACAGAAAACATATATTCTTATCAAGTTGCCGAAATTGAGAACCTATTTTTAATAAAAGATTTTATCAAAGAATATGCTTCGTATAAAAATGAAAACATTAATTTATATGATGTAGAAAATAAGGTATTAAAACTCCTTGAAAAAAATAAGATACAACAAAGCTCTTATTTTGTATCCTCACTTATAAATTATAAGTTTTCTGAGTCACACGTAAAAAAAGGTAATAATTTAGACAGCATAAAGGCTAATTTAAATAAGTTCACCAGCGACTTAAACATAGATAACATCTATAATGAGCGAATAAAATTACTCGAACAAATCATTCTTGATAAAGAATATGAAAAAGCTATAATGCATTACAACAATAAAGGATTGCTATGTGTTATTGAAGATTTAATTTCACTAAAACCCAATACATACAGAACTAAAGCTTTAGAATTTTTAAAGAATAATAATAATGCTCAGGATATATTGAGAGCAGCTTTACCTAATATTTTAAATCCTGTAACCAACACTGTGCATAAACAGAAGCGGTTTAACCACTAAAACGAAAAGTTCGTGAGTAGAAATCTGTAACTACTCATGCTCGCCATTGACGCTAATCTCATACGGTATGAAAAATACTCGAAAAGAGAGACTCTTCCTGCCGTCAGAGTGACAAAAAACAAGGATAAATAAATACAGACAACGCACGCAAAATAGCCCCGATTGTAGTGGTTATCCTTTTTGTAGGTTGGGAATTGGTGCGAAAGCGAAAAAAGATAGGAACGGAAAGCGGGACTTTGATTGATAAAATGGGTAAACCTACCGCTACAAAAGAAAAAATACATTTAACTTTATACAAAATATCAAAACCAACTACTTCAACTCCATTAATACTACATTTTCTATATGGTGCGTATGCGGAAACATATCTACCGCTTGGGATTTTACGACTTTATAGTTTTCCTGCATCATGTATAAATCACGTGCTTGTGTGGCTGAATTACAACTCACATACACAATGCGTTTCGGCAAAATACGCAACAACGTATCAACCACATCAGGGTGCATGCCTGCACGTGGCGGGTCGGTAATTACCACATCGGGCTGTCCGTGCTCTGCAATAAATTCATCGGTAAAAATATCTTTCATATCTCCGGCATAAAACAGCGTATTGTCAATGCCGTTTTGCTCGGAATTTAACTTTGCATCTTCGATAGCTTCTGGAACATACTCCACACCAACCACTTGCTGTGCTTGTCTCGCCACGAAATTGGCAATCGTTCCTGTTCCCGTGTATAGGTCATAGACATTTTCCTTGCTTGTAAGTCCTGCAAAATCACGTGTTACTTTATACAATTCGTAGGCTTGCTCGGAGTTCGTTTGGTAAAATGATTTGGGTCCAATACGAAATCGTAAGCCTTCCATTTCTTCTTCTATATACGCCCTCCCTTTGTAGCAAATAACTTCTTGGTCAGTTATCGTATCATTCTTCTTTTCATTTATCACATAATTCAATGAAGTAATTTCAGGGAATTTCTCTGCCAGAAAGTTCATCAATCCTTCACGAGATTCTTTATCTTCATAAAAAAACACTACAATAACCATTATTTCCCCCGTTGAAGCAGTTCGAATTGTCAAGGTTCGCAAAAATCCTTCATGCTTTCTCAAATGAAAGAAGCTCAATCCATTTTCAAAGGCATAGTCTCGTATGGAATTTCTTATAGCATTCGATGGGTCGGGTTGCAGATAGCATTTCTCAACATCTACTACTTTATCAAAAAAACGAGGAACATGAAACCCAAGTGCAGGGCGTTCCTTAAATTCAATATCGCTCGCTACCTCCTCTTTTGTCAACCAACGATCGGCGGAAAACGTAAACTCCAATTTATTTCTGTAATATTCTTGTTTTGCTGAACCTTTTATGGGCAAAACTTGCTCAATTTCCACCTTGCCAATACGTTGCAAATTATCCAAAACCTCTTGCTCCTTTGCCTCCAGCTGTTTTTCGTACGGAAGATGTTGCCATTTGCAACCGCCACACACACCAAAATGCTCGCAAAAAGGTTCTACTCTATCTTCAGAATATTTATGAAACGCCAACGGAAAAGCTTCATAATAATTTTTCCGCTTCTTAGAAACCTGTACATCTACAACATCTCCGGGTACTACGTTGGGCACAAACACAACTTTTTCATTATAGTAGCCCATAGCCTTACCTTCAGCCGCGTACTTGACAATCTCTAACTCTTCAATCTTAGGATTTCTGCTTTTCTTTCTCCCCATATACTCTATTTTGACTGCAAAGATAGTATCAATATATTTAACCAAGAGCGTCTTTATTTTTTCGTTAAAAAATCAAAACAAGATATTTTTATAAATTTATACTATTACTTTTGTTGTTGGTAAAAAGTGAAGAAGATTGATAAAAAGAAAGTATCATAGTACGATAGCAAGTTTACTGTTGGGTTGTATGCTCATCATGAGTGTACCTTTCCATAATTTTCTGCATCAACACATTCACGCTCACAAAGGTTCAATCACTGACGTATCCAAGCAGAAACAACTAGTAAATGTTGATAATTCAATAGACTTTCACAATTGTATTGCCTGTACTATTCATCAAGTTGCGCATTCATTTTTTGTAAAAGGACAAGATTTTTATCTTTTTACATTGTCCGCCGTTTCATCATTCATTGAGAAAGATGTAGTAACGGTTTGTCATTTTTTGCTACAATCACCAGGCAGAGCACCTCCTATTATTTCATAATTGCAATTCCACAATTTTAATTAAACTGATACGACTGTAGCAGAGTATTATGTACTTAATGTGTCGATTGGTTTCTATATTATTATTTTTTATCTAATCATTTAATAATTACTCAAATATGAGAACAATTTTAATTTGTTTCTCCTTATTATGTTGTTTGAATTTTACGTATGCAAAGAAAACACATAGTATCTCGGGAACAGTAAAAAGTCGCTATAAGGAAGCTATACCAGGCGTTTCAATATATATAACTAAATTACAAAAAGGGACAGCTACTGATAAATATGGGAAATTCAATTTAGATAATATTCCAAATGGCGAACATCTACTAGAGATTTCATTTATTGGCTATAAAACGCTGATTAAGAAGATTACTATTAATCATACTGACTTAGATGTATCGATACTTATGGATGAAGAAATTGAGAAGCTTGATGAGGTGGTCGTATCTGGCGATGCTGAAAGGAGCACCAAGTTAAAATCAGCCATTACTGTTGAAGTTGTCAATTCTGAATTTATAGATAAAAACAGAGGTGGCAGTTTAATGCAATCATTAAACAAAATAGGCGGAATCAGCAGTATTGAAATAGGATCAGGACAATCAAAGCCCGTAATCCGTGGCTTAGGTTTTAATCGGGTTTTAGTAGCTGAAAAAGGTTTGAAGCATGAAGGACAACAATGGGGAGCTGACCATGGTTTAGAAATAGACCAGTTTGATGTGCAAAATATCGAAGTATTAAAAGGTCCTAGTTCTTTGGGCTTTGGCTCTGATGCTATGGGAGGGGTTATTCACATAAAACGTAATTATTTCCCGGCAAAAAACAGCCTACACGGTGAAGCAAGCACCTCTTATATGACGAACAACCATTCACTTTCAGGCTCTGTTCAATTTGAAAAACGCACGAACCATTTTCTTGTGGGAGCTCGGGCAACAGGTATTAAATATGGAGACTATCGTGTCCCAACGGATCACGTAAATGTCTATGATTTTGTAGTTCCTCTTCATAAGAATCACTTGCGAAATACAGCAGGACAGGAATACAATTTCCATTTTCATACCGGCTATTTAGGAGAAAATTTCCACAGTGTATTTTACATAAGCAATTACAATGCTAAATCAGGATTTTTTGCCAATGCACATGGTTTGGAACCTCGAAAGGTAGATAATGAGGCTTATGATGCATCAAATTCTGATATCGACAAACCTTTACAAGAAGTCAATCATTTAAAGGTAACCAATGAAACCACCCTAAAATTAGGTGAGCATGAGTTACAACTTCTTTTAGGATATCAAAAAAATATTCGTAAGGAAAAGGGAGACTACGTAAATCATGGTTATATGCCTCCACAATATCCGAAAGAACTAGATATTCCATCAGATTTAGAGCGAAAATTTGACAAAGATTTTTATGCCATAAAATTATCAGATAAGTTTAAAGCAAAACATCATCAATTGGAATTCGGCTTGGATGCCAATCTGCAAAAAAACAATATCGGAGGATGGGGATTTATCATTCCTAATTTCACTCAATATAATATAGGTGCTTTTGCATTAGACAGTTATACTTTAAATAAAAATCTAAAACTGAAAGCAGGTCTTCGTTATGATTATGGACATATAGACATTGAAGAATATACGGATTGGTTTACTTCTCCAACAGAAGGAAATAACAGGGGAAATCTTACCCGAGTAGAATCTTTGAAAAAAGGTTATCATAATGTATCAGGCTCAGTAGGCTTAGTTTACACTAAAGATGCATGGACACTAAAAACGAATGTAGGAAACAGCTTTAGAATGCCAATCGCTAAAGAATTAGCAGCTAATGGTGTAAACTATCACTACTTCAGATACGAGCGAGGTAATCGTGATTTGTCGCCTGAGCGTTCTTTCCAATGGGATGTTACTGCAGAATGGGAAAATAATATTTGGTTGATTGAGTTTAGCCCTTTTGCCAATTATTTTCCTAATTACATTTATCTAAACCCGACCTCTGAATTTGATAATTTATATGGTGCAGGAAATCAAATTTTTAATTACACTCAGAGCAAAGTATTTCGCTACGGAGGAGAATTACATTTACATAAAACGTTGTTTGATCATTTAGATCTCACTTCCATTTCGGAATATGTAAAGTCTCGCCAGTTGAGTGGAGAAAAAAAAGACTACGGCTTACCGTTTTCTCCTCCTTTCAGCACCAACTTATCAGCCAAATATAATTTCAATTCTTTCAATTGTTTTAAAAAAAGTTATTTCAGTGTTGATTTTAGATATACTGCAAAACAAACAGACATTGTTCCACCGGAAAAAGTAACGGATAGTTACCAACTCATAAACTTAGGCATGGGAACAAACTTAAGATTTGGCAGATACAAAGCACAAGTAAACCTGCAAGTAAAAAATCTATTTGATACCAAATATTATAATCATACAAACTTTTACCGCTTGATTGATTTGCCCGAACAAGGTCGAAACTTTTTAGCGTCGGTAAAATTTACATTTTAGGACATTAAGGCAATAATTATCAAACAAAACAATTAAATAACATTTTAAAAAATTCAACATTATGAAAAATTTATTGAAATTCTTATTCGTGTTTTTAGCATTAAGTCTTGCTATCACTTCATGTGATGACGATGACGACGATAATAGAAACCCTGAAATTACAAACCTTGAACTTGGCAGTGGACATGATGGAGATAGTCGCAATAACGCAACGGCATATCCCGGTAGAGATATTCATGTAGCAGCTGATGTTTTTGCAAAGAACAAAATAGAAAAAGTTGTAATCACTATCCATGAGGAAGAACACCACCATGCCGGAACTAAAGCGGAAGGAACAGAAGAATGGGAAACAACTGTAGAATACAAAGATTATGAAGGACAGCTCAATGCAAAATTTCACAAACATATAGACATTCCTAAAAATGCAGAGCCGGGAGATTATCACTTCCATTTCAAAGTTGTTGATAAACAAGGCTTAACAACAGAAGTTAATAGAGAATTAAAAGTATTAGCCAAAAAGAAATAAAAATTAATTTTACAAAAAATGAAGAATATATTTTATATACTATTGCTCATCTCGTCAGCTTTATTAGCAATAAGCTGTAGTGATGATGACAATGACACAATAGATAAATCAGCCCCAACTATCGATATTAGCGGTAGCGACTTTCAAAACTGTACTGTAGTTACCAAAGGTATTCCTTTTACCTTTACGGCAAAGATTTCCGATAATGAGGCTTTGGGCAGTTATAATTTTAACATTCACCACAATTTCGACTTGCATACACACTCTACTGAAGCAGAAGTTGTAGAATGCGAAACCGGTGAAAAGAAAGAAGCAACAAATCCTTTTAAATTGGTAAAAGCATTTACTATTCCTGATAGTCCAAAAACATTCACAATAAAGGAAACATTTACAATCCCAGAAGAGTATGAAGCCGGCAATTACCACTTTATGATTACTGTGGTTGACAAAGCAGGTTGGTCTAAAGTAAAAGGATTAAGCTTCAAGGTCGTGGACAAGGAAGAAGAAAAAAAGAGGAACAAAGTTCGGAAAAGGTTGAAATAGCTAAGATTCACATTATGATGCATGAAGGACATCTACACGGAGCTAATTTCCATGCCAATCCTCAGGTAGAAGGTAGTCCATTAAAGAAAAGGCAAGACATGATATTGGTATAAGATGACGATGCTTGGAAACAGGAAGTTTCTGAACTCAAAGGAGAAGTTGGAGAAAATAAACCTTTTGTTTTAGCTAAAGGGATAAACCTTGAAAAGGAATTGACTAATGAGAATATTGGATGTAAAAAATGAAATGTGTTTGGTTTTAAAAAGGACCGTTACAGTTTTCTGTAGCGGTTTCTTTTTTTTGTATTTTAGTAAAAAATGACTGATATGAGCATACAAAAATTACAACAGCAAGTAGATGAATGGATAAAGCAACATGGAGTACGCTACTTTAGCGAGTTAACAAATATGGCTATTCTTAGCGAAGAAGTTGGCGAAGTAGCACGGATTATGGCTCGGAGATACGGTGAACAATCGGAAAAAGAAAGTGATAAAAACAAAGACTTGGGAGAAGAATTAGCAGATGTTTTATTTGTCGTTCTTTGCCTTGCTAACCAAACAAATACTGATTTGGAAACTGCTTTTTCAAGGAAAATGGAAATCCGCACTAAACGAGACCATGACAGGCATCAAAGGAATGAAAAGTTGCAGGAGTAAAAAATTAAGCTCAATCAAGTATAAAAAAAGAAAAGCTGCCTTTGCAGACAGCTTTCCAAATTGATATAATATTTATTATTTGATTATTCTACAACAATCTCAGTACGTCTATTTTGCGCTCTACCTTCTGCTGTATCATTAGTAGCAATCGGTTGTGTTTCACCATAACCTATACTACGAATTTTTGAAGCATCAATTCCTTTTTTAACCAAGTAATCTCTTACAGAAGCTGCGCGTCTTTCAGATAATTTTTGATTATAAGCATCGTTACCTTTACTGTCAGTATGACCTTTTACTATAATCTTGAAATCTTGATCTGAATGAGGCTTAATTAATTCAACTACTTTATCTAAAACAATAAATGATTCTGTTTTCAGTGTTGCTTTATCAAAGTTAAAATAAATTTGTTTTGCAAACTCATTTAATTGATCCTGTACTGGACAACCTTGAGTTTTAGCGGGTCCTGCCTCGTTAGGACATTTATCTAAATAGTCAGCAATACCGTCTCCATCAGTATCAATTGGACAACCATCCTTGTCAACTTCCACACCTACAGGTGTATTCGGACATTTATCTTGTAAGTTCAACACACCATCTTTATCATCATCAGAGTCAGGACAACCTTGTAATTCTTTCAAACCTGCCACTTTAGGACATTTGTCTTCGCTATCTATAATTCCATCACCATCTATATCAGGGCAACCATTAATTGTTCCTGGTTCTTTAGGACATTTATCCATATAATCAGGTACCCCATCACCATCAGTGTCAATTGGGCAACCATCTTCATCTACAGCAACACCTATTGGGGTGTTAGGACATTTATCTTTTCTATCAGCAACTCCATCACCGTCAGAGTCTTGTTTAGCACCTAAATTATAAGTGAAACCCACTGAGTATTGTAAAAATCTATCATCACTCTTATCAGCACCTTCCCAACCGGGAGCAGAACTAACATCCACGCCATCATAAACATCCGTTGTAGGATTGATAACATTAGCTTCTAAAACCATATTTAGACGCTCACCTAAGCGAATATTAAAACCACCTCCATAGTTCAACGCTAAGTTTGAATACTCTTTACTTTGACCATAAATACGTTGATGATCTACATCCATATAAGTCATTCCAACACCACCATTGATAAACGGTCCAACTATAGCATCTTCACTAAAGAACCATCCATTATTAAATTTTAACTTCAAGTTTAATGATGCATTCCAAAGATTTCCATCAAAGCCCCAGCTTCTTGGTGAATTTAATAAATCGGCATATCCACCATTACCTACACCATAAGTACCATTTTCATCAGTATAATCTACCTCTGCATAACCAAAACGAGCATTTAGATCAAATGTTGGAGATAAATAATAACCCACATTTAACATCACACCGGGATCAAAATCATCAAAATCAAAGAAACCGTTACCGAGATCGCCTCGATACTCAGTTTGAGTCATATGCAAACCAATGTTCCATTTGCTGTCTGCTGTTTGTGCAAACCCAATTGCAAAAAGTGCCATAAAGGCAACTGTTAAACTAATTCTTTTCATATTTTTCAATTTTTTAAGATACGTGAAATGTATTACAAATAATGTGCTAAACTAATTAGACAAACCAATTTTATCACATTAGGTTCAGCTTCCTTCTTATTATATCCTTTTTTAGCTCTAACCACCTTAGTTTAGAAAGAGAGTTTCTGTTTGGTAAAATATTAAAAATGTATCTCCCTGTACAAAACACAATAAAAAAATAAGGGGTTTCTTGTCGAAAACCCCTTATCTCTTCTCTTAAAGAACTATTGTTATTTCAATCTAATTCTTACTTCTGCACGTCTGTTATTAGCTCTACCTTCAGAAGTTTCGTTAGTATCAACTGGAGAATTTTCACCATAACCTACGGTTTTAATTCTATTTTCATCAATACCTTTCTTCACTAAGTACTTCTTCACTGCTTCAGCACGTCTTTCTGAAATTCTTTGATTGATAGGATCTGTACCAATCCAGTCTGTATGACCTGCAACATTAGCTGTAAGAGTTGTGTCTTCCATCATCTTAGTAGCAACTTCATTTAATGTTTCGATATCTACTCTTCTAATATTCCACTTGTTAAAATCAAAGTGTACAACTCTGTCATAATATACTGGTGTGTCGTCTACCTTTGGACATCCGTTATTCTCTTTAACACCTGCTTCGTTAGGACATTTGTCTAAATAATCAGGAATTCCGTCGCCGTCAGTATCTACTGGACATCCTTTGCTGTCAACTTTAACTCCTTTTGGAGTGTCAGGACATTCATCTTTCATATCAGGCACACCGTCACCGTCAGTATCTGGACAACCATTGAATTGAGCTAATCCTGCTACATCTGGACAATCATCATCCTTATCTGCTACACCGTCACCATCTCTATCTGGGCAACCATCAACAGTTCCTGGTTGGTTAGGACACTTATCTAAGTAATCAGGTACACCGTCACCATCGGTATCGATAGGACAACCATCTTCGTCAACTGCTACACCTGCTGGTGTGTTTGGACATTTATCATTTCTATCTGACACACCGTCGCCGTCTGCATCCTTTTTCTTACCTAAATTATATGTTACTCCTAATGAATATTGCATGAATAGATCATCACTTGCTCCTGCATCTCCTCCTTTATCATTCATATCAGCAGTCCATCCTGGTGCAGTATGAGGATCAATACCATCATAAACATCAGTCATAGGATTGTAAATACCTGCCTCCAAAACCATATTCCAACGTTCTGTAATGCGGAAATTAAAACCACCACCATAATAAAATGCTAAATTTGAATAGTTTTTAGAATTACGCCAAGTATTTCTAAATGATTCTGAATGTATTCTAGTAACACCTACACCACCTATAACAAACGGACCTACAACTGCATCCTCCTTGATTAACCAACCATTATTAAACTTGAACTTTAAGTTGGCAGTAGCTGTCCACATATCTCCATTGAATCTCCAATCTCCATAAGGTGCTCCTAGGTAATCTGCATACCCACCGTTTCCTTTACCATAGGTACCATCTACATCTCTATAGTCGAGATGGAAATAAGTAACTTTACCAGTTACATCAAAAGATGGAGATAAATAACGACCTACAGAAAGCCCTACACCTTGGTCTTCCCAAATCTCATCGAAATCAAAGAATCCATTTCCTAAGTCACCTTGATATGCATTTAAATTAAAATGCAAACCAACATTCCACCTATTGTCCTCTGTCTGGGCAAATGACATTGTAAATAATGTCAAAAAGGCAATTGCCAATAAACTAAATTTTTTCATCTGTCAGTATATTTATATAAGTTTTTAATTATTCGGTTAATAACAAAACAACGCAAAAACTGTGCCAATTTTCACAATCAGCTATAATTTAGTAAAAAACTTAAACTCTGTGTAAATTTTTGTAATTCTATTTACTTTTGTAATCTATTCATTATTTTCACAGGATATTTGAAATAATGAATTATATTTGAAGTAATAATACTATTATATCAATAAACACACATTATGCGATTACATTATATCTTTTTTTTGATTAGCTTCTTATTATTTTCTTGTTCATCGAAAGTAGAAGTCCAGATATCTTCGAGCGAGATTGATAGTATTTTATCCAAAGATGATAATAACGAGCTTCCCGTATTTAAAGATAGTTTGGCTAGTAGTTATGTGAAAGAATATCATAAATTCGTGAAAGATTATTTGACTGCATTAAAAAATATAGACCAAAAAGCAATAAAACAACTTCAGGAACAAAGTGCAGAACTCACAGAAAAAGCAAAATTAGTGTCTAAGAAATTTGAAACTGATGCTGAATTAAGTCGATATCAAGAATGGATGTCCAGACAACAAAGAAATATAAGATTATTGAATACTCCTAAAAAATAAATACTCATGAAATTATTAAGAAACTTACTCCTTATCGTATTAATCATTCCTTTCTTTAGTAGTTGTGGATATAACACTATGGTAAATAAGGAAGAAACTGTAGAATCACAATGGGCAAATGTTCAAGATGCTTATCAGCGTCGTGCCGATCTTATTCCAAACTTAGTAAATACCGTAAAAGGATATGCTGAGCATGAACAAGAAACATTTAAAGAAGTCATTGAAGCTCGTTCTAAGGCAACCTCAACGACTATAGATGCAGGAAATCTAGATGCTGACAAACTGGCACAGTTCCAACAGGCACAACAAGGTTTATCTGGAGCACTTTCTAAGCTAATGGTAGTGGTCGAGAAATACCCTGATTTGAAAGCGAATACCAACTTTCTAGCATTACAAGATCAACTTGAAGGAACAGAAAACAGAATATCCACAGAGCGACGCCGTTTCAATGAAGCTGCAAAAGAATATAATCAATATACACGTAACTTCCCTCAGAACATTGTTGCTATGATTTTTGGCTTTGATAAAAAACCATATTTCGAAGCTCAAGCAGGTTCTGACAGAGCACCTGAAGTAGAATTTTAGTCAGTAGATGGAGGAAAATACAGCAAAAAATTTCTTCTCTTTAGAAGAACAAAAAAAGATTGTGGACGCAATCAAAAAAGTAGAACTTAGAACTTCTAGCGAATTGCGGTTTCATATTGACACTCACACAGAATTAACGGCACTAGATCGTGCAGCCTATCTTTTTAAAAAGATGAAAATGCACAAGACAAAAGCACGTAATGGAGTCTTACTTTATATGTCGGTGCAAAATAAACTATTTGCTATTATTGGTGATGCAGGTATACACCAATATGTAAAGGATGAGTTTTGGAATGAACGCACTGAGGAAGTTCTAGCTGACTTCAAAGTCTCTAATTTTTGCCAAGGTGTGGTTAGCTGTATTTTGAAGGTCGGCGATGCTCTCCAAAAACATTTTCCTTACCAAGAAAATGACGTAAATGAACTACCTGACGAAATTACCTTTGAATAATATGCCAAGAAAAATATTCACTATATTACTGTGTTGCCTCTGGCTGGTTTCCTTTGCCCAAGAAGGAATTCCTGAAAAACCAAAGGTGGAGCGTTTGGTCAATGACCTAGCAGGCATACTGACCGAACAAGAAGAACAGCAATTGGAACAAAAACTGGTAAAATATGCACAAGAAAGTTCTACACAAGTTGCTGTTGTAACAGTGAAAAGTCTTAACGGATACGAAAGAGCAGATTTTGCCACCCGATTAGCTCACAAATGGGGTATTGGTAGTTCTAAGAATGACAATGGCATCCTGCTTCTAGTAAAACCAAAATATCGAGATAGTAAAGGGCAAATACAAATTGCTGTAGGCTACGGACTTGAAGGAGCAGCAACCGATCTGGCTTCAGGACAAATTAGAGACAATATTATTATTCCTCATTTTAAAAACAACGATTATTTTAGTGGCATTGATAAGGGAACCGATGCACTTATCGCTCTAACGAAAGGCGAATATAATGAGTCTGCGTATCCCGCTAATGAACACAGTGATTTTCCAATATTCCTTCTCCCTATACTCTTTATTCTCTTTGTCATCATCTTATCTACTCTCAGAAGAAAAGCTTCAAAACAATACCAAATGAGTAAAACAGGAGGCAGTATTCCTTCTTGGATGCTCATTGAAATGCTTACACGAAGAAGCGGTAAAGGTGATTTTGATGACTTCAACTCGGGAAGTGGCGGGTTCGGTGGTTTCGGCGGAGGATTTGGCAGTGGCGGTGGTTTCGGCGGTTTTGGTGGCGGAGGCTTCGGTGGCGGAGGTGCTGGTGGAAGCTGGTAGTAAACAACAAACATTTATGATGAAGAAATTGCTCCTGTTTTTAGCCATTTTAGGCTTTATACTTATAGGTATTATTGGCTTTGCCTATTATAAAATTAATGATTCATTATTCTTGCAAGATTATGGATTAGTTGTTAATAAACATACAACTCCGGAAGACATCTTTACTGAACTAAAAAATAAAGATATTATTAATTCCAAGTTACTACCCACATATTTAGCTAGAGCCAAACAAGTCAATCAATTCAAAGAAGGTTTTTATTATTTCCCAAAAGGGACTTCTACGAATGCCTTTATTAACACCCTACGAGCTGGCAGGCAAAGTCCTGTCAAATTAACTTTTAATAACACACGCACACTTTTTGAATTCGCGGGAAAAATCTCTAGACAAATAAAACCCGATTCGTTAGAATTACTAAATCATTTGACTAACGATTCTGTGGCTAATTCTTATGGATTTGATAAGAATAATTTCATTGGGATGTTTTTACCCAATACCTATGAAATGTATTATACAGCTACACCCAAAGAATTTACTGACAGGATGAATAAGGAGTATCTCAGGTTTTGGAATACACAGCGTAAGAAAAAGGCTGAGGAACTTGGCTATACACAGAAGCAAATAAGTATAGTAGCCTCTATAGTAGATGAAGAGACGAATAAGAGTGATGAGAAATCTCGAATTGCAGGAGTTTACCTTAATCGCTTAGAGAGAAATATTCCATTGCAAGCAGACCCTACTTTGAAATTTGCAGTAGGAGATTTTACAATCAAAAGATTGCTCAATAAACACATGGAGGTCGACTCTCCATACAACACCTATAAATACTCCGGACTTCCCCCAGGTCCTATTCGCCAGCCCTCGATAAGTGCAATAGATGCAGTTCTCAACGCTGAAAATCATAATTATATTTACTTTTGTGCCAAAGCCGACTTCTCAGGATACCATGTTTTTTCTAAAACACTTTCTGAGCACAATAGGAATGCCAGAGCATACCATAGAGCTTTAAATAAAAGGGGGATAAGATAAAATGACTAAAACACAAGCTTGGATACGTTCATTCCGTTTACGCACACTCCCACTGTCCTCAGCTGGAGCTATTTTAGGAGCAGGATTGGCTTTTCGTGATGGGAATTTCTCATGGTTTATTGCAATTCTATGCCTCGTGACAGTTCTCCTGCTACAGATATTAGCAAATATGGCTAATGATTTGGGCGATGCTGAAAAAGGTACAGATAATGAATACCGTGCTGGTCCTTTGCGCTCTGTACAAAGTGGCATTATTTCTCCTAAGGAAATGAGAATAGGAATTGTCATTTGTATCATTATGATACTTGCATCTGGATTATCATTGCTCTTCTATAGTTTTAATACAATTAATTATGCTTTTATAGGAATTCTTTTGCTTGGTTTAGCAGGTATTGGAGCAGCCATAAAATATACAGTCGGTCGGAAAGCATATGGATATTATGGACTGGGTGACCTATTTGTTTTCTTCTTTTTCGGATGGATACCTGTCTGCATTGCATATATAGTCCAAACGGTAGACTGGAATTGGGAAATACTTCTACCAGGTCTGACAGTTGGGCTATTAAGTGTAGCCGTTCTTAACCTCAATAATCTCCGTGATTTTAAAAATGACAAACTTTGTAATAAAAAAACGCTGGTTGTAAACATTGGTGTTTACAATAGTAAAATCTATCACACTATTTTATTGGGCATGGCTTTATTAAGTGCTGTTTTCTATACGATTTTAACTTATCAATGCACATATCAGCTACTCTATCTTCTTGTTTTTATTCCTCTGACAATACATTTAATTAGAGTTTGGAAAACGAAGCAAATAAAAGACTTAGATCCCGAATTAAAAAAAGTAGCATTAAGTACCGTTTTTCTAGTGGTATTATGGATTACTGGATTTGCTCTATGTTAATTCCTTTTTCATTAATTTTGAAGAAAATCAATTTAAATGCTGAAAGCAGACTACAAATATCATAAACTTGAATTCAAACAGCCAAGCGGAACTTCAAGAGGAGTTTTGAAGACAAAGGATTCATGGTTTATCAGTATCTGGGACGAATCCAACCCATCTGTAAAGGGCATTGGCGAGTGTTCCCTTATTCCTAAGTTATCATATGACGATAATGACACCATAGAAGCTAAAATAAAAGAGGTTTGCGAGAATATTGAAGACTATTTTTACTGGCTAAATGGGGGATTGACAGAATATCCTGCGTTGCAATTTGCTGTAGAAACCGCTTTATTAGACTTACAAAAAGGAGGCAAGCACCTATTATTTCCCTCCCCCTTTACAGAGGGCAACTATGGCATCAAAATCAATGGACTGCTTTGGATGGGGAGCTATGATTTTATGGAAGAGCAACTACACTCAAAAACAAACTCCGGGTTCAAATGTATTAAAATGAAAGTCGGAGCAATAAATGTAGAGAAAGAAAGAGAACTGCTCAAAAAGATTCGTCAAAACTTTCCTGAGCATACTATAAGAGTTGATGCCAATGGGGCTTTCACTCCCACAGATGTCATGGAACATTTAGATTTCTTTGCTGAGTTGGGTATTCATTCTATTGAGCAACCATTAAAACAAGGGCAATGGAAGGAAATGGCAAAACTTTGTAAAAATACCCCGCTTCCTATCGCCTTAGATGAAGAATTGATCGGTATTTTCCCAACCATAGAGAAAATAGCCTTGTTAGAAACTATAAAGCCTCAGTATATCATTTTGAAACCCAGCTTATTAGGTGGTTTTAAAGCATCTAAAGAGTGGATAGACTTAGCAGAAGAAAGAAATATTGGCTGGTGGGTAACCTCAGCACTTGAGAGTAATATTGGACTCAATACTATAGCCCAATGGACTGCTACTTTAAATACAGAGAATAGTTACCAAGGATTAGGCACTGGGAGTCTTTACACAAATAACATCAATTCACCATTAGAAATACGAGGAGAAGAACTTTGGTACAACCCTAAAAAAGAGTGGGAATGCTTTTAGATTTCAGTCAATATGCACATCCTGA
Organism: Balneicella halophila; assembly: GCF_003096835.1. GTDB lineage: Bacteria > Bacteroidota > Bacteroidia > Bacteroidales > Balneicellaceae > Balneicella > Balneicella halophila. The sequence goes on from NZ_QENZ01000003.1 coordinate 88,140, forward strand.
AGATATAGTTAATTCTACAAATGAATTTGACGAAAAAGTTTTGTTATTTATCAGGAAATGGCATTCTCAAAAAAAATTTACAGTTCATACATCTGGATCAACTAGTACACCAAAATCGATCGTTCACACAAAGGAAGCCATGGTAAATAGTGCTAAACTTACTGGAGTTTTTTTTCAATTTCAAAAAGGAAATACCGCATTACTTTGCTTGCCAGTAACTAAAATTGCAGGAATGATGATGGTAGTAAGAGCTATCGTATGGAAGCTCAAGCTCTATACTTTACCTCCAAAATTCAAACTTGATTTAAACTCTCTACCCAAGATTACTTTTGGGGCATTAATTCCGCCTCAAGCAATTGAAAATTTTGAACACTTAGATAGAATAAAAACAATTCTTTTAGGTGGAGCTGGCGTTCCTGAGCATTTTCAAGAAAAAATAAAAAATCATCCTTCCAAATTTTATCTTTCTTATGGAATGACAGAAACAGTTAGTCATATTGCCTTACGAAAACTCAATGGATATGACGCCTCATCATCATTTAACGTAATGAAAAACATAACATTGAGTACTGATGAAGAATCAAGACTTTGTATTAGTGCACCTCATTTAGGAATAGATTTATTGAAAACCAATGATGTAATAAAATTGTATTCCAATAATACTTTTGAGTTTGTAGGACGTTATGATAACATCATCAACAGTGGAGGATTAAAGATAAATACTGAGGATATTGAAAAACAGCTTTATCCCTATATTTCAAAACCATTTTATATTAAAGGAGCTCCTGATTCAAAATTAGGAGAACGAGTAGTATTGTTCATTGAAGACAAAATTTGGAATAAGAAAAAGATTGAAAAGCTAAAAGAAAAGTTTAGGAACTTAAAACCAAAACAATCCGCACCGAGAGATATTGTGTTTAAAGAAAACTTCTCCTACACTTCTACTGGGAAAATAATTCGAAAAATATGATTTATAATAGAAGCTATTCTTATTTATTCTATCTATATTACTAAGCTATTAACAATATATTTTCTTTCTATAGATGGTATATTTAATGTATTTTTGTTAGTGTAATATTTAAAATTAAAAACTGAATAATCATGAGAACATTAGTAGGGAAAAAATTCCCAAACTTAACAGCGACAGCGATAGACGAAATGGGTGACAATTTTGAAATCAACATTTTAGAAGAGGCGACTAAAAATAATAAAAAAGTGTTATTATTTTGGTGGCCAAAAGACTTCACCTTTGTATGTCCTACAGAGCTTCACGCATTTCAAGCAGCTGCTGAGGAATTAAAAGAACGTAATACTATTCTTGTAGGTGCATCATGTGATACTGCAGAGGTACACTTTGCATGGTTAAATACTGAAAAAGATAATGGTGGAATCTCAGGAGTTAAATATCCATTAATTGCAGACTCTAATCGTAACTTGGCAGAGGCATTAGGAATTTTGGATTCAAGCGAAGAGGAGTTTAACGAAGAGACACAAACTTTCTTAAGAAATGGTGATAGCGTAACTTACCGTGCTACATTCCTAATCGATGAAGAAGGTAAAGTATTCCATGAAAGCATTAACGATATGCCATTGGGTAGAAATGTTTCTGAATACCTTCGTTTAATCGATGCTTATGCACACGTACAAACACACGGTGAAGTATGTCCTGCTAACTGGGAAAGAGGTCAAGAGGCAATGAAAGCTGACCGTGATGGAGTTGCTTCTTATTTAAGTAAACACTAAAAAAAACAAAATTATGGAAATTTTAGAGAAAGATAATTTAAAAGAAGTAGTTGAGAATAATGAGTTGGTTTTCGTACAGTATGCAGCAGGATGGTGTGGAAATTGCAGAATTATGAAACCTAAATTCAAAAAATTCTCAGAAGAGAATGATGCAACTTTTGTAGTTGTAGATGCAGAGAAATTTCCAGAATCAAGAAAGTTAGCTAATGTAGACAATCTACCTACGTTTGCAGCTTTTAAAGATGGGAAACTTGTTAATCAAACACAGACAAACAAAGCTGATGTTTTAAAAGATTTTATCAATGAAGTTACCGGTAATTAAAAAAATCACAGAGTTCATAGATAATCATGATGCTGACTATGTAACGGAAGCAATAGAGACTCTTGAAGCTATCTCGGAGGCTCCAAGTCTTAAAGATGAAGAGTTAGATGTAATAGGAGAGCTTATCTCTAATATGTATGGAGCATTAGAAGTACATAAAGAAATAGAAAAAGGAACTCCACAAAGAGAAGCTTTGAATGGTTTTATGAAAAGAGTTTTAGGTTCTATTGATAAGTAATTTAACAATTACAATTTTGGATATAAGTTGAGAAGCTCATGAAAATTGAAATCAATTTTCATGAGCTTCTATTTTTTTATGAATTTCACTAGCAGGAATCACGAATCGCCAAGGTCTATGTTTATCTTCTTCTGCGTAATCAATCCCAATGCGAGGAGTGGCTTCTATTAATTTATCATCTACAGAGATTCCCTCCTCAATCCATATGATTTCATGCTCTTTTTTCTCTCCAAGTAATAAGCCTGTATGTTGGGGTAAAATGCCTAAAGCCTGAGCAACTTTACCCGGTCCATTAGCAATATTTTTTAAATTTAAGATTCCTCTCCTATCACACATCGTATTTAATCCAAAATCTGGAACGATACTACGTATCAATATTGCATGAGGAATGTCTCTCCTATTGGTAACTATATTCAATAACGAATGGATTCCATAGCAAAGGTAAACATAAATATGACCACCTTGCTTGTACATAATTTCCGTGCGTTTAGTTCTACGATTGCCGTATGCATGAGAAGCTTTGTCTATTACTCCTGCATAAGCTTCTGTCTCATTAATAATACCAGAAACTCTTTCTCCGTCAATAACGGTAACGACACGTTTCCCTAACAATTCCTTAGCCAAGGCAACAACATTTTCTTTTAAGAAATAAGAGTGTGGAACAACATTTTGGCTCATATTTTTTTGTTAAGGTGCTACAATGCGCATCAGCTCAGCAGTAAGTAAAGCTCCATATGTGCCCACGACATATCCTAGTACTGCTAGCAGGACTCCAACCGTTGCAAGTGCCGGATGAAATGCCGTGGCTACAATAGGTGCTGAAGCTGCGCCTCCTACATTAGCAGTACTTCCCACTGCCATAAAAAAGAAAGGTGCTTTAATCAGTTTAGCAACAACTAATAATATGATAAAATGAATGCTTATCCAAATCAGTCCAACTATAAATAATCCAGGATTTTCGAAAATAGTACGCAAATCCATCTTCATTCCAATGGTCACCACTAATATATAAATAAAGAGACTTCCTATTTTACTGGCACCAGCACCTTCATACTCTCTGAATTTAGTAAATGATAATGCTACACCTAGAATAACAGACAATGATATCAACCAAAAAAACTCAGACCCAAAAGATGAAAATGCTGAAGTTTTGTTACTTACAATTTCGTAATTAGAGACTAAGAAATCCGTAATATGACCTCCGGCAAAGTGAGCAAAACCTACAGAACCGAAGGCAATCGCTAAAATAACCATATAATCAGTAAGTGAAGGAATTCTTTTTAGACTTTCGGCATAATCGGAAACTTTTTTTCTCAAATTCTCAATAGCTGACGTATCTGCCTTCAACCAACGATCTATCTTGTCCTTACGTCCAATTCCAAAAAGCAATACAGCCAATAAAATGTTTGCAACAATAATATCGACTAAAACGAAACCGCCGTATCGTTGTGGATTAAATTCATAAATTTCCAACATCGCAATTTGATTCGCTCCTCCACCTATCCAACTTCCTGCTATAGTAGCCAAACCTCTCCAAACCGCATCAAACCCGGCTCCACCTACAGTTTCAGGAGAAACTAATGAAACTAACAAAACAGCCAAAGGACCTCCTGCTACTATTCCTATCGTTCCAGCAAAAAACATCACTAAGGCTTTATACCCTAATTTAAATACCGCTTTCAAGTCAACACTTAATGTCATAAGAACTAAAGAGGCAGGAAGTAAATAGCGACTTGCCACAAAGTAGAGTTGTGAACTTCTTTCAATAATTTCTCCATCAGCAGTTACTTCTTTCCATTCCGGAGCAATCAGTCCCATTGAAGTCAGTACAGCAGGAAGCATATAAGCCACCAACAAAGAAGGAATAATCTTGTAAAACTTAGCCCAGAAACCTGTAGCCTTTGCAGAGGTGTAGAAAATACCCCCAAGCAGAATCATTAAAATGCCTAAGACAACGGCATCGTTTGTAATAAAAGGTATCGTATCCATAGCGAGCGAAGATAGTAAATAAACCTAAGTTTCAAAAGACAAAGAGGAAACCTTAGCTAATTAAGCCTATTTCCAAAAAGTTCGTATCTTTGCATGATATTTAAACGATAAAATACAAGATGTTTCCAAAAGACGAATTTAAAAAATATGCCACCAAACATAAAGGCATTAACAGTAATATATTTGACAAATATGCTGACATTACCAGCAGTTATATTTCTCCAACTATCATCGAGGAACGCCAGCTGAATATTGCATCTATGGATGTGTTTTCTCGACTAATGATGGATAGGATTATCTTCTTAGGTGTGCCAATTGATGACCACGTAGCCAATATCATTATGGCTCAATTATTATTTTTGGAATCTGTTGACCCTTCAAAAGATATCCAAATTTATTTCAACACTCCTGGTGGTTCTGTTTATGCAGGCTTAGGTATTTACGACACCATGCAGTACATTAAATGTGATGTAGCGACTATCTGTACAGGAATGTCTGCATCTATGGGGGCTGTTTTGCTTACTGCCGGTGCTCCAGGGAAAAGATCTGCACTGCAACATTCACGTGTGATGATTCACCAACCTATGGGCGGTACCCAAGGGCAAGCTTCTGACATAGAAATTACAGCAAGAGAAATTATCAAAATTAAGCAAGAACTCTATAGCATTATCTCACAACATTCTGGACAACCAATCGAAAAAGTAGCAAAGGATTCTGATCGTGATTATTGGATGACAGCTCAAGAAGCAAAAGATTATGGAATGATAGATGAGGTACTTTCACGTAAAACAAAAGAGGACTAAACTATATGGATAAATGCTCCTTTTGCGGTAGAGAACGCAAAGACGTTGAACTGCTAATATCTGGTGTAGATGCTTTTATCTGTGAGAATTGTGCAGAACAGGCACACGTCATCGTCAAAGAAGAACTAAAAGCACAAAGAAAAAGTGAAGCTCCTGACTTTAAACTTCTAAAGCCACACGAAATAAAATCTTTTTTAGATTCCTATGTTATTGATCAAGATGTTGCTAAAAAACAACTATCAGTAGCCGTTTACAATCATTACAAACGATTACAACAAGAAGTCAAAGATGATGTGGAGATTGAAAAGTCAAACATCATTATGGTCGGTCGCACAGGAACTGGAAAAACTTTAATAGCAAAAAGTATTGCTAAGATGCTCCAAGTGCCTTTTGCTATCGTAGATGCAACAGTACTTACAGAAGCTGGATATGTAGGTGAAGATATTGAATCACTTTTGACTCGATTGCTTCAAGCTGCCGATTATGATGTTGAAGCTGCAGAAAGAGGGATAGTATTCATTGATGAAATCGATAAAATTGCTCGCAAAGGTGATAATCCATCGATAACACGTGATGTGAGTGGTGAAGGAGTACAACAAGGTTTGCTAAAGTTACTAGAAGGCTCTATAGTAAATGTACCACCACAAGGCGGAAGAAAACATCCTGACCAGAAAATGATCGCTGTAGACACAAAAAATATACTATTTATTTGTGGTGGTGCTTTCGATGGCATTGAGAAAAAAATTGCGCAAAGACTAAACACTCAAGTTGTTGGATTTAATGCGAGCAAAGCTGTAGAAAACCTCGACCGTGAGAATTTCTTGCAGTATGTTGCTCCACAGGATTTAAAGGCTTTTGGTCTGATTCCAGAAATTATTGGTCGTTTACCTATTCTTACATATCTAGAACCGTTGAATAGAGATGCGCTCCTTCGTATTCTTACGGAACCTAAAAATGCTATTATCAAACAATACAAGAAGTTGTTTGAAATGGATGGTATTACGTTGAAAATAGAAAAAGAAGCACTTGATTATATTGTAGATAAAGCGATTGAATTTAAACTTGGCGCCCGAGGTTTACGTGGTATTTGTGAAACCATTATGACCGATGCAATGTTTGAAATGCCAGCTACTGGCAAAAAAACTTTTACGCTCACTCGCAAGTATGCAGAGAAAAAACTCGATAATACGAATGCACAGCGATTGAGAGCTTAAAAATATCTTGATATATGAAGATAAAATGGAACAAAAAAATAACCTTACTCGTTTTCTTGGCGATTATGCTAACGAGTTGTGGATTATTTAATAATGGTTGTGGTTGCCCATAAAATACATTGCACATCGCATTATTTTATTGCTAAGCTTGCACACTATGCAAGCTTTTTTTTATTGTTTTCATTATCTTTACCTTATTAGCTAAAGCAAATATATTATGAGAAAGACAAAAATCGTATGCACAATAGGACCTGCTAGTAACGACAAAAATACATTTAAACAACTCGTGGAAGCAGGATTGGATGTCGCCAGACTTAACTTTTCCCATGGAGATCATGATACTCACAAAGAGTTAATGGATATGATTAAGGAAGTGAGAAGTGAATTGAATAAACCTATTGGAATTCTTTTAGATACCAAAGGTCCAGAAATCCGTTTAGGAGAGGTAGAACCAGACACCATATTGATCAAAGGTGAGCCTTTCATTCTAACTCCAGAAGAGGTGTTGGGAAATCATAAAAAAGTGCAAATTAATTATGATGGATTGCACGAAACAATCAAACCTGGAAATAGAATCTTGATTGATGACGGACTAGTCGGACTCCGAGTTAATGATATTCATGATAATGAAATACATACTGTAGTTGAATTTGGAGGTAAAATTAGCACTAAAAAAGGTGTAAATACGCCTGGTGTAAAACTCAATCTACCCGCAATGACTGCTAAAGACAAAAGTGATATTTTATTCGGACTTTCTCAAGATATAGACTTTATCGCAGCTTCCTTTATTCGTAAAGCCGACGATGTCTTAGCTATACGTAAATTATTAGAAGAAAATAATCATACCGATGTGCAAATTATCTCCAAGATAGAGAATGAAGAAGGCTATGCAAATATTGATGAGATATTAGACGTATCTGATGGAATTATGGTGGCGCGTGGTGATTTAGGTGTCGAAATACCTTTTGAAGAAGTGCCAATTGCTCAAAAATCAATGATTAAAAAATGTAATATGTTGGGCAAACCCGTGATTACTGCAACCCAAATGCTAGATTCTATGATGCGTAATCCGTCACCTACACGCGCAGAAGCTGCAGACGTTGCCAATGCTATATATGATGGCACTGATGCCATAATGCTCAGTGGGGAGACTGCGGCAGGTTCTTATCCTGTAAAATCTGTGGAGACAATGGCAATTATTGCCGAACGAACAGAACGAAGTTTAAGTCAGGTTGGATTCCTTTCAAATTTAGACCGACACCCTTTTCATGATAGTGTTACCTTTACGGTGTCGCAAGCCACAGTTAATTCTGCTTATCATTTAGGTGCCAAGTGTATTCTGCTTATTACAACTTCAGGCTTTACAGCCAGACGGATTGCGATGCACCGTCCATCATGCATGATTATAGCTGTGACACCTTATCCTGAGGTCAGAAGACAGTTAGCATTGGTTTGGGGAGTCACCACTTTATTATTAGACGAATTAGGAAACGATAATACTATCTACGAGAAAATTGAAAATTGTGCATTAAAATCAAAACTCGTTGAATTTGGTGATCTTGCAGTTATTGCATCTGGTGTCCCCATAGGAATCTCTGGTGCAACCAACACCATGAGAGTTAGAGCCTTAGGAGCTTTTTATATGAAAGGTTTAGGTATTGGCAAAGGCAAACATACCGCACCAGTTCGTATAATCAACTCTTTAAACGATGCAAAGACAAAAATTCAGGAAGGTGATATTATTTATTCAGATATACTCAATGAATCCTATGCGCCATATATAAAATTAGCTGGAGCTATTATTACGAAAGAAAGTCGCTACACGTCCTATGCCGCATTTGCAGGGCGTACCTTAAAAATACCTGTGGTTGTCGGTTTGAAAAATATCCTCGATTTTTTAGTTGATGGTAATGTAATTTGTGTGAACGCCTCATCAGGCATGGTACATAACAGTAGTAAAGAATTGAGCTAAAGAATATAACTTACTTCTAGATAGAAAAAAAACGCATCGTATTTAATGATGCGTTTTTTCTATTTTCAAAATTTATTCTTCTTATTGAAACAATTTCTCAGCTAAATCTACAACTCTTGTTGAATATCCCCATTCGTTATCGTACCAAGAAATAACTTTTACTGTTTTTCCATCAACCATTGTGCATAGTGAATCAAATATCGAAGAGTAAGAACTATGAATAATATCCACAGATACAATCGGATCTTCACAATATTCTAGAATTCCCTTCATTTCTCCTTCAGCAGCCTCTTTCATTGCAGCATTCACTTCTTCTACTGTCACCTCCTTTTTTAAGTTAGCAACCAAATCTACCATGGAGCCTGTTGGAGTCGGTACACGCACAGCCATTCCGTGCATTTTTCCATCTAACTCCGGTAGTACTTTCCCTACTGCTATTGCTGCCCCAGTAGTTGTTGGTATCTGCGAAACAGCACATGAACGAGCTCTTCTAAGGTCTTTATGTGGACCATCTAAAATACTCTGATCATTCGTATATGAGTGAACTGTTGTCATAAATCCTGTTTCAATGCCAAATTTATCATTTAACACTTTTGCAACTGGTGCTAAGCAGTTTGTAGTACATGATGCATTTGAAACACATTCATCTTCTGGTGTCAACTTATCATCATTCACGCCAATCACAATCATGTTGTCAATCTTGTCTTTAGCAGGAACAGTTAATATTACTTTTTTCGCTCCATTTTTTAAGTGATCGCCATATCCGCCTCTTTCACCGTCACGTGTTCTAAAAACACCTGTTGATTCTATCACTACATCTGGTTCTCCGCCCCAGTCAATATCTTTTGGACTACGTTGAGCATCTATTTTAATGAATTTACCATTAACAGTAATTCCCTCATCACTAGCCTCTACAGTTCCATTAAATTTACCTTGAGTAGAGTCATACTTCAATAAATGTGCGAGCGTCTTATTATCTGTAAGGTCATTAATTCCAATAACCTCAATATCGTCTCTTTCCATTGCGATTTTGAATACATTTCTTCCAATGCGGCCAAAACCATTGATAGCCATTTTTACTTTAGACATATTCTATGATTTTTTTAATTGTTTTTTATTCCTTTTTGAGCTGTACAAATATATCAATTATGAAGTACATGTACAAATGTTTTTTTCCTGACCCGCAAAAACACAATTGACATAATCTTCTATATTTCAGAAACTTCCAACAAACCTAAAACGTTTGCTATGAATTTCTATCCTACTTCAGATTCTACCGTTTTTTGTGAAATTTGAGTATATGCCGGACATGGTTTTCGCTCTCCAAAAAGTGCACAAGAGCTAAGTCCTAGTCCGACAACTAAACATATTGCTATAGCTTTTAATTTCTTTTTCATAATAATGGTGTTATTGTTTCTCTATTGAGAATGTTATATCTAGTTTATTTGCCAGTTGTTTTAAGTCGTCAATGACTTGTGGCTGAACGGGGACGCCTTCTTTAAGCCTTTTCGCTGTTAGCAAGCGTTCAGGATCACCGGGAATAAGTACTTTTTCATCGCCTGTTGGTTTCGCATTTCTAAAGGTTTCAATCCACTGATCCATATGCTTCTTGAATTCATCTACAGGACGGAAAGCATCTACCCTCCATACTCCTACAAAATGTCCTAAGCCTTCACCCACCAAGTTTTCTAAAGGATCTAAGAATGCCACAAACGGTGGTACCCATGGTCCATAATTAGCACCAGAAAGTATTCCTGAGAAAATATCAACCCATGAGCCTAGGCAGTACCCTTTATGACTTCCATGTTGACGGTCGCTACCCAATGGAAGCATAGCTCCCCCTTTCTTTAAAATTGAAGCATCTATTGATGGATTGCCCTCAGCATCCTGCGCCCAACCCTTTGGAGCATTTTCTCCAGCACGTTGTAATACTTCGAGCTTCCCATTGGCAGCAGGTGTTGTTGCCAAATCAATAACCAAAGGAGGTTGTTTAGCAGTAGGTATGGCAACAGATATTGGATTTGTTCCTAGTAATTTACTCTTGGAGAACGTTGGCGCGACCAAAGGACTGGCATTCGTCATAGCAAAACCTATCATATTCTCCTCCAAAGCAACCATACTATGTGCTGCTGCAATCCCAAAATGATTGGAATTTTTTATTGCTACCCAGCCTGAACCTACAGTCTTAGCTTTTTCAATCGCTACCTGCATCCCTTTTTGAGCAGAAACGAGACCCATTGCGAGGTCAGCATCTAAAACTGCAGTCGATGGAGTTTCATGTACCACTTTCATTTTTGGCTGAGCATGCAATCGCTTCTTCTCCCATAAACGTACATAACCACTCAATCTCGCAACTCCATGAGAATCTACCCCTCTTAAGTCAGCCTGTGACAATACTTCTGAAGCGATACACGCATCGACAGAAGAGCATCCAATAGCTCGAAACACTGAATAGGTAAATTCTTTAAGAGATTTGCTTGAATACATAGACACAAAGATACGTTTTCTGTCTGAACTTATGGATTGATGAGTTCTACACTATCTACAAAATACTTTGTTTCACCCCAAAAAGGAATCGGGATATACTTCTCTTCGTAATACAATTTTACACGCTTGCCTTTATCAACGGCCTCTTCAATTTTTTCAATTGTTCTTTTTTCTGATTGTCTTACAGAAAAATTCCAAATCATGGAAGTCATGTCACCACCTGTCACATCTCCCGAGAAACCTCCGGTATTCAGCTGTCCTTCATAGGTTTTGATAACGTAACCTTTACGACTCATTTTCATGATAATGCCAGAACGATACCCTTTGCTATAGTTAGCAAATACAGCTAAAGTCAGTACCAGTACTAGTATTAAAGCTAATAAGATTAATATGCGTTTCATTTTCTATTTTTTTAAGTTGGATATAAATTCTAGTAATTCTTCACAAAAAGCTTTCCAAGATAATTCTTTTTTTAATTCTCGAATTCCTTTTTGAAAAGTTTCTCTTTTATTTTCATTAAAATAATATACAATAGCATCAACAATAGCTGTTGCATTAATCTCTTCAACAATCAAACCTGTCTTTTCATGTCTCACATCTTCTTTTAAGCCTCCAACATTCGTGACTATCATAGGAACATCAAAATGATAAGAAACAGCAGTAATCCCACTTTGCGTAGCTGAGCGGTAGGGTTGCACACAAACATCAGCACAGGAGAATAAGCTTGCCACTTCTTCATCAGCAATATAACGATTGAGCAACACTATTCTTTCTTTATTAGGATTTTTATTAATTAAATATTGATATTTTGAAAAGTCAGTATAGCTCTCCCCTGCAATTATCAACTGATAGTTATCATTTAGTTTTGCAAAAGCTTCAATCAAGATATCCAAACCTTTGTATTCTCTAATAAATCCAAAGAAAAGCAATGTTTTTTTATTAGTTGCTAAACTGTATTTTTTTAGCATTTTTATCTTGTCTTTTTTTTCTCCAAAATGATTATACAGCGGATGCTGTTTCAGCAGACAAGGAACTTTAGGAGCTAACCTTCGTAAATCATTCTCCACAATTTTACTCATCGCTACAAAACCGTCTGATTGCTTGGTAAAATAATGAGTGAAAGGTTTATAAATTGCTTTATCTTCATGAGGTACAGCATTATCTACAAGTGTAATCACTTTCACATCCTTTTTAAGCATTTTAGCAACTGTACCGAGAGAAGGAGCAAAAAAAGGATGCCAATATCTGAGAAAAAGAACATCAGGATTCCACGTTTTAATGGTTTTGCCAGTTTTCCAGTAGGAAAAAGGATTTACACTGTCTAAGATACGAACAGCATTTACTTTTTCAGCATCTTTAGCATCTACGACATATTGGGTTTTTCCCGGAAAAAGCAAGGAAGGGTATTGTCGACTAAAAGTGTAAGCTCTTACATCATGTGATTTACTCAATTCATTATACAAACGTGCATTGAACTGGGCAATTCCTCCGCGATAAGGATAAAATGTAGAGAGCATTGCAATTTTCATAAGTGATTATTTTGTTAATAATGCTACTTTCTTCTCTTCAATAAACTTTATAATCTGTTCTATGTCCTTCGGATGAAACCACTGAATATCTTCATCTCGGCGAAACCATGATAGCTGTCGTTTTGCATAATATCTTGTATTTCTTTTAATCAATCGAATAGCTTCATTCTTATCATACTCACCTTCAAAGTAACCGAAGAGTTCTTTATAGCCTACCGTTTTCAACGCATTCAGTCCCTTTTTAGGATGCAAATTCTTCGCCTCTTCTTCTAACCCCTCCTCTATCATTATATCAACACGTCTGTTAATTCGATCATATAATTCTTCTCTCTCTCTATTTAATCCAATCTTCACAATCGTAAATGGACGGTTTGCTGGCTCACCTTTACGCAAGTTTGAGTAAGGCTCACCTGCTTCTAAGCAAACTTCCACGGCATGCATCACTCTTTTAGGATTTAACAAATCAACCTCCTCATAAAACTTAGGATCTAGTTCCTTGAGTTGCAGTTGTAATGATGTTAGTCCATTTTCCTCATAGTCCTGTTCCACTTTTTCTCTTATTTCCTTGCTTATGGTAGGAATCTCGTCAATTCCCTCGCATATTGCATCAATATAGAGCATGGATCCTCCCGTAAGTACGACTATATCTTTCTTCTGAAAAAGATTCTCCAACAATGCTAATGTATCTTGTTCAAAATCATAGCTACTGTATTTGTCATCAATAGATAGGTTTTGTATAAAATGATGCTTAACTTCTTCAAGTTGCCGAGAGTCGGGCACAGCAGTTCCAATAGACATTTCTTTAAAAAATTGCCGAGAATCCGCAGAGATAATTTCAGTATTATAGTGCCTAGCAATTGCGATGCTCGTATCTGTCTTTCCCACTGCCGTAGGTCCAATGAGAACCACTAAGATTTTATCATTAGTATAAGTCGTCATCATCCAAATCATCTAAAGATTGGAAATCAATATCATCTCCCTTACAATCATCAAAAGAGGAAAGGTAGCTTTCGTAATCTTTCTCATCGCTATTTTGATTTTCAGCAGCTAAGTCAAGTCCTTCAAAACCGTCTAAAGAAATCTGTGGAGGCGGTGTCCCGTTCTTATTTACAAGGGCTATTGCATCTTGTGAACCTTTTTGTATTTCTACAACTTTTAACGTAAAGTATCGATCACCAAAGAAATCATATTGATATTCTACCGTTTTGATTTTCTCCCCAATAAATTCACCTAAAGTTGAGACATCCATCACAGCCTCATTGAGTTCAGCATCTTCTGATGAAAGTTCCATCAAACTTATTTCCTGCAAACGTTGCCCATTTTCAGCAATTGTAAAAAAAGAAGCCATCTGTGTAGGATCGTACTGACAAACCTCTATTAAAAAATCGTGTAACTCTAAAAAGGTAGCTTCAGCATCTATTTGTAGCAGGATACCGAAAGATTTCTCTTCTTCTGATTTGACTTGAATTAAATATCGCATTTTCAACTATTATAAAGTACTTAAAAAGGCTAACGTATCGATATTATCTGCATAATCATCTGCTTCCGGATACTGCGCCTTGCCCAAAGGTACAAAATCATTTGATTTAATATTGCTTACTATGCACTGCAATTGTTCGTTATTAGCATATAGAAACAATAACAAATCCGATAATGACTCATATTCTTCATAGTAAACAACTGCAATTGGAGAAATCAAAGAGGAACTCTCCTGAAACAGTGCAAATTCTGTCTCGTAAAAATGTTGTTGGTTTACCAGATTAATAGACCGATTATAATTGTAGTTATTTATCCACTTATGATGATGTTGATAATTAGAATATTTAGTAAAATGAGAAAAAATACCTCGAATATCAAAGCCTTTTGGAATGTATATTTTAGAGACATTTCGACAACCTAATCCGAAATACATAAAAATATCATCTCCCAATCCTTCCAGCGCCTCCTTTGTCTCATTTCCTGATAAAATAGCCACTGATGAACGCCCCTTACGAATAATATGTGGTAAATGTCCAAAGTATTGTTGAAAATAACGTGCTGTATTATTACTTCCTGTAGCTATCACCGCATCATACTTAATATCTTTCAAGTCTGAAACAAACGTGATTCTCTCTTCAAACCTTTTATCAGCCTGTATAATTATTTCAGCTAAGACAGGTAAAAGCTGTTTGTCTTTGCTTGATGTTTTGCCAATAAAATGATGCCCGGATAATAAAACACAAAGCATATCATGAAAGCCCACCATTGGTATATTCCCAGCCAAAATACAGGCTACAGTCTTGCTGTCTTCTGATAACGAATAATTTGACACCCAATTTTCTAACTTTTTGTTATCTAAAAGCGTGATAATTCCTCGTATAGCGTTTGCTACTGATTCATCAGTAAACCAAGGATTATCTACTTTTGCTTTTTCTATAGCATTATCTAAAAAGGTATTGTAAGTGCCTTTATTTGCTAAAAACGCTTGCAGTTCTTGTCCTAAAATAGAAAAAGCCACTAACCTATCTTCAAGTCTCATAGCGACAAAGATAGAGAATTAGTAGCTTTTAAGATTTAAATATGCGAACTTTTATTGATATTGTTCTAGCGCCTGTTGATATTGTTCCATATAAGCATCCCAACCTACAGTTGATACAGAATATATAGTATAAATAATAGATAAAGCAATAAGAACTAAACCTACTATTGATGCAATTCTACCTGCATTCAAATTGGTATATGAAGAGCGAGTGTAGCCTGTAGGGTTTGCATTATACATAGCTACTCCTTTATTTCCTTTAATCAATCCTATAATTCCTGGAATAAGTGCAAAAGGACCACAGCAACAAGAAAGTACGATAGACAAAATACCCATAGTCAGCACCAATTCTGAATTAGGCAATTTCTCCTGAAAAGGAGGTTCTACTCTCTGTTCCTGCATAGCGGGTTCTACTCTTTCTTCAAAAAACTTTTTCTCTTCCATAGTTTATATTTTAGTGTTAGTTTTATAATGCTAATATTCTGTAAATATAATTGAAAATCATAAAAAAACCGGTAGCTAAACCTAAATATTTTAAGCAAATACCCCCATTTTTAAAACGAAATATCAAATGCAATAGTAAATATATTAGGGTTAAAACTATAAGAACCAGGGGCGGATACATTTTAAAAGATCCTGCCACATCACCTTCCATCAATAATAAAATAGCTCTCTGTGTACCGCAACCAGGACACTCTACGCCAAAGTTGCTTTTGTAAAAGCATGATTGCATATTATTATTAAAAAGTTCTTTTATAGCTTCCCACATGCTACAAATTTAAATATTTGTGGTATTAATCTCTATTCTTAGCAAAAATTTCACATCTTTTTAATATTTTAAATTAATTTAGTACCGAAATAAAGTGAATTAGTTTGTATAAAATTGTCATTGCTCCAGATAAATTTAAAGGCTCTTTAAAGGGCATAGAGTTCTGTAAAATTGTAGCAGAAGAACTTCATCGGGGGCTGCCTTCTGCTCAAATAATACAACTACCTCTGGCTGATGGTGGTGATGGTACTGCATCTATATTAGCACACTATTCAGACACACAGGCAATTAAAATAGAAGCCCACAATCCGCTATTTCTTAAAGTAGAGTCCTCTTATTATTATTCTCAAGCAAAGAATACAGCGTATATAGATATGGCTTCGGTGTCTGGACTTTCTTTGCTAAATAAAGATGAGTATAATCCAATGCTTACCACTACATACGGTACAGGAGAGTTAATTGCCGATGCTATAGAACGAGGTGCAAAACATATTGTTTTAGGCATCGGTGGCAGTGCCACTAATGATGCGGGTATCGGAGTGGCGAGAGCATTAGGCTACCAATTCTTAGACAAAGATGGAAATCCACTAAAAGGCATTGGTGCAGATTTAAATAAAATCCAAAAAATCAGCTCAAAAAATGTGCATCCCAAACTATTTAGTACAAAGATTACAGTCGCTTGCGATGTTACAGCTCCTCTATTTGGAAAAAATGGAGCTTCTTATGTTTACGCTCCACAAAAGGGTGCTGACAGTGCAATGGTAGCAACATTAGATGAAGGCTTACGCCATTTTAATAAAATAGTAAAACAACATTTTAATATTGACGTTTCACAAATGAAAGGAGCAGGTGCTGCTGGCGGATTGGGTGCAGGTGCAATGCTATTTCTAAATGCAAAATTAAAATCTGGAATAGCAATAGTTAAAAGAGAAGCTAAATTTAGCGAACAGATAAAAAATGCTGATTGGATTATTAGTGGAGAGGGCAGTATGGATGCACAGACTTTTCAAGGCAAAGTTATAAAAGGAGTCCTTGATGAAATATCCACCCAAAAAGTAGCACTTTTTTGTGGGCAAAACCAATTGACAAAGCAAGAAGTAGCCAACTATACAAAAATTTGCTACATAGATGAAATCTTAGCCTATTCACAATCGCAAGACGATGCTATCATTAATGCAAAAAAATATTTAAAAGAGATGACTAAAAGGTTTTTGGAGTACCAACTTTAAAGCAGAAATACTAATATTTTTTTGTTTCACAAAAAATCTATCGTATATTTGCGATAAACAATGAAAAGAAGTTTAGAACATATCCAATACACGGATGATACTGAAACTTTGGCTAGATTTGCCAAAGCCTTAGGACATCCTACGCGTATCACTATTCTGCAATATCTTGAAAAGCAATCTTGTTGTTTTACTGGAGATTTGGTTGATGTATTACCTTTTTCGCAATCTACCATTTCACAACATTTAAAAGAACTGAAGAACGCAGGGTTAATTCAAGGGGAAGTCAATCCTCCAAAAATAAAGTATTGTATCCATCAGGAAAATTGGAAAATAGCAAAACGTTTGTTTAAAAGCTTCTTTGAGTAAATATTTTTTAATAACCGTATCGTTTATTGGCGATAAACTAAGAACAAAAATTATGAGTAAATCTATCAAAGTATTAGGAACTGGATGTGCAAAATGCCAATCAGTAACGAAAGTCGTTAAAGACGCAATTTCCGAAAACAATATCGATGCTACAGTGGAAAAAGTAGAAGATATGATGGAAATCATGAAATACAATGTCATGGTTACGCCTGCATTAGTTATAGACGGCGAAGTTAAAATAAAAGGCAGAGTTCCATCAAAAGATGAAGTGCTGAAATTTTTGAAGTAATATCCACATGTTTGATTGGTTACAAAATTTTGCTGACTGGCTTATCTACTCAGTCTTTGAAATTAGTGAAACAACTCGTTTGGGGACAGCACTCAATTTTTTCGTCTATGACACCATAAAGATTCTCATCCTGTTGTTTGTTATTATTTTCTTTATGGGTATTGTAAATGCTTACTTCCCAATTGAGCGGTTGAAGGATTATTTGCATCGAAAAAAACTATATGGCTTAGAATATTTTTTTGCTTCTCTATTTGGTGCAGTCACGCCGTTCTGTTCTTGCTCCTCCGTTCCATTGTTTATAGGATTTGTTCAAGGAGGGATTCCTTTGGGAGTAACCCTTGCTTTTTTGATTACTTCACCCCTGGTCAATGAAGTTGCAGTAGCTATGTTCTTAGGACTATTTGGAGTAAAAGTAACCTTAGTTTATGCCATTTCAGGAATATTGTTGGGAACGTTAAGCGGGTGGATATTAAGCAAATTCAAGTTAGAGCCCCATCTTTCTGACTGGACAAAAGAGATTCTAGCAAAAAAAATGGAGCAAGTTAACTACCAAATTGATAAAAGAAGTTTTCTCCAAAGATTACCAGATATCACACGATCAGCTTGGGATATTGTAAAAAATGTTCTCTTATATATCATTATCGGTATTGCCATTGGTGCAGCCATGCATGGTTATGTACCTGAAAATTTCTTTGATCAATATTTGGGTGGTGATGAATGGTGGACGGTTCCGCTGGCAGTTATTTTTGCAGTACCTATGTACGCCAATGCTGTTGCAATTGTTCCAGTTATTGAAGTTTTTGTGGCAAAGGGAGTACCTCTCGGTACTGCTATTGCCTTCATGATGGCAACAGTTGGTTTATCTATCCCTGAAGCAACCTTGCTGAAAAAAGTTATGACTTTTAAACTAATAGCAATCTTTTTTAGTGTAGTGACTCTCGCAATTATAATCTCTGGATATTTGTTTAATGCTATTCTTTAGTAACAACTTTTAGAAATTAGAGTTTAAACTTATCTGAAAGACAAAACTCGTCTTTTAAAGAAAGATGGCCTTGTCTGCAATGTTTTCTGTAGATAAAATTTTGAAATTAGGAAAAGTGAGAGTGTAAGACCAATCATTGCAATATAAAAAATGGTCAAGTTGGTATCTACAATTTTTTGTACAATGACACTTGTCCATATCATTAAAATTAATATCGAAATCGGATAAAACTGCTTTCTTCTCACACAATTTATTTTGGTGCTTAACTTAATACCTATCACTGTTAGAGAAAATCCAAGCGCACTTCCAATAAGCACGTCTTGTGGGTAGTGAGCACCAACTGCTACTCTTGATAATGCTATAAATAATCCTAAAAGCGTCATGAAAAGAATCCAAATCACTCGGTTTATTTTCTTTCTAGACATAAACGCAAACAAGACTATCGTAATAACTAAAAAAACTGATGATGAATGCCCTGATGGTAAAGAAGTTGCACCCGTCAGCTTTTTACCTACGATAACAAAACTATCTAGTTCTAAGATTCTTGCTGTTCCCAGACCAGCAAGAATCTTTTTCAAGCCTCCGACTACAATTAAAGAGAATAAAGAAGAGACTCTTAAAGCTTCCCACATCTTAGGTGCATACAGAATAAAAACACTAATCAAAGGAAAGAATATAAGCACGTCACCCAACTGAGTGATATTATATTGAGAATGGGGAAATTTTGAAAGATGTGAATTCAGGTAAATAAAAAGTTGCTTCTGCATATTAATATAACCTTCTACAAAACTATCTTCAGTATTAAAAAAAACAAAATACAGACAGAAAAGCACCATTATAAACAGAGGAATCATCAATATCCTAAAACTAACTCGATCGAAATTATCAATCACTTTATCATTCAATTTACAGTTGCAAAGAAAACCTCCTGTTTGTTGTTGAAATGTACCCATATCGGTTTACATATTTATAGTTCTAGTAGAGTGAGTTTGTGATTAAATAGCGATTAAAATTCGCTATTTTTTAAGTAAAAACAAATGCTTAGGGTCAATAAAACAGGAAACAAATAAGCACACAAACAGCTAAATATCAGAAAGTTAACTATATATTGAAACCATTTAATAACCATATAATAAACTTAGAACATTGAGATTACACATTACCTTCAAAATCACTTCATTTTAAGAAAACATTTAAGTAAAACAGTTGTCAAACTCTCGAAGTGAAACACAAAATCGTGTCTATATTATATTTCGTATCTTTGCACATAATATTGCGAATATCTTTTAAAGTATTTCTTTCATGGGAAATTACACCTTATTTTTTCATGCGAAATATCAGAATCACCAATCTAATAAGCCTGTATCCAAATGCCAAAGATTCCCAAAAATCAACTAAGAACATCAAACAAAACTCTAATATCAAACATATTAGAAAAATTTGAGATAACTACTTTAAATCCAATGCAGCGTGAGACTCATAAAGCTATACGTTCAGAAAATGACATCGTGTTACTTTCACCTACAGGAACTGGTAAAACTTTAGCTTTCATATTGCCCTTATTGGAAAGATTAGATCCAAACCTTAATGAGATTCAAATACTTATTTTAGTGCCTTCTCGTGAACTGGCTCAACAAATAGAACAAGTTACACGGAAAATGGGTTCTGGTTACAAAGTAAATGCAGTTTATGGTGGACGTTCCGGACAACAAGATAAACTGGATTTAAAACAAAGACCAGCTGTTTTGATAGGAAGTCCTGGGCGTATTGCAGATAGATTGAGGCGTGATGATTTCACATTACAACATATTAATACACTTATCATTGATGAATATGACAAATCTTTGGAAATTGGCTTCGATAATGAAATGGAAGAAATCATTCAAGCTCTACCTAAAGTCCAGCAAAGAATTTTAACCTCAGCTACCAGTGATGTAGGAATTCCTGAGTTTTTAGGTTTAGACAATCCTATTTTCATCAATTATATCAAAGAAAATCATTCTAAATTAGTCGTTAAAACCATTTCTTCTACTGATAAAGATAAACTGGAAACGCTGAAGAAAACACTGACTTTCATTGGACCTCATCCCGGTATTGTTTTCTGTAATTTTAAAGATTCTCTTGAAAGAATCAGTGAATTCTTAAATCAAAACGACTTTACCCATGAGTGCTACCATGGTAGCATGGAGCAGATTGACCGTGAACGTGCTTTAGTGAAGTTTAGAAATGGAACCACTCAATTACTCTTAGCAACCGACTTAGCCGCTCTAGGACTGGATATTCCTGATTTAAAATTTATCGTTCACTATCATCTTCCGATGCGTGAGAAGGAATTTACTCATCGAAATGGACGTACTGCACGTATGAATAATGACGGTATGGCATATGTTTTGCACTGGGAAGGCGAAGAATTACCAGAGTTTATTCAAGAAGTAGACCCTGAAATTCTCAAAGCAGAAGAATTACCACAACCTAAGTACCCTAAAGGAGTAAAAAGGAGAACACTTTATATTACAGGAGGTAGACGAGATAAAATTTCAAAAGGAGATATTGCAGGACTATTTATAAAAAAAGGAGGCATCCAGCCCGAACAGTTAGGAGTGATAGAAGTAAAACAAAATTGTGCTTATGTTGGAATAGATGCTAAAGTTGTTAACAGGGTGATTGAAAAGTTAAACAACACCAAATTAAAGACAAAAAAAGTACGAATTAGTCTCATCTAAATCTAATATCCATTGAAGAAATACGAATCGATATTGAAGTCAAAAGTCCAAACTAAAGATAGTAAATCGAAGCTACATCCTCGAAATAGGAACAGAAAACGCTACGATTTGAAAGCTCTAATAGAAGTTACTCCCGAGCTTGAAAATTATCTTAAACCTAATAAATTAGGAGAAGATTCTGTGGATTTCTCTAATCCAACAGCAGTAAAACTTCTCAATAAAGCATTATTGAAACACTACTATAACATCAAATACTGGGAATTTCCTGACAATCATCTTACACCTCCGATTCCCGGACGTGCAGACTATATACACCGAATGGCAGATTTGTTAGCGGAAAAAAACTTTGGGAAGATTCCTACTGGCGATAAGGTTATTTGTTTTGACATTGGTGTAGGAGCAAGTTGCATCTATCCTATTTTAGGCATTACAGAATATGATTGGAATTTTATCGGCTCTGACATTGATAAAGAATCCATAGGTTCGGCAAATCAGATTATTTATAACAACGACACTCTTAAAGAGAAGATTGACCTACGCTTACAAAAAAATTCAAAAGATGTCATTTTTGGGATAATTAAAGAAGATGAAAAGTTTGATCTAACTATTTGCAACCCTCCGTTTCATTCCTCTACAGAAGAGGCTACAAAAGGAACCCGAAGAAAAATCAGAAATCTGACAGGGAAAACCAGTAAAAATCCAATGTTGAATTTTGCTGGAGTGAGCAATGAATTGGTATGCGATGGAGGTGAGAATAAATTTATTCAAAACCTTGTAAGAGAAAGCAAAAAACACAGTAAAAATTGCTTTTGGTATTCTACTTTGGTTTCTAAACAATCTAATCTTAAAGGAATTTACAAAGTTTTAGACAAAGTTGAGGCGGAAGTTGTGAGGACTATACCTATGGGAACAGGAAATAAATCTACACGTATTGTCGCTTGGACGTTTTTGACCAGTGCCGAGCAAAAAGAGTGGGTTAAAGAACGATGGAAAAAACAATGCGACTAAAAACATATATTTGGAACGCAAAAAGAATAAAATAGAATATCATTAATTACTTAACAGTAAAAAAATAAATGTCAGAATTTTGGAATAAAAGATACGCACAAGAGGAGTATATTTATGGCAAAGAGCCAAATAATTTCTTTAAAAGAACTATTGATAGACTTAATCTAAAAGGAAAAATATTATTCCCAGGTGAAGGTGAAGGTCGGAATGCTGTGTATGCAGCTAAAAAGGGATTGGAGGTTGTTGCCTATGACATTAGCAGTGAAGGAAAAAAGAAAGCCCTGCAATTAGCAAAATCAGAGAATGTAGAAATAGACTATAAAGTGGGTAGTATAGAGCAGTTGGACTTTGAAGAAAATAGTTTCGATGCCATTGTGCTGATTTATGCTCACTTTCCTCCTGAGAAAGAAAACGATATTCATAAAAATTTGACTAAATTATTGAAGCGAAATGGTTACGTAATCTTAGAAGGTTTCAGTTTAGATCATATCAAAAATCAAGAAAAAAATCCAAAGGCAGGTGGTCCTAGTAACCCAAACATGCTTTTCTCCATCGAAAAAATAGACGATTTTTTTCATAATTTTGAAAAGATACAGCTTCATGAAACTGAAATTGTACTAGAAGAAGGAGACCACCATAAAGGTAAAGCTAATGTTATCCAGTTTATCGGAAAGAAGCTTATGTAAATATCAAGAATGATTTACACCCATAAATATTTTAAGGAATTGTCCTAAAAACCTTATAAAATAACTAAGTTAGTAAAATATTCAAATTGTTATAGAATCTTTATAAATAATCTCAAACATACCAAAATATGATACAAACTAATTCAAAAATCACTTTCCCTTGTGGTAAAACTATGCCCAATAGATTTATGCTAGCACCACTAACAAATAGACAAAGTCTCGAAAATGGACAGGCCACAGATACTGAAATTAAATGGTTAACGATGCGTGCTGAGGGAGGTTTTGGCATTGTAATGACCTGTGCGGCACACGTACAAAAAGCAGGCAAAGGTTTCCCCGGACAGTTAGGCATATTTAGTGATGATTTAATTGAAGGACACAAAAAAATAACTAAAAATATCAAACAACATGGAAGTTTAGCAATCATACAGTTGCATCATGCGGGAATGCGTTCACCAATTGAGCTCCTCGAAGATAGACCTGTGTCAGCCTCTGATGATAAGGAAACCAATTCGAGAGGACTCTCTTTAAAAGAAGTAGAGCAATTAAGAGATGATTTTATCAGTGCAGCCGTACGGTCAAAGAAGTGTGGCTATGATGGCGTACAAATACACGGAGCACACGGCTACATTATCACCCAATTTTTAAGCGCTGAAATAAATAAGCGAACTGATAAATATGGAGGCATATTAGAAAATAGAGCTTGTTTATTGTTTGAAATTGTCGATGGGATTAGGCAAGAATGCGGTAAAGACTTCTTGATATGTATCCGCTTATCTCCTGAAAGATTTGGGATGGATATTGATGAAATAAAGACGATTGCCCAACGATTGATAGATGGAGGAAACATTGATTGTTTGGATTTTTCACTTTGGGATTGTTTCAAATATCCTGAAGAAGAAAAATACCAAGAAAAAACCTTGCTTGAGCATTTTAAGGAATTAAATTTTAAAAAGGTAAAATGGACTGTCGCTGGTAAAATATATACTGCTGAAGATGTACATAAAGTGCTAAAAGCTGGCGTTGATTTCGTCACCATTGGAAAATCTGCTATTTTGCACCATGACTTTCCTAAGTTAGTAATGAACAATCCAAATTTTACTCCTATTCAGCTACCAGTTTCAAAAGAACACCTTCAAAAAGAAGGTTTGGGCAATACATTTATTCAGTACTTAAACAACAGATGGGAAGGCTTTGTAAAGTAGTTTGGTAAGATTATATAATAAAAAAAGATAATTCAATGAAAAAATTAATAACTTTATTAAGCCTAGCTCTCCTTATCGCATGCACGAAAAACAATAACAATGTGGTAAATATAGAGATAGAAACAGATTTGGGAATTATAAAAGCAGAGCTTTACCCTGATAAAGCACCAATAGCTAGCCAGAATTTCATACGTTACATTAAAAACAATAAGTTTGAGGAAGCTCATTTTTATCGCGTTGTTCGTAAAAATAACCAACCAAATAATGATGTAAAAATCGAGGTGATACAAGGGGGACTTGGTTTTGATGTGGAAGAAGCTCCATACCCAGCAATAAAACACGAAACCACACAAGAAACTGGGATTTTACACGTAAATGGTGCGATTTCGATGGCTCGTAATGAACCCGGAACTGCGAGTTCGGAATTTTTCATATGTATCGGTGATCAACCGGAATTAGACTTTGGCGGCAAAAGAAATCCGGATGGACAGGGTTTTACTGCCTTTGGAAAAGTCATTGAAGGAATGAATGTAGTTAGAGAAATCCAATCGATGGAAGCTGATGGACAGATGCTAAAACAGGTTGTAAATATTAAGAGTATCTCTATAGTGGAGTAAGATATCTAAAAACCTACTGCCTTATCATCACCTCGTCGGTCAGCACCACCTTCTAATCTGCCGTCGGGTAAAACTAAGATGCCTTCAACTTTACCGAGTATTAAGGTTTCTTGCTCTTTTACGTTATAGCCTTTACCTTTTAGCGTATCCAGAATTTTAGAACTAAATCCATTGGGTTCAAAAATTACTTCATCGGGCAACCACTGGTGATGAAATCGTGGTTGATTTATCGCTTCTTGCATTGGCATACCATACTCATGTACGTTCAAAATTGTTTGTAGCACAGAAGTTATGATTGTAGAACCTCCTGGTGTCCCGACTACCATAAACAACTTTCCATCTTTCTCCACAATCGTTGGACTCATCGAACTCAACATACGCTTTTCAGGTTGTATTTCATTGGCTTTTGCACCTATGAGCCCAAACATATTAGGAACTCCGGGTTTACTCGAGAAGTCGTCCATCTCATTGTTTAGAAAGAAACCTAGCTCGTTACTATACAGTTTTGAACCATAATTACCATTGAGCGTAGTGGTTACAGCCACTGCATTACCATATTGATCTACTATTGAATAATGTGTCGTTTCAGTACTTTCGATGATTTCTATCACTCCATGTGCTACTTCAGATGATGGCGTTGCCTTTTTAAAACTGAAATTTTGCATGCGATTTTTAGCGTAGTCTTTACTCATCATCTGTTTTGTAGGAATAGATACAAAGTCTGGGTCTCCTAAGAAAAAGTTCCTATCAGCATAGGCTCTGCGTTCTGCCTCTGTAATGACTTGTATCGCTTTTACAGAATTATGTCCATACTTTTGCAAATCGTAAGGCTCTATTGTGTTAAATATTTGAGCTAAAGTTATTCCTCCACTTGACGGAGGTGACATAGAAATGATACGTAAATTATCATAATTAAAAGAAACCGGTTTTCTCCAAACTGGTTTGTAACTTGATAAATCTTCATGGTTGATAATACCACCATTATCTTGAATGAATTTCGTCAAAATCTTGGCAGTCTCTCCTTTATAGAATTCATCTTCACCATTTTTCTGAATTCTAACCAAAGTTTTAGCTAAAGCCTTATACTTAATAGTATCACCAGCTTTCCAATTATTCTGAAGCAAAATAGAGTCTTTATTAATCTTTCCGAAAATCTCTTGATATTTTGCAATACGCTCAGCTTCCTTTTCAGTAACTACCACTCCCCGGTTAGCCAAATCAATTACAGGTTGGATAATTTCTTTCACGGAGAGTTTCCCAAATTTCCGATGTGCTTCAAAAATACCTGCTATTGTACCGGGAACTCCAACTGCCATAGCACCGTTAATACTTTTATTTGGAATCACATTGCCTGAAGAATCCAAATACATATCTCTATACGCTTTTTTAGGTGCTTTTTCTCGATAATCTAATGCTCCTATTTCTCCTTCATTTGTTCGATATACCATAAAACCTCCTCCTCCTATGTTTCCTGCATTCGGATAAGATACAGCAAGGGCAAGTTCTGTAGCCATCATAGCATCCCAAGCATTTCCCCCATTTTTTAATATCTCAATTCCAATGTTAGAAGCTTCCTCTCTTGCAGTTACCACCATTGCATTTTCGACAATCACGCCTATAGCTTTATCTTTTGTAGGTGCACATGATGATAAAAGACCTATAATTAAAATGGCAAAAGAAAAGTTGATATACTTTAATAATGGACACATAATCTTTAAATTTAAAATAGTTTCTGATTACGAATTAATAATTGAGTAAACTATTTATAGTTTGTACGAAAGTAGCTAAAATAAAACATACTTTTTTATAAAAAATTGAAGTTGTCTCTACAATATATCAATATTGATTCTTTTTTTTAGTATATTTACTTTTAAAATGTAGAGTACATGAGTGTGCATAATCCACACTTGGAGAGTCATAAATATAAACCTTTAAAAACGTAAAGATATGAAGTACACAGAAGGTAATACAGGAATTAACATCAACATCCAGGCTGTGGATATAAGTATTGGAGATGATGTGAAGGAAAGAATTAACAAGTGCGTTAATCGTCTTAGTCGATTTTATGACAGAATAGAATGGGTAGATGTCTATCTAGAAGATAAAAAAGAAAAAGCCACAGAACA
The DNA here is from genome assembly GCF_003096835.1 of Balneicella halophila. Lineage (GTDB taxonomy): Bacteria > Bacteroidota > Bacteroidia > Bacteroidales > Balneicellaceae > Balneicella > Balneicella halophila. The sequence goes on from NZ_QENZ01000003.1 coordinate 114,955, forward strand.
AAAGCAAGTCGGCATCCGTTTAGGAATACCAGGGAAAGATCCATTTGCTTCTGAATACGGAGACAACTTCCATAAATTAATTGCTAACGTAGAAGATAAGTTGCGCATGCAATTAGAGAAATTATAATAATCTTTGATTGAAGAGAGAGTAATGAGGAATTTAGGAATAAGTTCCTCTTTTTTATTGCAGGAAATAAAAAATTGAAGTAAACGAAAAAGTCGCTGAATAGTCAGCGACTTTGTCTTTTTACTAGAGTACCCAGGGCGGGACTTGAACCCGCACGGGCGCAATGCCCACTGGATTTTAAGTCCAGCGTGTCTACCAATTCCACCACCTGGGCTACTACTAATAAAAAAGAGCGAGAAACGGGACTCGAACCCGCGACCCCGACCTTGGCAAGGTCGTGCTCTACCAACTGAGCTATTCTCGCATTAGCGGTGCAAATATATGTTTTTTTTCGCTTTCCAACAAACATCAGAGACATTTTTTTAGTTATTGCTCCTTACTTTGATTAATTTTTGATAATGTTTCTTTCGAAGCTTCTTGTTGAGATTTCTTCTTGGAAAGCCCTTCCCCTTCGCCAAAAGGCATATCATCTAGATAGACTTTCGTGTAAAAATAAGGTCGCCCATTTTTTTCAGTCTCATCAGTAGAAAAGACCAATTTCTTCTTCTCATGCTGTGCCCACTCTACCAGTTTGCTTTTATAATTTTTGTCATTCTTGATTAAGGCATCAAAGTCAACATATTTTTTGATAATTTGCCGAGAGATGATTTTCTTCGTTTTCTCGTAACCTAAATCTAAATAAATAGCACCAACAAGTGCTTCAATACAATTTCCTAAAACGTTTTCTGCCAAAGTACCATGATAAACCAAAAATTGTTGCACTCCAAGCAAAAAGCCTAATTGATTTAACTGTTTTCGACCCACTATTTTAGACCGCAATTTAGTAAGAAATCCTTCTTTTTGATTTGGATATTTTTCAAATAAAATATCAGCAATGATAGCACCGAGTACAGCATCTCCAAGATACTCTAACCTTTCGTTATTCAATTTCTGCCCCTCTATATACAATGATGCAGACTTATGACGAAATGCCAAAGCATACAGTTCTCTCTTTCGAGGCTTCTGCCCCAGTAATTGAATTAAAAAACCGTAAAAAGCATCTTTTTTAGATTTGCCCTTTACGGTTCTAAATATCTTATGAATTAACAAAACTTATGCTTTGAACTTTTTGAATAGAATTGATGCATTGTGTCCTCCGAAACCAAAAGTATTGCTAATAGCTACATCCACTGTACGTTTTTGTGCTTCATTTGGAGTAAAGTTAAGCTTATCATCAATTTCAGGATCTAAATTATCCAAATTGATGGTCGGTGGAACTATATCATTAGCCACTGCATAAATGGAAGCAATAGCTTCAATTGCTCCTGCACCTCCTAATAGATGACCTGTCATAGATTTTGTAGAACTGATGTTTAAATCATAAGCATGCTCACCAAATGCAAGCTTTATAGCCCGGGGTTCAGCAATATCTCCTAAACCTGTCGAAGTTCCATGCACATTGATATAATCAACCTCCTCAGGTTTCATTCCTGCATCCTCAACAGCTAAAAGCATTACGTCTTTAGCTCCTTCGCCATCAGGATGTGGTGCCGTCATGTGATAAGCATCTGCATTGATTCCTACTCCAGCAACTTCTCCATAAATCTTAGCACCTCTTGCTTTGGCATGCTCATAATCTTCAAGGATTAAAATCCCTGCACCTTCGCCTATAACAAAACCATCTCTATCAACATCGAATGGTCGAGATGCAGACTTAGGATCATCATTTCTTGTAGAAATAGCTTTCATGGAGTTAAAACCACCGACACCTGTTTCATTGATAGGTGCTTCTGCTCCACCAGTAACGATAACATCTGCCTTGCCTAAACGAATATAGTTTACTGCATCTACAATAGCATTTGCTGATGAAGTACATGCTGAAGTTGTTGTAAAATTTGGTCCTTTCAACCCATGTCTTATAGAAATCAAGCCTCCAGCGATATTCCCAATCATTTTAGGAATGAAAAATGGATTAAACTTCGGAGTGCCATCACCTTGAGCAAAATTAGAAACACCATCCATGAAAGTATCAATGCCTCCTAAACCAACACCAAGAATTACTCCTGCTCTTTTGAGATTTATTTTTTCTAAGTCTAACTGAGAATCTGCGATGGCTTCATCTGCTGCAACCATAGCATATTGTGAATAACGATCGTATTTTCGAACTTCTTTTTTATCAAAATAGTCTAAAGGATCGTAATTCTTTATCTCACATGCAAACTGAGTTTTAAATTTTGAAGCATCAAAACGTGTTATTTTTTGAGCGCCACTGACTCCTTTTATAAGATTCTCTGTGTATTCTTTCCAATTATTTCCAATTGGAGTAAGAGCTCCCATTCCTGTAACAACTACACGTTTTAATTCCATAGTTTTTAATTGTTAAATGTCCCTCACCGAACAGTGAGGGACATGAGTTTTCTTGTTTTTAATGACTATGCGTCGATAAAATTAAGCTTTTGCTTTTTCGATATGAGCAACTGCTTCACCTACAGTAGAGATATTCTCTGCTTGATCATCAGGAATTTCAATATCAAATGCTGATTCAAACTCCATGATTAACTCAACTGTATCCAATGAGTCAGCTCCCAAGTCATTGGTAAAGTTAGCATCGTTAGTTACTTCTGACTCATCAACGCCTAGTTTCTCTACGATGATTTCCTTTACTTTTTCTGCAATTTCAGACATAATTTAATTGTTTAGTTCAACTTCTAAAATTTGGGACAAAGATAAACTTTAAATTTTAAAGTCCAATTTTTGAACTTCATCCATAGTGCAAATTTAACTTTTTTTCAGGAAAAACGAAAGAATATTACCTGAATACTCTTAATTTGGACTCTGTAAGTCACTCGGTTTCTTATCAATTAGGTATAATAGGCTATCTCTAGTTTCCATAAAACGCTCTAACAGCTCCCCTTTCAACGGTTTTGAAGGAGGTAATTTCATTGACAATGGATTGATGTATTTCCCATTTTTAATGACACCATAATGCAAATGCGGTCCAGTGGCACTTCCCGTCATACCAACATAGCCGATAACATCCCCTTGGCTGACACGTTGTCCTACTTTTAAGCTTTTTACATGGCGTACAAAGTGCATATAAACCGTCGTAAACGTTTTGTTGTGCTTTATCTTCACATAATTTCCTGCGCCACCTCTTTGGTAAGCCTTTTTTATCACTGTTCCATTACCAACGCTTCTTACGGGTGTTCCTGTTGGTGCGGCATAATCAACGCCTCGGTGTGCTCTACGGTATTTTAATACTGGATGTAGTCGACTGCCTGAAAATTTGGAACTAATGCGTGTAAATTTTAATGGCGCTTTTAAAAATGCTTTGTGCAGACTTGCTCCATTTTCATCAAAATAGCCTTTTGTCTCTCCTTTTTGAAACCAAAAAGCATAATATGTAGAATCTTGATGAGTAAATGATGAGGCTATCGGTTTAATATTTCCAATTGGCTTACCTTCTACATAATCCTGTGTGTAAGCTATTTTATAGGAGTCGCCTTTTTTAATATTGTAGAAATCAATAGCCCACTGATAAACAGATGCCATTTCCATCGCTAGGGCAGGTGTCTCTCCGTTTTCAACAAATGAATGCCACAAACTTTTATTGATTGTATTCCCATAAACATCAGTGTGATTTTCTTTAGGATGTTGCTCTAAAGATACAGTGATAGAATCCGAAAAATCTATAACAGCATATTCGGATAAGCTTTTTTCATAAATCATATATTGAGGCATCGCTGTACTATCATCTGAGCAGAAAAGCAACGAATATTGTTTATCCGCACGGATATTTCTGACATTAAAGATATTCTCAGAACGTTCGACCAAACGATGAACAATAGCTGATGAAACATTATATCTGCCTAAAATATCTGATAAAGTCTCATTGGATCTTACGGTGTCTATCACTACACGATATTCATCTATTGGAAATCCGTATTTTATTCTTGACTGTGACTCTTCTTCAACAATTTCTTCTTTTACTTGACCTTGTTTATTGCAACTGCTTAAAACTGAAACAATTATTATTAGTATAATTGCGATTCGCCAATTTCTATTCATTCGTATTCTCTTTTTTACTATCTTATTAATTCAAATCCATTTCCATAAACTCCATTTACGATATTCATAGAAACAAAAGCTTTATCATCAACTTCCTTTACGACTCTAAAAATCTGTCGGTTCTCCACCTTTCGTGTCAATACCATCACAATCTTCTTGTCTTTTTTAGTGTACCAACCATAGGAATCAATTAAAGAAACTCCCCTACCAATTTCTTCACTAATTCGATTAGCCATCTCTTCATGTTTTTCGGTAAATATAAAAAATTGTACAGATTGTTTACGCCCTTCGATGACTAAATCGACAAAATAAGCCGTCATTGCTAAAGCAACAAATCCATAAATCACCGAAATTGGGTTCTCTACTACGAAAAATGATGAGGATACGATAAGTATATCTACGTATAATATCGTACGACCTAAGGGTACATTCCAGTAATGATTAGCAATAAGAGCAATAATATCTGTGCCTCCTGTACTTCCTCCTTGGGCAATAGCAATTCCCACTCCAGCACCGGTGCACATTCCGCCTATTATGGCAACCAAAAGTGGCTCTGTATTGGCTAAAGTCTGAAAAATCTCAGGCGTAGCAAACAACTGTCCAACAAATAAGAATACGAACGTAACTACGATGGCAAAAACTGTTTTAATGCCAAATTTAGGCCCAAAAAGTTTCATCCCAATTGCAACCAACACTCCGTTGATAATCACAAAAGGTATCGCTACAGGAATAGTTCCTCCGGAATAGAAATAAACGAGCGACGCGATACCCGTGACTCCACCACCAACCACCTCGGCAGGTATTAGGAAGAATATTACACCTGTGGTGTATAACAATAAGGAAAGTGTAATGACTACATAGTCCTTAATTTCTGTAAAGAGATTATTGCTCTTCATTTTCTAAAATACAATATTTATAATTTTTTTAGGCACATAAATGATTTTTTTAGGAGTTTTCCCACCTAGCCATTTTTGTGTTTCCTCATCTGCCAATATTATTGACTCCACATCATCTCTTGAAACTGAAACATCAAGCTCACGTTTAAAACGCATTTTCCCGTTAAATGATACTGGATAACTATAAGTGTCATCTTGTAAATACTTTTCTTCAAAAACAGGGAAAGTTGCATAACTAATAGAATCCTTATGCCCTAGCTTCTCCCAAAGTTCTTCTGCCAAGTGTGGAGCATAAGGCGATATGAGTATCGCTAAAGGCTCTAAAATTGCACGTTTATTACACTTCATTCGCGTAAATTCGTTAACAGCAATCATAAAATGGCTCACTGAAGTATTGAACGAAAAATGATCCATATCATCTTGCACTTTCTTGATCATTTGGTGAAGCACTTTCAATTCTTCTTTTGTAGGCTCAGCATCAGATACTTCAAACTGCTCATTGGTATGATATAATCTCCATAGCTTCCTTATGAATCCTGAAACACCACTCAACCCTTGTGTGTTCCAAGGCTTAGATTGCTCTAAGGGACCGAGAAACATTTCATACAGACGTAAAGCATCCGCTCCATAATCTTCACAGATATCATCTGGATTCACCACATTGTACCAGCGCTTTGACATCTTTTCCACCTCACGACCGACAATATATTTACCGTCCTCTAAAATAAACTCAGCATCTTCGAACTCAGGCATCCATTTTTTCAACCCTTCCACATCAAGAACATCTCCTTGCCCTACTAAGTTTACATCTACACGCAAAGGGTCGGTTTCATATTGCTCTTTTAATCCGTTCGATACATACTGATTCGTTCCCCTCACACGATATACCAATGCAGAAGTTCCTAAAATCATTCCTTGGTTGATTAATTTTTTCGCATATTCATCTTTAGGGACTAAACCACAATCGTACAAGAACTTTTGCCAAAAACGACTGTATAATAAATGCCCAGTGGCATGCTCACTACCTCCGAGATACAAATCAACATCTTTCCAATAATTCAAAGCCTCTTTTGATGCAAACTCTTGATCATTATTGGCATCCATATATCTAAGGAAATACCAAGAAGAACCTGCCCAGCCAGGCATGGTATTCAATTCCAAAGGGAAAACAGTTTTATCATCTATCAGGTCATTGCTAACCACCTTATTTTTATTGGTATCCCATGCCCAATTTTTCGCACGTCCTAATGGTGGATCTCCTGCCTCTGTGGGCAAGTATTCATCAATTTCCGGCAGTACTAAAGGTAAGCATTCTTCTGGGAGCATCTTCGGCATCCTATCAGCATAATAAACAGGAAAAGGCTCGCCCCAATAACGTTGGCGAGAAAAAACAGCATCACGCAGTCGGTAATTTGTTTTTTGTTCTCCAGCCCCTATTTCTTCAAGTTTAGCTATTACTTTTGGCATGGATTCAGTGACAGATAAACCATTTAAGAACTCTGAATTTGCTAAAGTCGCTTCTTTACTGTCACAAGCACCCTCACTTAGGTCTGCCCCTTCAAATATATTTGGAATAGGAATATTGAAATGCTTAGCAAAATCATAATCTCTTTGATCACCCGCAGGAACTGCCATTACTGCACCAGTACCATAACCGGCTAATACATAATCTCCAATCCAAATAGGCACTTCATCACCGGTAAGAGGGTGGATAGCATATGCCCCTGTAAACTGTCCTGTAATACGTTTAACCTCTGCCATTCGCTCTCTTTCAGAACGCTTTGAGGTCTCATAAATGTAGTTTTCTACATCTTCTTTGTACTCTGAGGTTGTTATCTCTCTTACTAGTTCATGTTCTGGAGCTAAAACCATAAAACTGACACCAAACAAAGTATCAGGTCGCGTGGTAAATACTTCTATAATTTCATCGCTACCTTTTATCGAGAAGTTGACGGATGCACCGTGTGATTTTCCAATCCAATTACGTTGTGCATCTTTTAAAGCATCAGTCCAGTCTATGGTTTCCAAGCCTTGCAACAGGCGTTCTGCATAAGCAGAAATTCGCATGCTCCATTGTTTCATTTTCTTGCGAACTACAGGATAACCACCACGCTCAGAAACACCATTTACGACTTCATCATTGGCTAAAACGGTTCCTAATTCTGGGCACCAGTTTACTTCAGTTTCTGCGAGGTATGTCAGTCTATACTGTAGCAAAATCTCTTCCTTCCTTTTTTCGGAGAAATTCTTCCATTCGTTTGCTGAAAATTGGGGAGTATCTGCATCACAGGCTGCATTGATTCTCAAATTTCCTTCTTTTGAAAAGATTTCTGCCAATTCGGCAATAGGACGTGCCTTTTGAGCATTATTATCAAAATAATGATTGTATAGTTGAATAAAAATCCATTGTGTCCATCGATAATATGATGGATCTGATGTCCGATATTTTCGTGACCAATCAAAGGAAAGTCCTAAGCGCTTGAGTTGTTTCTCATACCCCGGAATTTTATTTCCTGCTTTATCAACACCTCCATTAATATTCACCATAGTAGTGATTGCAGGATGTTGACCTGTTTGTATAGCGTATTGTTCTGCAGGAAGTCCAAAAGAATCGTAACCCATAGGATGCAAAACATTGAATCCATGCAGTCTTTTGTATCTTGCATAAATATCTGACGCAATATACCCTAAAGGATGTCCTACATGCAATCCAGCTCCTGATGGATAGGGAAACATATCTAACACATAATATTTAGGTTTTTCAGAATTATTTTCTGCTTGGAAAACTTGATGATTTTCCCAATACTTTTGCCACTTTTTTTCTACTTCAATAAAATTATATTCCATGATTTTCAAAAATATTTCTCATAGTTTCATGCAAAGGTACGTTATTTGTAATATATTTTGCGCTGGATTATGGATATTTAGAGTTTTATAATAATTTTGCAAAATAATAAGGCTCCGTAGTTCAGCTGAATAGAACGTCAGATTCCGGTTCTGAAGGTCACGGGTTTGAATCCCGTCGGAGTCTCACGTTAAACATAAAGTATAATAAAATCATTAATTATGAAAAGAAGTATTTTAATTGCAATTGCATTGTTCGCAGGTCTATCCTTTGCTATTGCACAAGACCAAAACACTAATAAGCCTGCACCAAAGTCAGAATCAAGCTTAGAATGGTTAAACCCTGTTGCTGATTTAGGTGAAATTCCAAGAGGCATTCCTGCTACTGCAACTTATGAATTTATCAATAATGGTGATAGGCCTGTAAGAATTACGAACGTAAGAACTTCATGTGGTTGTACTAGTAAAAAATATACTAAAGAGCCGGTAAAACCAGGTGAAAAAGGAGAGGTATTAGCAACTTACAATGCTGCTAGCTTAGGAACTTTCCAAAAAACAATCACTGTAACTACCAACGAAGGTTCTCAAAGAAAAGTTCTAAGAATCAAAGGAAAAGTAGTGAACAAAACAGACGAAGCTAAGAAGTAACAACTGTAAAATAATTTCGATTAAAGAGAGCATTAAGGTAATCCACTTTAATGCTTTTTTTATTCATAGAAATCAGCTATTTCTTGCAATAAGGAAGCATAAGCTGTACGCATTTTAAGGTTTTGATTCATCATTTGATAAACTTTTTTATCTCTCACTCCAACTTTTAGCAATACACGTTGCATACATTTTTCAAGATAGCTCCCTTTTCTAACCTCTATTCGCATGATGCTTTGTAAAATATGGGTAGAGAATAAGTTGGGCAAATAACCTAAGGATAAAATGGCAAAAATATGCAAGACCTCTTCATCATCATTCAACCACCGATGGATGTACGAATCAATATCAGGCAAACGCCTTAATAATTGTCGGGTAATCTGCTCCCACAGTTCAGGCGTATTCGCAACAAGGATATTAGCCTCCAATTCTTTAACCTCTACTTTATCTGGTTCTTCTAGCATAGCTGCCATAATGGTTTGTTCTCTTCCCCCAAATTCCCAAAATAATCGGGCTAACTCATGAGATGGCGCATAGTCAGATGCTATGGATTCTAAAAATACGATAGGTACTCCAAGTGACTTTTTATAAGTTGCACCATATTCTTTGTGCATTTCACGAATTTCACCATCTCTATGGTTAAAAATCCGTTTATTAATTTCCGTAAATAATTCTCGTAAAGGCTTCATAAGAAACAAAAATAATAAATTATTTGCTCAAAAAACAAGGATCTTTTAATCTATCTAAAGAAAAATATGTATATTTGCACCCGATAAAAATGGTAGGCGTAGCTCAGTTGGTTAGAGCGCTGGATTGTGGTTCCAGAGGTCGCCGGTTCGACCCCGGTCGCTTACCCTCAAAGCTTGTAGCAAAATGTTACAAGCTTTTTTTTATTTCTTTAGCATACTATTTTTTCTTTATTTTGCATTAACGTTTCATTTTTTAAGAAGGCTATGTTGAAATATTATTTTACGAAAAATAAATCCTTGTGGGGATTGTTTCTTCCCATCATACTTATCGGGCTTTATTCCTGTACAGATGATGATTTTGTTAAGGACTTTAACTATGTATCTATCCCTATAAATAGCGTTGACATTCCTGATACAATCTTTCTAGACCAGAAAACCACATTTACTGCGCACTCATTAATAAAGCAAGGTTGCCAGGTATATTTAACTATGGACTACGTAACTTTTGGGAAACAGATAATATCTACGGCTAAAGCAATAGAACATGAGGATCAAGATTGTGGAGAACTTACAGATCTTACGTTAAATATTGACTTCACGCCGAATAACATTGGATCATACACTTTTTTGTTTTGGGCTGGTGAGAATCCCACTACTGAAGTTGACAAGTACATCACTAAAGAAATTTTTGTGAAGGCTAAAAATACACAGGCTGTAGAATAATATTTATAGACTATCAATTCCGATATTTTTTCTGACTTTAGACGCAACCTTTTGCATTTTTTCACGTCTATACTATAGATTTTAATTTTAAAAGCTAAATGATATGAAAAAGTATTTGTTATTGGGAGTAGCTTTAGTAACGGCTACCCTTTTGTTACAGTCTTGTTTTGATGACGATGATGATTATATCAATTATGGTTACTTCGTAACCCCATTTGATAGCATCAGTATGCCTGATACTGCAGATTTTGGAGGAGTCATTAAAATCACTACCTACACTAAGTTAAAGGATAAGTGCCAAGCATTTTATACCTTTGACTACAAACCTCAAGATTCTATACGAACTGTATCAGCTATTGCAATTCAATATGATGAAGAGGAGGTTGCATGTGGTGAGGAAAAAACTATAGCTCCTGTATTGGATTTTAATCCTATACGCTCTGGAAATTACAAGTTTAAATTCTGGGCTGGGAAAGACACGACCACGAATACGGATATCTTTATAACAAAAGACATCCATATTAAAATGAAGTAAGTACAACTGGATCAAGATATAGACATACTCATTGCTCTTTGTTGTAAAAACGACAAAAAAGCACAGCAAGCATTGTACAATAAATATGCAAGTACAATGTTTGCTGTATGTATGAGATATTGTCATTCTAGGCAAGATGCTCAAGACGCCTTCCAAGACGGTTTTATCAAAGTCTTTCAACATATTCAATCTCATAAGAGGTCTGAGTCTATTGAAGGCTGGATACGACGCATTATGGTAAACACTTGTATTGACAAGCACCGTAAAGAAAACTGGATAGTGACAGACACCGTTGAACACCAATACAATGCACAGACTCTAAACCATGTGACTAAGGAAGATAGTCCCGTTACACTTCCGACAAACGAGAAACTTATTGAACTCATTCAGCAACTGCCTAAACAATATCGGACAGTCTTTAATATGTATGTGCTTGAGGAATATACGCACCAAGAAATAGCTAACCAATTGCAAATAAGTGTAAGCACCTCCAAGTCGAACCTCTATAGGGCTAGAAAGTGGTTGCAAAATGCAATAGCTGATGAAAATATATTGAATAATAAATAAAGATGGAAGATAATTTTTTTAATAACGTAAAAAAACAGCTGGGAGAGCATCAGGTTGCTCCGCCAGATACGGCGTGGGATGTCATTGAGACTAGCCTCGACCAAGGAAAATCATCGTCTTCTATCTTTTGGAAAAGATGGATGGGTGTTGCAGCTCTATTAGCGTTTCCAATAGGTATTGGGATAATTTTATTTTTATCTAAACCTAAGGAAGCAAAATACTACACTCAAACTCCTGAAAAACAAGTTTTTCAAAAACGAATCAAAGAAAAGAAAAGAACAGAAATTGCAACAGAAAATGAAGATGAGATTTCAAAACAAACTGATGTTAATAAAAGAACTATCTATCTAGCAAAAAAAAGTGAGCAAATTATTTCCTCCAATTCTATAACAGAAGACATTCCAGAAAAAGAACCCAAGAAGGAACTTCGTAACAAACCTGAAAACCAAAAGGATAATTCCAAAGTAACGCAAAAGAAGTGGAATGAAAATACTCATACAACTGTTGATAATAGAGAAAACATAAAGAAAACAAACAATCTGTCCCCACAGGAAAATGCTCCAAAGGAAATGTTCTCTAAGAAAAATAAAAAAATTCAAATTGAAATTTCACCTTATACTGGGATTACTAGCATTATGCCACTAAGTGATGCCAATCTAATCACAGCCAAAATGAATGATTTTTCTACAACCAATAGGGTGGCAATGACTTACGGATCTAATTTTAGTGTTCAAGTAAATTCTAAATTGAAAATTCGATCAGGTATAGGAGTGTTGAATATAGAACAGCAAACCCAAGATATTCCCCTTGCTTTGACCTATGGGAATGATGTTTCTATAGAAAACAATATAATTTCAGCTTCAAATTTGAAAGTTGCTCTACCTACATCTGGTCTTTATGAAGACATGGTTTACTCGAGTATGGAACTCAAAAACTCTCAACCTATTTACGAAACTTTGTCTTACGAATTACAATTTATAGAAATTCCGTTAGGCGTTGAATACAAATGGCTTGAAACTTCTTCGTTTGATTTGTTTACAACAACTGGAATCAGTACTTTATTAAGAAATAAAAACAATATTTATATTAATGAGAATCAACAATTCGCTGAAAGTACAAATATTAATAAAACATCATTTTCAGCAAATCTGGGTTTAAAATTCAACTACCAACTGAATTCTAAACTCTCTGTAAATCTAGAACCGCAAGTGAAATATTTGCTAAATACTGTTACGAATAATAACAACTTGAAACCATACACCTTGGGTGTTAATGTTGGCTTTTCTTGGAAATTATTTGACGAATGATTTTATATCTGCAAATACATAATAAATAGCTCCCATGAGGAAGTAAATATATTTTAAGAAAATAATTTTGAAACTCCCTTGATTTAAAATGTCTTTTAAAATACGAAAACCTTGTTTTTTGTTAGCGTTTTTACTGAAAAAAAAACGTTTCCCCAACTTCCCGACTTGCAACATATTTTTTTCAATTATCTTTCTATAGAGTTTCTTCTGATTAGATTCAACATGGAAATATCTTTTCTGCAAATAAGAAATAATCTTTTGATACGATTCTATCGATTTTAATGAAGCAGTTGTATGCACTATAGAATTTTCTCTCAATCTCCTTTGATAAAATTTCTTTGGCAAATAATAAATATTATCCAACAACGGCATCAATTGGTAGTGAAACAGAACATCCTCATGAAGTAGACCCTTTACAAAAAGAACTTCCACTAGTTTTTCCTTCTTTACGAAATAGAATGGAGCACTTACGACTACAGATTTTTGAAAAACTTCCCGTTTGAGAAACTCTTGTCCAGAGTAAATTTTTTCTTCTAATTTTTTACTTCTATCGAAATAGCCACCCTCTAATATTTCTTCTGTTCCATTTTTTTCTATAAAATCATAGCCATCAAAGGTGACCGCATCAAGATTATACTTTTCAATTAAGCTGTAGCACTTCTCTATAGTTTCTTTTTGTAATCGGTCATCACTATCTAAGAAAAGAACATACTTCCCCTCAGCCATTTTCACACCTTGGTTACGAGTAGCAGAAAGTCCTATATTTTCCTGGGTAAAGGATTTTATGCGAATATCATTAAACGTTCGTATTACTTCTAAAGTATCATCTGAAGAACCGTCATCGATAACTAAAGCCTCCCATGCAGAAAAGGTCTGTGCTAACACAGACCTTAAACACTCCGCAATGTATTTTTCAACATTGTATGCCGGAATAATTATAGAGACCTTGGGAGTCATTTTTTACAATTTCTCTAACAACGTTCGTAAGTTGACTTGCTTCCCAATAATCTTTTCTAAATCTTGAATTTTCACACGCTCTTGCTCCATCGTATCACGATAGCGTATCGTTACCGTATTATCTTCCATAGTATCATGGTCAACAGTTACACAAAATGGTGTTCCTATGGCATCTTGACGACGATAACGCTTACCAATAGAATCTTTTTCATCGTATTGACAATTGAAAGAATAACGTAATTCTTTGATAATTTCTTTTGCTTTCTCGGGCAAACCATCTTTCTTCACTAAAGGAAGAACTGCTAATTTTACAGGAGCTAAAGGTGCTGGAAGTTTCAATACTACACGCGTATCATTCTTTTCCTCATTTATTACTTCTTCCTCATAGGATGCTGACAAAACCTGTAAAAACATTCTATCCACTCCAATAGAAGTCTCAACTACGTAAGGAACATAACTTTCATTACGTTCAGGGTCAAAGTATTGGATTTTCTTTCCTGAAAATTTTTGATGCTGTGACAAATCAAAATCAGTGCGTGAATGAATTCCTTCTACTTCTTTAAATCCAAATGGAAATTGATATTCAACATCAGTAGCAGCATTGGCATAATGAGCCAACTTATCATGATCGTGATAACGGTAATCTTCATCATTAAAACCTAATGCCTTATGCCATTTCATTCGTGCCTCTTTCCAGTATTCAAACCACTTAATTTCTTCCCCCGGTTGTACGAAAAACTGCATTTCCATTTGTTCAAATTCACGCATGCGGAAAATAAACTGACGTGCCACTATTTCATTACGAAAGGCTTTACCTATTTGGGCAATACCAAAAGGCAATTTCATTCGTCCTGTTTTTTGAACATTCAAGTAGTTTACGAAAATACCTTGAGCCGTTTCCGGACGCAAATAAATAGTATTTGCTCCCTCAGCAGTTGAGCCCATTTCTGTAGAGAACATCAAATTAAATTGACGAACCTCTGTCCAATTTCGACTTCCAGATACCGGACAAGCAATATCACAATCAATAATTAATTGACGCAAGTCAGTTAAATTATTATCTTCCAAGGCTTTTACAAAACGACTGTGCGTTTCATCAATTTTTGCTTGGTTTGCTAAAACTCTTTGATTTGTTGATCGGAACTCTTCTTCATTAAAGGCATCGCCAAAACGTTTTTTTGCTTTATCGATTTCTTTATTAATCTTCCCCTCTATTTTCTGCAAATATTCTTCAATTAAAACATCAGCTCTGTAGCGTTTTTTACTGTCTTTGTTATCAATCAATGGGTCGCTGAATGCATCAAGATGACCAGAAGCTTCCCAAACCTTTGGGTGCATAAAAATAGCACTATCAAGTCCTACAACATTATCGTGCAAAAGCACCATGGCATCCCACCAATATTTCTTAATATTATTTTTTAGTTCTACACCGTATTGACCATAATCATACACAGCTCCCAATCCGTCATAAATTTCTGAGGATTGAAATACATAACCATACTCCTTACAATGTGCTACTACTTTTTTAAAAACGTCTTCTGATTTCATCTTCTTCTTTTTTCGATGCTACAAATGTACGAAAAACACCAATGTTTAGCTAAATTCAGTTTATAAAAAATGCCTCACTTTAAACAAAGCGAAGCATTTTAAAAATTACAAATGGTTTTTGTTTACTCTACAACATAACGAATTTCCATATCAATATTTTTTCCTTCTAACACTTCCCAGCTATCAGTCTCGGGTAATTTAAAATAAATAATATTACCTTTCTTATGTCTAATATCCACGTAAAAATTCCATTCAGTATCTTCATCTAATCTTTTTATTCCCACAAAGAAGTTATTATTTACCTTTAAATTCAGGGGAGATAGATCAATGGTCACTTTCCCATTTTCATTTTTCAACACTTTGAAGATTAATTTCGATTCTGTCAATTTCTCGTTTGGATTGCCGTTTTCATCTCTATCAAACAACAGCAATTCAAATTCAGTTTCTTTTGGATTCAAGCTACGTTGATTACTAAAGAAAAAAGACACATCTTTCAAAACACCTGAAAAACTCTTCTTAACCTCAACTTCTCCAACAAAAGAAATCCCCTGACTTATAGCATAATATCCATTCTGTCTTCCTCGTGTTTTTAATATCTTGTGACTGTCTTTATTGATTTTTTTAGCTACAACAACCTCCTCAAGATAAACTATTGTATCCTGTGCATACAAATTGAAACTTAAAAAGTATAGCACAACAAGCAATAATCCTTTTTTTATATAATACATATGAAAAATTTTATTAAAAAGGAGTCTTAACACCTCCTTTGTTTAATTAGAAAAGACTCTCCTCTTGATTCAGCGTGACAAAACTACTTTTATTTGCAGAGATATTATTTCACTTTTACCAACTCTACATCGAACAATAAGGTAGCATTCGGTGGAATAACGCCTCCAGCACCAGCAGAGCCATAGGCTAAATCTGAAGGAATTACTAATTTAGCTTTTCCTCCTTCGTTCAACAATGCAATACCTTCATCCCAACCTGTTATAACTTGGCCCATTCCAAGCAAGAATTCTATTGGTTGTTTTCTGCTATGTGACGAATCAAAAACACCTCCATCGGTAAACATGCCTGTGTAGTGTACAGCGACGGTTTGTCCCTTTATTGGCTTTTTACCCTCTCCTTGCTCTTCTATTTTGTAATAAAGTCCACTGCTTGTTTTATCAAATCCTTCAGTTAAATTCTTCAAAGCTTCTTCTTGTTCTTGCTTAGCTTTGGCTTCTCGCTCTGCTTTATCAGCATTAAACTTCTCAAAAGTAGCAACTGCATCAAATTTTTCTGCATCTTCGCCAACCCTAACAATTTCAACGCCCTCAATTGTATCCCCTTGGCTTATGGAGTTTACCACATCCATGCCTTCCACAACTTTACCAAAAACGGTGTGTTTATTATCTAACCAAGGTGTTGCTGTATGGGTTATAAAAAACTGGCTGCCATTGGTGCCTGGACCAGCATTTGCCATAGACAATATTCCAGGTCCTGTATGCTTTAATTCTACATGATATTCGTCATCAAATTGATAACCAGGACCACCAACACCAGTTCCTTGAGGACAACCTCCTTGAATCATAAAATCTTCAATTACTCTATGGAATTTCAATCCATTGTAGTATGGAGTACCTGCTTCTTTGGAAGTATTTTTAATTTTACCCTCAGCCAAACCAACAAAGTTTGCAACTGTTCCCGGTGTTTTTTGATATTCTAACTCTAATAAGATTTCACCTTTTGTCGTATTCAATTTCGCGTAAATTCCGTCTTTCATTCTTATTTATTTTAATTTGGTCTATTCTATTCAAAGGTACATTTTTTACGGTAAAATGTAAAAATCCGCTATTTTATCTGAATCCTTTTTTATACAGTAAAGGCAACAAATGCTTTAAAATTGCTGGATTTAAAGATGCTTTATAGAATGATAAAGCATCTTTCCAACGTTTTTGAGATGCAAAATAAAATATCCAGCGATACCAAAGAAAAGCGACAAACCGATGTTGATTAAAAACCTTTTGTTGTCTATTCCTTTGAATTAACTTTTCTATTGTTCCGTTAAGATTCTTCTTGAATATTTTTGAGTTTTCATTATTCTCTAAAAGATTGCCTATTACTATTAAATGAGTCACATCACCTTTTGTGAAATCTCCTCCGAATTCTTCTAGTTGCCTTCTTATGATACTGTCTCGTCTTTCAGCCATTAACTCAGCTTTCTCTTGAGATATATTTTCTGGATGACATCGGTAACCAACTAAATACTCTGGCAAGTTGTGTGCCTTCGGATTCCAGCGTTCGACAAAGTCATAATCTTCTGCTACGGAATAATCCTTATTGTACCTGGAAGCACCTAGAGCTGATTTTCGCATCATCAATGTAGAGTGAACAAAAGAAAATTGAAAAAGCATATTAATATAAATATCTTCATCATGGACTGGAGGTTGCAACTTTCCAATACGTTCATTGCTTTCAGTTATTTTATATGCCCAACTACCGCAAAGATTGCATTCTTTATTGTTGAGAAGATATTGTAACTGCTTTTCCAATCGTTTGGGGTAAGCAATATCATCACTATCTAAATTAGCCATAAAATCACCTTCCGCCAGATTCATTAGCCTATTACGAGTGTAAACAATTCCTTTGTTTTCTTCATTTTCAAAATATTTGATACGACTGTCTTGGAAAGACAACACTGCATTTTTTGAATTATCCGTAGAGCCGTCATTCACAATAAGCAACTCCCAATTCTGATACGTTTGCTGTAAAATGCTTTCAATCGATGCTCCAACATATTTTTCACTATTATAGAGAGGCATCAGCACTGAAACCAAAGGCTGTTTATTCATTATACGATCGATTTATGGGAATTTAGGGAAACGGTCAAAATTTGGCTTCCGTTTTTCCAAGAATGCTTCTTTACCTTCTTGTGCTTCCTCCATTAAATAAAACATCAAGGTTGCATCACCTGCCATTTCCATAAGTCCTCTCTGCCCGTCAAGCTCAGCATTTAAACCGCGCTTAACCATACGCAATGCCATAGGACTAAGTTCAATCATTCTCTGACACCATTCTATTGTTTCATCTTCTAGTCTCTCAAGTGACACAACTGTATTTACCAACCCCATTTCAAGTGCTTCTTTAGCAGAATATTGCTTGCATAGGAACCAAATCTCTCGGGCTTTCTTCTGTCCAACAATACGTGCCAAATATGAAGAACCAAAGCCAGCATCAAAAGATCCCACTTTAGGTCCTGTTTGACCAAAAATAGCATTTTCTGAAGCTATCGATAAATCACAAACTACATGCAATACATGTCCGCCTCCAATAGCATAACCATTAACCATTGCTACTACTGGCTTAGGAATAGAACGTATTTTCTTGTGCATCTCTAAAATATTCAACCGAGGAACACCATCGTCACCTACGTACCCACCAATTCCTTTTACGTTTTGGTCACCACCGCTACAGAATGCCTTATCTCCAGCACCAGTTAGTACGACAACTCTTACATCCGAATTCTCATGAGCTATATCCATCGCATCCAGCATCTCATTTACCGTTTGTGGACGAAATGCATTACGAACCTGCTCTCTATTTATTGTGATTTTCGCAACTCCCTCGAAAAATTCAAACCGAATATCTTTATATTCTTTTATTGACTTCCATTCTCTTTTCATAATATTTATTTTTTTCTTTTCAGTTCGAGTGATTTTGTAAGAAATCGTATCGAGAACTTCATTCTCATCATCTCGATACAAATTTGCTCGTTCCTCGCAAATCCACTCGATGTGACAAATAATTGTTTGTTATTTTATCTTATAAAATCTTTTTTAGACAAATTTACTAAATCTTCAAATTTCCCATCAATTAAAGCTCCTTTCTTTAATCTCGACCACTTCTTCAATTGCTTTTCCTTTTCAATAGCCATATTTATATCTGAAAAATCAGTATAAAAAACCAATTCTACAGGGCGTCTTTTATATGTATAACTATCTTTATGAAAACCTGTTTGGTGTTCTAACAAGCGATTTTCAATATCTGACGTAACACCCGTATAATAACTCCCGTCAGAACATCTTAATATGTAAACATAAAATATAGCCATACTTTATTAAATAGGGTTGTCAGTTCGAGTTATTTTTGAAGAAATCGTATCGAGAACTCTATACTCAACCTCTTCATACAAACTTGCTCGTTACTCACAAACCCACCCAATGTGACAGAATTTCTTAAATACAACATCAATTATTTTTTCTTCATAAATCTAAAATACCCTCGCAATACCTTGGCACTATCTATCTGTGGAGTAAATATCTCTAAAATTCTTGCTTTATTTCCTGTATAAAAATCTTTTAACTTAAGTTCCAAATCATTTTTATTGTCAACACTTTGGTAATTTATTCCCCAATGTGATGCTAAATGCTCATAGCTTTGGTTGCTATGTGTTGTTTCAAAAAATTGTTCCAATTCTTGGTGCTTCGATGAGGCTTCCAAGAAGCGGAAAATGCCACCTCCGCCATTATTGATAACAATAATTCGCAACTTTGGGTTTACATACTGATGCCACAGTGCATTACTGTCGTAACCCAAACTGATATCTCCTGTAATTAAAGTCGTAAAACCATCAAAATTATAAGCAGCTCCAACTGCTGTAGATGTACAGCCATCAATACCACTTACACCACGATTGGAAAAATAACTGACTTCAGCATTGTACGGAAATAATTGATGATAGCGGATTACCGTACTATTTCCTAAATGCAACAGGCTCTGGGCTGGAAGATTTTTTAGTATGACATTAAATGCTTGAAAATCACTCCATAATAAATCTTTTAGATAATTGTGATGTTTCTTATCTGCAATCTTAGCGAGTTCTCTCCATCTAGTAGAATATTCTTCGTCGCTTTTTTTCCATCCTTTTGATATTTGCTCAAAGAAAACTTCTGGTTTCAATGGGATGTTCTCTGACAAACACTGAAATGTATCTACAAAGTAGTCTCTTTTATTTAAATGCCAATGCTCTTTCGGAGGGTCTTTACGTAACCACTGTTTCACCATCTTGGAAATTAATGTTCCTCCGAAAGTTATCAACAAATCAGGCTGAAAAGATGAATTTTCAGGCATAGCTGATAGTAATCTATCGATATTATAATAAAACTTATCACTTTTTTGATTGGCAATGCTCTCAGTTAAAACGACTGCTTTCCCCTTATTTACCATAGAATCAAGCAAATCATTAAGTTTAGAATTTTCTGAAATAAATCCTCCTACAATCAACACACTAGATGCATCATTCAGTTTAGCTAACAATCGGTCTTGTTCATTTTTTGTAAGCTGTTGCGATAATTCTGTTGAGTGAATCACTTTATGCTTGTCATCATCATACTCTGTTTTGTCATATAAAGGCTCCCAAAATGGAATATTAATATGTACAGGGCGGTGTTTTTGTTTGCATAAATTAACAGCTTCATTTGCCATTCGTCTCGCATAAGCAACATCTTTTCGCTCACTCCCTGCAGGTAATTGATAGTGTTTTTCAACAAAATTGTTTAGTATTCCTTTCTGTCTAATCGCTTGCCCTACACCTTGGTCTATAAATTCTTCCGGTCTATCAGCAGAAATTACCAATAAAGGAATATTCTGCTCATAAGCTTCAGCTACAGCAGGTGCATAATTTAACACTGCTGTTCCAGAAGTACAGACTAAGGCAGTTGGCAAGTGTGATTGCTGACTTAATCCTAAGGCAAAAAATGCTGCCGTTCGTTCATCAACAACACTAAAACATTCAATATCAGGTTGTTTTGCAAAAGTAAGAACAAGTGGTGCATTACGTGAGCCTGGAGAGATTACCACCTGTTTCACTCCATTAGCAATACATGCTTGAAGAACTTCATACGCACTTCGATGATTTGAATATTCTGTCATATTTTTATTTTCTTCTTCAAAAATAACATTATCATGCCAAAAAGCATTGTTTTTATTCTAAAAAGAAAAAGAGACACTACAAGGGTAGCATCTCTCTATATCTAAAAGGAATAGCTTGTTATTTCTTTGGCAATTCCTTCACATCCATATTCCACAATATAAAACTGTATATATCAGCATATTGCTGAATGGTTTTGCTTACCGGTGTACCAGCTCCATGACCTGCATTGGTCTCAATACGAATCAAAACAGGATTATTGCCAGCTTGCTTGTCTTGTAACTCTGCAGCAAATTTAAAGCTATGCGCAGGAACTACTCTATCATCATGGTCGCCAGTCATCACCATTGTTGCAGGATACTCAACACCTTCTTTTACATTATGTACTGGAGAATAGTTTTTTAAGTAGTTAAACATCTCTTCACTATCTTGTGCTGTTCCAAAGTCGTATGCCCAACCAGCACCTGCAGTAAAAGTATGGTAACGCAACATATCTAATACCCCAACTTGAGGGATTGCCACTTTCATCAAATCAGGACGCTGTGTCATTGTCGCTCCGACAAGCAAACCTCCATTAGAACCTCCTCGAATTGCGAGATAATCTGATGAAGTATAGTTTTCTTTAATTAAATATTCTCCTGCAGCGATAAAATCATCAAATACATTTTGTTTCTGCATTTTAGTTCCAGCAAGATGCCACTCCTTACCGTACTCACCACCTCCGCGCAGGTTTGCTACTGCATACACACCACCATTATTCATCCAAATAGCATTTGCCACACTAAATGCAGGCGTTAAAGGAATATTGAAACCACCATAACCATACAATATCGTTGGATTTTTTCCGTTTAATTCCAGTCCTTTTTTATAAGTAATAATCATTGGAACTTTTGTACCATCTTTAGAAGTATAAAACACTTGTTTGCTCTCAAAGTTATCAGCATTGTACTCCATATTTGGTTTCCAGTACACTTCGTAGCTACCATCCTCTGGATTAAGTTTGTAAGATGTAGCAGGTGTACTGTAGTTTGTGAAATTGAAATACAATTCCTCAGCATCATTTTTACCTCCAAAACCACCAGCACTACCGATGCCCGGCAAGTCAATTTCTCGCACTAATTTTCCATCATAATCATATTGGAATACTTTAGAAACAGCATCGACCATATATGTTGCAAAAATATAACCGGCACCAGTAGAGATACTCAATACATTTTCTGTCTCAGGAATTAATTCTTTCCAATTTCCTATTGTCGGTTTCGAAGCATCTACGGTAATCATCTTTTGATTTGGAGCATCTGTATTCGTAACTATATAAAGCTTACTTCCTTTATTTTCTGCAACATAAACATCAGTACTTATATCTTCATCTATGGTAGCAATCTTACTGTTCGCTTTAGACAAATCTTTAATAAACAGTCTATTGCCAGAGGTAGAGTTAGCTCCTGAGATAATTAAATATTGATCGTCTTCTGTAACACTGCCGCCCACATAACGGTACTTCTCTTTCTCTCCGAAAATAACTTCATCATTTTTTTGCGATGTTCCTAACTTGTGATAATAAAGTTTATGTTGATCTGTCTTAGCAGAAAGCTCGCTTCCTTCAGGTTTATCATAACTTGAGTAGAAGAAGCCATCATTCCCTTTCCAAGAAATACCGCTGAATTTCACATCGACTAATGTATCTTCTTTTACTTCTTTGGTTTCTGCATCAATAATGATGATTTTTCTCCAATCACTCCCGCCTTCAGAAATTGAATATGCTACAATACTTCCATCTTTAGAAAAGCTCACTTGTCCCAATGAAGTAGTTCCATCATCACTAAAGGTATTTGGATCTAAAAATAGTTCTTCCTTACCATCTTCTCCTTTTTTACGATATAATACATATTGATTTTGCAATCCATCATTTTTGTAAAAGTATGTATAATCACCTTCCTTGAAAGGAGTTGACAGCTTCTCATAATTCCATATTTCTGAAAGCTCATTTTTTAAATTCTCTCTATATGGGATTTGCTCCAAATAGTCAAAAGTAACTTCATTCTGGGCTTTTACCCAAGCTTCCGTTTCTGGACTTCTATCATCCTCTAACCAACGGTAAGGGTCGTCAACCTTGGTTCCAAAGTAGTCATCTGTCACCACCTTTTTCTCTGTCTTTGGATACTTTATTTTTTTCTTTTCTTGCGTACACGATAGTACCATAACACCAACTAATAACATTAAGAATATTCTTGTTTTCATACGAATAAAGATTTTTATTTAGACTGCGTGAAGTTAATCATTTTTCCACGACCGAACAAATTGGTGAAATTATTAATAATTTTTCCCTTCTTTTTTCACTTTTGCATCTAAGCGACTGCCGTAAATCACACCTGCGATAAGGAATGCTGACGCTGTAAGCCCAACCGATGACAACAGAACGGTATCATAAAACAAATAACTCAAAACGGCTCCAACAACAAGCCCTGCAAAGAAGCTGTAACTACTATACCGATAGTTGAAATAAAGATCGGGGAAAACGCCGTGCTTTTCTTTTAAGTGCTCTTTCCAAGCCTCAATTTCTCGCTCAAGTTCTGGACCTTTATATTTTAGCACTTTGGGCAAATTCTCAACAACTCGCTCTATTTCTTTTCGATAAAGCTTGCACTCTGAGCAATTGGATTCATACGTTTTCATGAAAGCTCCCAATGCAGGAATTTTATCAACCTGTCGAAAGCGAGCCTCACGCTTAGATATCTTCGGAATTTGTTCTTTAATTCGTTCCCAAAGCCATTCTTCGTATGCTTTATCTCTACCCATAATTTCTATCTATATTCTTTCAGTAGAGATGCCATTTCTTGTTGCATTTTTTTTGCTTCTGCTCTTGCCGCCTCAGCAAAATCATGTCCACTACCTGCATAAATAATACTGCGAGATGCATTCACTAACAAACCACAATCTTTCGTCATTCCATATTTAGCAACTTCGCTAAGGCTACCACCTTGAGCCCCTACCCCGGGCACTAGTAAAAAGCTCTTTGGAACATGTTTTCGAATTGTTGTGAACATTTCAGCCTGTGTTGCACCCACTACGTACATTAACTGCTGCTCATCAGCCCAATTTTTTGAAGTATCTAAAACCTTCTCAAATAGTTTCTTTTCTTCTCCAGTAAATTGGAAATCAGTAGCTCCATTATTTGAAGTCAGTGCTAAAAGAATAACCCATTTATCCTTAAACGTTAAAAATGGTTGCACAGAATCACTTCCCATGTAGGGTGCTACGGTAAGGGCATCACAAGGTAATTGTTCAAAAAATGCTTTAGCATAACGCTCTGATGTATTACCGATATCACCACGTTTCGCATCAGCAATAACAAACATTTCTGGATATTTTGATTTGATGTAAAGTACTGTCTCTTCAAATGCTTGCCAGCCCGCTACGCCCAAAGCTTCATAAAAAGCAGTATTCGGTTTATAAGCAACAGCTATATCATGTGTAGCATCAATAATTGCTTTATTAAAACGAAAAATGGCATCTGGTGTTTGGTGCAAATGCTTTGGCATTTTTTCTACTGCAGTATCTAATCCTACACAAAGAAAACTTTGTTTTTTCTCAATTTGCCGAACAAGATCTTGGTATTTCATAGTCATTGGAAAATTTTACTTTTATAGGTCTCTAATTAATAAGAACCCATTTTGGGTATAAAGTTACCAAATTAATTCAATTCTAATAGTTGAATTAATCGATTGTGAGACGAAATTTTACTAAGATTACAAAAGAATCAAACTATTTTCAATTAACAATTTCTATACAATTCATTAAAAATTAGTGCATAAAAAAACCACCTCATTTTTGAGATGGTTTCTTAATATACTTATAGTTCTTAAACTATCTTTTCTTTACTCCAAAAAGAAGGTTGATAATAGCAAGAATTACGATGGCACCAATGGCACCAGTTATTATAGCAGGAACCCAACCTGAACCTAGTGATACACCAAGTACTCCGAATAACCATGAGCCTACTGCTCCACCTAAAATACCGATAATAATGTTCCAAAGTAATCCAAGACCACTCCCTTTAAAAATAAGGCTGCCTAACCAACCTGCAATTGCTCCAATAATAATAGCTCCAATAAGTTCCATAATAATCTTTTTTATTTAGTTAATGAATAAATTAAATTAATTCGTTTGTAACCTATTTAACAAGTTACAAGATAAGAAATATTTATATAATATCTATCTATAATCATTAGTTGTTTTTTATAAACTTTAATGTTGCTACATAGGGTAAATGATCAGAAATCATGCCAAAATCCGTAAAAACCTTAGAATTCACGATTTCAAAATCTGATTTGGTATAAAAAATATAATCAAGTCGTTCTTTGGGTGAGTCAGATGGATAGGAGTACAAGCCCTTTGTATCCTCTGTAGTTTCGATTTTTCCACTGCCAATACGTTTATCATTAAGGAATTTCAATACAGCACTGTTTTTATAAGTTGGATCGCTATTAAAATCACCTACTAAAATAACGGGCCCTTTCTTAGCTAATTCCCAGAACTTATCGTATATAAAGTTGATGTGCTGTGCTCGGGTCTGTTGGTCAAAAGCCTCAGCATGCACATTCATAAAAAATATAGTACCAAAAGGATGTTTTATTGTTGCGATTTGCAACAATCGGTTAAGATACATCGCCTTGTAATAAAACGGCTGAGACGCTACATCTTCTAATACAATTCTTTCTGAACTCACAATAGGATACTTAGACATAATAGATTGTCCTGAAACGATTTTACCAAAATGGACACTGAAAGGATAATAGGGAAAAGGCACATACCGTTTGTCCCAATTTACTGCTTTAGCTGTATATGGATAGAGGTTTTCAGCTATCATTTTATGCTGATCAATTTCATAAGAACGTTTGCTCCCATAATCAATCTCTTGAAATCCGACAATATCCGGATGCAAATCAGAAAAATACTGAATTGCTAATGTTTCATTCTCTTTATAAAATTCACGCTTTGGTCTCACTGCCAAGTTGTTAGTCATTCCTGATAAATAACCGATATTATAAGACATTACGGTAATAATACTATCATTTTGTGTAGTCAGTTCTACTTTGTAGCTTATCTCTTGTTTGTATTGCTCATATGGAAGTGTTGGTGATTTCGCCCAAAAATAAAACCCTACAATGGCTAAAATTAGTACTACGAGTGCTATAAGTAAATATTTGAGGATCTTTTTCATTTCATTTACATTTAATTTTTTACTAAAATAATGCTATTCTTTGGTTTTGTAAATTATATTAATATTAATAAAGTAATCTATGGATAGTCACAATTAATTCATACAAAGTTATCCATAGGATAATCTATAGACACTTCAAAACATCTACTTTTAAATTTTGAAACATAAAACCTAAAGGAACATGAAGAAGATTATTGGATTATTACTATTAGTGACATTATCCTCATTTGCTTTCGCTCAAAATTTCATTGTACAAGGCAAAGTGATAGATGAAGAAGGAAATCCTATAGTTGGTGCCAACGTATATATAAAAAATTCATCACTTGGCGCTGTAACAAACATTAATGGCGAATACACTATCGAGAATATTGGTAAAGGAATTCAAGAATTTGAAGCTTCCTATATCGGTTTTGAAACGGTAGCTAAAAGTTTAGATATTCAAAGAAATACTGTTTTAGACTTTCAACTTTCTTCGGGTGTTTTGCTTGAAGGCTTAATTGTTACTGCACAGAAAAGGGAACAATCAATAAAAGAAATTCCAACAGCGCTTACCTCTATTTCAAACAACTTTATTGAGAAAACCGGAAATTCTGAAATAGATCAACTAGCATCATACATTCCTGGTCTTGAGTTTCAAGTGCAAAGTCCAAACAATCCCGGATTTGTGGTCAGAGGAATTACCAGTGATGACGACTCAGCTAATAACGAACCTCGAGTCTCAATTTTCCAAGATGGGGTTTCAATTAGTAAATCAAGAGGTTCTGTGGTTGAAATTTTCGATATGCAACGTGTTGAAGTTCTGAAAGGTCCACAAGGAACATTATTTGGTCGTGGTGCCCAAATCGGAGCTTTGCATTTGATACAAAACAAACCAAAGAATTATTATGATGCTGGGCTACGTATTGGCTTCGGAGACTACAAATACAATCATGTTGAGATTTTCGGGAATGCCCCAATAGTGAAAGATAAGCTTTTTCCACGTATCTCAGGTATTTATAAAAAAAGAGAGGGATTTATTGAGAATCTATCTGGAGGAAAATTGAATGGTAAAGACACAAAAGCAGTATGAGCTTCTTTGAAATGGATGGCTTCTGATCAAACGGATTTTACATTAATCGGGAATTATCAAAAAGATACGCCTCCGGGAACAGCTTTCAAAAGTGGCACTTATGCTCCAAAAAGTGGTGATTTAAGTCCATTTACTTTTGCAGATTTAGAAAGAGGACATGAATTAGGACTCAAAAGAGATGTATAGGGTATTACTTTGCTCGGAGAGCATCAATTTAATGATAAGGTATCATTATCATCAATAACTGCATATAGAAAATTTGATTCTGATGAAGCTTTTGATGCAGACGGAACAGTAGCTCCAGTACTTTTCTTTCATGAAAAATCAAAAGGAGATCAATTCAGCCAAGAACTTCGTTTAAATTTCAAATTAGGTGAGCGATTCAAGGGATTTGCAGGCTGCAATTATTTCTCAGAAGATGGATATCAAGATGTGCCTATGACAACAGATGAGCGCAGTTTTTTAGCTATTCTCTCACCACTTGTAGCGCCATAATTAAATGAACAGCTACTGCCACTAAACCAACTCTATCAAGGAATGCAACCAGGATACCCTAATGTTTCGATAGTGCCAACCCCTCTTTTAATAAATGGTGTGCCAATACTTCCTTCATCACCGAGAGATTTATTGTCAGCACCACTCATTCCTTTTGAATACATTCCTGCTCCATACCAACCACAGGTAGCACCTCTGTATGGATTAATGAGCTTGCCTCTAAGTCCTGAACATCATGAATATTATAAAAACTATGGAGATAATAAGGCTTACGAATTGTTCGCCGATGGAACTTATGACATCACTGAACAATTAAGCATAACTGCCGGAGTTCGCTTTAGTATTGAAAAGATTTCTTCATCTTGCGAGGCTGGTGGTGATAATAAAGCCCACCTAGGTTTTGCAAGAAACGCAGGTTCTAATCTCCTTTTTATGCCAACAGAGAAAATCTCTGAGGAAGACACTTTCAAATCATGGGTTGGACGTTTAGCCTTAAACTATGCACTTACAGAAGACTGGGAATTATATGCAAGTGTCGCTAAAGGTCGTCGTCCTAATGTTATTCAATTTATTTCAACACCTAACAATGATGGCAGTTACACAAGCAACTACAACATCCAGACTTTAAATGATGAGATTGTAAAGAGTTACGAATTGGGTTTGAAAGGATTGACATTAGGCAATCATTTGTACTTTGATATTGCAGCATTCTATTATGATTATACTGATTTTCAAACAAGTACTGTTGACGAAAACTCTCTTCTGATTATTTATAAAGACGCAGGAGACGCTACTGCTTATGGTGCAGAGACATCACTACAATGGCAAATCAACAAAGGTGTTTCTCTTTTTGGAAATTATGCATACATCAATGCTGAATTTGCTGATGAAGATTCTGAGGGTAATCAACAATCCTTGTCAGGAAATACATTCCGACTTACGCCTGAGCATAGTTTCACTTTAGGCACTCATATGAGTTGGAAAATTAATAATAATTTCAATCTATTCCTCAGACCTGTCTATAAATACAAATCAAAGGTTTTCTTCGAAGAAACAAACTTAGAAGTAGAGTCACAAGATGGTTACGGCTTACTAAACGGCAGAGTAGGTTTTGAGATGCCAGAGAACAAACTAACGGTCACTTTCTTTATGAATAATATTTTAAATGAAGAATATTTGATTGATGCTGGTAATACAGGACGTAATTTTGGTATTCCAACATTTATTGCTGGTGCACCCCGCATGTGGGGAATCGAATTAAATGTTAAATTATAATTGAATGAGAAATATAATTGTCCTATTTGTTTTCGTTCTTACTCTTTTATCTTGTATCAACACGCATAAAAAACAAGTTAAAAGTGCTCCCAAAGAAAAATATCATTATGATCTTCAAGGACATAGAGGCGCAAGAGGTTTAGCTCCTGAAAATACCATGCCCGCTTTTGAAAAAGCTCTAGAATTAGGTGTTAAAACTTTAGAGTTAGACGTAGTTCTAAGTAAAGATAAGCAAGTTGTTGTATCGCATGAACCTTGGTTCAATGCGATACTTACGTTAACGCCTGAGAACGAGGAAATGCAGGAAATAACCCCTCCTTCCACTAATTTCTATCAAATGGATTACTCAAATATAAAAGAGTATGATTGTGGAAGTCGTCAGCATCCAAATTTTCCACATCAAAAGTTAAAACGAACTCATAAGCCTTTACTAACAGATGTTTTTGAAGTTATTGAAAAGAAGAGTTTAGAAACAGGTAAATCCTTACACTATAATATAGAGATAAAAAGTATGCCTCAGGGAGATAACATTTACCATCCTGAGCCTAAAGAATATGTTGACATCGTACTGAACACTATTCAGGATAGAATCCCAAACGAACGTTTCAACATTCAAAGTTTTGATTTTCGGATTTTACAATATTTGCATGAAAACTACCCCAAAATTGCCGTTGCCGCATTGGTAGAAAAAGGTACTCTCAATGCTAATCTGACAAATTTAGGTTTTACCCCAGAAATTTATAGCCCTAATTATACATTGGTTGATAGTGAATTGGTCGCAGATGCACACCAAAAAGGCATAAAAGTGATACCTTGGACAGTAAATTCAAAAAAAGAAATGTTAAAGCTTTTACAAGCAGGAGTGGATGGAATAATCACGGACTATCCTGACCGAGCTCTTGAGTATAGGGAGTAAATTATTTCCCTTTTCGGAAACGTCCAAAACGCTTCTTTGGTACGCCCTCAGTCGGAAGGTAACTTAGATTGGCAAAACGGATATCACCAATCGTATAAAAAGCTTTTGGATTATGCTCTTTAACTATTTCCAATACTTTAGCAATCGCTTTGCGCTTGATGATGCAATAAATGATATTCACATCTCCTTTGCCGCCTTTCGCTTTCACATTAGTAACACCATAGCCTGATGTCGTCAATTTGTCGATAAGCTCCTGTCCCGGAAGGCGTGTTATAATTTGAATACCCACATGCCCAAGTGCCATACGCTCTTCGATAAGTAATCCCACATAATTACCTGCAGCAAAACCGCCTGAATAGGCAACATAATAAACCCAATTATCAAGATTTTCAAAAATTTTACTCATCGCAATGAGCCAAATCAGCACCTCAAAAAATCCTAATAATGGCGCTAAGAATTTATAGCCTTTTGAAACAAAAACAATACGGATAGTTCCAATGGTAACATCGGCAATTCTTGATAAGAAAATCAACAAAGGAATCAAAACATATACAAAAAAGAATCCGTCAGTATCTATCAAAAATGCTGTCATTATTTTATGTTTTTAGTATTCAAAAATAAAAGTACAAAAATCTTTAGGGAATACGAAATTACCGACAATCAACTTCAGAAAGAAATAACATAAAATAACGACTTGGAAGTTCCCTAGTCGTTTTATACCTAGTGGAATCTATAGCTTTAAGGGTTCTCCACTGTAAAATTCTAGAATTTTTGTTCGGAATATATATTCATACTTAGCTTGAAGCATATCTGATTTTGCAGTGGTAAGCGTATGCAACGACTCGTTGTAGTCAAAATTGCTGACCTTGCCTAATTGATATTTCTCTTCCACATAGCGAAATGTTTCTTCAAGTGAAGCTAAAGACATTCTTTGAGCTTCGTATTTCTTAATCGCAAGAACTGCATTAGTATAAGCTTGTTGCAATTCTTTATAAAGCCTATTATACTCTATCTCCTGCTGTATCTTCACATCCTCCATTTGT
This sequence comes from Balneicella halophila, assembly GCF_003096835.1. Lineage (GTDB taxonomy): Bacteria > Bacteroidota > Bacteroidia > Bacteroidales > Balneicellaceae > Balneicella > Balneicella halophila. Next base: position 145,773 of record NZ_QENZ01000003.1, read on the forward strand.
AATTTTGTATTTCTTACAGCAGTACGAGTCTGGAATTTATTGAAAATTGGAATATTCAAATTTAATCCCCACGATTTGCTTAAGTTCAAGTCATATTGGTCTGCAAAAGACATTTTATCGCCTTGAATAAATTGCCCGGGATTGGAGGGGTCAGGAACATAATTATAACGTAAGTTCGAATATCCTGAACCAATATTCGCACTTAATCCCAAAGTTGGATAATAATTAGATTTTGCGATATCAATACTTTTCTCTGCACTCTCAAGTTGGTAATTATATGACTTCATACTTGGTCTTTGCTCAATAATCTCATCATACGTACTCGTATAATTAATTAAAGTTGCATCAGCTTGGTCAATTTCTTCAACATCTGGATCGATGATTGTAAAAGCATTGTCGTATGGAATGTCTAGCGCTTGATAAAGATCTAAATAGGCTAATGAAAGTCTGTTTTCAGCCTCTACGATAGTGCTTTGGTTTTTAGCTACTTGAGATTGCTGTTCCAACAGATCTCCCTTAGGCAATTTCCCGGCTTCAACCAATTGATTGATTCTATTCATCTGAGCCTCTATAATACTCAAATTATCTTTAGCTACTTGGAGTTGCTCTTTGGCATACAATATATTTAGATAATAAGAAGTGATATTTAAAGCAAGATCTTCTCTGGCAGTCTCTATATCCAACAAACTGGCTTGCAAATCAATTTCTTGTTTTTCAATCTCATGTTTTTTCCGAAAACCATTGAAGATATTAACAGACGTTCCTATACCATAATTGATATTTGAGCTATTTTCATCTGTATAAGTGTTTGTTACATAATTGACATTTCTGCCATAGTTATTATTCCACGAGGTAGAACCACTTACTATAGGAAGTCTGTCATATTTTGCTTGTTTCAAATTGTTCTCGCTTATATGAATACGATTTCTGTTGCGCAATAACTGTAAATTATTCTCTTGTGCATATTCAATACAATCTTGAAGTGTCCACTCAGTTTTCTTAGAGGTTTCTTGTGCATTTACGTAAAAAGTAGCTACAGCTGAAAATAGGATTGTTAAGATATATGGGATGATTTTTTGCATGCTTTCCAATTTTATAGGTAATGAGTTAATCTTTCTTTACTCCGGCCTTTACTTCTTCCTCGGGAGATAATCCGTCTAGTATTTCTACGTTAATACCATCAGACAATCCAGTTTCGATAGGGCGTTCTTCAAATTGTTGTTTTTCGCCTCCCGGTTTCAGAACTTCAACAAAAATAGAATCATTTCGGAAAGTCAAGTAGCTTTCTTTTAAAGTATATACGCTATCTCTTTTATCCAAGACAATGTCAGCATTGGCACTATATCCGGCACGAATGGCCTGTCCTTCTTTTAGATTAACTTTTGCTTTTATTTCAAATTTCACTGCGCCTCCATCGTCATTACCTTTAGGAGCGATATGTTCTAATGTCGCCTCGAACTTCTCATTATTTACTGCACCTATAGTCAGCTCCACAGGCATTCCGATATAGAGTTTTGCCACATCTGTTTCATCAATTTTCCCTTCAAAAATAATTTCATCCATATCCGCAACTGATGCAATCGTAGTACCGTCGTTAAAGTTATTCGAAGCAATTACTGAATTACCAATCTTAACAGGAATTTGTAGAATCATTCCATCAATAGTAGAACGAATGGTGGTATTTGAGGATTTATTACCTGACAATGCACCTGTTTTGGTGATTTGCAAATTGCTTTTTGCACCTTCCAACTCTTCTTTAGCATTTAAGTAGCTTACTTCCGTTTTTTCAAACTCCACACTGGCAATCACTCCTTTAGTAAATAAATCTTTATCTCGGTTGTAATTTTTGAGTGCATTATTATAATTAATCTGTGCAACATTGACACGATTCATTGCACTATTCAAATTCACCTCATTAGGTATAATGCTCACTTTGGCAATCTTATCCCCCTTTTTCACAATCTGCCCTTCCTTCACATACAATTCTTCTATGATTCCTGAAATACTTTGCGGTTTTATAGCAACCTCTTTCCTCGGAACAATTTTTCCTGTAGCCATTGTGCGTTTTTTAATGTCTTCTTTAGTCATCGTCGTTGTTTCGTACACAGTGTCTTTTTTTATTCCTTTCAAGAATAACCAACCTAATGTGCCTACGAAAAGCAAGACAGCAAGTACGATAAAAATGATTTTTTTCATTGCGGTATGATTTTTATTGTTTTTTTTATAATTCTAAATTTTTATTCGTCTCTCAGAGCGTCAATTGGTTTTATGCTCGTTGCTCTAGAGGCAGGGAAAAGTCCTGCAAATATTCCTCCTAATATCAAAATAACCAATGCTGCTAAACCCATTCTTAAGTTGGCTTCAGGAACAAAATGTATGAAAGCATCCTTAGTTGCTTCGTCACTAATCATGCTCACTAGTTCTAGAAATGCTACAGAAAAGAATAACCCAAAGAACCCTGCAAAAACGGTAAGTATTGCTGATTCAAAAAGTATTTGGTTTCGTATCATTTTTGACTGTGCTCCTAGTGCTCTTTTAATACCAATCTCTTTCGTCCTTTCTTTAATCACAATAAGCATGATATTACCCACACCTATAATCCCAGCGAGTAGTGTGCCCAATCCAACAATCCATGAAAGGAAACTTACTCCCTTATACACACCATTTAACTTAATAAATTCTTTTTGCATATTGAAACCGCCTATGGCTTTAGTATCTTCTGGGGAAAGGTCATGCTGTTTCAACAAAAAGGCTTTGATATCTTCCTCAACCTCTTCAACCATTACATCTTTCTTAGCAGTGAAGCAGAAAAAGTGCACTTCATTGCCATACCCATAAGTTTTCTGAAGCGTTGTAAATGGGATATAAACAGTAGATTTGGGATTAGACCCAATATTCATTTGCGTCTTTGGATGAGCAACTCCGACTATTTTGAAATAAACATTATCAACTTCAATATATTCGTCTATAGGGTCAGTGCCTCTGAAAATCTCTTCAACTATATCTTCACCTATTACACACACTTTACGCTCTTCGTCAATATCTCTTTGGTTCAATGAACGACCACTGGTAATGTCAATAGGAATGATTTGAAAATACTCTGGATAATCTCCAAAGACGGAATAGCTTCCTTTCATTTCACCATAGACAACATTTTCTCCACTGTCATTAAATGAACCTTGCAATCGTGGTGCTATTAGATCAAGATCAGGAACTAGAGTTTTTATACTTTTGATATCGTAATTATTGATAGTCCATCTGCGTCCTGCATTGTATCCTTTGTAAGGTATAGAAGAGCTCTGTGACCACATAAATGCTGAGTTAGTAGCTATCCCCTCAAAATTTTCATTGAGACCATCTTCAAAGCCTTTACTTGCACCCAACATAATTATAAGAATGAAAATCCCCCAAAACACGCCAAAAGCGGTAAGCACACTGCGGAGCTTGTTACTCTTTATCGTTGACCATATTTCTATCCAGTTATCTCTATTAAACATTTCTTAGTTTTCTTTTAAGGAGTAGCTCTTAATTTATTCATAACGAAGTGCTTCTATCGGTTTTATTTTTGCTGCTTTTCTTGCTGGTAGCCATCCTGCTAAAGCACCTGCTACTATGAGAACTACAGTAGCAATAATTGCAGTTTTTATATCAACAGTCGGATTTAAAAAAGCTGAACTATCTCCTCCCTTTGTTAAGTAATTTATTCCTTCTACAAGGACTGCACCCAGCACTAAACCTATATAACCAGCCAATGAGGTTATAAGAACAGATTCGAAAATAACTTGTTTGATTATACTGTTTGGTCTAGCTCCTAAAGCTTTTCTTATACCAATCTCTTTTGTTCGTTCTTTAACTGAAATAAGCATAATATTACTGATACCCGTTATCCCAGATATTAAGGTCAAAATACCAATAATCATTACAAAAAGTTTTATCGCAATAATAACTCCTTTTGCTCTGCCATATTCTTCAATATTGTTTTGTACACCTAAAGCTCGTTTGTCGTCTTTTCTAAAATCATATTTTCTGCCAAAAAAACCTCTTATCTTATTTTCCAATTTTTTGGAAGCTGAAAGATCGGCATCAACGATTAGGCTAATGTTGTGTATCCGATCACTCCCGGAGTTATAGATATTTTGTGCTGTAGAAATAGGAACTAGCAACCGCCCATTTTCCCAAGGGTTGTTGTATTCTATAACTCCAACAATTAGAAAAGATGAACCATCAATTTTCAGATATTTGCCTTCGATATCTTCGTCTTTATCAAATAATTCCTCATAAGGTGTTTTACCTAGCAAAACAACTTTTCGATTATGTAAAATATCCAAACCATTGATAAATCGACCTTGAAGCAGGTTTAAGTTCTCCATTTCAAGACCATCCGCTCCAATACCGTTAGTCTGGTATGAACCATTCTTGTCTTTATAGTTGGCTGTTTTTGTCCCAAACCAATAGGTCGAAGCATACCCAGTTACTTCATCAAAATATTCTTCTAGGATTTCTGCATCTTCATTGTAGATATGAATAGGACGCCCTTTCTGCAGACCTTTATATTCTTCAGAAGTTGTTCCTCCAGAAACGGAAATTTTATTCTGGGCATCTTTACCAAATCCTTCTTCCATAGCATTCTCAACGCCATTGCCCATCCCTAGTAGCACAACGAATATAAATATTCCCCAAGCTACAGCAAATCCAGTAAGTGCGGTTCGTAATTTGTTTTTGCTGAGCGTATCAATTATCTCTGTTAATGCTTCGCTTTGGAACATAAGGTTTAGTGTTCAGTTATTTTTTCAATAATACCATCAGTAAGATGAATCACTTTTTGAGTCATTTCAGCTATATCATGCTCATGCGTTACTATAACCACAGTCATTCCTTCATGATGAATTTCTTTCAGCAATTCCATTACTTCATAGGAAGTTGTAGTGTCTAATGCCCCCGTCGGCTCATCAGCTAAAATCAGCTTTGGTTTGCTTGCTAAAGCTCTAGCAATAGCAACCCGTTGTTTTTGTCCTCCAGAGAGTTCATTTGGCATATGTTCTGCCCAAGGTTTCAAGCCTACTTTATCTAAATACTCTAATGCAATTGCATTTCGTTCTTCTCTTTTTACTCCTTGATAATATAGAGGGAGAGCTACATTCTCTTGTGCATTTTTAAAGGATATTAAATTAAAAGACTGAAATACAAAACCTAAAAAACGATTTCTGTAATAAGCTGCTTGGTTTTCTGTTAAATTCTTCATTAAATTACCATCAAGATGATAAGTACCCTCATCATAGTTGTCAAGTAGTCCAACAAGATTTAGCAATGTTGATTTTCCGGAGCCTGATGAGCCCATTATGGACACTAACTCACCCTCTTTAATGTGTAAGTCAATACCTTTAAGCACATGAAGACTTTCTTTACCTACATGATAGGATTTGTGAATATTATGGAGTTTTATCATTTTTTAGAATTGCTTATTTCTGTCTTATTAGACGCAAGCTTTCCTAAAAAGTTACAAGATGTGGTGAAAAAAATGAAATAGGACTATTTTAGAACTCTTTTTAGAACCCAGGCAGATGGTGCATCTCCGCTATTTCTAAGTGCATTCATTGTTACTTTTGCTTCCTCAAAGGTTTCATAGGAACCTACTGACACACCTGTCATTTTGTTGCTATAAGGAAACACAATAGCCTCAATATTCTTTGCAGCTAATTGCTTTTGTTGAAATTCTGCATTTCCTTTCATTGAAAAGCATCCAACGATAACATGGTATTTCTTTAAAGTTGGAGCTACTGTGTTTTTTACAGTTGTTTTATTCGCTGTGACTTCTGTGTGAGTCAAGGCAATGCTCTTTTGACTAACTGCAGGAGCAGAAATACTAGTTTCGTAGACTGATGTTGGAGCAATCGCAGAAAGTGTAAGATTTTTATATTCGCCAGGATTCAGCAATAATGAGAGTAAGGCAAAACCAGAAACACTAGCAACCAACACTCTTCTTATCATAGGCAAATTATCTCTCTTTTCTGTAATTTCAGAATGTCTTACAATATCTGGCTGTTTTGCAACCAAAGGAGCCATTTGAAATGCACTTGCACCAAGTGGCGATAGTAAGAAATTTGTTGTCGTGTCAGGTGTGAATAGAATACGATCTTGTGTACCTCTTTCCAGTTTTCCGACAGTAGGAATCATGTAAAATCCCTTAGCTCTCAGTTCTTTTTGGATATCTAACACAAAAGACTCCACGCGTTTCATTGCTTCAGCATAGTTTACTTCTTCAATTTCAACAATTGTATTAGCAAGTAAACCGTCATTTTGTTTTAGCTGGGGATTAAATGCAATTGCTTTACGAGGTGGAGTAAAATAATTCTGCTCTGTTTTTATTGTTGGTTGATAGCTCCCAACAAATCCCCCAAAACCGGGAAGAATCACGCAGTCATGTAAAAATAAAAGGTCTCGTAAATAAGCATTTAACGTTCTCATAATAAACAAAGATATGACTTTTGTAGAATTTACAACTACAAAAATACTACTTTTGTGAAAAATTTAAAAGACGATAAATGTTTTTCCAAAGAGCTAAAATAGGACTAAATGAAACCTGGAGGTATATCGTTGGTAGTTTTTTAATACTGATAGGTTGGCTTAGTATCTCGTCAGCTCCAGTAGTTGTGCTTTACATTTATATTGCTATAAAAGGTGGGACAGTTACTGGTGATATTGCAAATGATGCTTTGTCGGTTGGGCTAGGTAAAAACATTGCATTGCTTTCCATGCTCTCTACATTTGTTTTAGCATGTTTATGCATCTATTTTGTTGTGAAGTATTTTCACAAGAAACCTTTTATGAGCATTATTACCTCTCGCTATACATTTTCATGGAAACGAGCAGGCTTCGGTTTCTTAGTTTGGTTTCTGCTAGCAATGATTCCCTTTTATTTCAGTTACCAACAAAGTCCAGAAGACTATACCTTTTCATTTAATCCTACTACGTTCATTCCTTTGCTATTGATTTGCATTTTTATATTGCCTTTTCAAACGAGTTTCGAAGAATTATTAATGAGAGGCTACGGAATGCAAGGAGTCGGATTAACTACACAGTCCAGCTTATTAGCACTTATAATTCCTGCGGTGATATTTGGCTTACTGCATTCTGCCAATCCTGAGGTGATGGAATATGGTTTTTACAAAATGATGCCATTCTACGTAGGCATGGGGCTTTTTTTAGGCATCATGACGATAATGGATAATGGTTTGGAAATGGCAATAGGCGTACATTTTGCTAATAATTTTACCGCGGCAGTATTCGTGAATATGGAAAACTCAGCTTTAGCCACCGATGCTTTATTTATGGCTAAATCCTACAATCCTACGAAAGATATACCATACGCAGTAGCTACAATGGTCATTTTTCTGATACTCGCTCATTTAACATTTAAATGGGGCAATTGGAATAAATTAATTCGAAAAATAAAATAATTTTTATGGATAGTTATATTAGTTATTTCTTACTAGTTTTTATGTCTTTTTTCACATTGATCAATCCCTTTGGCTCTATGCCAGTTTTTTTATCAATGTCATCAGACTTGCAACCTAAACAACGTAATAGAACAGCTCGGAAAGCAGTTATTGTAGCTTTCTTCACACTTTTGCTTTTTGCATTTGCAGGAAATTATATTTTCCAAATTTTTGGGATTTCTGTAAATAGTTTAAAAGTCGTAGGAGGAATCATTTTCCTTATGGTTGGTCACGATATGCTAGAAGCACGCATTGGTAGAACAAAAATCAGCGACTCAGAAAAGCAAGTAAATGCTTATGTAAACGATATATCTATAACCCCACTGGCTATTCCCATGATATGCGGTCCGGGAGCAATCACAAATGCCATCTTATTAATGCAAGACGCTGAAACAACTGTGAAGAAGGGTGTTTTGGTATTAGCTATTGCGGCGATTATGATGCTCACCTATTTTATTTATTATGGAGGTACTAAAATTCTTCATCGCATTGGAGATACCGGAACTAAAGTGATGATGCGAATCATGGGTTTAATTGTGATGGTAATTGCTGTAGAATTTTTATTCGGAGGTTTAAAACCTATCTTGGTAGATATTATTCAATCTGCTACAAATCCACAATAAAAGCACTATTGAACTAGAATGGTTTGTCCATTGAATGAAACTGTATCTCCAGGATACAGTTTTTTTCTTTTAACGGTAGTAACAACACCATTGACCTGAACTTCGCCCTGACTAATTCGCAACATCGCTTCGCCACCAGTTCCTACCCAAAATAAAGCTTTGAGCAATTGATTGAGTTGAATATATTCTCCTTCTATAATAAATGCTTCCATTAGCCTGCTTATTTTTAAATGAGATACAAAGCTATCGATTTCTTAGGATATTTCCTTGTAATTGTTTAAAACATCATTTTCTTAAATAAGAAAAAAGGCACTTAGGTAATAGTCCTAAATGCCTCTCATTTTCATGTATTAATAATTACAATTAGCTACTTTGAGGGTTATCGTTAAGTGAGGTAAATCCTCTACCTAAAGTTTCATTTGCATCGTTAATCGCAACAAATGCATCAGGATCGGTCTCTTTAATATAGAGTTTCAATATCTCCAATTCACGACGGCTCATCACTGTATAGACTACTTTACGCTCTCCATATGCACCCTCACCCGTAAGAATAGTAGCACCGCGGTTTAGGTCTTGACGAATCTTAAGGGCAATTTCTTTGTATTTGTCGGAAACGATCATTGCCGCCTTATGGTAAGTAGCCCCACCAAGAATCATATCAATCACTTTACCCTCAATAAAAATGATAATTAAAGAATAGATAACAAGCTCCCAAGGCAGTCTGCCATCTGGTTCTAATTGCGTTAGCACCGAGAGCACGATAATCCCATCAACTATCATCACTAATGTCCCCAAGGAGAATTTAGCGTATTTTGAAAGAATCATAGCTATGATATCAGACCCGCCTGATGTGGCTCTAGATTTGAAAATCATTCCAATAGAAATCCCATAAAATACACCTGCAACAAGTGCATTTAACATAGGGTCTAAAATAACTTTTTCATAATCAGGCCAAAGGTGGTTTTCCATCAACCAAACAGTAGCCCAAATAATGAAAATACTTACAATCGTTTTTACTCCAAACCGAGGACCTAAAATCAAAGTTCCAATGATAATCAAAGGAATTTCCATAGAGATGGTACTGACATTAATTTGCCAACCAAAATGTGTATTCAATACTGTTGCCAAACCATACACGCCACCAGGCGCCAATTTGTATGGCACAACAAATAGTATATCAGAAGCAGCAAAAATGATACTTCCTGCAATGAGGAAGAAATAGGCCTGAAACCACTCTAGGGAAAATAGCTTTTCTTTTGTAGTAAATGACATAATTTCGTAGACTTAAGGTTAAAAATTCAAGCCGCAAAAATATGCTTTATTTCCTTATTAAAAAAGCCCAGAAATGTTTCCTTCAACATCTATATCAATTTTCTCTGCAGAGGGTACTTTTGGCAAGCCCGGCATACGCATAATACTTCCTGCTATGGGTATGATAAAACCAGCCCCGGAAGCGATTTCAACATCACGAATCGTAATAATAAAATCTGTAGGTCTTCCTTTTAATTTTGCATCATCAGATAACGATTTCTGAGTCTTTGCAATACAAACATTTAAATCGACACCTAACTTTTCGTATTGTTCTAGATTCTTACGAGCTTTCAAAGAATACTCTACACCTTTGGCACCATACATTTTTGTTGCAATTGCCTCAATCTTCTCCTTAAATGAAAATTCATTATTATAAAGAAACTTAAAGGTATTTTTATAGCTTTCGGCAGCCTCAATAACTTTTTGTACTAAATCCTCAGCTCCTTCACCACCTTTTTCCCAACTAGAATTTAAGGCTACTTTTACACCTTTTTTCTCACAATATTCTTCTAACAAGGCAATCTCTTTTTCACTATCAGTAGCAAACTGGTTGATGCCAATAACCGGTTGGTAACCAAAGTGCTGAATATTTTCAATGTGCTTGTCTAGATTCGCAAAACCTTTTTGTAAAGCTTCGATATCTTCATTGGCTAAATCAGCAAGTTTAGCTCCACCATGATATTTCAAGGCACGGATTGTGGCAACAATAACAACTGCTACTGGCTCTAAGCCTCCACTCTTACACTTAATATCAAAGAATTTCTCTGCACCTAATTCACTGGCAAATCCAGCTTCAGTAATAGTATAATCAGCTAAAGACATTCCCATCTTAGTTGCTAAAACGGTATTGGTTCCCTGTGCAATATTCGCAAAAGGACCACCGTGTATAATTGCAGGAGTTCCCTCTAGTGTTTGTACTAAATTGGGTTTAATCGCCTCTTTCAATAATGTTGCCATAGCACCATGTGCATTGATATCTCTTGCAAATACAGGATCACCATCAAACGTATATCCAATTAACATATTTCCTAAACGCTTCTTCAAATCTTCCAAATCTGTTGCAAGACAAAGAATTGCCATAACTTCAGAAGCTGCTGTAATATTAAAACCTGTTTCTCGAGGTACTCCTTGTGTAGTTCCTCCAAGCCCAATAACGATATTGCGTAGCGCTCTATCATTCATATCCATCACTCGCTTCAGAGTAATCGTACGAGGGTCTATTTCAAATTGATCATTCTTGAATTGAAGTATATTATCAACCAATGCAACTAAAAGATTATGTGCCTTTTCTACTGCAGCCATATCTCCGGTAAAGTGCAAATTAATCTCTTCCATTGGAATTACTTGAGAATATCCACCACCAGCAGCTCCACCTTTAATTCCAAATACAGGTCCTAAAGAAGGTTCACGAATTACCACAATGGCATTTTTCCCTACGCGATTTAGTCCCATAGATAAACCTATAGACGTAGTCGTTTTTCCTTCCCCAGCAGGAGTAGGAGTGATTGCTGTCACCAATACTAAATTTGACTTCTTAACTTTTTCTTCATCAATTAGATTCAATGGTAATTTTGCCTTATTTCTTCCGTATGGCTCATACTGTAATTCATCTATATTTAGCTTTGAAGCTATTTCCTTAATAGGTCTTTGTTCTGCCTCTTGAGCAATTTGAATATCAGATTTCATAATTCTACATTTTTTTTAATTAAAGTCGCTAATTTAGACTAAATTAATGAAAGTTCCAAGATGGAATATTGTGCGTTGAATTTCCTTACCTTTGCACTAATGATACGAGAAATTACGATAGCTGAATACTGTAAAAACGTTGTAAAACTGCCATTAATAGACGTACGTTCTCCGGCAGAATTCCGACAAGGACATATTGTAGGCGCAACGAATATTCCATTATTTTCTAATGAGGAGCGAGCTTCCGTTGGTACAGTTTACAAGAAACAATCTAAAGAAAAAGCTATTGAAATAGGCTATGAATATGTAACACCAAAACTGCAATATTTCTTAGATGAAAGCTCAAAAGTTTTAAAAAACAATGCTATTGCTGTTCATTGCTGGCGAGGAGGAATGCGTAGCCGTTCATTCGCAGAACACTTGTATGCAAATGGCTTTGAAAATGTTTATGTGATTACCGGAGGCTATAAGGCATTTCGAAATTATGTCCTAGATTTTTTCGCTCAAAAATTTAATTTGAAAATTTTAGGCGGTTATACTGGAAGTGGAAAAACATTTATTCTTCAGGAGCTAAAAAAGTTAGGAAAACAAGTAGTTGACTTAGAAGGCTTAGCAAACCATAAAGGTTCTGCTTTTGGTGCTTTAGGAGAGCAGCCTCAGCCAAGCTCAGAACATTTTGAAAATGAATTATTTGAATATTGCCGTCATTTGGACATTGATAAGCCAATCTGGATAGAGGATGAAAGTGCTAGAATTGGTTGTGTGCAGTTACCAAAAACGCTATATCGACAGATTCGTGAGCAACAACTTTATTTTGTAGATATTCCTAAAGAGGAAAGAGCTAAGTTTTTGGTAGAAGAATATGCCGGATTTGATGATACGCTTTTAGCCGAGAGTGTTGAAAGAATAAGAAAACGACTGGGAGGACAGCATGTAAAGGCTGCCATAGAGGCTATAGCACAAAATGATTATTACAACGTAGCGATGATCACTTTACAATATTATGACAAAGCATATCTCAACGGTGTTGAAGACAGAGCAAAAGATAAGGTTATGCGTATTTCTCTCCCTAGAGTTAATCATTTCAAAAATGCTAAGAAATTAATAGAAATAACGAAATAAATGGAACAGATAAAATTAACACAATATAGTCATGGAGCAGGATGCGGTTGTAAAATATCGCCCAAAGTTCTCAGCACCATTTTGCACTCTGAAACAAAAAAAGAGAACTACACACAACTTTTGGTTGGAAATGATAGTCGTGATGATGCCGCTGTTTATGATTTAGGTGACGGAACAGCAATAATTAGTACTACGGATTTTTTCATGCCTATTGTCGATGACCCTTTTTCTTTTGGCAGAATTGCAGCTGCTAATGCGATAAGTGATGTCTATGCGATGGGAGGCGACCCCTTATTAGCGATTGCCATTTTAGGCTGGCCTGTTGACAAGCTGGCTCCGGAAGTTGCACAGCAAGTATTGGAGGGAGGTCGCAGTATTTGTACTGAAGCGGGTATTCCGCTTGCTGGAGGGCATAGTATTGACAGTCCTGAACCTATTTTTGGATTGGCAGTTACCGGAAGAGTTGCTATTAAAGATTTGAAGCAAAATGATACTGCTGAGAAGGGGTGCCAACTCTTTATTACAAAACCCTTAGGAGTTGGTGTTTTAAGTACGGCACAAAAGCAAGGAAAACTCAAAGAAGAAGATGCAAATATCGCCCCAAACACAATGATGGAATTGAATAAAATTGGTCAGAAATTATCTAAAATTTCGGGAATCAAAGCCATGACGGATGTTACGGGCTTCGGATTGCTGGGCCATTTGGTAGAGATGTGTGAAGGTAGCAATTTATCTGCTGAGATCTATTTAGATAAAGTTCCTTTACTTCCTAAAGTACATGAATATTTGGACCAAGGATGTATTCCGGGAGGCACACACCGCAACTGGGCTAGTTACGGAGACAAAGTAAAATTAAGCTCCGAAAAAGATAAATTTATTCTTTGTGACCCACAAACCAGTGGCGGTTTAATGATTGCTGTGGAATCTTCAGCTGTAGAAGAAGTAAAATCGCTATTAGCTAAAGAAAATATTCACGTACAATCTTTTGGTAAATTAATAGAAAGAAAAGAAGATTTAATTACAGTAAAATAATTTATTAGTTCTTTTATATAATTCAAAAATAGCCTATCTAAAAAACTAGATAGGCTATTTTTTTGAATTGTACCAGAATATCAAATTAGAAATTTAATTCTGATAAATCATTGTATTCTTTCGTTTCTTCACCATGTTTGAAGACTTTACAAGGCTGTTCATGTCCCCTTAGCGTATATTTTCCATCTTCTACCCAAATCATACTTCCTTCACGAAGACCAAGTACATAAGTATCAGGATTGGCAATAACGAACTCGTCAAGGCGCATTTCACGAGTTTCTCCACCATGTCCTTGCACTGTTAAGTCTGTATAGTGTGCATTGATTTGGAAAGGCACTAGATTGAAGGTATCAAAACCAAGCGGATCGACAATAGGCATATCATTAGTCGTTTTCAGTGTAGGACAAGCCACGTTGCTTCCTGCACTCCAGCCTATATATGGAACACCATCCTCAATAACACGCTTGCGTACCGCATCAATCAAATCATTTTCATGAAGTAGTCTTGTTAAATGCCATGTGTTACCACCACCTACCATAATCACTTCCGCTTCTAATATTGCCTTTCTAAAATTATCATAGCGGTGTATTGATTTTAACTGATGGCCTGAAGCTACAACACTTTTCTTCACCTTTTGCTCATATTCATCAAAAGTCATGCTTACTCCTGCAAAAGGAATAAATACAATGTGTCTAGGCTCATCACCCAAAAATTCTTTGATATATGGTTGTGGATAGGAGAAGTAAGGTTCTCCTGGCATTGTAGAATTGCTTATTAATAGTAGTTTCATATCAATATATTTTTAATGAGTATTTAAAGTTACGACTTCCTTAAACTCTACGTCTGTTTTATTCGCTTTTTAAATGTTTGTCTAAGAAATTAAAGAACGTACGTTGCCAGATTACACTATTTTGTGGTTGTAATATCCAGTGATTTTCCTCTGGAAAAATTAACATCTCCGCATCCAGTCCTTTTAATTTTGCAGCATTAAACGCTTGTAACCCTTGTGTGTAGGGAATGCGATAATCTTTCTCTCCGTGTATAACTAAAATTGGTGTATCCCAATTATTAACATATTTATGAGGTGAGAATTTAGAGAAAGTACGTTGTGCTTCCTTATTTGATTTGTCCCAATAAGCACCGCCTAAATCCCAATTTACAAAGAACATTTCTTCTGTTCCTAAATACATTGCTTCGAGATTAAACATTCCAGCATGTGAAATAAATGCACTGAAACGCTTATTGTGATTTCCTGCTAACCAGTACACAGAATAGCCACCATAAGATGCACCAATAGCTCCTAAATTTTCTTTATCAACATAAGATTCTTTAGCTGCATCATCAATTGCTGATAAATAATCCTTTTGGTTCTGTCCTCCATAATCTTTTGATATCTGCTCTAACCATTCTCTTCCAAAACCCTGTAAACCTCTACGGTTTGGTGCAACGATGATATACCCTTTTGCTGACATCATTTGGAAGTTCCAACGATAACTCCAAAACTGAGAAACAGTTCCTTGCGGACCTCCTTGACAATACAATAACGTTGGATATTTCTTGTTAGGGTCGAAGTTCGGTGGATAAATCATCCAAACCAACATATCTTTCCCGTCAGTTGTTTTCACCCAACGCTCTTTAACCTCACCCATTTTTAATTGATTAAGCACATCAGCATTTACAAAAGAAATTTCTTTTGCTTCACCAGTTGAAGGATTAACGGTGTACATTTCTGAAGGTTGAGACATAGATTGTTTCGTTGCAACTAAAATATCATTAGCCACCTCTACACTCTTATAATTGTGAACGCCTTCGGTTACTTTTGTTACTTTCTTATCAGATAAATTCAACTTATAAATATCATCTTTCGCATGCCAATCAGAAATAAAATAAATGGCATCACCATTAGAACTCCATGATAAACCATGAGCTAACATTTGTTCGAAATCTGAAGTATAATCCTCTTTTTCACCTGTTGCAAGGTTCATGATGAAGATACGTTCTTTGTCAGCTTCGTAACCGTCACGCTCCATACTTTCCCAAGCCATCTTCGTTCCATCAGGAGAGAAAACAGGATTTTTATCATACCCTAAGTTTCCTTCAGTTACATTTTTTGTCTCTCCTGTTTCGATATTGTAGAAATAAATATCGGTATTTGTTGAAACGGCATAGTCTCTACCTTTTTTCTTACGAGAAACGTAAGCTAACTCTTTACTATTGGGTAGCCAAACGACTTGTTCAGTACCACCGAAAGGACGAACTGGAGATTCCCACTGCTCACCTTCCATAATATCTTTTCCTTCTTCTAGATTATTTGATTCAGAATAAGTTGTGATAAAAATATGTGAGTACTTTGTTACCCAATGATCCCAATGGCGACTCATCATATGATCAGTAAAGTGGGCATTTGCTTTGTCCATATCAGGATGACGCTCTTTCAGCGATTCTCCAAAACTCACATCTTTCAGATAATAGATATGTTTCATGTCTGGTGAATAATTGAATCCATTAATACCTTCTTCGATATCAGAACGCTGTGTTCTTCCAGTACCATCAGGATTCATTTCCCACAGTTGTCCATCAAGGATAAAACCAATCTTCTTTCCGTCTGGTCTCCATTGCATGCCGCCTTCATTTTTTGCAGTATTAGTAATGCGTACGGGCTTCCCATCAGGTAATGCAATGGTGTACCAATCTTTGTACATTTTGTTCTCGTCAATCTTGGGATAAGTCACAGAATACAGGACTGTGTTTTTATCAGGAGAAACAGAAACTCCTCCAATTCGACCTAAAGCATTAAGTACTTCTGGAGTCATAATGTCAGAATCCAATGTTACCTTCTCAGGAACGTAACCTTCTTTGTTATCTCCCTTATCTTTTGCTTCCGCAGTACATGCTAATAAAGCTGTAGCCATAAATGTGATTAAAATTAAATTTTTCATTGTAGATATATTACTTTTTTGGATAATTGATTTATTTCTTATCATTTTTAAGCTTCTCAAGAATCTTTTCCTCTAATTCAGATAATAGCTCCGGATTATCTTGTAATAATGCTTTTACAGCCTCCTTGCCTTGTCCTAATTTTGTATCTCCATATGAATACCAAGACCCTTTTTTATCAATGATATCATGCAATACACCGAGGTCAATGATTTCTCCTACTTTTGAGATACCTTCTCCATACATAATGTCAAATTCTGCTTTCTTAAAAGGCGGAGCCACCTTATTTTTCACAACTTTAACAACCGTCTGGTTTCCGATAGTATCTTCTCCCTCCTTAATAGCTGTTCTTCTACGAATATCTAAACGCACTGAGGCATAGAATTTAAGAGCATTACCGCCAGTAGTGGTTTCTGGATTTCCAAACATCACCCCAATTTTTTCACGCAATTGGTTAATGAAAATACATGTCGTATTCGTTCTACTGATAACTCCAGTCAGTTTACGCAACGCTTGTGACATTAGTCGTGCTTGTAATCCAACATTCGAATCGCCCATCTCTCCTTCTATCTCCTTTTTAGGAGTTAATGCAGCAACAGAATCGACCACCACAATATCTACAGCAGAGGAACGAATCAATTGCTCAGCAATTTCTAAAGCCTGTTCTCCATTATCTGGCTGTGAAATATAGAGGTCTTCGATATTTACACCTAACTTTTCTGCATAAAAGCGGTCAAATGCGTGTTCAGCATCAATAAAAGCTGCTATACCTCCTTGCTTCTGTGCCTCAGCAATGGCATGTATGGCTAAGGTCGTTTTACCGGAAGATTCCGGACCGTAAATCTCAATTACTCTTCCTCGAGGATATCCCCCTACACCCAAAGCAATGTCTAAAGACAAAGACCCTGAACTAATTACAGGAACATCGACCACTGTAGCATCACCCATTCGCATTATGGCGCCTTTACCGTGTGTCTTTTCAATCTTATCCATCGTAAGCTTCAGTGCTTTCAATTTTTCTTTATTCTCTGCCATCTGATTTTTTATTTTAAATATTTCTTTTTTAACTAATAGATTATTAGCCAAACAAAGATACAATTTCTTGACAAATTAAAAATTATAAAAAGTCTTATTTTGAACTACCATTTTTTGTGTAACTTTGGTAGTTCAATTTATTAAAAACAAATGGGAGAATCTACACGAAAACAGCCAGAGAGTACATCCGAGACTACCGAAGCAAAGGGTCGCTCATTGATTTTACATAATGATGATTTCAATGATTTTGACTTTGTAGTAGATACATTGATTGTTGTTTGTGAGCACGAATATGAACAAGCCTTTCAGTGTGCATTAATCACACACCACAAAGGAAAGTGTGAGGTAAAACGTGGAAGTTTAGAAGAATTGAAACCTCTGAAACATCGCATTATCGACAGAGGTATAAACGCAACAATAGATTAAGCTATGGAACTTATCTTTATTATTCTAATACTACTGTTGGGGATTGTTTTTGTATTATTGGAAATCATTGTTTTCCCTGGAGTAACAGTTTCTGGCATTGCAGGTATAGCTTTGCTTACGCTTGGAATTTATTTTGCTTATAGCGATCATGGAAATGTAGTAGGACATCTTACTCTTTCAGGAACCATAGTGATTGCAATAGTTGCAACAGCATTAGCATTTCGATACAGCGCTTGGCGTAAAGTTTCTTTAGAAACCAAAATTGATGGGCAAGTCAATCTGTTAAAAGATTTAGCGATTGAGGTAGGAGACGAAGGCAAAACACTGACTCGATTAGCACCAGTAGGCAGTATTAAAATTCAAGACCGTATCATTGAAGCAAAATCCAGGCAAGGCTATATAAATGAAGGTGTTTCAGTTGAAATTGTTAAAGTAATGAAAAATGCGGTAGTCGTTATTCCAAAGTCTAAATAATCTATTGCTTTTCATTATTGTTTAATTTTTTCAATATCTTAAAATTGATTTTTTTATCTTTGAACCTGATTTTAGAAATTTTTCATTAAAAAAATAAAAATGAAAGCATTTGTATTTCCTGGACAGGGTGCACAGCACGTTGGTATGGGACAAGATTTATATGAAGCTTCTCCTAAGATAAAGGAACTCTTTAATAGGGCTAATGAGGTTTTAGGATTTTCTATTACAGACCTTATGTTCCATGGAACTGAGGAAAATTTAAAGGAAACAAAAGTAACCCAACCTGCTATATTTCTACATTCCGTACTATTGACGGAATATTTAGGGGAACAATTTAAGCCAGCTATGGTTGCAGGTCACTCTTTAGGAGAATTCTCTGCATTAGTAGCAACTAAAGCCATGTCTTTTGAAGATGGTTTGACATTAGTATCGAAGCGAGCTAATGCCATGCAAGAGGCTTGTGATATTACACCCTCAACAATGGCAGCTATAGTAGGATTGGCAGACGAAATTGTTGAAAAAGTTTGTACTGAAACTGATGGTGTAGTCGTTCCTGCAAATTATAATTGCCCTGGACAATTGGTTATCTCAGGTGAGATAGATGCAGTTAAAAAAGCGTGTGAAGCACTGAAAGAAAAAGGCGCTAAGCGGGCTCTTATTTTAAAAGTTGGTGGAGCATTTCATTCACCACTGATGGAGCCAGCACATGAGAAATTGGCACAAGCCATTGAAAAAACAGAAATTCACGAGCCAATCTGTCCCATCTATCAAAATGTGGATGCCAAAGCCCACACAGATGCTAAAACAATCAAGGAAAACCTAATTGCTCAATTGACTTCACCTGTTTATTGGACGCAGACAGTGCAGAATATGGTAGCTGATGGTGCAACTTCATTTACTGAAGTAGGGCCTGGGAAGGCACTTCAAGGCATGATTCGAAAAGTAGATAATTCTTTGGAAATTACTGGTATTGAAAAGATATAGTGGGTTTATTTTTATAACCCACTTTCTTTCAATCTTTCGATATTTTCCTCCGTTTGCAATTTATCTATAATCTCCTGTATATCACCATCCATAACAGCAGATAGATTGTATAGCGTTAAATTAATACGATGATCTGTAACACGTCCTTGTGGATAGTTATACGTACGAATTTTTGCAGAACGGTCTCCAGTTGATACCATTGTACGACGTTTTCCTGCAATCTCGTCCAAATATTTTTGATGTTCCAGGGCATAGATACGTGAACGCAACTCAACCATAGCTTTCGCAAGGTTTTTAATTTGTGATTTCTGATCTTGGCAAGTGACAACAATCCCTGTAGGAATGTGCGTCAAACGTATTGCAGAATATGTTGTATTTACAGATTGACCACCCGGACCCGATGAACAGTAAGTGTCTTTACGGATATCGCTTTCTTTCACATCAATATCGAACTCCTCAGCCTCAGGCAATACTGCCACACTGGCAGCCGACGTATGAACACGCCCTTGTGTTTCTGTTTGCGGAACACGTTGTACACGATGCACTCCAGATTCATATTTCAAAGTCCCATACACGTTGTCGCCCTCTACATTCATTACAATCTCCTTGTAACCGCCCGATGTCCCTTCACTTACGCTACTTATGGAAACCTTCCAGCCTTTTGATTCACAATATTTGGTATACATTCGGTGCAAATCTCCTGCAAAAATACTTGCCTCATCACCTCCAGTACCCGCACGAATCTCCATGATAGCGTTTTTCGCATCTTCAGGGTCAGCAGGAACTAACAACATCTTGATCCGTTGCTCAATTACTGGTAACTTTTCTTCCAATTCATCCAATTCCATTTTAGCCATCTCCCGAAATTCCTCATCGGTTTCATTAGCTATAATATTTTTAGATTCCTCAATACGCTCTATGGTTTCTTTATATTCATCACCCGCTTTGGTGATGTCTTCTAATTCTTTATATTCTTTGGTCAACTTCACGTAACGCTTCATATCCTGCATAATATCAGGGTCGGTGATTTGCTCACCTACTTCTCTGAAGCGTACATACAATCCTTCTAATCTA
Organism: Balneicella halophila; assembly: GCF_003096835.1. Taxonomy (GTDB): domain Bacteria; phylum Bacteroidota; class Bacteroidia; order Bacteroidales; family Balneicellaceae; genus Balneicella; species Balneicella halophila. The sequence continues at coordinate 165,973 of NZ_QENZ01000003.1, forward strand.
TCTACCAATAAGTTACTCATATATTATCCTCTAATTTTTTGCAAAGATACGAAATTTCAAGTTGTGGTTTATCACTTGAACTAAAAGCTGTTCAGATGTAGCTTTATTCTCCCGATAAAATTTGTCTGATAGCAGAGGCTTTTAACAGGCACTCTTCATATTCTTTTTCTGGATCTGCCTCAGCAGTGATTGCACCGCCGACGGTGTAAGAAAGCTTTTGATTATTGCTATCGTATAGAATTGTTCTGATGACTACATTGAAATCAAAATCCCCATTTTCTTGAATATAACCAATGGCTCCCGAATACAATCCCCGTTTACTTACCTCATACTGCTCTATGAGTTGCATTGCACTTATTTTAGGAGCTCCCGTCATTGATGCCATAGGGAAAGTTGCATTGACCACGTCATTCAAGGTTGCATTAGCTGGGAGTTTGGCAGTAACCGTTGATATCATTTGATGCCATTGCTGAAAAGTATATACCTTACATAACTCAGGAACCTCAACTGTTCCGGGTTTTGCCACGCGAGCAAAGTCGTTACGAACTACATCAACAGCCATTACATTCTCTGCTCTTTCTTTAGGGTTCGTTTGCAATGCCTCAATCAACATTTTATCTTCTTCCAAAGAAGCTCCTCGCTTTGCAGTTCCTTTTATGGGTTGTGAAATGATTTCATTCCCCTCTTTCTTCACATATCTCTCGGGGCTCGAGCATAATGCATACTTACCGTTATGCTTTAGAAAAGAAGCAAATGGAGTCGGAGAAACATCGATTAATTGATTGTAAAGAGAAACCGGACTCAACTTTGCATCTTCTGCTACGAACTCTTGACAAAAATTTACTTCATAGATATCACCTCTGTGAATATGTTTTTGTAATGCCTGGACTCTTGAAAGATATTCTTGTTTTGATAACTGATTCGTAACATCAACTTCGGTTGTATCCGACTTTTCTATAGACGTTAGCAGAATCTGCTCTGTTAAGTTCTCTATGTCAAAATCACTTTTTTGTACAGAAAACTCTGTTCCAGTCAGTATAAACACATTCGCTGGTTGAAAAAAATAAGCGTCATTAAAAGAAATGGTCTCGGGATGTTCCGAAACCAAATCTTCTAATTTATTTTTATAGTCGTAGGAAATGTATCCAAACATCCACTCATTTTTAGGTAATCCTTCAATTGTATTATATTCTTTCTCTACACCTACACCAACTATTATCGTTTTGGTAAAAGTGTCTTCTAAAAATACACAACAATCGAAGTTGCTTGCCCACTGCAAAAGTTTCGCACGAAAGTGCTCATAATTATCAACTCTTACAGCTTGCATTTTTTACTGCTTACCAATATTTTCTGCAATACGCACGATTAACTTTGTGGCTTTTTGCATAGATGGGATTGGTACGTATTCAAATTTCCCGTGGAAATTATGTCCCCCGGCAAAAATATTTGGACAAGGCAATCCCATGAATGATAAGCGAGCTCCATCAGTACCTCCACGTATCGCTTTTACATTAGGCTTTATGCCCTCTTCTTCCATTGCTTGGCGTGCAATGTCAACAATATACATTTGTGGCTCCACTTTTTCTCTCATATTATAGTATTGATCTTTAATTTCAATATCTATATACTCTTGACCATACTTTTGAGCAATCTGGTCTGCCACATTTTTCATGAATTGCTTTCTGTTTTCAAAGTGCTCTCTATCGAAATCTCTTATCATATATTGCAATGTTGTCTTTTCGATAGAACCTTGAATATCTACTAAATGATAAAAACCTTCATAGCCCTCTGTTTTTTGTGGAACCTCACTTGCTGGCAATTGGTTCATATATTCTTGAGCAATAAGCATAGAATTGACCATTTTATCCTTTGCATAGCCTGGATGTACACTGCGTCCTTTACAAGTAACAACTGCTCCTGCGGCATTAAAGTTTTCAAACTCTAATTCTCCTATTTCACCACCATCCATAGTGTAAGCGAAATCAGCACCAAACTTCTCCACGTCGAAATGATCTGCACCCTCACCAATCTCTTCATCAGGAGTAAATCCTATCTTTATAGTTCCATGCTTTATATCTGGATTTTCAACCAAATATGCGACTGCAGACATAATCTCAGCAACACCTGCTTTATCATCAGCTCCTAACAAAGTAGTACCATCAGTTACAATAATATCTTGACCTTTGTATTGTAACAATTCTGGAAAATCTTTCGTTGTCATTACAATGTTTTGCTCTTCGTTTAAAACGATATCTTTACCATCATAATCTTCTATGGTGCGTGGCTTAACATCTTTCCCAGAAAAATCAGGACTGGTATCCATGTGAGCAATAAAACCAACAGTAGGCACTTTCTTATCAATATTTGAAGGAAGTGTTGCCATTACATAGCAATTATCATCCATGTGAGCATCTTCTAGTCCTAAATCTAAAAGCTCTTGTACTAAAATCTTAGCCAAATCTTTTTGACGCTCAGTACTCGGAGTCACTCCTGTGGTTGGGTCTGAATCTGTATATATTTTTACATAATTTAAAAATCTTTTTACTACATCTGTCATGATATCTAATTTTTATTATTGTTTTTATACGTCGTCTGTATTAAATTGAAATCCTAAACGTTTTCCTGTTTGGATTTTATTGTCTTGTGCCTTCTGTTGCATCTGCCCCACAGTAGATAACTTTATCATATCATATGGAGGTACAAGCAAATCAAAATTTATTGTATAATTTATGGCTGTCTCAATAACATGCCTTAAGTTTTCTTTATTCACTTCACATGCTGAGATATCCTTATCGCGGAAAGACATTTGTCTTTTCCCTTCTACCATATAATGATTTTCCCTATTGACGAAGATACGGCCAACCAAATAGCCGATATCATCATTTCGATTGTACACAAAAGAATCTGTCAAAAAATTATAAATAGATATCTGCCCCACATAACCATTGTCCGGATTATTTTTCATATAGGAATGTTTCCAGATAATATTCTCTTTATTGAATTGGAAAACATTTGTGTGCATACTAAAAATGAGGATGTCAGAGCCTAATTTTAATTGCAAATCATAAATTCCTGTTTTATGGTGTAGAACTTTAATGCGATTGTCTTCTCCGTCTAATAATTCATTGTATTCTTGTTCAATCTCAGATATAATTTCTTCAATTAATTTCAGAGTATTGAGTGTTGTATCAAAAACTTTTTGTTTTAGTGTTGCTTTACTCTTTAGCGTATCTATTATTTTATGTGTCAAATTCTCTTCCATAATCTCTAATATGCTTTAGCAAAAAGTACTCTTTGTTTCGACGGCTTACCTGTAAGGATGCATTTCCCTTCTTCTTGTTTATTATCTAACGGAATGCATCTAATTGTAGCTTTTGTTTCTTCTTTTATTTTTTGTTCTGTCTCTACCGTTCCATCCCAATGCGCAGATAAGAAGCCGCCTTTCGTTTCTAACAACTCTTTAAACTCCTCATAATCATCAACTTCTGTAATGTGATCGTCTCTGTACTTTTTAGCATTTCTGAAGATCGCTGATTGTATCTCTTCCAGTAGGTTTTCAATATAATCCACTAATCCATCAAAGGGAACGGTTTCTTTTGTCAAAGTATCACGACGTGCTACTTCAATAGTTCCGTTTTCTAAATCCCTACCTCCCATTGCTAGACGAATAGGAATACCCTTCAATTCGTATTCTGCAAATTTCCATCCTGGTTTTTTTGTATCACTATCATCAAATTTAACTGAAATACCTTTAGTTTTTAACTCATCTAAGATAGGATTTATTTTCTCAGAAATTGCACTTAACTGCTCATTATTTCTAAAAATTGGGACAATTACCACTTGGATTGGCGCTAATTTAGGAGGCAATACCAATCCATGATCATCAGAATGTGCCATTATCAGTGCACCCATCAAGCGTGTAGAAACACCCCATGATGTAGCCCACACATAGTCTTCTTTTCCTTCTTTGTTGGTGAATTTCACATCAAAAGCTTTGGCAAAATTCTGTCCAAGGAAATGCGAAGTTCCTGATTGCAATGCCTTACCATCTTGCATCAATGCTTCAATAGAGTAGGTATCTAATGCACCGGCAAAGCGCTCACTCTCAGACTTAACGCCTTGAATAACGGGCATAGCCATCCACTCTTCTGCAAACTTTGCATAAATATCAATCATTTGCTTAGTTTCATACTCTGCTTCTTCTTTTGTAGCGTGTGCAGTATGCCCTTCTTGCCATAGAAACTCTGCAGTGCGTAAAAACAAACGCGTACGCATCTCCCAGCGCATCACGTTTGCCCACTGATTGCAAAGTACAGGCAAATCTCTATAGGACTGTATCCAATTTTTATAAGTATTCCAGATAATCGTTTCAGAAGTCGGCCTAATAATCAGCTCTTCTTCTAATTTTGCTTCTGGATCCACTACCACTCCTCTCCCATCGTCAGCATTTTTCAGTCGATAGTGTGTCACTACTGCACATTCTTTAGCAAATCCTTCTACGTGATCCGCCTCACGACTCAAGAAAGATTTTGGAATTAATAAAGGGAAATACGCATTTTGATGTCCGGTTTCTTTAAACATGTCATCTAGGACCCTTTGCATTTTTTCCCAAATAGCATATCCGTAAGGTTTTATAACCATACAACCTCTTACTGCTGAATTCTCAGCAAGGTCTGCCTTTACTACCAACTCGTTGTACCAAGCTGAATAATTCTCTTCTCTAAATGTTAAAACTTTTGCCATTCTTATTTATGGTATGGATTTTGTGCTTTTACAAACAAATCATTATATTTACTGCAAAAGTAAAGATTTAATTGTTAAATTACGAATAGGAGAAACACACAATGAAAACATTACTCAAAAAAACCAACGATGCGGTAGTTTTATTCGCATTTTTTCTACTGGGGACAGTAGGAATTTCTGCACAAACCTACCAAGACGATGTGTACTACTCTCCTTCTAAAGATACATCAAAAAAGGTTGAAAAACCTAAGATTGTAAAGAAAAAAGAAGTGAAAAGGACATATCGTGCTAATGATAAAGCAGAAGATTTTTCTGTTGCGCAAGAAAAGTATGCACAGATGCTAAGGGAGAAACAGGAAGATTCAAACTATGCACAAAATACTTATGAAGAAGAAGTTACATGGGTGGAAGATACTCAAGGACTTACGCCAAAGCATGAAATTCAAAAAGAAGTTTCACTTTACAACACTGGCGATGTAAACGCCGACAATCCTCAAGCGGATGCATATTATGAAGATAGTTATGTATTATGGCAACCCACTACAGTAACACGCGTTTATGCTCAGCCTAGGTTCTATTCAAATTTCTATTTTGGATTTAACTTTGGATGGGGAGGAGCTTATTACAGTCCAGTTTATCGCCCTTATTACACTCATTATTACGACCCATTTTATTGGGACTATTACTATAGCCCATACTGGGGTAACCCATTCTATTATGGATATTCACCTTTCTACAGTTCTTGGTATTATCCATATGCAGGATGGAGACATCGTTACTACACTCCTTACTACCGTTATGACAGTTATTATTACACTAAATATTACAGAGATCATTACACCTATTCACAACGTCCTCGTGAATATAGTAACAGGAGTAAAAATTCTAGAAGACAAAGTCTTATTTCTGATAGAAGAACGAATAATAGCAGTGCTAAAGCTCAAAGAGTTCGTGCTGAAAATATGAACAGAAGATACAGTGCATTGGCAGATAATAGAAAGAATACAGACAACAGTAGTTTTAGAAGATCTTCTAAAACGCATGATTCTAGATTGTCAACCAATAAGAATGACATACGAAGAAGAAATCCTAATATTCAAGACAATAAAACGAATAGTGCAGTTAAACGCAGAGTTTCTAGAAATACTGTACACCAAGGCAAAGCGCCATATGTAAGACGTATTGAAAAATCTTCGACGAGTTATAGAAGAAGTACAGCTACACCAAAACAGAGTGTAAACAAGCCAAACACGAACTCAAGGGTTTATAGAAGAAGTACTCCACAAGAATATAGACGTATGAACAGCAATAAAAATATACGAAGGAGTACGCCTACAATATATCGCAAAACGACAAGCCCGGCAAGAAAGAGTAATCGTAGTTCTGTAAGTACTAAAGCACCTAAGCGTACAAGTACGTATAGGACAACTACTCCGAGAAGCAAGGTAAACCGTTCACCTTCGCCTAGTCGTAACACTTCGGTTCGTAGCACTTCAACAAGATCTACAAAAACCAGCACTCCAAGCAGATCTACTAGAACAAGAAATAGACGATAATTTATGTATAATAAAATTCGAAGAGGATTTATAAACATATAAATAAATAGAGCCATATATATTACCTTCTATAATATGTGGCTCTTTTTTTAGCACTTTTAAATAAAAGAACATGAAAAAAATACTTATCATAGCATTCTCTCTTTGCATAGTACAATTAGTCGGTGCACAAACTTACGAAGACGCAATTAGATACTCCAATTTCAACTTTTTTGGAACAGCTCGTTCCTCAGCCATGGGAGGTGCATTCGGGAGTCTCGGCGGTGACCTTAGCGTAACAAGCAATAACCCCGCAGGATTAGCTATCTATCGTAATTCTAGCGCCTCTATTACACCAGGTATGCATTTTAGTGAATATGATGGCAATGGTTTAAGTGGTGATGATAATACGTTTATACTTCCTCAAGTTGGTTTTGTTTTCACAACTATAGACGACTCATCTGATATTAAAAATTGGAATTTTGGAGTCACCTATACACAAGGTGCAAACTACAATAGTGAATATAAACTTGCTAATCTCGGCAGTCCCAATTCAAGGTTAGATGATATTTCACATGCTGCAGAGGGCTTTACACCTGATGAAGTTTATAAAGGTTATGCGGGATTGCTCCCTGCGCTGGCTTATGAAAGTAATCTTATTTATGAGAATCCTGATGTTCCTAATACTTATATGTCTGACTTGTACGATACTGATATTATGAATATTTCTCATTTCATCGAAGATGAGGGAAGTGCAGGTGAAGTTGCTTTTAGTGCTGCCGGAAACTTTGATGACATACTCTATTTTGGTGCCACTGTAGGCTTGCAGTCTATTGAGTTCAAAAGTATTGATAACTATTCGGAGCATATAGCCGATGTTAATAGCGAGTCCATTCTAGATCAGTTTTATTATGACAAAGATCTTCGCACGAGAGGTACAGGTATTAACTTTAAAGCTGGTCTAATCTTCAGACCCATCATTCCATTAAAACTAAGTTTAGCCATTCACACACCTACTTATTTCAGTATGGAAGAAGAATATCTATACCGTATGGAAAGTGTATTTATAGAAGAACCATATGAAGGGGAAGGAAAAGAATTTGTTGCGTTAGAGCCCATCGACGGGACAATTGGAATCTATGAATACAACTTCCAAACTCCATGGAAATTTAGCTTTGGAGGCTCGTATATCTTTGGACAGAATGGTTTAATCAGCATTGACTATGATTTAATTGACTATTCATCTTCAAAATTCACTGATGGTGATTTTAACATCGTGAATGAAGAAATTAAAAATACTTTCAAGATGACAGGAAATTTGAAAGTAGGTGCAGAAGTTCGTTTAAGTAACCAATTTTCACTGCGTGGTGGTTATAATTACTTTGGCAATATGTATGAAGATAACTCAGGCATGGAGCAAGAAGCCTCACAATATTCTGCAGGTGTAGGTTACCGATATAAAAATGTATTTATGGATGCTTCATACCAATATTATAGCCAAGAAAATACTTTCACTGAATACAACAGTTCATACGATTATAATATCAGTACCGTGAAATTCACTATCGGTTACCAGTTCTAAATAGATGCACTAGCATCTTATAAAAAAGTCATATCCACCTCAATAGTGAATATGACTTTTTCTTATAGTCGGAATAACTATATTTTCTATTTCTTTTCTTTATTTGTTGCTGGAGGCACATTTTCAAATCTGACAGGCATCTGATACCAAACATCTACAGCTTGCCCCCGTTGCATTCCCGGCTTAAACTTTGGCAACAGTTTCACTACACGTATCGCTTCATTCGAGAGCAGTTCGTGAGGGCTTCTTAGTACTTGAACGTCGCCAACATCCCCGGTTTTTGTTACGACAAACTTTAGATAAACATTCCCTTCAATATTCTGTTCTACTGCTTGTTTTGGATATTTAATGTTTTCTGCTAAAAAGTTTAACATCGCTTTCTGACCTCCAGGAAATGCAGGCATTTGTTCAACCCTAACAAAGATTCTCTTATCTTTATTATCATTATCAACCTTAGTTCCAGTAGTTTTTAATGCATTTTTTTCATTACTCCAATTTACTGTAAACGACTGAGGATTATCAGTATTGATAGAAAGAATTAATTTTTCTCGTTTCTCTCCAGCTACTCCGCCTATAAGTTTCCTTATCTCCATTAAAATTTTATCATCTCCTGCAAATTTTAAGGTTTGTTTATTTACCATTGTTACCTTTACTGAAACATCTTCATCTTGCATTTCGGGAAACTGGGTTTCGGTTGCAGTCAGCTTATTTTCATATGCAAAGGTCACAATAAGACCTACCGCGAAAAAAACACCCAACAGGTATTTTAGATTCGCTATTTTCGGTGATTTTATTTTGTTCATCATTTTTATTCTGTTTTTAATAAGTGAGTAATTGAATGGACTTGCGATAAATATCGTATCGCCCATACATTGGTTAAGTAATAACAATTTGTAATTTCCGCGCTTTACCCCTGTAGCAAGCACTGCATTATCAGCTAAATACTCGTGGTTTTCATGCACAGCACGCTTGAGCAACCACACAAAAGGATTGCACCATTGTATAATCGTAAGTATTTCTAAAATAAGAATATCATACGAATGGCGTTGCTTTACATGCTCCATCTCGTGCAGAATTATCTGCCGATAGCCTTCCTCATCCATTAAATCTTGAGGAATAAAAATAGTATTCAGAAAAGAGAATGGAGCCATTGATTCATTGGTACTTACCACTTCTACACCGTCAATAAAAAAGAGTTTCCCATTATTTTTTATATTTCGAATTTGCATATATCGATATAAAAAACGGAAAGAAAAAAACAGCATTCCGATAAAATACCCCCACATAATTACCTCCGTAGAAGAAATGGTTTGTTCCAATTCTTTAGAAAATCCTTGCCCGTAAATGGTTACGGCATACAAGAAATTATAATCGGGAGTAACAGTAACTCCCGGTAATTGCACAATTTGAGGCTCATAAATACGGATGTGTAATAAAGGTAAAACCATAGAAAATACTATCGTAACAAAAAGGTAGATGCGATTCTGTAAGAAGAATGTCTCCTTTCTCAAAACAAATAGTAGATTATTCCAAAAAAGGAAAGACTAATCCCCGATTCTATGATAAAATTTACGATTAAACTCATTATTTTTTCTTTTCTAAATCTTTTTTAATGTCTTTCATCAACATTTCTAAGTCAGAAAGACTCATATTATCCTCTTTCGCAAAAAAGGATACCATTTCTTGAAAAGAACCACTAAAGTAGTTGGATATAAAATTTTTCATAAATTTCCTCGTATATTCTTTCTTGGAAATCAAAGGAAAATATTCATGGGTTTTCCCATAAGCTTGATGCCCCACAAAACCTTTTTTCTCCAATACCCGTATCACTGTGGAAACGGTGTTGTAGGCTGGTTTTGGCTCAGGCATGTCTGCTATTATATTTCTCACAAAAGCACGCTGATGCTTCCACAATAATTGCATAACTTCTTCTTCAGCTTTTGTTAATTGTTTCATATCTACTTATCTTTTACATTTCAACTACAAATATAGTTATTCTTCTTGTGTTTTTAGGTGTATTCTCATAGGCAATTTATTTTTGTTAAAAATCTATAATTGGATATCCACTACAAACATAAACTATTTTTGTAGTTACACAACTAAAATAATAGTTTTTCAACGAAATAATTCTACATAAAAGAAATTGACTAAAATCTCCAAAATTTAATTTCATGACAATAGAAACCATTTAGATTTTTATTTTTCACAACTTTAAATAGATTATTATTCATATTGAGCGGAAGTTTTTATCTTTGGGTAAAATAAGAATGACATCATTATGAGCACTTTTTACGACAATATATTTGACAAGGAAATTTTCTTAATTCGCCATCCAAAAACAGTTGCTGGAAATTCTTATTGCTATGGTGCATCTGATGTAGCTGTTGATGACAAAATTTTGGAAGAAACTGCAAAAAAAGTAAAAGCTAAGCTTGAAGGTTTAAAAGCTGATATATGTTATTCCAGTCCGCTGATTCGTGCACACTCTCTAGCTAAATGTTTATTTCCTGAGCAAGAAATTGTTTTAGAAGATAAAATAAGAGAAGTAGACTTCGGTGACTGGGAGGGCGTTTCATGGGAAGAAATTCCCATAGATGCCCAAAAACGATGGGGCGATGATGTACTCAACTTTAAGGAGCATGGCGGAGAGAACTTTAACGATTTGAAAGCTCGAGTCGTTCCATTTTGGGAAGAAATTTTGCACAATGACAAAGAAAAAACGGTAGTTGTTGCCCATGCGGGGGTTATTGTCGCTACGCTATCTCATCTCTTGCAAGCCAATCCTTCTAAAGTTTTTATGCTAGATATCTCTTTTGGTTCTGTAGTAAGAATACAAATAAAAGGAGGAACTTATTTTAAGATAAAAATTTTATAACTGCTTTATCCAATTGGAAATGGTTTCCAAAACTTCCAGACTTATCGTTTCTTCTATTTGTCCATATTCTACAGGCAATCCTGTTTTGGCATTTTGAAAAAGATGATTAAGCCCGTCAAATTTCTTGGTTTCAAACTTTTTATTTCCTGTTGCTTGTAAAGATTTTTCTATTCCATGTAAGTTTTCATCCGCTAAAACCTGTAAATCTAAAGAGCCGTTAAGTGCTAAAACCGGTATTTTTATCTTCTGTAAATAATCATTAGGATTGAATCGGATAAAATATTGAAACCAAGGAGAAGTCAATACTTTTAGTTGCTTTTCATCTATCGGCAAATTCTCTTTCTTCATAAAAGCTCTCATATCTGCTTTTATATTATCACCTTCATAACTGTCAATAAAATCATACATTAATCTATTGATCTTCTTGTTGTGCTCCAAAAGAGAGTCAGGCATACCGTAACCTCTTGCAATAGCATCATTTTGTAAGATAAGTAACTCGGAACAAGGAATGCCCGGAGCTGCCAATAGTACAAGAAACTTTACTCGCACATCATCAACTGCAACTATCGGAGCAATCATGCCACCTTCGCTATGTCCTAACAAACCAATATTCGTATAGTCTTCGGTTGTTAAATATTCTACTGCCGAAGCGATATCCGTTGCAAAGTCCGCAGTTGTTGGGTTAGGTTTTCCTTCATCAGAGCCTCCAATTCCTCTATCGTCCATACGCAAACTACCAATGCCGTACTTTGCCAAATAATTAGCAATCACTAAAAATGGTTTATGTCCAAAGATTTCTTCATCTCTATTTTGCGTGCCACTACCTGTTATCATCACAACGATAGGAAAATCGTTTCCCTCACGAGGTAAGGAAAGTGTACCAGCTAACTTAACTTCTTGTTTTTTATTAAAGACTTCTACTTCTTTAGTAATATAATCGTATGGAGGTTTCGGCGTCTGTGGACGAAGCTCTACTTCGTTATTATTTTTCTTAGCCAAAACCAAAGGAAACTCCATTCCTGCCTGCTTAAAAGTGCCTATTAACTTATCCCCGTCTATTTTCGCCGTATAAACAAGACCTGAGGCTTTCACTTTTAGCTCCAACACTCCTTTCTCATTAATCACTTCATCAACAGGAATCCCTGTAGCACCTTGCATAGGACTATCCATCGTCGCTTTTAGTTGATTTTCTTCTTCTGTAAAATGAAATACAATAGGCAATTTAATAGTTGGCAATTCTAATGTTCCTTGCCAAGTGCCTACTATATCTTGTGCGAATAAATTACTCCAAAGGATAGAAATAAAAATTAATAACCATTTCGTTTTCATATGTAAGTATTTTTAGATAATAAACTTTGTAATTACTTCCGATACAATCAAAACTAAGGCAAACGATAAATAATGTCTCCACCCTTTTGCATTCGTTGCTGTCTTAAAACCATTAAACAATAAAATAATAGCATACACGAGCAATGCTAAAGAAACCATAGAGTAGCCAGAGATGATAAGAATGTTTTCAATTTCAAACTGGAACTCTTTTCCTATTTTTAGTGAGTTTGCAAACTCGTTTAGCGTATTTTTTATAAATGGAATGCTACTCAATAATATCATCAAATAAAAAGGGATTCTAAAAATAAGAACACTTACAAGGACATCATTCCAACGAGTTTTTGCATTTATAAAAAGTCCTAAACCTAACAATAGTAACCAAAGTATAACGATATTAATCGCATTTTGTTTGAATGCATTTAGTAACGAAATCTCACCTACAGTGTGTAAGTCCAAGACGCCATCGAACGTAAAGCCGAAATAAAAGGCAAAAAAGCTCCCGATAAGGAATAATAAGCCTCCAATAATTAGTAGCGTATTTGTTTCAATCTTTTGAAACGGATTAAATAGCAGTTTCCAATTCATCATATTATTTTTTAAGTTTTTGTATTTTTTCAATCAAATCATCCATTTTGTTCCTCATGGTTGGATAAGATACTCCAGCTTGCTTTGCCATAGCTTTAATGCTACCACTTGTCAAAAAAAACGACAGGATGAAATCTTGCTCCTCATTAGTCAATTTCATATACAGTGGGAGATCATAATTTCCATTCACGACAGTCTCACAATGCGAACATTTTAACTGACTTACTTGAAGCGCTTTTTCACAACTCGGACATTTCACAGGTAATTTCATAGAATACTTATCATTTTATTAATTTGATAAAAGTAAAAATATTTTTCATTTAATCAAAATAATTATCAATTTTATTAAATATATATTCATAAAAACGTAAAATGAAGATTAACTGCTTTATCTTAAAATATCGTATTTTTGTAGCATGCCCATAGAGAGAGATTCTATAGAGATAAAAACTGTAATTCCTTATCCTTCCTCCAAAGGAGCAGAAGATAAAGAAGTGACTAAAATCTCTGCACCGAGAAAAACTTTAGAGGAAATTCCTTTGTTTGTGCAGAAATATGATAATGTCATTTTAACTTCTGTATGCATATCGGTGGTTTTATTATTTCTCATGCTCATCTACACTAGAAATAGCAAAGAAAAATCATCTTTAACAACAAAATATCTGGATATGGGCAAACACAAGGATAGTCAGGTATTTCTAGAAGGATTTAGCCTTCTCCAGCATTTATTGAACTATTTTGTCTATGCTACTCTTATTTACTATATTGTTGTGAGTAACTCATCTTATTCTGGGTGGGAAGTTTTTGGGATTTTATCATTAACGTTATTTAGTTTCATTGGCTTAAGAACAATTCTTATAGGCCTAACTGGCTATTTTGTAAATAATACGCGAATCGTTATTGGGCATCATGGGATAGCACGATTTTTTAATAAACTATTAAGCATGCTATTTTTCCCTTTAATTATCGTTATTTTGTTCTACCCAAAGGAAGCATATACACTAGTGTTTTACACCTCATTAGTCTTGCTATTGATTAAAGTTATATTACAGTTATATTTTGTGTATAAACTACTTAAGTCCATAAAATTTTCTAAAATCCACAGTTTTTTGTACCTTTGCACCCTTGAATTGCTACCCTTTGTATATGTAGCTGTTTTAATTGATTTTTTGATGAACAACCACTAAACATCGAAACGCCTTGAAAATAAAGAACATCTTAGTTTCTCAGCCAGAACCACGTAATGGCAAATCTCCTTATCTTGATCTTGCAAATGAAAACAATGTTAAGATAGATTTTCGCACTTTTATTGAAGTTAAAGGAGTTGATACTCGTGATTTCCGAAAACAAAAAATAAATCTAGCTGATTTCCAGTCTGTAATTTTTACTAGCAGAACTGCTATTGATCATTATTTTAGAATTGCTGAACAAATGCGCTATACTGTACCAGATACAATGAAGTATTTTTGTACTTCTGAATCTGTTGCCTTGTATTTGCAAAAATACATTCAGTATCGTAAACGTAAAATCTTTTACGGACAGCGTACAATAGAGGATTTATTACCTACGTTCAAAAAGCATAAGAACGATGCATTTTTATTGCCATTATCAGATATTCATAAAGATACTGTTCCCAACTTTTTGGAGAAACATAAGCTGAAATACACTAAGGCAATACTTTACAGAACGGTGAGTAGTAACCTTTCAGATTTAGGGGATTTAAAATATGATGTACTAGTGTTTTATAGTCCATCAGGAATTAAATCATTATTTGAAAACTTTCCTAATTTTGAACAAAAAGATACGCTGATTGCTTCATTTGGAACTGCAACAGCTGATGCAGTAGAGAAAGCAGGTTTACGTCTAGATATTAAAGCACCGTCGCCGAAAGCTCCATCAATGACGATGGCATTAGAACAATATATCAAAGCGATAAATAGCAATAACAAAAAATAGCTTATGATTTCCCCCTTGAATACATTTACAAAAGGGGAGCGACTGCGAAAAAAACAACACTTAGATGCTCTTTTCCAGTCCAATGAGAGTTTTATTGAGTTTCCATTTCGCGTCGTTTACTGTAAGATACCAACAAACGATATTTCTCCAGTAAAAGTACTGATTAGTGTTCCAAAACGACGAATAAAAAAGGCTGTGGATCGGAATTTGCTAAAACGCAGAACACGAGAAGCATACCGAATAAGTAAAGAAAGTTTGTGCCAGCATATTGGAAATATAGGTGATACTTATGCTATTGGTTTGGTGTATGTAGGTAATGAAATATTACCATATTCAACAATTTTGAAGTCTGTTGCAGTTATTATTCAAGAACTTAAGTCAAGATTATGAAATATTTGGTGCAATTATTCATTTTCCCAATACGAATTTATCAAAAGTTCATTTCGCCTCTCACCCCTTCATCGTGTCGTTACTATCCTACCTGCTCGTCGTATGCTATACAAGCATTACAAAAACATGGTATTTTCAAGGGAAGCTTTTTGGCTATAAAGAGAATTTTATCTTGTCATCCTTGGGGCGGAAGTGGTTATGATCCTGTACCTTAATCGGTTTTTAACCTCATTTAACGCATGCTTAACCCCTATTAACAATTTATCGAAATATATTTGTACCATGAAAATTTTTCATAGTTAGTAAGATTTAGGTTAGTTTTTAGAGGCAATTCATTTTATGAGTTGTCTCTTTTTTTATTATTTAACCTACATTAACGCTTTGTTAACTACCATTAACTATTTCTATAAATACATTTGTAATGTACAAATTTTCATAGTTAGATAAGATTTAGGTTAGTTTTAGAGGTAGTTTTAAGAACTGCCTCTTTTTTTTTACTTCCAACCCTGCGCCTTTAACTCAACCTCAGCACCACCTCTTGTTTGTAAAATATGACCTTTCGTTTCTTCAGTGATATAACCTATTGTTTGGATTTCTGGTGTCTTCTCAATAATATCATGAGCATCTAAAGGCAAAGTAAATAGTAACTCGTAATCTTCCCCTCCATTCAGTGCACAGGTCGTTGCGTTGATATTAAGTTCTTCTGCCATATTATATGCTGTATAATCAATAGGGATTTTATCCTCATAGAGTAAGCATCCAACTTTAGACGTCTTACATATTTGCAGTATATCACTTGCTAGTCCATCAGAAATATCAATCATAGAAGTTGGTTTTAACTTCAGTTTTTTGAGCAATGCAATAATATCTTGTCTGGCTTCTGGTTTTAGCTGACGTTCCAATATGTAATCATGTCCTGCTAAGTCGGGTTGTACTCCTTCTTTCTCAAATAATGCTTTTTCTCTCTCCAGTAGCTGTAAACCTAAATACGAAGCGCCTAAGTCTCCCGATACGCAAATAAGCTCATTAGGTTTAGCACCATCACGATAACACAGCTCTTCTTCTGTAGCTTCCCCAATTGCTGTTACGCTAATTGCGAAGCCTGTAAGTGAGGACGTTGTGTCTCCTCCTACCAAGTCAACACGATATTTTTCACAAGCATAATGAACTCCCTCCATAAAATCCTCTATCATCTCCACTGTAAAACGTTTATCTACAGCAATGGAAAGAAGTATTTGAGAAGGAGTCGCATTCATTGCTAAGATATCAGAAACATTAATGGCAACAGCCTTATAACCTAAATGTTTCAAGGGTGTATACATTAGGTCAAAGTGAATTCCCTCCAATAGCATATCGGTTGTGGTTACAACTTTTTCACTAAATGATAGCACTGCAGCGTCATCACCAACCCCTTTTAGTGTAGAGGTATTTTGGATCTGAATATTTTTAGTGATTTCATTTATTAGAGCAAATTCGCCCAATTTTTCGATAGGAGTTTCTTGCATGGCTTCTATATTTTCCTTTAATTTTATTGCAAAGATACAAACTATTGAATGAAATGCTTTGTAGCAAAGTGATAACAAATTTGAAGAAATTTAATAGATTTGCAAATACTGAAAAACAATAAAAAAATAACAATATCCTAAAACGTCCGTTTAATTATGAAAAGAATATTTGTATTTCTACTATTTTTAAGTCTTTGGGCATGTACTGATAAGAAAAATGAAGAAGCTAAATCTAATGATCTCTCATTAGGAAAAATCCAAGTGGGTGTGTTCGATGGGCATGGTGGTGCTGAAGTCTGTAAATGGGAAGCTAAAGAAGCCATCAAACTAGATAAAGACATGGAAGTAAGAATGATTACTTCTGCGGATATTGCTGGTGGTGTCTTAGACGAATTAGATGCTATTATTATTCCAGGCGGTGGTGGCAGTCGTCAATACCTCAACTTAGGACATGAAAACCAAGAGCGTATCAAAGAGTTTATTAAAAGTGGACACGGAGCCCTTGGAATTTGCGCGGGTGCTTATCTTTTCTCTGATACTCCAGAATATTCATGTATGGGAATAAATGGAGCTTGTGCTATTGATATTGAACATGATAATAGAGGACATGGACTTGCAAAATTCTCTTTAACTGATGAAGGTAAAAAATTATTCCCTGAACTTGCCGATCGTGACTTATCATACGTTGTTTATTATGAAGGTCCGGTAATTGACACAACTAGCAATCCTGCATTCACAACTTTCGCAATGATGGAAAGCGATGTTCATACGGAGGGTAATGCTCCTGCAAACATGACAAATAATAGACCTTTCTTTATCGCAAGTGATTATGGTGAAGGTCGTGTTTTTAGCAGTATCGCACATCCAGAAGCAACTCCCGGAATGCGTTGGATTATACCACGCATCATTCGATGGACTTTAAAGAAAGACTACGTTGATTATTCAGAAAATGCTGTTCGCCCTGATATGTTCAACCAAGAAATACTCTTTACAAAAGATATGCTAAAGAAAGAATCTAACTACTATGATACTTTCCTTTATGGAACTTCTGAAGAAAAAGTTGCTGCATTGGATTGGTTGCATGATCATGTTTCTTGGTCAGCAAAACGTTGGGTACAAGGATTGGTCTACGACAAAGATCCAGCAGTACGTGCTCGTGCTGCATATTACATTTCTGAATCTGAATTTACACATTATTTGCCAGATTTAGAAAATGCGTATGCAAATGAAAAGAATGAAGAAGTGAAGGTAAAAATGAAAGAGGCTCTGGACTTTATGAAGGGCTTATAGTTGTAGAAAAGCAGTATCTTTGCTATATGATGTTCTATAAATTTCGAAAAATAGCAGAGAAATATCGTTTATGGGAGGATACTGATACTCTCTTAATAGCAGTAAGTGGCGGTTTAGATTCTATGGTTTTATTAGAACTTTGCCGCCAACTTTATAATTCTATTGCTGTTGTGCACTGCAATTTCTCTCTTAGAAATGAGGCCTCTGATGATGACGAACAATTAGTTAGAGAAATATGTAAGAATCATAATCTTACTTTGCATACGAAGAAATTTGATACGATTAGCTATGCAAAAGAAAATGCCATTTCTATCGAAATGGCGGCAAGAGATCTGCGCTATGCCTATTTTGATGAGCTCTGCTATAAGAATGATTATGATAAAATACTAACGGCACATCATGCAAATGACAATGCAGAAACCTTACTTTTAAATTTAACCAAAGGAACAGGTATAAAAGGTCTCACAGGTATTCCTAGAAAACGAGACAACATTGTTCGTCCTCTATTAGAATTTACCAGACAGGAATTGAGCGATTATGCGACAAGAAACAAATTAGTATATCATGTGGATGCAACCAATAAAGAAACCATTTATCAACGTAACAAGATAAGACATGATGTAATCCCGCTATTGGAAGAAATTAATCCTAGAGCTGTAAAGACATTGAATGCTGACACTGAGAGATTGCAAGAAGTACGGGATATCTACGAGGAATACATTCAAGAAAAATTAGAAACACTCATTGCTAACAATGAACTCCTTATTGATGATTTAATTTCAGAAAAACATTCCCATTCGCTACTTTTTGAATGGCTCACTCCTTTTGGATTTTCGTCAACAGTTATTGAAAATATTCTATCAAATATAGAGGATACTGAGGAAAAACACTTTAAAACAGCAGAACATAGATTAATAAAAAGCAGAGGTAAGCTCTATCTTACATCATTGAAAAGAAATTCAAAAAAAGACAGTTTTTCTGTAACAAAAAAAGGCATCGAGTCTCCAATTCATTTAAAAATAGAACCATTTGACGGAAAAATACAAGCAGATCTTTGCAAAGCTTATTTTGACTTAGACAAATTACAATTTCCTCTACAACTTCGCCGTTGGAGAGAGGGAGACCGCTTCTTTCCTTTTGGAATGCAGGGTTCTAAAAAAGTAAGCGAGCTATTCAAAGACAAAAAATTGACAACACTAGCAAAAGAAAATACCTGGATTCTGTGTTCTGGTGAAACTATAATTTGGGTAGTAGGACTTCGTTCCGATGACAGATTCAAGATAATGCCTCAAACAAAACAAGCAATAAAAATAACTTGGATAAAATAAAATGCGTAAGAAAGAAAGATACGAAAAAGTTATAGCGTGGTTTCAAGAGCATGCCCCAAGTGCTGAAACGGAATTACATTACTCAAATCCGTATGAGCTCTTAGTTGCTGTGATTCTATCAGCACAGTGCACTGATAAACGAGTCAATATGATAACTCCAGCATTGATAGGGGCATTCCCAACTCCTGAAGTGCTAGCTGAAGCAAGTCCTGATGAGGTTTTTCCCTACATTAAGTCCTGTACCTATCCTAATAACAAATCGAAACATCTGGTAGGAATGGCGAAAGTATTGCACGAAGAGTTTAATGACATTGTACCTTCTGAAATTAAAGATTTAATTAAAATGCCTGGTGTTGGGAGAAAAACAGCTAACGTTATCGCTTCTGTAGTTTATGAAAAACCTGCTATGGCAGTTGACACTCACGTATTTAGAGTAGCAGAACGTATTGGTCTTACCACAAATTCTAAAACTCCACTTGCTACAGAAAAAGAACTCGTTAAGTATATTCCTGAAGAACTTATTGCTAAAGCTCATCATTGGCTAATACTTCACGGAAGATACATTTGTTTGGCACGAAAACCTAAATGTGAAAAGTGCAGACTCACAGATTATTGCCGTTATTTTCAAAAAGAAATAAAAAACCTTATATAACATCAATTAGATGTGTTCTATTACATAATAAAAACCTTACATTTGCAAAAATTTAAGTTTAAAAACCCTAAATTATTATATAATGAAAAAAGTATTAGTCACAGGAGCTCTTGGTCAAATTGGCTCCGAATTGGTAAGAGAATTAGCGAAACGCTATGGGAAAGAAAACATTATTTCCTCTGACATTCGTGATGATTTGTATGAAAAAGTAAGACCTTATTCTACATTTGCGATTGCCGATGCTACTAATGCTTTAGAAGTAGAACGACTCATTGCAAAATACAGACCTGACACTGTCTATCACCTTGCGGCAATTCTTTCTGCCTCTGCTGAAGAACGTCCATTGATGGCATGGGAGATTAATATGAATAGTTTAGTGAACGTATTAGAAAGCTCTCGTGTACATGGTTGCTCTGTTTTTGTACCCAGCTCTATCGGAGCATTCGGCCCCACTACTCCAAAAGAGAATACACCACAAGTAACTATTCAAAGACCTACCAGTATCTATGGCGTAACTAAAGTGGCTGGTGAGTTGCTTTGCGATTATTATCATTATCGTTTTGGAATTGACACCAGAGGCGTACGCTTTCCAGGTTTAATCTCTAACGACACACTCCCAGGTGGCGGAACTACTGATTACGCAGTTGATATATATTACAGTGCAATAAAGGAAGGAAAATACTCTTCTTTTCTAAGTGCAGACACTCGTTTGGATATGATGTATATGCCAGACGCTATCAATGCAATGATTAAAATAATGGAAGCAGATCCTTCAAAAATGAAAAATCGAAATGCTTATAACATCACAGCGATGAGCATTACTCCTGAAGATATTGCTGCTTCAATCAAAAAATTCATGCCTGAATTTGAACTCACTTATCATGAAGACCACATGAGACAAGCTATTGCAGACTCATGGCCAGACAGCATTGATGCATCTGCAGCAAAGGAGGAATGGGGATTTTCTCCGGAGTATGATTTGGATGCCATGACTAAGGATATGCTTGACACAATTTCTAAGAAACAAAAATAAAGTCCACCCTTTTAATTATTAAGGGATGATTATCTTTGTTTTTTAAATAATATCAAAACTATGACACAAAAAGTAAGAGTTCGATTTGCTCCAAGTCCTACGGGAGCTTTGCATATAGGAGGAGTACGGACAGCCCTTTATAATTATTTATTTGCAAAAAAACATGGAGGAGATTTTATCCTTCGAATAGAAGATACAGACCAAACAAGATATGTAGAAGGTGCTGAAGAATATATACAGGAAGCCTTGAAATGGTCTGGCTTGAAAGTTGACGAAGGCGTTGGCGTTGGAGGACCTCATGCCCCCTACAGACAGTCAGAACGTAAAGAATTATATCGACAATATTCAGATCAGCTTTTAGAATCAGGCAATGCCTATTTAGCTTTTGATACACCAGAAGAATTAGCAAAAAAGCGCCAAGAGGCTGAGCAAAATAAAGAGCCATTTATTTACAATTCAGTTTCAAGGAATCAGATGAGGAATTCTATTTCTCTTTCTTGTGAAGAAACACAGAAATTACTTGATGAAGGTGCTCCTTATGTTGTGAGGTTTAAAATTCCTGAGGATGAAACCTTACATCTAAAAGATATCGTTCGCGGAGATATGTCCGTAAATACTTCTACTTTAGATGATAAAGTTTTGTTTAAATCAGATGGGTTGCCGACCTATCATTTAGCGAATATTGTTGATGATCACTTGATGGAGATTTCTCACGTTATTCGTGGAGAGGAATGGCTGCCTTCTTTACCTCTGCATGTACTACTCTATAGAGCATTAGGCTGGGAGAACTCGATGCCAGAATTTGCTCATCTTTCGCTTATTTTAAAACCAGTAGGAAAAGGAAAACTCAGTAAGCGAGACGGTGAAAAAATGGGATTCCCAGTATTCCCTCTAGCTTGGGAAGAATCTGCTGGGTATCGTGAAGATGGTTATTTCCCTGAGGCATTTGTGAATATGCTTGCGTTATTAGGATGGAATCCCGGAACAGAACAAGAGCTTTTTACGATGGAGGAATTAATAGAAGCTTTTGATCTAAGCAGAGTAAGTAAATCGGGTGCTAAGTTTGATCCCGAAAAAGTGAAGTGGTTTAATCATCAATACCTAATCAAAAAAACTGATGAAGAAATCGCCTCTTTATTTATGCCCATTCTTGAGGAAAAGGGTATTAGTATTTCCAAAGATAAACTGACTGCAATTTGTGGAGAGGTCAAAGAAAGAGTTTCTTTTGTTAGTGAACTGTGGGAACAAACGGATTTTTATTTTCAAGCCCCAGAGGAATTTGATGAAAAAGCTGTAAAGAAGCAATGGAAAGAAAATACCGCTAACATTCTTCAATCTTTACTCGACGAAGTAATTGTGGACAGCGATGATTTCAGTAGTGCTAATCTAGAAGCAAAAGTCAAGGAGTGGATTACCAACGAAGAGCTGGGTATGGGCAAAGTGATGGCTCCTTTCCGTATTGCAATGGTCGGTGGTTTACGAGGTCCGCATTTGTTCGATATTACGGAACAGTTAGGGAAAGATGAAACAATAGCAAGATTAAAATATGCTATTGAAAAATTAGCCTAGCTTTAAAAAAGCGAAAAAATACAGCAAAAAGAAAATCCCTTCGACATTAGTTATGGAAGGGATTTTTTCTACAATACCTTTTCGTTAATACTAACAGATAGACTAGCTGATTTACATAAAGCCGAGCTCTAACTTAGCTTCTTCACTCATCATTTCTTTATCCCATGGTGGATCGAATGTAAGTACTACGGTAACATCTGATATACCTTCTAAATTTTTTATTTTATCATTTACCTCTTCAACAATCTCATCAGCCATAGGACAGTTAGGAGCAGTCAGTGTCATTAAAATTCTTACTTCGTCCTCCTCGTAAAAGTCGATTTCATAAATTAATCCTAAGTCGTAAATATTTACAGGAATCTCAGGATCAAAAACGGTACGTAAAACCGCTATAATTGTTGCTTCTAAATTCTTTTTAGTCATAATCCTTTTTGTATTAATTAAGCTTTACTGTAAGCTAAAGCATAAATTTTTATTTGTTTCACCATCGCTGCCAATCCGTTTGACCGGGTAGGTGATAAATGTTCATCTAAACCTATTTCCGAGATGAAATCAGTTTTAGCCTCTAAAATATCTTTAGGTGGTTGTTCAGAGAAAACTCTTAATAATAAAGCGACAATCCCTTTTACGATAACAGCATCACTGAAAGCATAGTATTTCATTAAACCATCATTGTATTCAGCATGGAGCCATACTCGCGACTGGCACCCTTTAATAATATTCTCATCCTTTTGAAAAGATTCTGGCATCGGTTCTAAATCTCCACCTAATTCAATCAAATAAGCGTATTTATCCATCCAATCATCAAAGGCTGCAAACTCCTCAACTATTTCCTCTTGTATCTCTTGTATTTTCATCAACTCAAATTTTTTACAAACTTAGGAAAACATCTCTCGAATGCGTAACAAAGCCACATAAAATTGATCGATTTCCTCAAAAGTATTATACGGTGCAAATGAAATCCGCATCATACTCTGCACTCCATAATGATCCATAATCGGATCAGCACACATGCGCCCAGTACGAATCGCAAAACCCAGCTTGTCTATCAAAGTTGCCGTATCGAATGGATGCATTCCTTCAATCGTGAAAGACAGCAGTGAAGCTTTATTAGCACTTGTCCCATAAAACATAATTCCTTCTATATTTTTTAGTTTCTCTTCCGCATACCTCAGCAATTTGTTTTCATGAGAAATACATGCCGATAAATCTATAGAATTTATAAAGTCTATCGCTTTACTGAAAGAAGCTACGCTGGTGAAATCTGGTGTTCCGGCTTCGAATTTAGTCGGCAAGTTGCCATAAGTTGTTTCTTTAAAAGTCACCTCACTTATCATCTCTCCACCACCTTGGTAAGGTTGCATTTGCTCCAGTAGGTCTTCTTTCCCATATAAAACTCCAACTCCAGTAGGACCGTACATTTTATGTGCAGAAAATGCGAAAAAGTCACAGTTTATCTCTTGAATATTAATTTTCTTGTGCACAATAGCTTGTGCACCGTCAATTAATACATGAGCACCCTTTCTATGTGCTTTTTCAATGATCTTCTCAATTGGGTTTATGGTTCCGAGTACATTGGAAATCGCAGTTACTGCTACTAATTTTGTGCGTTCTGTCAATAAAGAATCGTATTCATCTAACAATAGATTTCCCTCATCATCAAATGGAATTACTTTTAAGATAGCTCCTTTTCGTTCACACATCATTTGCCAAGGGACAATATTTGAATGATGCTCCATCTCAGAGACAATAATTTCATCTCCTTCATTTATAAACGTTTCTCCGTAGGAAAAAGCGACTAAATTGATAGCCTCAGTAGTTCCTCTGGTAAAAATAATTTCATGTCTATGCTTAGCATGTATAAACTCTTGAACTTTATCTCTGGTATTTTCAAAAGATTTTGTTGCCATCTGTCCTAAATAGTGAGGACTTCGATGAACATTCCCATTAGAACTTATAATTAAATCTGAATAAGCATCTATTACACTTTGGAGACGATGGGTGGTCGCTGCATTGTCAAAATAAACCAAAGGTTTTCCATGAACTTTCTGAGAAAGTCCTGGAAAATAGTTTCGGATATTTAGCACATCTTGCATCTATTGGTCTACACATTTATTATTACAAGCCTCGCAATACGTAATTTTACCTAACATCTTGTTGGTAATCAATTTTTCTATACGTTCCTTCAATTCTGGAATCTGGATCTTTTCAGTCACCTCATTCATAAAAGCAGTCATCATAAGACGATAAGCTTCATTATACGGAATACCACGAGTTTGTAAGTAGTAGATAGCTTCCTCATCGAGCTGACCTACAGTGGCGCCATGGCTACAGCTAACATCATCAGCTTCTATGATTAACTGCGGTTTTGTATTTGCTTTGGCGTTATTACTCAATACTAAGTTATTATTCGTCTGATACGCTTCCGTTTTCTGTGCATCTTTATAAACATGGATACGTCCGCAGAAAGCTGTAGTAGCTTTACCATTTAGAATTCCCTTAAAATGTTCCCAACTATTACAATGAGGAGCAATATGATTTATAGCAGTAAAATTATCCACATGCTCTTTGGCTCCAGCCAAGTACAGTCCATAGGTATGGTTGTCACAATTCTCATCTTCTAAATCAACCGCCACATTATTTCTAATCTTTTCGGCATGAAGTGATAGAATAGTTGTGATAACCTCTGAGTCTCTCTTCTGTCCTACAAATAGATTTAGTAAAATTGTTGACTTGTCAAATTGATTCTGAAGATTATAATATTCTGCTTTTGCATTTTTCTCAGCAAACAATTCAACAACAGTATTCGTTAAAAATTTTCTGCAATCTAACGCATGGGTACAATCTAAAAACTGCACCTTAGCTTGACTTTCAACAATAAATAAATGTCTCGCATTTATCAACAAATCACTTGTAGCATGAAGGAAGTTCAACAGCTGTATCGGTTTATCTAATTCCGTCTTTTCTGGCACAAAAATAAACAAGCCATCTTCTGCAAAAGCTGTATTTAACGCGACGATACTATGGTCACTCTCTCCAGCTTTCTTATTATAGTATTTAGTAAAAAGATCTTCATGTTTTAGAGAGGCTTCTTGTAGTGTACAAACAATTATGCCTTTTTTTTCTAACTCAGTTAAATCTTCGTTTGGAATAAAATAGCCATTACGAAGATAAAGAGTATAAGCATCTTTTACAGGTATATCACACTCATTTTTAAAGGGTAATTTTGATGATAGATTCTTTAGATCAATTCCATAATCATAGCCAAAGATGCTATCAATGTTTGTATATTTATAGTCTTCAACTTTTGTGGTCGGAAAACCACCTAAGCTTTTGAACTTTTCTATCGCCTCTTCCCTATATTGATTCAGTTTATTAGAGCTATTTTCATCTATTAGAGATTTTACTTCTCTGAACAAATCGTAATATTCTTGGCTATTTGCTGCTAATTGTGTCATATATCTATTTTTTTAGCGTGTAAGCCAATCGTATCCTTTCTCTTCTAGCTCAAGGGCTAGCTCTTTGGGCCCTGACTTCACAATCTTTCCGTCAGCTAAAACGTGAACAAAATCAGGCACAATATGCTCCAACAAACGTTGGTAGTGTGTTATGATGATGGTAGCATTATCCTTTCTTCTCAATTTATTAACACCGCCAGCAACGATACGCAATGCATCGATATCCAAACCAGAATCGGTTTCATCTAGAATTGCCAATTTGGGATCTAACATCGCCATTTGAAAGATTTCATTTTTCTTTTTCTCTCCTCCTGAAAATCCTTCATTTACCGAACGGTTTGTCAACTTAGAATCAATCTCTACCAAAGCTTTCTTTTCTTTCAAAAGCTTCAAAAACTCTGATGCACTTAGAGGTTCTAAGCCTCTGTATTTTCTATGCTCTGCATGAGCAATTTTTAGAAAGTTAATCATGCTTACACCTGGAATCTCCACCGGATATTGGAATCCTAAAAACAAACCTTCTTTTGCTCTATCTTCAACCGATAAGTCTAATAAATCTTTGCCTTCAAAAAGAACTTCACCTTTGGTCACTTCATAAGCTTCGTTACCGGAAAGCACATTGGCTAATGTACTTTTACCAGCACCATTAGGTCCCATAATGGCATGAACTTCTCCTGCCTTTACTTCCAGACTAAGTCCTTTGAGAATCTCCTTTCCATCTATCTCTGCATGTAAATCTGTTATCTTTATCATCTTTGTATATATTTCTTTGCTGTACGCTTTTTATCTTTATTTCTAATCTAATAATATTATCCTACACTACCTTCTAAGCTGATAGCCAACAACTTTTGTGCTTCAACGGCAAACTCCATCGGCATCTTATTAATAACCTCTTTTACGTAGCCATTCACAATCAATCCTACTGCCTTTTCGGTATCCATACCTCTTTGGTTACAATAAAAAATCTGATCTTCTCCAATTTTAGAAGTAGTTGCCTCGTGTTCCACTTTTGCCGAATTATTTGATATCTCCAAATATGGAAAAGTATGTGCTCCACACTTATCGCCCATCAATAAGGAGTCACATTGTGAGAAATTTCGTGCATTTTCTGCATTTTTTGCCACTTTAACCAATCCACGATAGCTGTTTTGGCTCTTTCCGGCTGAAATTCCTTTCGAAACAATTAAGCTACGGGTATTTTTCCCTAAGTGAATCATTTTTGTACCCGTGTCAGCTTGCTGGTGGTGATTCGTTAATGCAACGGAATAAAATTCTGACGAAGAATAATCTCCTTTTAATATCGTACTTGGGTATTTCCACGTAACAGCAGAACCAGTTTCTATCTGTGCCCATGTAAGTTTTGAATGATCACCTTTGCAAATTCCGCGTTTGGTTACGAAGTTATAGATTCCGCCCTTCCCTTGCTTATCGCCTGGGAACCAGTTCTGTACCGTTGAGTATTTTACTTCGGCATCTTTTTTCACCACAATTTCTACAACAGCAGCGTGTAATTGATTTTCATCACGTTGTGGAGCTGTACATCCTTCTAAATAGCTTACATATCCACCTTCATCTGCAACAATAAGAGTACGCTCAAACTGTCCTGTATTGGCTGCATTTATCCGGAAATAAGTTGATAACTCCATAGGGCAACGCACTCCTTTGGGAATGTAACAGAAAGAACCGTCACTGAAAACAGCAGCATTTAAGGCAGCAAAATAATTGTCAGTATAAGGTACCACCGAACCGAGATATTTTTTTACTAAATCGGGATGATCTTGTACTGCTTCACTAAATGAGCAGAAAATTATTCCTTTCTTAGCCAACTCTTCTTTGAATGTTGTTTTCACAGAGACACTGTCTATTACAGCATCAACTGCTACACCTGACAAGACTTTTTGTTCCTCTAATGGTATTCCCAATTTATTAAAAGTCTCCAAAAGTTCTGGGTCTACCTCATCTAAGGAATTCAATTGTGGCTTTTTCTTGGGAGCTGCGTAATAACTTATCTCCTGAAAATCTATTGGAGGAATGTCTAAATAAGCCCAATCTGGCATTTCCATTTTCTGCCAATGTCGAAATGCTTTCAATCGATATTCTAACATGAACGCTGGCTCATTTTTCTTTTCGGATATTAATCTAATTACATCCTCATTTAAGCCTTTTTCAATGGTATCACTATCGATATCACTGACAAACCCATACTCATATTCCTTACTCGTAACTTCCTCGAGTATTCTATCTTGTTCTTCTTTTGCCATATACTGTTTAACTAAGCTCGAAAGTCAGTTTATATTTCTATTTCGATGCAAATTTAACAATTACAAACGCAATAACCGAAATATTAGACTAAAAAGTCTTTTTTTATTTATAGATTTTTCTAGATAGCTCATTGTACTTCTCTATAATAATGAAATAGAAATGTTTACATTTGTGGTGTTATATATGGTTTCCAACTATGATTTACAAGAAAACGGATAAACTTTCTCCAGTAATTCGTAAAGAAATACGTGCTATTTGGAATGAAGAATATCCTAAGGTCATTATTGAAAAATCACAAGACAAATTTGATGAATATATCAAAAGCTTGAAGGATGCTAAACATGTTATCGTTATTGATGAATCAGGGCATATTCAAGGCTGGTATGCCGATTTTATAAGAGATGATGATAGATGGTTCTTAATTTTACTTAGTTCAAAAATTCAAGGCAAGGGCATTGGCAAAGAACTAATAACGAACGCAAGACAAAATAATGATAGACTCAATGGTTGGGCAATATTTTCTAATCATTATAAAAAATCGGACGAAACTTTATACAAAAGCCCAATAGCTTTTTATAAAAAATTAGGTTTTACAATTAGGAAAGACATTATTTTTCGTACAGAAATTATGGAAACCGTAAAAATAGAATGGAGAAAACAATAAACATATAATACAACATCGCTTTATGAAAAAATTAATTATTGCACTTTTGATTCTAATGACAAGTATTAGTGTTGGTCTAGCTTGTACTACTGCTGTTATTTCTGGCAAGAACACTAAAGATGGTCGTCCTATAATATGGAAATTGCGAGATACAGAAAGTTACAAAAATGATGTGCGCTATTTTTCAGACGGTAAATACGCTTATGTGGGTTTAATGGATTCACGAGATACCAATGGAGAGAATGTATGGGGAGGAACAAACAATGTTGGATTTTCTATCATGAATAGTGCTTCCTTTAATGTTAATGAAGCTGATACCACAGATTATAAAGATCAAGAGGGGCGTTTTATGAAAAAAGCATTACAGCAATGTGAAACTTTAGAAGATTTAGAGAACCTGTTAGTCACCTTACCAAGACCTATGGGACTTGCAGCCCATTTTGGAGTTATTGATGCAAAAGGTGGAGCTGCCTTCTATGAAGTAAATAATCAGACCTATACCAAATTTGATGCGAATGATCTTGAAACTGCTCCTAATGGTTACGTAATTCGTACAAATTATTCAAAAACAGGAACAAAAGATGTGGGGTATGGATATATTCGTTGCCAAACTGCAGAGATGCTATTTAAAGAAGCGGCAGCTAAAGACAATTTGAATTCTCAAACAATTATCCAAGACTTTTCTCGTTGTATGATTCATCCCGTACTGAAAAGAGACTACCGCAAAGAATACTCTCAAAAACCAATGACCGATGATTTTGTTAATTCTGATGATTTAATTACTCGCCATGGTTCTGCCTCTGCAGTTATCATCCGTGGCGTACGCACCGATGAATCTCCAAACCTCTCAACAATGTGGACAATGGTAGGCTTCCCCAATACAAGCCTTACGCTTCCTGTATTTCCATTAGTAAATACTGTTCCTTCTGTATTAGCAAAAGACGAGACTGGAACCGCTCCCCTGAATAGATTTTCACTTGCATTAAAAGACGAGTGTTATCCAATAAAACCATCTTCTGGCTACAAATATTTAAAAATATCCAAACTGTATAACGCAGAAGGTACCGGATATGCTGAAATTCTGGAAAAAGCAGAAAAAGAAGTCTTTGAAAAAACAGAGTCAACACTTTCAAAATGGAGACAAAATCCCCCTTCTAACAAAGAAGTCAAAGATTTCTATGATTGGTTAGATAGTTATACGCTATCGCTTTACAAAAACGAATTCAACTTGGAATAACCTACAGAATAAATAAAAGACCTAATAATCTTATATTTAGCACGTTGTCAAGATAACTTCTAAATAAGAAACAAATGTATGTTTTTTAACGTATTTTTATAAATTTGTTTTCTACAAACATAGTTAATAGCTACTTTTAAATGGATAAAAAACCGAATATTGGTGCACGAATCGTGAACTTTTACATAGACGGATTTAAAAATATGGGAAAAACAGGCAAGCAATTATGGCTGTTAATACTCATCAAACTGTTTATCATGTTTGCAATATGGAGATTGGTTTTTTTCCCTAATGTATTGAAAACAGACTTTGATAGTGATGAGGAAAGAAGCGAACATGTAATAGAACAACTTACTAACCCTGAATAAGAGATAATTAACCTAAGCAATATTAACCTAAAACAATTTATCTATGATTGAACAATTTGACAGTTCAGCAGTTGATTGGTCCAGGGCACAATTTGCACTTACAGCAATGTACCATTGGATATTCGTTCCGCTTACTTTAGGTTTAGCGTTTATCATCGCCTTTATGGAGACGATATACTATAAAACTAAAAACCCGGAATGGAAAAGTATCACAAAATTTTGGATGACCATTTTCGGAATCAATTTCGCCATCGGTGTTGCCACCGGTATTATTCTGGAGTTCCAATTTGGGACAAACTGGTCTAGTTACTCATGGTTTGTTGGAGACATTTTTGGTGCTCCACTCGCTATTGAAGGGATTATGGCTTTCTTTATGGAGTCAACCTTTATTGCCATCATGTTTTTTGGATGGAATAAAGTAAGTCCTAAATTTCACTTAACAGCAACCTGGCTTACAGCCCTCGGAGCTAATCTTTCAGCACTATGGATATTAGTAGCTAATGGATGGATGCAGGCTCCTGTAGGCATGAAATTTAATCCAGAAACAGCTCGTAATGAGATGGAAAGCTTTTGGGATATAGTTTTATCACCTACTGCTGTTCATAAATTTATTCATACCATTACCTCTTCTTATACCTTAGCTGCAGTAGTCGTAGTTGGTATTAGTGCTTGGTATCTTTTAAAGGGTCGTCATTTATTGATGGCTAAGCGAAGTATCGTTGTCGGCTCAGTGTTTGGATTATTAAGCATCCTTTTCACTATTTTATCAGGTGATGGATCGGCTACTGCTGTAGCAAAACATCAACCTATGAAGTTGGCAGCTATGGAAGGATATTATGAAGGTTCAACTAATGCAGGAGTCATTGCGATTGGTGCATTATCATCAGATCCAGTAGATCCTAAGTATCCAGAAGTCAATGATTTTCTCTTCAAAGCTGAAATCCCCGGAATCATTTCCTTTTTAGCATTTAATGATTTTGATGCTTTTGTTCCTGGAGTAAAAGACATTATGGAAGGATATACAGATCATGAAGGCAATGTAGTTTTACCTGTAAAAGAACGTGCTGAAAGAGGATTGATAGCTAGAAATGCTTTAAAAGACTTCACTAAAGCTAAGAAAGAAGGTAATGAAGAAGCAATGGCTACAAACCTAAAGCTTTTAGAAGAAAATTATGAGCATTTTGGTTACAGCTATTTCATCGATAATCCTAATGGTATAATTCCAAATATTCCTATCACATTTTACAGTTTCCATATTATGGTCATATTAGGATTTTGGTTTCTGCTGTTATTTCTGCTCTTCCTTTGGATGGCAAGTAAAAACAAGCTGACTAACTCAAGATTATTATTACGTTTAGGTATTATTACTATACCTCTTGCTTATGTAGCTAGTCAGGCTGGCTGGGTTGTTGCAGAGCTAGGTCGCCAACCTTGGGTAGTTCAAGACCTAATGCCTACTATGGCTGCAGTCTCAAAGGTAAGTGCTAGTTCTATCCAGATTACTTTCTGGATGTTCGTTGTCGTATTCACAGCCTTACTCATTGCGGAGTTGAAAATTTTGTTTAAACAAATCCATATTGGACCTAAAGAAGGAGGACACTAATTATGTTTGAATCATTATCACATTTAGCATTACAACAATATTGGTGGTGTATTATCGCACTACTTGGAGCTCTCCTAGTATTTTTAATGTTTGTACAAGGCGGACAGACTTTAATACATACTTTAGGAAAAAATGATCTGGAACAAAAGATGATTATCAATGCACTAGGTCGCAAGTGGGAATTTACTTTTACAACCTTAGTGACATTTGGAGGGGCTTTCTTTGCATCGTTTCCGCTATTTTATGCAACCAGTTTTGGTGGGGCATATTGGGTTTGGATTGTCATTTTGTTTGCCTTCATCGTACAGGCTGTATCTTATCAATATCGCTCAAAACCAAACAATCTTTATGGAAAGGGATTTTATGAAGCGATGCTTGTTATTAACGGTGTGCTTGGAACAATTCTAATTGGAACTGCTGTAGCTACATTTTTTACAGGTTCTGAATTTAGTCTTGATGAAGTTACTCGCCAAGTACAGTGGCAAGGACCTGCTTATGGTTTAGAAGCTGTGCTTAATCCTTTAAATCCAATTTTAGGAATAGCGGTATTTTTCCTTGCAAGGGTATTAGCCATTCTTTTCTTTATGAATACTATTGATAATGAAAATATCTTTAGAAGAGCTAAGAAAAGACTCGTTCCTGAGGCAGGATTATTCTTAGTATTTTTCCTTACATTCTTAATTTGGGTACTATTAAAGGACGGCTTTGCTGTAAATCCTGAAACTAAGGAGGTTTATATGGAGCCTTACAAATACTTTAATAACTTACTAGCGATGCCTGTAAATACAATCATTTTGCTAGTAGGAGTAGTTTTAGTTCTTTGGGGAATTATTTCTTCGATTATTAAAGACTCGCGCAAAGGAATATGGTTTGCTGGTTCTGGTACTGTCTTAACAGTATTTGCATTATTTATCCTTGCAGGATTTAATAATACAGCATTTTACCCATCAACCTATGACTTACAAGCTTCTTTAACTATTGAGAATTCATCGTCAAGTCATTTTACACTTACTGCAATGAGTTACGTATCGCTAATGGTGCCATTTGTAGTAGCATATATATGGTATGCATGGAAAGCACTTACCAGCAAGCGAATTACTGAAGAAGAAATGACGGATGGTTCTTCTCACGCTTATTAACCTTAAAACTTAAGAAATAATGGAACATTTAACAGAAATTTGTTGGTACCTTTCTTGGCCAGTGTTTATATACGTAAGCTACTTGTTAGCCAAGTTTACTTTGAAAAAATTCAAATTATACGAATAATAAGAACGGAGGGCGATATGAAAGTGTCGCCTTCTTTTTTGTTATTAAGTTACTGAAAGCCCTTTTTTATCGCTCAGATATTGTGAAGTATATTCAAAATCGTTACTCCCAGGTATTGAAAGGATTTTGAGAAATAAACGAATTTCTATAACGAAAATCATGAGTAACTTCTTCTCCTAACCAATTGGGCAATGCGAATGCTTCCTCTTCACTTTTAAGCTCCAATTCTGCCACAAATAGCCCCTTATTTTCTCCTATAAACTCGTCGACTTCCCAGCGTTTGCCTTCAAACCACACAATATGCCGATATTTCTCCATCTTATTCCCACAAAGATTGGTCAGCATTTCTTGGGCATCAGTGAGAGGAATTTCATACTCATATTCATATCGGGTAAAATTTACCGATTTGCTTTTAATTGTAATATAGCCAGTATCTTCTATAATTCTAACACGAACTGTAGCCATAAAAGGTCCTTCAATATAACCTTGTTGATATAAATGTTTTTCAGATGCATCCTTCTTGAAAGAATCATCTTTGACCAAAAACTTTCGTTCTATTTCAATTCCCATATTATTTCCCTAAAACTAATTCACCTATTATTCGTATGCCTTTTAAAGTAAGATCAGGCTCTCTTTCTGTAAACACGTCTTTTAGCAAAGGATACATCACTACACTCAACCCTCCTGTCGCAATCACATTCAAATTATCATCCCCAATTTCTTTCTTCATGTCATTTACAAGTGAAGCTATTAGTCCTTTATATCCTAGAACCACACCTGCCTGTATGGCGTGTACGGTGTTTGTTCCTAATACTGATGGTGGTGCTTCTATATTTACATGGGGCAACTGTGCTGTCTTTTGTGAAAGTGCACTCATTGCAGTCTTCAATCCCGGACAAATAGTGACCCCTAAAATTTTCCCTCTGCCATCAACGGCTAAACAAGTTAATGCTGTACCCATATCTACCACAATAGAACCACCGTCATAGCACTCACTTACCATGGTTGCATTAGCAACTAAATCCGATCCGATTTGGTATGGATTGCGGATTTCTATAGGCAATTTATTGTATATTTTTGGAGCGATGACTAGCGGATCAACCCCAAAAAGATTACCTATCATATTTCTCATTGCAAAATTCAATGAGGGTACCACACTACTGATAACTACCCTTGAAATGGAATCGATCTTTATATTTCGACTTGCTAAGAAAGTCCTGAAAATGGCTTCGTATTCGTCTGATGTTTTATTTACCACCGTATGAACACGCCACATATCAATGAGCTTATCCTTATCGAATAATCCAAAAACTACATTAGAATTTCCTATATCTATGGCTAATAGCATATCTTGAGAATGATTTAGTTTACAACATTTTGAGGTTTGCCTTCAAAGAAAGCAATAATATTTTCTGCCGCTTCTTTACCCGTCAGAATTCTATCTTCAAAAGTAGCACTACCTGTATGTGGAGTTAATGTTACGTTTGGCAAATCCAATAAAGCTTCTGGAATATGCGGTTCTTCTTCAAAAACATCTAAACCTGCCCCTGCAATTCTTCCTCGTTCCAATGCCTCAATCAATGCGCTTTCATCCACCACAGGTCCACGTGCAGTATTTACCAAAAATGCTGATTCTTTCATCATCTTTAAAGCTTTTTCATCAATCAAGTGATGTGTCTCATCTGTGAGGGGGACATTTAAACTTACAGCATCAGAGGTTTTTAGCAATTCTTTCAAGGAAACATACTTCGCTTCATATTTATCCTCAATAGATTTCTTTAATTGATTTCTATTATGATAAACCACCTCCATTCCAAAAGCTAAAGCTCTACGAGCAATTGCTTGCCCTATATTTCCCATGCCGATAATACCCAATCGCTTGCCTACTAGAGTATTTCCTAGATTTTCCATGATTCCCCATTTAAAGTCAGGGTCGTGTCGCAAACCTAAATTGACTCCAGAGATATTCCGCATCGTTGCCAAAAGCAAGCCAAAAGCCAATTCAGCTGTGGGCTCACATACGGACACCGGTGTATTAGTTACGGCAATATCTTTATCACGAGCTACTTTAATATCTATATTATTAAAGCCAACTCCATAGTTACTTATGATTTTTAAGTTTTTCCCTGCTTGGATGATTTCTTTGTCAACCTCTCTAACAAAAACTGCTAACAAAGCATCATATTCGGGAAGTTTCTCTATTAATTCCTCTTTGGTAAAATACGTCTTTTCAGGAAAATCTACCTGAAACCCTTTTTCTTCAAGAATAGCTAATCCTTTCTTAGGTATGTCATAGGTTACTAAAACTTTCTTCATGAGTATTTTAATTTTTAAAAATTCAACTGATAAATCGAACTGCAAGCGACTACAGCAGCAGTTTCTGTTCTTAATCGACTATTTCCAAGATGAATGCTCTGAAATCCTTTATTAATAGCATATTGGATTTCTTCTTTTGAAAAATCACCTTCCGGACCTATCATTATGGTTGCCTCTTTCCCTTTCTCATAGCTTGCTACAAGGCTTTCCCGAGAAAACTCTGTATCACAGTGGGCAAGATATAAAAGCCCTTTCTGCTCTTTCGTCACAAATTCATTGAACATGGTCATTTCAACTAGTATTGGCAAATAGGCTTTTTGTGATTGTTTCATCGCCGCTACCAATATTTTTTCGAGTCTTGCAAGATTAACATTTCTGCGTTCTGAATGAGATGTAAGTATGGGTGTTATAGTGCTGACACCTATTTCAGTAGCTTTCTCTAACAACCATTTGTACCTATTGATGTTTTTGGTAGGTGCTATTGCCATATGCAATTTATATGGTTGCTTCCGTTTTTCTGGCGCTTCATCAAAAGTAACAATACACTTTTTCCCCTCAATAGAATTGATGCGGGACTTTATGAGATATCCTTTCCCATTGGTCAAGAGTAGAGAATCTCCCTCTCGCATTCGTAACACACGGATAGCATGTTTTGCTTCTTCTTGAGGCAAGATGTGTTCTTTATTTTCTAGGTCTATGTCTGGGAGATAAAATATTGCATCCATTACTTACAAAGCTACAAAAAAACAATATCTTCGTGGAACGGATTGCAAAAAATATGAATAGATAGTCTTTTTTGTAACCTATTTGTCACTAACTGCGTCTTAATAGACAAGAAACCAATAAAAATAGATAAAATGGAAGTGTTTTTAGTTTTTTTAGGCATAGCAACAATAGTAGGCGTGTCAAAATATTTCAGCTACAAGAAGCAATTATTAGATCGTGTTGCATTAAACCCTGATGATGTTAAATTAGTAGGACAAATGAACATGGGGAATGAAGCACTACGCTTTGGATTATTATTCATAGGCATAGCTTTAGGGATTATCATCGGTGCAATACTTACAAAGCTAAATCTTTTTAATGATGAACTTTTTGCCTATCTCACAGGGATATTCCTTTGTGGCGGTTTAGGGTTAGTGGTAGGCTACCTTTTAGAAAGCAAAAAGAAAGATAAGAATAGCCCCAATGAATAAATGAGCATTCCAATAGTGTATTTATCCTATTGGAGCTCTTTAATTTCTACTTTGAGAACGTCTTTTATCTCCAAAAAGGCGTTTTCTAATTTAGTCATATATACTATGAAAAAGTTGTGGATTTCATCCCAATACTTCTGTTGCAGATAATCTACATTATCAAGCTTGTAATAAACAGATGGCATTCCCGATAATTCTTCTAATGCTCCATACTTGTCCCAAACTGGAGGTTCTTCAGCTATATCAGCTATTACCCGATGATATTGCTGTAAAATATCATAAATCCACTCTCTTTTTTCTAAAGATGAAGAATAACATTGCAATACTACAAGTGCAACATCGCGACTAATCTCAAACTTCAGTTGAATTCCCCTAATCCCAGTGTTTTTTAAAACCCACGAATGTCTTTTCCCAAAAGCTCTTTTGCTTTTATATTTCAACTGTTGCCAAAACTGTTCTGTTATCAGCGCTTTTTCCTCCTTTGAAAACATTTTTCACTTTTAATTATATAAAATCACTTTCTCTAATTATCCAAAGATAGGTTTCTTTTTGAAAGTAGCTGCAATACCTAGTAGAATGAGACAACCACCCATGACCATTTGTAAAGTAATATGTTCATCTAAAAAGACTACTGCTAAAAGTGCAGTAACTAAAGCTTGTGAAAGCATACTCAATGATACTCGGGTAGGTCGCATATGCTTCATTGAAAAGCCCAATAATAACCAAGCAGCCAATTGACAAAGTAAGCCTTGTACTAAAAAAGAACTCCAAGCTTGAGTATTATAACCAAAAAATTGTTCTCCAAATCTAATGTTTAGGAACAAAAGATAAACACTGGCAGCTAAGGTGCTGTATGCCATAAAAGGAATGACTTCTACTTTCTCTAAGGTATATTTACTTACTAAAAAGTAGCATGCATAGAATATTCCTGATAAAACCGCCAAGCCAAATGCCATATCAAAGGACAAATTGATGAAAACAGTGTAGCCTATCAAAATGACTAAGCCTATGAGCGCTAAAACAACCCCCACCCAGAAATTGGAGGCTGGTCTTATTTTCAGAAACACCAATGAAAATATGCCTACCCAAAGTGGTGAAAGGTTGGTGAGCAAGGTCGCTTGTGTTGCAGTAGATGATTGTATCGCAATATTCCAGACGGTAATGTCTGAAGCGAAAATTAAGCCACAAAGACATGAGAGTAAGAAATATTTTATCGAAGTCACTTTATATTGACCTGTAAAAAGGGCATAAGGAACTAAAATACACGCAGCTATCGCCATCCTATAAAAGGCAGATATCAGACCAGATGCTAATTCCATCTTTATCAAGATAGGAAATACTGAAACTAAAATGATTCCTAAAAAAAGAGCCAATCGAACTTTAACTATTTGTGTCATAATCTTAAGAGGAACATTTAGGACATACGCCGGATAGCGTCAATAAAACGTCACTTACTTTATAATTTTTTGGAAAATCTTGCAATGGAATGTTAGTCTCTGGAAGGCAATGCGTTTCTCCACATTTCTGACAAGTAAAATGGGGATGCACGTGATGCTGGTGTTCTGCATGCTCGCAGAGCGCATATTTCGTTTGTCCATCAGGCAATAGCACTGAATGAATAATATGATTGTCTAAAAAAGTCTTAATCGTACGGTAAATAGTCACTTTATCAGCATTAGGAAGTGCCTCTTCCATATCTTGCAAACTTTTGGCTTCGTTATTTTTCAGAAGCTCTTCCGCTACCAAAATCCTTGTCGGAGTTGGTTTTACACGTTTTTTCTCAAGTAATCTCTCACTAATCTTCACTTTTCTCATCAATTATAACCTCTATTTGCTTAATCCTTCGCTCTCCAAAAGCTGTAGGTATAAAAGTAAACCCTTTATAGATAATCTTTTCATCCTTAGCCGGGAAGGCTCCCTTTAGTTCTAAAAGTAATCCTGCTAAACTGTCTGCCTCCATATCTTCTTCCAATAAATAACCTTCATCTAAGCCCATAATTTCTTCAAAATCATCAATTGGTGTTTTCCCCTCAAAGGCATATTTTTTTGGTCCTTTTTTGCTATACCATTTTTCTTCTTCGTCATACTCATCGGTAATTTCGCCAACCACTTCCTCCAAAACATCTTCTAATGTAATAATTCCGGAAGACCCTCCGTATTCGTCAATTACAATAGCCATATGCATCTTCTTGGTCTGGAAGTCTTGCAATAAATCATTGATTTTTTTATTCTCCGGCACAAAATAGGGTTGCCTTATCAGCGTCTGCCAACGAAAGCTTGCAGGTTTATCTATATGTGGCAATAAGTCTTTGACATAGAGCACACCTCTGACATCATCGAAAGTCTTCACAAAAACTGGAATACGCGAAAAACCTGAATCTATAATTACAGCCTTGAGTTTAGTAAAAGTGGTGTTAATTTCTACAGCAACCACATCCATTCGCGAGCGCATGACCTCCTCAGCATTGATGTTGGCAAAGCGAACGATGCCTTCAAGCATATCGCGTTCCTCTTCTATTTCATCAGATGCAATCTCAATAGCATGTGACAACTCATCTAATGAGACTGAGCCATCTTTTTTCACCTTTTTCTCAAACATTTTCAATGAGCGAATAAAAATACTCGCCAAGGGATAAAAAAGTTTCTCTAAAAAACGAATAGTTCGAGCCATAAAACTCGCAAATAGTACTGGCTTTTTATTAGCATATACTTTAGGAATAATCTCACCAAAAAGCAAGATAAGCGAACTTATCGCTATTATCTCAATCAGTAAACGAAGTGTAGCTGTTGCATTCGGAAATGTAAAAAGCTGATCCGAAATATATTTGGATAGAACAACAATCCCAATGTTTACAAAGTTATTTGCAATAAATATCGTCGCAATCAGTCGACTGGGATTTTCCAAAAGACGACGTACGATATCGTGTTTGCTTAAAGGATCATCTTGCTCTATCCTTTTCTTATCCTTAGAATAGATTGCGAAAAAGGCAACCTCAGAACCTGAAATGAGTGCTGAACAAATTAGTAGAATTGCTAATATTACAATAATAATTGCCATTCCAGTATTTACCATGGATATAGAAAATATTCGTATTTCTTTATGAAAACTGCGTTAAAAAGGTAAATCATCAGCGTCATCAAGTTCAGGAGCAATATCTTGTTGCTTCTTTTCTTCTTGTTGAGAACTATTATCATCTTTGCGCGATAGCATCTTCATTGAATCTGCTACAATTTCAGTAGTATAGCGCTTGTTGCCCTCTTTATCATCCCATGAGCGAGTACGTAGTCTCCCCTCAATGTACAGTTGCATACCCTTTTTTACATATTTCTCTGTAATTTCAGCCAACCCTCTCCAAAGTACAATGTTGTGCCATTCTGTTTGTGTTATACGCTCACCGTTTTTATTCTTATAGGTTTCACTTGTGGCTAAACGAACAGTTGCTACTGCTGTACCGCCTTCTAAATAACGCACTTCTGGGTCTATCCCTACATTTCCAACTAAAATTACTTTGTTTACTGACATCTCATTAATTATTTTGATTATTCTGTAAAGATACTATTTTTATACAAATTATTAATAAACAGCTCCTACAGATGCAGTACCCTACTTAACTGTGTTTTGCAACTACTTTTTTTCTTTTATATCTCTCACTACTTGGCAATTATGTATTTATGTTATATCTTTGTGTCCGAGTTTTCAATTTTTGAATAAAAATATATAATATAATACA
This sequence comes from Balneicella halophila, assembly GCF_003096835.1. Lineage (GTDB taxonomy): Bacteria > Bacteroidota > Bacteroidia > Bacteroidales > Balneicellaceae > Balneicella > Balneicella halophila. The sequence goes on from NZ_QENZ01000003.1 coordinate 206,446, forward strand.
TTATGACTAAGGCAGATATAATCAATCAAATATCAAAGGAAACAGGTATTGAGAAGGTTGCAGTGCAAAAGACCATTGAAGGTTTTATGGATGTGGTAAAAGACTCATTAGAAAAGGGAAATAATGTTTACCTAAGAGGATTTGGAAGTTTTATTGTAAAGGAAAGAGCCGAAAAAACAGCTCGTAATATTTCTAAAAACACTTCTATTATTATTCCAGCACACAATATTCCTGCTTTCAAGCCTTCAAAGAGTTTTGTAAATAGAGTTAAAAACAAATAAATAAAGAATTATGCCAAACGGAAAAAAAAGAAAAAGACATAAGATGTCAACACACAAGCGTAAAAAAAGATTACGTAGAAACAGACATAAAAGTAAAAAATAGTCTATTGGCTTAAAAACGATGGATTATTTATGAATTTTGAGCCCGGGCAGTACGAGTTACTTTGTTCGGGTTATTTATTTAATAGAAGATATGTGTAGTGAGTAAAGAATTAGTTATAGATGTACAATCTGATGAAATTCACATTGCACTCCTAAAAGATAAGAAGCTTCAAGAGCTCAATCAAGAAAAAAAGGACAATCAGTTCGCTGTAGGGGATATTTACCTTGCTAGGGTAAAAAAACTTATGCCCTCACTTAATGCTTGCTTTGTAGAAGTAGGCTTTGAAAAAGCAGGTTTTCTCCACTATTTAGACTTAGGAGGACAATTTAATTCTATCAACAAGTTTTTGAAGATAGTACAGAAAAACAAAAACACACTTTCCCATCTTTCGAAGATGCAGCTTTTGCCTGACATTAGTAAAGATGGAAAGATTAGTGAAGCGGTAAGTGAAGGACAACAACTTTTAGTGCAAATAGCCAAAGAACCTATTTCAACTAAAGGACCTAGACTTACCAGCGAAATTTCTATTGCAGGGAGACATCTCGTATTGATTCCCTGTGGTAATAAAGTTTCTATTTCCCAGAAAATAGATTCAGCAGAAGAGAGAAAACGTCTTAAAAATCTCTTAGAAAGTATCACACCTCGTAATTATGGTATTATCGTACGTACGGTCGCCGAAGGGAAAACGGCATCAGTACTGGATAAAGAGCTAAGAGGATTGGTAAAAAAGTTCGAAAATTCATTGATGGATATTTCAGCTTCAACGAAGGCGCCCAAGCTAGTACTCAGTGAAATAAACCGTACAGAAACCATCCTCCGTGATATTTTGGACGATTCTATTGAAGGAATCTATGTGAATGACAGAGAGACCTACTATGATGTCAAAGATTATATTCAAGGCATCGCTCCAGAGATGGAGAAAGTGGTAAAACGAGAAAAAGGCGATATCCCTATTTTTGAAAAATATGATATCAACAGCCAACTTAAAAAAGGATTTGGACGTACCGTCTCCTTTGGAAAGCAAGGCTATTTGGTTATTGAGCATACCGAAGCTTGCCACGTGATTGATGTAAATAGCGGTAACCGTACTAAAGCGACTGACCAAGAAACGAATGCGCTGAATACCAATATGGCAGCAGCCGAAGAAATTGCTAGACAATTACGACTGCGTGATATGGGTGGAATCATCGTCGTGGACTTTATTGATATGAATGACAGTCAGCACCGTCAGAAACTTCATTCAACGATGAAAGAAGCCATGAGCGGTGATAGAGCACGACATAACATATTGCCTCTCAGCAAGTTCGGACTGATGCAAATTACCCGTCAACGAGTGCGTCCTGTACAAAAAATTGATGTGCGTGAGGCATGCCCCACATGTAAGGGCACTGGAAAAATAGAGCCTACGATATCCATCGTAGATGATATCCAAAACAAAATAGAGCAAAGTCCATTAAAAAATATTATTCTGCAAGTACACCCATTTATTGAAGCGTATTTGAATAGAGGATTTTGGAAAACAATACGGAAAGAATGGCAAAAGAAATACAATAAAAAGATTGTATGCCAAGCTCTTAGTACATTAGATATCAGCAGTTTCAATATTATTGATCCTAACGAGATCAAGAAGAAGTAACACAATAAAAATTTTGAGAGAGAAAGAGATACCGATGCTATATAGTGTCGGTATTTTTTTAGGTTTTAAATAAAAGGTTCATTTAAAATACTTTACTCATTCTCACATTAAATAAGAAATTAGCTTTTGCAAACCAAATCTTACAAAAAAGCCTCTAAACAAAATGCTTAGAGGCTTAGACTATATTGCTAAGAAATATTTATTCTACAGCGGCAAAACTCTTATCATTATAAAAGCCTGATGCTAATTTCTCGCTCACCTCTTTGAAGCATTTAACCGTGTAGTCCACATCCTCTATGGTATGTGCTGCAGTAGGTATTAGGCGTAATAACAATTCGCCTTTCGGAATTACCGGATAGACCACAATAGAGCAGAAAATTCCATAATTTTCTCGTAAATCCATCGTTACTTGGGTTCCTTCATTTACACTACCAGAAAGATAAACCGGAGTAACAGGTGATTCTGTATGTCCAATATTCAATCCAGCTTCTTTCAATCCATTCTGTAAGGCTTTAGCAATCGTCCAAAGTTGGTCTTTTAATTCAGGCTTAGAACGCAACAAATCCAAACGCTTTAAGGCACCTTCTACCATTGGCATTGGCAGTGATTTGGCAAATATCTGTGAACGTAGTGTATAGCGTAGGAAATTACAAACCTCTTCACTACAAGCGATGAAAGCACCAATTCCTGCCATAGATTTAGCGAAAGTCGCAAAGTGTAAATCTACTCCGTCTTCTACACCAAAGTGCTCAATAGTTCCAGCACCGGTCTTACCCATTGTACCAAAACCATGCGCATCATCCACTAACAAACGGAAATCAAATTCTTTTTTCAACGCACAAATTTCATCCAATTTACCTAAGTCGCCAGCCATTCCAAATACACCTTCGGTAATAACAAGAACAGCTCCTTTTTGCTTTTCAGCCAAAGCTGTAGCACGTTTCAACTGCTTCTTAAGGTTCTCCATATCATTATGTGGAAATACATAGCGTTTTCCCATATGCAATCTAACTCCATCAAGAATACAAGCATGTGATTCTGAATCATAGACAATGACATCATGACGGTCTACCATGGCATCAATTATAGATACCATTCCTTGGTAACCAAAGTTCAATAGGTATGCATCTTCTTTCCCTACAAACTCAGCTAACTCGCCTTCCAACTTCTCATGCAGACTGGTTTGTCCACTCATCATGCGCGACCCCATTGGATAGGCAAGTCCCCATTTCTCAGCACCTTCAGCATCTGCTTTACGTACCTCAGGGTGATTCGCTAATCCTAAGTAATTATTTATACTCCATGTTAAAAGCTCTTTCCCTCTAAACTTCATTCTTGGAGCAATTTCTCCTTCTAGTTTTGGGAATGCATAATAACCATGGGCTTGGCTGGCATATTGTCCAATATTGCCTTTTCTTGTTTTAATTCGTTCGAATAAATCCACTTTATTTTAATTTTTTAGATTTAGAGATGCAAAGATACTCATTATTAAATAATAATAGAAATGCTAAAAAGCATCACTTATAAAAAAGAAATAGAGAACCCCCAACTAAGAGATTCTCTACTTCTTCCTTTATACAATTATCACTTATTTAATTCATCTTCGAAAGCTTCACTACTTGCAATAAAGAAATCTCGTAATGATTTCACTACGTTACCTGTCTGTAAGACTAAGTTCTTTGTTTCATTGAGTATTGACAAGTACAACATAGAGTTTCTCGTACCAACGATATTCTTTTTAATTCTCTTTATTTGTTTTTTACGTATCTGGGTAAGATAAGCAAGAATCTTTTCTTGTCTATCTTGCACAATTTCAAGTTCTTCATCATCTAAAATATTAGGCGAATTTGAAGCTAGTATTTTCACATCTTCGTACAGCTCATGAATTAAAGCACCTAGTTCACGAAGTTCATCTGCTTGCTCCTCATTAAATGGCTTATGATTGTTTGCTAAGTACTGTTTCATCGGATCTACTATAAATGAAATAGAATGTCCAATCTCCCTCAAATAGTCAGCTACTTGTACATAATGATTACCCGTCTCTAAAGAAACAGCATTCAAATCGTGTATCACGTGGTGAACGTTGTCTCTTAAGCCTTTCGCCTTTCTATCAACCGAACCGGCTTTTTCAGTGACTTTCTTCAACATCTTTAAATCTTCCTGAACGAATGCCTTTACTGACCGTCCATAAATATCAGAAATATGTTTTAAGATCGATGAGATATCTCGAGTTGCCTTAGCTATAAATTCTTCTTTGTTAGCTACAGCTACAGCTAAGTCCTCCATCGCTAATACTTCATCACTAGTATTTTTCTTAAAGAAAATTCCATATATAATAATACCTCCGGCGATCAGTGCTAAAACTATTACTACTATCAGCATTCCTAATTCACCACCAAATGCTTGACCTAGATGAATAATATAAGCTATAAGTGCTGAAGCTGAAAATGCTACTAAAGCTGTTAAAAACCATCCTCCAATAACGTTTACTACACCAGCAATTCGATACACAGCACTTTCTCTATTCCAAGCTCTATCTGCTAGCGAGGTACCCATTGCAACCATAAACGTAACATAAGTCGTAGAAAGTGGTAATTTTAGTGAAGTACCTATTGAAATAAGTATTCCGGCTACAACAAGGTTTACAGAAGCTCTAATCAAATCAAATGCCGGCTCCTTCTCCATTTCTTCCTTGCTTAAATTCCTATTCTTCTGCTCGAATCTGTTTTCCATTTTATCCAGAACAGTATCTGGCACTGCTTTTTTGATAGCTCCGCCCATACCAATAGAGATACGAACAACCCCCCTAGAAAATGCATTCGGATGAAAACGCTCAGTACCATCACCTTGTCTTGATAGGTTAACCCCAGTAGCAACTACAGCTCGTGCCTTTTTAGAAAACCATAAAGTCAGTACCATTACCCCCCCAGCTAATATCAAAAATAATGTTGGCGTCGGTACTTTCCCTGCTAGTCCTTCCATCGAAAACTCTGATGCTGGAACACCTGAAGCTACCCATTGCTCAAAAGACTGAAAAGCAGCTATAGGCACACCAATAAAGTTCACCAAGTCGTTACCCGCAAATGCCATAGCTAAAGAAAATGTACCTATGAGAATGATAAATTTTAAAATATTAAAATGGAAAAGCTTATACAGCAGTTGACAAATCACTGTAACAGCAATAAAACTGACGACAATCCCAATAAATAGATAATTGTCTAATATGTGTTTTACATCCCCATAAAAAGGAGTTCCTTTAATACCTTTTATAATAATGAAGTATAAAATTGCAGTGATAGCAAACCCACCAAATAAGGCTCCAAAGTAAGGAACATTCTTTTCAAATTGAAACGAGAAAAGTAAACGGGAAAGATACTGAACTATCGCACCGATAGAAAAGGCGAATACTACAGAAAGCAAAATACCACTAATAATCATCAAGGCTTTTCCTGTGTTGATAAACTCACCGAGTTGCTCAATATAAATGGCGTCTGAATTATTAATCTTAATCAAAGCCATAGCTACCGATGCACCTAATAATTCAAACACAATAGAAACGGTCGTAGATGTAGGTAAGCCTAATGTGTTAAATAAATCTAACAACAGCACATCAGTAATCATTACTGCCATAAATAGGATGATAATTTCATCAAACTGAAACATTCCTGGCATGAAAACACCTTTTCTTGCAACTTCCATCATACCACTCGATGATACTGACCCTGCCAAGACTCCAACGCTAGCAACAATCATAATCACTCGCATTGTATAAGCTTTTGATCCTATGGCAGAATTCAAGAAGTTTACCGCGTCATTACTTACTCCAACTATAAGGTCTGTTATCGCTAAGATGAACAATACCCCAATCATAATCATATAGTAGCTTTCCATAGTGCTATTGTTAGTTTACTAAATTTTCGTCCAAAAATACAAAACAGTTGACGGCTTCATATTAAGGAAATGTTAAGACACAACCAGGAAAAGCCGAACTTAACATTGAATTTACATTTCGTCTTAGGAGTCCAGAAATAGGTCTTTAAAGTATTTTAGTATCTTTACGGCTACTAAACCAACTATAATTACTTAAAGATTTTAACATGAAAAAAGTATTTTTATTCGTATTTTTCTGTTTTGCAGTCTCTTACACCTATGCTGGTGGCTATGGTGTATCATTACAAAGTCAGAAATTTTTAGGAATGGCTCATGCCGGTACAGGATTGTATCTAGATGGCAGTGCTATCTTTTTTAATCCTGGAGCACTAGCCCAGCAACAAAACAAGTGGGAATTTACCTTTGGTGGAAATGCCCTTTTTGCGAAAGGATATTATCAAAATCCGGAAACAAGAGCAAAAAGCGAAACAGATAATCCGGTAGGTACGCCAATTGAGTTTTATGCTTCATACAAGATTAATCAAAAATTAACCGCAGGAGTTGGATTTTATACTCCATTTGGAAGTGGCATCGAATGGCCAGAAGGTTGGGAAGGTCGCGCATTGATTACCAATATAGAACTTAAAACGTATTTTGTACAACCCACACTGTCTTATGCTATCAATGATTGGTTGAGTGTAGGTGCTGGTCTAGTTATCGTAATGGGTGAAGAGGTGGTTGAAAAAGATATTCCTGCGATAAACGGACATCTGAAATTAGAAGGTAAAGCTAATCCTTCTTATGGATATAATTTAGGAGTTTATTTACAGCCTACAGAAAAGCTTAGTTTAGGAATCAATTATCGCTCTAAAATAGACGTGACTGTGGATAATGGAGACGCTATTTTTACAGTGCCTTCTGCCTTAGCAGGAAGTTCATTTATAACCAATGACACTTTCAGTGCTTCCCTTCCAATGATTTCCTCGCTTAACTTAGGTGTTGCCTACAGAATCAATCCGCAATTAACGATTGCTGGTGATGTAAATTTTAACAATTGGAGTGAGTATGAGCAACTTCTTTTTGAATTTAATGAAAATACTCATTTAATCAAAGTTCAAGAAAGGAACTATAAGAACTCAATAACTGGTCGTATCGGTGCGCAATACTTAGTCAATGATCGGTTGACAGCCCGAGCAGGATTTTATTATGACCCCACGCCAGTGCGTGAAAATTTCTTCTCTCCTGAGACACCGAGTATGAACAACTTAGGATTTACTATGGGAGGATCTTTCCAAGCGTCAAAAAGATTGGGAATTGATTTCTCCCTGTTAATCATCAACGGACAAGAACGCCGAGTTGGCTACAAAGCAGACAATTTCTGGGGAGACTTTCGCTCTTTTGCAATTTCTCCAGGTATAGGAGTCACCTATAGTTTCTAAATTCCAAACAATTTTATAAAAAATACAATATGAAAAAGATATTAATCTACTTAAGTATCATCTTAGGAACACTATTGATAACATCTTGTGATTTTTCAGATGATGTACAAGATATACAGACACAGTCAGGCAGTGCAGATTTTACAACTTACGTTGCACTTGGGAATTCATTATCCGCAGGATTTCAGGATGGAGCATTATATAAAGAAGGACAGATAAATTCTTACCCAGCAATGATTGCCCAAGGCATGGAGCTCTCTTATGAGTTCACTCAACCACTTATGGCTGATGACTTAGGAGGAATTCCAATGATCGGAGTGCCTAACAAAAGGATTCTCGCTAAAACAGCCAATGGGTTATTCCCGGTAACAGCTGAAGGAACTGGTGCCACCACAATTGCTAATATATACAACGATGGTCCATACTATAATTTAGCTGTTCCTGGAGCTAAAGTTGCCCATTTATTAGCCCCTGGATATGGAAATCCTGTGAATCTACTAACCGGGACAGCCAATCCATACTATGTCCGCTTTGCCTCAACAACGAATAGCTCAGTTATTGAAGACGCTCTAAAATTGAATCCAACGTTCTTTTCCTTATGGATAGGTAATAATGATATCCTTGGATTTGCCACTAGCGGTGGTGATGGTAGTGAGCCTATGACTGCAGAAATAGCATTTGCGCAATACTATGAAATGTTAGTCCAGAAACTCACAGCTAATGGAGCTAAAGGAGTCGTAGCTAATATCCCATTTGTAAGTTCTATCCCATTTTTCAATACCGTCCCCAATAATGCATTAGCATTAGATGCTGAAACGGCACAAAGCTTGACGAGTTTCTTCGCTGCAGTGCAAGGTATATTTACCCAAGTACTTATGGGGCAAGGAGTCCCAGCAGAACAGGCTCAAGCTTTAGCTTCACAATATGGCATTGCATTTACAGAAGGTGAAAATCGATTTCTAATTCAAACTGAAAAGACACAAGCCAATCCTTTAGGTTTTCGTCAAATGTCTGAAGATGAACTTCTATTACTCACTATTGACCAAACTGCTATGAAAACAGAAGGATATGGCAGTGTTAGCCTATCAGCGGAAGTAATGGCTGTACTGGGGAAATTAGGAGCAGGGCAACAGCTATCACCTGAAGAAGCACAAAAGGTTTTGGATGCAGTAAATCCAATCCACGATAAAGATGCACTTGATGTAGAAGAGCTCGCTTTGATTAAAAACAGTACTGATGCCTTCAACACGACAATTAAAAACATTGCAGAAATTAATGAGTTAGCTCTTTTCGATGCTAATGCTCTGATGCAAGACCTAGCCACTAACGGCTTACACATAAAGGGAGTTTCTTACAATTCTACGTTTGTAACTGGTGGCGTCTTTTCCTTAGATGGCATACATCCTAACCAAAGAGGATATGGTATCATAGCTAATGGATTTATAAAAGCTATCAATAAGAAGTATGATGCTAACCTGCCAGAGGTCGATCCAAACAAGTATAAAGGCATAGAATATCCTTAATAACATTGTTTAACAACCATTATAACGACTTAACAATATGAACGCTTACTTTTGTAAGTGAAGGTAAAAAGTTAGTTTTTTTCATAGTTTAAGTATTTAGTTAATTTAAAAGAAGGCAGTCTGAAAAAGATTGCCTTTCTTTTTGACTCAAGAAAAAATGATATCTTTACCCAGAATTTTTAACTGACAGCAACGAAGCTATGATTCTATCTGGTAAAGAAATCCAAAAAAGAATAGGAGACGACATTATTATAGAACCTTACTCTCCTACTCAAATAAACCCAAACAGTTACAACCTCCGCTTAGCCAATGAACTGTTAGTATACGATGAGTCAATTTTGGATATGAAGGAAAAGCACAATGCCAGTAAAATCATTATTCCAGAAGAGGGTTTACTGCTTGAACCTAATAAACTTTATCTTGGCAGAACTTTAGAATATACAGAGACACACAATCTTGTTCCCATGCTTGAAGGCCGTTCCTCTATTGGAAGGTTAGGCATGAGTATCCATGTAACCGCAGGTTTTGGTGATGTGGGTTTTAAGGGATTTTGGACCTTAGAAATATTCTGCATTCAACCCGTTCGTATCTATCCTAATGTGGAAATCTGTCAGATATATTATCATAGTATATTGGGAGAAACAGACGAATACAAAAGCGGGAAATATCAAAATAATAAAAGCATTCAAACCAGTATGCTGTACAAAGACTTTGAATAATATGTCTTAATATACCTACTATTAGGTATTGTCTCATATTTAGATTCAGTCTACTTTTGCGCCTATAAATGAGAGTAGCTGTAATAAATATACTTAGAAAGGCACTAGCATTCACGCTATTAGGAATCATATTACTGTTTGCAGTAAGTAAATCCTCTTATACGCACTCGCATATTTTAGCTGATGGCACTGTAATAACACATGCTCATCCTTATGATAAAGGAAGTGATAAAGAACCTTTTAAAACACATCATCACAATTATTTTGAGTTTCTAATTTTTAAAACATTTAGTTTCTTAAATGCGTCTATTCTTATATTCTCTTCATTAATTATCCTGAAGAGCTATACTTCATATTTCCCATTTCCAGAAAATTTTGACTACTCTGTTTTTTGGAGATACTGTCCAGGTCGGGCGCCCCCTATAGTTATTAGCTAAAATACAAATTACATAAAACCTCGCGAAAGCTATTAGCTGTAATTTCCATATTGGCTTTCGCAGGAAATAAGCTGAATCTATACCATAGATTTAGCCAAAAGAACGTATTTACATTCAATAATATTCTATAAAAAACTAAATAAATCAAATTATGAAATTAATAAAATTTAGTTTCGTTGTGCTGTTATTATGCACAGTGAATAACATTATGGGAGCCAATATTCCCAATGAGCATGATAAGAAAACAGGAAACATCACTGGTGAGGTGATAGATGAAGATGGAGAACATCTTCCCTTTGCATCTGTTTCTTTAGTTGGTACCACCTTAGGTGCAACAACTGACCAAACAGGACATTATCTTTTAAAGTTTATACCCTCAGGAGAAGTCACTCTTGAAGTTCAATACTTAGGCTATAAACCACAAACTAAAGTCATTAACGTTGAAGCATTGAAATCAGCACAGGTAAATTTTCAGCTAGAAAAAGATGCTCTAGGTCTAGATGAGATTGTAGTAACTGGTGATAGAACGCAAAGAAATAGACAAGAAGCAACTACAATTGTGAGCACGATTTCACCTGAGATATTTAAAATCACACAATCCGCTACTTTCGGAGAGGGGCTAAATTTCACTCCTGGTCTTCGTCTGGAAAATGATTGTCAAAACTGCGGTTTCTCACAAGTGCGAATGAATGGAATGGAGGGACCATACTCTCAGATTCTCATCAATTCTAGACCTATATTTAGTGGTTTAGCGGGAGTATATGGTTTAGAATTAATTCCATCTAACATGATAGACCGAGTAGAAGTTGTACGCGGTGGTGGTTCTGCACTCTATGGTAGCAATGCAATAGCAGGAACAATCAACGTTATTCTAAAAGATCCTATTGGAAATACTTATGAAGCAGGTTTCAGCAGTTCGTTCATTGGTATTGGGTTAGATGATTCTGGTGATGTAGCCCAAGATTATGATGCACACTTCAATACGTCTCTAGTTTCGGATGATCATAAGACGGGTTTGGCCATTTATGGATTTTGGAGAGATCGAGAACCTTTTGATGCAAATAATGATACCTTTTCAGAAATCGCAGAGTTGAAAAACACTACAGTAGGAAGTCGCCTATACCACCGCTTTGGGAATAGAAGTAAGGTAACTGCAGATTTTTTCAACATTAAAGAAAACAGAAGAGGTGGTGACAAATTTGATTATGTTGAACATGAGGCTGGTATCGCTGAGTCTGTAAAACATGACATCCTTACAGGAGCATTATCTTATGACCAGTTTTTCAGAGAAAAAGATCTTTGGTCTGTTTACGTATCAGGACAGAGCGTAAAAAGAGACAGCTACTACGGTGCCGAACAATCTTTAGCTGATTATGGAAATACTGAAGACTTTACTTACACGATCGGTACACAATACAGTGCTCATTTCCATGGAGTCGGTGAACTCACTTTTGGTACGGAATTCGTAAAATCAGAATTAGAAGATACAAAGTTAGGCTATCTTGACTATGAAAATGCAGTAATAAAAGATGGGGCTATTGAATCTATCCCGCATACTGACAATACAACAGTTGCAGACCAAGAATCCACAACTTTCGGGGCATTTGCACAGTATGAAATGACATTTAACAAATTTAAGGCATCTGCAGGAGTTCGTTATGATCATTATAGCATAAAGGATAATACTGATAAAAGTGATGAGAAATCCGGCGATGTTTTTAGTCCACGTTTAACTTTAAAATATGATCCTGTAGATTATATTCAGCTACGTGTAAGCTACTCACAGGGTTATCGTGCTCCTCAAATTTTCGATGAAGACTTGCACATTGAAACTTCTGGTGCAAAAAAGATCATTCACAAAAACGATCCAGATTTAGAACAAGAAACCAGTCAGAGTTTTATGGCTTCCCTAGATTTCAATAAAGAAATAGGTAATGCTTTCGTTAATTTCCTTGTCGAAGGATTTTATACCAAATTAGATGATGCATTTGCTAATGAATTTAGCGCACCTGATGCTGATGGTGTTGTTACTTATACCCGTATTAATGCTGAAGGAGGTGCTAAAGTACAAGGCTTGAATATGGAGTTAAATGTTGTGCCTTCTTCTCAATTAAATTTCAAAGCTGGTTTTACGATTCAAAAAAGCGAGTACGAAGAAGAACAAGAACTGGGCGAGAAGAAATTCTTCCGTACACCTGATAATTATGGTTATATGACCTTGAACTATACACCTACCAAAGCATTAGGAGTGGCAATTTCAGGAAACTACACAGGTTCTATGTTAGTACCATACAATGAAGAGGTTTTAAAAGAATCTGATTCTTTCTTCGACTTGGGACTTAAAATAAATTATGATATTAAAATAAACGGAGCAAAACTTCGACTATTTACAGGAATGAAAAATATATTTAATTCATATCAAGAAGATTTTGATACCGGTATTGACAGAGATCCCGCATATATCTACGGACCTATGCAACCACGTACGGTTTACTTTAGTATCAAAATAGGAAACAATTTATAATAAATTAGTTAGACTTTAAAATTTTATAGTTTTTTCAAAAGAGCCCTGCAGTCTTTATTGGTTGTAGGGTTTCTTTTTTACAAAAGATTGACTATTTCTCTCGGATAAGATATAAAATAACGCACATCAGTAAAATTAAACTGATTATCATTCAACAGTGTTGAAACCTCGGCAATGTTTACTAATTCTCCATTTTTGTTTTTAAAAACTATGGGCGTATCCATACTGTGATAAGAGCGTGTTCCAATTTTGTGATGATACACAAAGTAATCTACTTCATCAGCTTGCAAGTCTAGCGTCTGCTCTGTTAGTTTGTTGACTTTCTGAATATATTCCTCACTGAATTCCTTTATTTCAACACTTATTTTATTCAAATCTCTAGTAATGAGGCGTTGTGATAAGGATTGCAATATGAAATCATCAGCATAGCACCACTCTTTCACACAGCAAAAAATGTCACTATCATCTAGTCTAACAAACATCTCTAAGGCTTCATCCGTAACTTCCTCTACATGATTTACTAAAAAATACTTCAAAGGCTCTGTTATAAAAAGTGCTACTTCTCCTCTCTCTAAGAGATAGCGAGCCCTTGCTATGATTTGTAAGAGCATCTCCTCAGCACTTAAAACCGTTTTGTGTAAATAAACTTGCCAATACATCATCCGGCGAGCCAGTAAAAATTTCTCTATTGAAAAAATGCCTTTACTGTCTATAACCAACTCATCATTTACGACATCGTACATTTTTATGATACGTTCACTGCCCACAGCCCCTTCGGCTACTCCCGTGTGAAAACTATCTCTTTTCAAATAATCTAATCGATCTACATCTGCCTGACTGCTCACCAACTGATGCAAAAACTTCCGATGATAGGTGTTTTTATAAATCGCAATAGCCGTGTCTAACCTTCCAGACAGTTCCTCGTTAATCTTCTCCATTATTTTCAAGGAGAAATTCTCGTGACTGCATTTTACCAAATGATACTCTAAAGTATGAGAAAAAGGGCCATGACCAATATCATGCAATAAAGAAGCTAATAATACTCCTTCCTCTTCCTCCTTATTAATGGGCACATCTTTTTTACGGAGCACCTTTACAGCAGTTCTCGCAAGATGGTAACAACCTAATGCGTGTTGGAAACGCGTATGTTCAGCTCCCGGATAAACCAGATAAGTCAATGCTAATTGCTTAATATTACGGAGCCGTTGAAAATAAGGATGATCAATAATCTTCCGTACAATATCCGTTTCTATATCAATCAATCCATAAAGAGGATCACTTATAATCTTATAACTCATCGTCATTTATTTTTTACGTGCAGTAGCAAAATAGGCTAATTGTTCTAATGCTCTTTTTTCTGGAGAATCTTCGAATCCATCTAAGAAAGACAGTGCTTTATCTCTATAAATATCCATTTGTTTTTCAGTGTAATCAGTTCCTCCATTTTCTCTTATGAATGTTGCTAATTCATCTAATTCAGTAGCCGTTTTCTTTTTCTTTTTAAACAACTTGAGATACCTCTTTGAATCTTCGGTTTGCGTTAGAGCAAAGATAAACGGCAAGGTCATTTTCCGCTCTTTCAAATCATTGTAAAGCGGTTTCCCTAATGCATTGGTCTTATCAAAATCTAATAAATCATCTTGCATTTGAAAAGCAATACCCAAATTAAGTCCATATTGATAGAGCTTTTCAATCTTCGCTTCATCGTCGGTTGCTGAAGTTGCACCTGCCTTTGCACAGGCTGCAAAAAGAGAGGCTGTTTTCTTTTGGATAATCGTTAAATATGCTCCTTCTGTATTCTGCAACTTGCGGACTTTATCTAATTGCAACAACTCGCCCTCACTGATTTCCTTTACTGCATTAGAAATGATTTCAAGCAAGTCAAACTCTTTGGCTTCCAAGGCAACAAGCATACTTCTTGACAATAAAAAATCACCTGCGAGTATAGCAATTTTAGATTTCCAAATAGCATAGACAGAGGCAATTCCTCTGCGTTGTTTGGCATCATCGACGACGTCGTCATGCAACAAAGTGGCTGTATGAAACAATTCCACCAACGTAGCCGAAGTATAGGAACTGGATGTGATATCTCCGCACAGTTTAGCCGACAACAACACTAAAACAGGGCGTAATTGCTTTCCTTTTTTCCGAAAAATATAAGCATTGACTGCATTTAAAAGAGATATATCCGTTTTGGCAGAATTCTTGAAAATCTTTTGAAAAACCTCGAGTTCCTTTTTGATTGGAGCTTTTATGGTGTTAATCGTTATCATAAATATATTGTAGGCTAATATTTAGCTAAAATACTGTTTTTTGCAGTACGAAAAAATTCAACATTTGTGTATATCCTATTTTTGCAGTAAGTTCGTAGTCTGTCTAATAATAGAAAAATATGTCTAAGGAGTCAGTAAAAAAGCTCAAAGCAAGACTTAGTAAAACTATTTTTGGGGTTTCTACTCCCGCAGGTAAAGCATTTGACATTACGCTTATTATCCTTATCATTTTGAGTATTCTTATGGTCATTTTGGAAAGTGTTCCAAGATATCATAAAAATTATGGGGATTATTTCTCTGTGATAGAATGGATAATTACCATCTTTTTTACGATTGAATACATTTTACGAATCTGGATTGTAGAAAGACCTTCCCGATATATTTTTAGTTTTTATGGAATAATCGATTTCCTTTCCATATTACCCTCATTCTTAGGTCTTTTCATTAGAGGCACTCAAGGCTTAGCGGTAATAAGAGGTGTCAGATTACTACGTATTTTCAGAATCCTAAAATTAAATAGATACACCTCAGCAGGTACTTTCCTTATCCGTGCATTGAAGGCTAGCACATCAAAAATTTCAGTATTCCTTTTTGCTGTTATCATGGCAGTTATAATTATTGGAACGTTAATGTATCTTATCGAAGGTCCTGAAAGTGGCTTCACAGATATTCCAACTGGAATATATTGGGCAGTTGTTACACTCACAACTGTTGGTTATGGAGACATTTCACCACTTACGCCCATTGGTCAATTTCTTGCGAGTGTAGTGATGATTCTCGGTTATGGAATTATTGCTGTACCAACGGGTATCGTCACTTCAGAGATTACAATGAAAAAACTCAATCCTTCAGAAGGAGATATTGACAGTTCTGAATTTGAAGGTAGAGAATGTCCTGAATGCGGTACAGTAGGTCACCGAAAATCAGCTGCGTATTGCTACAATTGTGGCGGACATTTGCAAGATCATTTGTTAGATTAAAACTGACATTCTGTCACTAAAAATCCCCTGTTTTATAATCTTTTCTCCTAAATGTGGCATTTTTCATTGTTTCGCAACTGCCATCCAAGTTTTGGTATAGCTATTGCATTTAAGGGAGTGTAAACTTGAAAAATAAATAATTAAAATAATAAGAATAATGGGAAAAATTATTGGAATAGACTTAGGAACAACCAACTCTTGCGTTTCCGTAATGGAAGGTAATGAGCCGGTAGTAATTCCTAATAGCGAAGGAAAAAGAACAACTCCATCTATCGTAGCATTCGTTAAGGATGGCGAACGAAAAGTAGGTGATCCTGCTAAACGTCAAGCGATTACCAACCCTGAAAAAACGATTAGTTCTATTAAACGTTTCATGGGTGAAACTTACGACCAAGTAAGTAAGGAAGTGGAAAGAATGGCGTATAAAGTGGTCAAAGGTGATAACAATACGCCACGTGTGGTTATTGATGACAGAAAATATTCTCCTCAAGAAATCTCTGCAATGATTCTTCAGAAAATGAAGAAAACGGCAGAAGACTACTTAGGACAAGAAGTAACGGAAGCAGTTATTACTGTGCCTGCTTACTTTAGTGATTCTCAACGTCAAGCGACTAAGGAAGCCGGACAAATCGCCGGATTGGAAGTTAAACGTATTATCAACGAGCCAACTGCTGCTTCTCTTGCCTATGGATTAGATAAGAAGAGTGATGATATGAAAATTGCAGTCTTCGACCTTGGTGGTGGTACTTTCGACATCTCTATCCTTGAGTTGGGAGATGGTGTGTTTGAAGTAAAATCAACGAATGGTGATACACACCTTGGTGGTGACGATTTCGACCAAGTAATCATTGACTGGTTAGCTGAAGAGTTTAAAGCTGATGAGAATATTGATTTGCGTAAAGACCCAATGGCTTTACAACGTCTAAAAGAAGCTGCTGAGAAAGCTAAAATTGAATTATCAAGCAGTTCAAGCACAGAAATCAACTTACCATACATTATGCCAGTTGATGGTGTACCAAAACACTTAGTACGTACATTGTCAAGAGCTAAATTTGAGCAATTAGCAAGCTCACTTATCGAGGCGGTAATACCTCCTTGTAAAGCAGCTCTTAAAGATGCAGGATTGTCTAATTCTGACATTGACGAAGTAATTCTTGTAGGTGGATCAACACGTATCCCTGCTATACAAGAAAAAGTAGAGAAATTCTTTGGAAAGACTCCATCAAAAGGAGTAAACCCTGATGAAGTAGTAGCTTTAGGAGCAGCAATTCAAGGTGGTGTGTTAACAGGAGAAGTAAAAGATGTGTTGTTACTTGACGTAACTCCTCTATCTCTTGGTATTGAAACTATGGGAGGTGTAATGACGAAGCTCATTGAAGCAAACACTACAATACCAACCAAAAAGTCAGAGACATTTACTACTGCTGCAGACAACCAACCATCTGTTGAGATTCACGTATTGCAAGGTGAACGTCCAATGGCAAATGGCAATAAAACGATTGGTCGCTTCCACTTAGACGGTATTCCACCAGCACGTAGAGGTACTCCACAGATTGAAGTTACTTTCGATATTGATGCTAACGGTATCCTTAACGTTTCAGCCAAAGATAAAGGAACTGGTAAAGAGCAGAGTATCCGTATCGAGGCATCTTCAGGATTATCTGATGATGAAATCAACAGAATGAAGGACGAAGCTAAAGCTAACGAAGCTGCCGATAAAGAAGCTAAAGAAAAGGTGGATACTATCAACCAAGCAGACAGTTTAATTTTCCAAACAGAGAAACAACTCGAAGAGCTTGGAGATAAAATACCTGCTGATAAGAAAAAGCCTATCGAGGATGCATTAGCAAAATTGAAAGAAGCACACAAGTCACAAGATGTACCTGCTATCAAAACAGCGATGGATGAATTGAACAAAGAATTCCAAGCAGTTTCACAAGACATCTATAATGCACAGGCTCAAGCACAAGGACAGCCTGGCGAAGCTGGACCACAGCCTGGAGGAAATCCACAAGCTAATGAAGGAAATGCTTCACAAGGTGGTGACGATGATGTAACTGATGTTGACTTCGAGGAAGTGAAATAATCACTGTTAAAAAATTAAAATACAATCAAACCCCGATATCTCAAAGTTATTGGGGTTTTACTTTATGATTATATACACCTTTACTACAACTCAAAAAGTTGAAATAAGTAATACGAAGCTCCTAGAAAATTGCATCAGAATGGTTACTAAGTCGAAGATGTATTAGTTTCGAAAGCTATAAGACTGCTTAATATTTATTTTTATTTAATTGATTATGTGTTGATAAAAAAACTTCTCCAAATAAAATATGATAACTCACCAAATTAATAGACAGAAAGAGAGGATATAAATGCTCTGTCTAAAAAATTGTGTGAGTTATCACATTAATAATTTTGAGAAGTATCTTAACACACTTTTTTCTTGCAATATAACTTTTCCTTTAAGCGAAGTAGCTATTATGGAGTGATAACTTATTTCAACTCGTACGTTGAATAAATTTGACCTTGTTGGTATAAGATAGATTTGGGAAATCTGTCCGTTAATTTGTTGTCCGAAATCGTCTAAAAGTTCAACCTTTTGCCCTTTATTTAGCATTGCTTTTTGTGAGGCATTCACTTCACATTCTCCATAAATGCTTGTTGCTACTTGAGGAACGACCAAACAAAGTAAATCTCCTTTTTTCACCTTATCATTATTCTGTACATTCCAAATAAGTTTTCCCTCTGTAGGTGCTTTTATTGGTAAAAGTGTATCATTTTGTAATAATTTACCCACCACTTGTTCTGCTTTGACCATTTTAGGGAAACTGTCAATCAGCAAAATGCCGTTGGTAGAGGCGTGTATCTTTTCTATTGCAGGAACTCTTTGAATTGTTACCTCTATGGGTAAGGTCTTTTTGTAAGGAATAAATGCAGAAACACCTACCAAAATAAGTAATGCCAAACCAATAATTAAAATCCCTTGACGAATGAGTAAAGAAGGAATTTGTCCCACGATATTACGCACTTTCTCACTACGTAACTCTATGCTTTTTTCTGTATGTTGCGTCTTATTATCCATTTTGTTAATTTCCTAATTCCAACTGATTCTTTACTAATTCGTAATATTTTCCTCGCTTGACAGTTAATTCTTCGTGGTTGCCTACTTCTGCAATTTTGCCTTTATCCAACACTACGATTTGGTCGGCACTTTTTACTGTACTCAATCGATGTGCTACAACAATTACAGTTTTATCCTTATAAAACTGTTCCAAATTTTCAACGATTGCTTTTTCATTATTGGCATCAAGAGCGTTGGTTGCTTCATCTAAAAAGACAAATTGTGGATTTTTATAAGCGACCCGTGCAATTAAAATCCGTTGGCGTTGTCCTTGACTTACCCCCTGTCCGTCTTGTCCTATTTTGGTATTATAGCCTAAGGGCAAGTTCTCAATATAGTCGGCAATATTGGCAACTTGTGCTGCATATCTGATTTTTTCTAAATCCAGAGTGTCATCGGAAATGGCAATATTATTGGCAATAGTATCAGAAAATAAATAGCCTTCCTGCATTACTGCACCGCAAACAGTTCGCCACCAAGTCAAATTAAATTCTTCCAAATTTTGTTTACCTATTAAGATATTCCCTTCATTGGGCGAATAATAGCCCAGAAGCAATTTTACAAGCGTTGTTTTTCCGCTACCACTTGCACCAACGATAGCAGTAGTTTTACCTTGTGGTATTTGTAAATTGATGTTATCCAAAACATATTCGGGGTGAGTTCCATCGTATTTAAAGCACAAGTCTTTAATATTGATTGTTTTTTCATCTTTTTGTAACTCTGTAAGCGTTCTATTTTCGTTTTCCTCATTCTTCTGAGTATGTATTTCATTCATACGGTCAAGGCTGATGCTTACATCTTGCCATTGTTAGATAAACGACATTATTTGCTCTATGGGACTATTTAATTGTCCGATAATGTACTGAATTGCCAGCATCATACCAAGCGTTAGGTTCCCATTAATTACAGCCGTGGCAGCCACTACGGTTATTAGAATGTTTTTGAGTTCATTAATGAGAATACTGCCTGCCTCTTGTGTTTGTTGTAAGGAGAGCGATTCCATATTCACATCGAAAAGGTCAGCCTGTACATCTTCCCATTCCCAACGTTTACGTTGTTCACAACCTTGCAGTTTTATTTCCTGCATTCCGGTAATCATTTGATAAACCACGTTACGATTTATCCCTTGTTGCTCGAATAATTTATAATCTAGCAAACGGCGTTTTTTCAAGAAAAACAGTATCCAAATTCCATACAGAACACTACCTATAAGGAAGATGCAGAAAATAAGTAAGTTGTAATAGAACAATACCACACCAAAGACGATAAAAGTAAAAATGGAAAACAGCAAATTAAGGGTTTGTGCAGTAAGGAAGCGTTCTATTCTTCGGTGGTCTTCTATACGTTGAATAAGGTCGCCTGTCAATTTGGTATCAAAAAACTTCATCGGTAGTTTCATCAATTTAATAAAAAAGTCAGAAATCAATGAAATATTGATACGAGTGCTGATATGCAATAGTATCTTTCGGCGAATAAAGTCAATAGCAGTCCTGCTGAAAAGTAGCATCAATTGTGCGATTAATATCAACCAAATGAAACCGATGTCTTTTCCACTAATTCCGGTATCTACAATGGCTTGGGTAAGGAATGGGAAAATGAGTTGCAAAATACTGCCTATAAAAAGCCCCAAAATAAGCTGGGTAAAGTAACGTTTGTAACGCACAAGGTATTTCCATAGGAATTGTAAGCGTTTTTTTCCGTGTAACTCGTCGCCCTCTTGCTCATAAAATAGATGCGTAGGCTCTAAAAGCAGTGCTACTCCTTTTTCTTCTCCATTAGTTTGTGTGCTTATCCAATGTGAGCAAAATTCTTCTTTATTGTAGGTAATAAGTCCTTTGCCTGGGTCAGCAACATAAACGTTGTATTCTTTTCGAGTTTTCTTTACCTCATAAACGACTACAAAATGGTCTTGATTCCAATGAACAATGCAAGGTAAAGGTGCTTTTTCTACCAGCTTTTCAAAAGTAAGTCGTCCACCCACAGTACGAAAACCTATTTTTTCGGATGCTCGACTAATGCCCAGCAAGGAAACTCCATCACGCCCAATAAAGGACTGTTGTCTTAATCCATCTAATGTATAATTTTTCCCATAGTGTTTGGCTATCATACATAGACAGGCAGGACCACAGTCCATTGCATCGGGTTGTTTTATGAGGGGAAAAGGTTTCATAGTAATTAAAATGTAGCTGCATCAGTGTCTTTATTTTCTAACTTTCGTTTCACATTGTATGATTTTCCTTTATGGAAATTCCAACTAAAGCCGAAAACAAACATTGTTTTGTTATCCCAAATTTTTGAGTCTGAAGTGTAAGCAACCAAACTTTTGTCCAAAGTTTCTGAGTGGTATTTTGATGGCTGTCCTGCCCAATAAAGTCCCGAAGAAAAACTAAAGTTCTTGTAACGATAACGAGCCATAAAAAGGGAATGATTTTCATCATCATTTAAGTATGCTCCATTCAGTTCATCAGAAACAAAGGAATGACTGTAAGAAACAGATAAGTCTTTCCATTTGAATATTCCTTCCAAATATAATGGAGTGTACCAATGTGAAATTTTGCCTACTAAATCACTATTGACAGACTGTTTTAATGCTTGGTAACTTCCTTTTACTGTAAAAACATTTGAGCCAAATGGCATAATGGCTCCACTAATATACGCACCATAATAGTTGGCACTATTTGCATTTTCTTTAGTCAAAGTGATATAAGAATCATTCCTTTCATAACTAAAATACTGATTAATGGGATTCTCTGTGTGTACATAAAGCACAGCTGTGCCTATATCAAAATATTTCCCATCAAAGGAATGCACCAATGCAATACTTGAGTTAATTTCTTTTTCTAACATAGGATTTCCTTTGCTTACAATATCAGGAGTTAGAAGTTGTGCATTTTTACTTAAATCTGCAACAGAAGGCAAGTCTGTATCTCGTTCAGCAATCAAACGAAAAGTGTGGTTATTATTTAATGTATAACCTAACATTAATTGAGGTGTAAATACGAATTTATCGTATTCATTAGAAAAACTATTATTATGAATTAGTGTTCCTCCAAGACTCAAGCGATAAAGTAAATTATTCTTTTTACCTGTAAACTCACTATATAAGTATTGTTCGCTGTAACGAGAGTCATAATTATAATTTCCAAAAACATTAGAAATATCAGATTTTAACCAACTCGAAGTAATTTTATATCCTGCATTAAATTGACCAATTTCTGTATTTTTCGCATAGACAACTTCCCCAATTAAAGATTTTTTACGATTATTTAAGCGCATAATATCCGTTAAACTTTCATTCATATTAGGAAGTTCAAACTCTCGGTTTTCGTTATCTACTTCCGTACGAAACATCGTTCCTACCACGTTCAGCGAAATATCGGAAGTTTCCGTTAGTTTTCGCCAGTAATAAATATCAACAACAGGGGTAATGATTTTTGTGTCATTATTAAACTTTCCCGTATAATTTTGTTGAGTTGTTCCAAAATGATTGAAGATGTTTTTTGTACCATTCGAGAAAGAAGTCTTAAAGTTAGGACTTATTCCAATTTGAAAAACGTATTTATCTTGTACTTGGTTGGTAAATTTTAATCCAATTTTATGATTCGTATAGCCAAAAGCATCTTTCTCAAGATAGTTACTTTCCCTATCTTCATTATTTAGCGTGTATTTATACGTTTGTGTTTTCTCTCTATCATCATAATCCCGATAATTTACAGCATACTCCATCGTGAATTGATTATGTCCTTTGTTATATTTGAAATAGATATTATCATTTCCGAACCCTGTGGTAAATGCGTGAGAGACATCTATGCCACCACCATAACCATCATCAAGTGTTTTGGTTATAATATTTATTACACTACCACTTTTTGCATATCGTGCCGGAGGAATATCATAATATTCTACTTTTAGCACTTTATCAGGAGGTAAGAGTTTTAATTCATTGTCCGTAGCACGTACTCCATTTATCAAAACTTGCATAGACCCGCCACGAATATCTTTCAATTTCCCTGATTGTCCATCAATGGTAAGTTGTGGCATTGTAACCATTAAGTCTTTGGAATAACGTGCTGATTTTATTTCCTCTTGGGTAAATGTACGTACTGTTTTATCTACATATTGAGCAGTGCGAGAGCCTTCCACTACTACTTCCGAAAGCATCTGTGCATCTTCTTCTAATTGAAAATTTCGCTTTAATGTATTTCCTACTGATGGTAATGAAATACGCGTTTCTTTCTTAATTGTTTTGTATCCAATACAAGACACTTCCAATAGATAGCGTCCCATTTTAAGATTTTCGAAGAGATAGTTTCCCTCAAAATCAGTAACTTCTCCTGTTACTACTTTTGTAGTATCCGCAAGGTCATACAAGGTAATATTAGCAAAAGGAACAGGAACTATTTTTTCATTTTCCTTCGTTGTTATTGTACCTTGTACTTTTACTTGTGCAAATATATTTGTAAGCAAAAAACAACAACATATTATCAATCCTATTTTTTGAATTAAATTCTTCATACAGTACCATTTTTTATTTATCCTGTTCTATTTTCTTTATTGGAACTAATCGCCAACTTGGTTTTTCTGACCTATCACCTACTTTTAACATTATATTTAAAACTCCATCATATATAGGATTCTCTGTTTCTGAAACGTTAAAATATTCCATGTATTCTACTAAGTCTTTTGCTCGAAAATTTTTAATCTTTTCATAGGTCTGCATATCAGCTTCTCCTCCATTAAGCCACAACTTCACAGAGCCACCATTCAAAGTGGTAAATTCGCCATCTTCTTCCTCAATCATTGGTAGTTGAAGTATCATTTGTTCTAAAAGAGTTTTTTTATTAAAATCATAAGGCTTAAATTTTTGAGAAGAAACAGTTTGTTCGTTATAATTCTCTGGAACTTCCAATTTTGCATCTATATTGATATTGTATTTTTTTATGCGACCATTATTTCGTGGTACTTTAAACCATTGCTCTTTAACATTTGGTGCATATACTTTTAAGATATACTCTTGCTCCACGTCAATATTTCTAATGATATATCGTCCTTTAGCTTCCGATAATCTTACGGCTAAAACATTCTCTGGATTTTCCACTTCACACAATTTCACTACTGCAAAAGGTACCATATGTTGCACTCCATTAGCATCTTCATAATAAGAATGCCCCATGTAATACAACTCGTCATTTTGTTGTGCATTCCCTATTATAATTACTGATATTAAAACTATTATTGTTAAAAGTGTTCTTTTCATAACTTATTTATTTATTTATAATTTTGATATTCTAGACAATACCATTTGATTATTAAAGTTCTGTATAATATAATCTGACACTGAAAAATTTGAATCTAATGCACACCCTAGAGAATCTCCATTTTCAATCTTAGCTTGAGAGCAGAATCCTTTACAGGCTGGCAATAATTTGCATTCTCTGCTTTTCGAGTTTCCTTCTTCTTTGTTTCCATTTTATTTATATTTTAGGTTTTACAATTAAGTCATCGTTTTAGGAGATTAACTTTTTATCGCTCCATTGTTTGCAAACATTTATTGAAAAACTTTTCTTTTGCATTGTACACCTACAAAATACTAAGTTGGTCAATCCTTTGATTTAACTCTTCCTTATTCTATATTTTTTCCCATTTATGTAAATGGTGATGTATTCTCCTTCTCCCTCATTTGAATATCCGCCTTTCACTGCATTCATTTCATTTACAGTTAACACTTCTACTAACCCATCACTCCATTGCTTTTTTTTTTGCTTTCATTGTTTCTTTTTTTTGATTAAACTTAGTTATTAAACTGGGTTGAAGTTAAAAAGTATCTCTGAAAAAACTCTAATAAGAAAATGAGGATTTGCTTTGCTTTTTTCAGATTGTCATTAGGAAAGTATGAGGATTTTGTTAGAAAACTTTTATGAATATCCTTTTATATAGCTGACGATGCTAAGTGTTTCTATGAGCCGGCTGAATTACCTTTAGTGGCATGGCAAATAAGCGTAATTTATTAGAAACAATGAGATTTTTTATTAGAAAGATTTTTTGCAAACAATTAAATTTAAACGCTCTCTAAATAAAATCAGAGAAAAAAGTTCGTTTTTGACTACTTTTGTGAAAAAATAATTGGATGCGTAAATTAATTCCCATAGCGTTTTTAGTTTTGGCAATACTTGTTTTTTCACAAGCTTTGTGGGTATCTCAATTTATTAGGCAAGAAAGAACTAATTTCCAATCTTCGATAATAAAAGAACTAAGGCAAATAATTAATTTTCACGCAACGGAGAAGTTTGGACTAGAAGATTCAGAAAACCCTAATAAGCAAACTCTTACTTTTGAAGATGCTTCTCTAGACACCACTATAAATGACCAAGATGCTATTGCTGTTTACCATTTGGATACTAAAAATTATGGTCATCTCAAAAGTAATTTTTCAGAGTTAGTTAGTAATGTTTTCGCCGACTTAGCACTATCACAACAGAAATTTCACTTGAAACAAGTAGATTCTCTTTTTCAGGAAAATTTTATCGATTTTGGTCAAATAGCAAGTTATAAAATGCTACTGTTAAAAAATGGAGAAGCATTTGATAGTATTTCTTATCAAAATTGGAACACAAATGATACCTTACTTATCAAAATTCCATTAGGCACAGAAGGTACGTATTCTTTTGAGGGGAGTTTCCAAATCAAAAATTCGGCTTTTGTTAGAAACTTGATAACATCTATTGGAATTGCAGCTTTTGCTATCATTTTAGTAGCGTTTTTTATCGGTTGGCAACTGATAGCACTGCAAAAAAGCAAACGGAAATTAGAATGGAAACAAAAGGTTGTTGCAGGAATCGTCCACGACCTCAAATCGCCATTGGCTCACGTTTATACGGTCTTGGACTTCTTTTCACAAACCGAACAAAATGAGCTGAAAAAAGAACAACTAACTGTGGCGGGAAGTCGAGTGAAATTACTCACAGAAAAAATTGCCCATACGCTTTCCGTTTTTAAAGCACAAGACGGTAATATCACATTAAATATTGCTACGTATGCACTGCGTGAGAAATGTGTTGAATTGATAGAAGAATTGCAAAAGACCTATGCAAATAAAGAAATTACAACAGCTTTATCCATACCCGACAATCTACAACTAAAAGTTGATGAATTGTATTTTGACTCCGTACTTAGAAACCTTATTGAAAATGCGATAAAATATTCATCTGAAAATGTACAGCTGAGTATTTCAGCGGAGATTGGCAATAAAAAAATATATCTTCACATTGCAGACAACGGACAGGGTATTGCCCGAGAGGAGCAAAAAAAGGTTTTTAAAGAGTATTATCGTTCTAAAAATACAACAAGCAAAGGACACGGCATTGGTCTATCTTTTACTAAAATGATAGTGCAAAAACACAAAGGAATGATAACTTTGCATAGCGAATTAGGAAAAGGAAGTACCTTTACGCTTTGTTTCCCTAAAACAATCATTGTATGATAGCACAACGAATTCTTTTGGTAGATGATGATACGGAATTAGGCAATTTTGTAAGTATGGCTCTTACTTCTTTAGGTTATCAAGTCCATTTTCAAAATTCTTTATTAGGCGTAGAAAGCATCATTAGGGATTTTTCGCCGTCCATCATCTTATTTGATGTGGAAATTGGTGCGGACAATGGTATTGAAAAAGCCGAAACAATTCTTAAACATTTTAAAAATATTCCTATTCTTTTTATTTCTTCCCACACCGATGCGCAAATAGTGGCTAAAGGCATTACAACTGGAGGGGTTGGCTATATCAGAAAACCTTTTAAAATCACAGAACTTGCCGCTTATATAAAAAGATTCGCATTAGACCCCAATATTTTCAATCTCAGCCAATATAAACTCAATGCTAAGGACAGTACTTTGTTTTACAATGATAGTTTGATCAAAAAACTAAGCACTTTAGAATTTAAATTATTGCATCTACTTATTTTGAAGAAGAACACGATCGTTTCTAAAGAGCAAATCGCAACTACTCTTTGGGGTGGTGAATTAGATGAGGGCTATGAGGCAAGTATCAATAACCTTAATTCAAAACTTCGGGAACTGCTAAATAAAGATTCAAAAATTACCATTGAAACAATCCGGGGAAAAGGCTTTCGATTGATTTTTGAATAATTAATGTACTATTTTACAAATCTTCTTCAGGGAGACTGTAATGCTGATTCTCTTCATCCTTTGTATCTTCGGGATTTCTATCATCTGGCAATGTTCGTCCGGGTATATCTAAGTTTTCACCTTCAAAATCCACGGGTCGTTCTCTTTCTTTTAAAATTTCATCATCTCCCCCATCATTACGTAAGTGAGAATCATCTAATCTTTCTTTCTCCTCTTTTGTAACGTCAGGATTGAAATCTTGCTCTTTCTTACTCATAATTTCAATTTTAAATGGTTTATATACTAAAAAACTACATAAACCTTACCACAATTTTTAAATATTAAATTTAAAAAAATAATTTAATTACATATCTCGACCTGCAAATATTTAGAGACAGAGAAACAAGAGTATTATCCAAATATTTCAAACCAAATTTATCTCGTTTCAGTAAGTTTTTGGATAGGTATTTGTTGAATAACTTTAGAGAATATTGCAAATTACAACAAAGAAATCATAAACATTTAAAATTGATAAAAAATGATTAGATCACTTTTAGGTATAGCACCAATTCCAACAGGCGAAGACGCCTATAGACCCTCTCATTTAGCAATAAAAAAAGCTACGTCATCAAAGACAGATTATCAAGAAATAGATTATGAGAAAATAACCGGAGTTAATCCGTACGAAGGACTTGGTAAAAAAGTTTTAATGCTCTGCACCGAAGAGAAACTTTTAGAGATGAAAAATGGAAAAAAATTCTCTACGGGTAATCATCCTGTGGAAATGTTTGTTCCGATGTTGCATCTAGAAAATGCAGGGTTTGATATCGATATAGCGACCCCAACAGGCAAATCTGTAAAAATAGAAATGTGGGCAATGCCTGATGAAGACAAGCATGTACGTACGATTTTTTCAAAATATGCAGAACAATTGGAAAATCCTATAAACTTAGCAGAATTTGTTCAAAAGGATATGGAAAACAGTACCGATTATGTCGGTGTTTTTATACCAGGAGGTCACGGAGCACTTTTAGGACTTCATGATGATAAAAATGTAGGCAAGTTGCTACGCTGGGTATATGAAAAAGATTTATATACTATGGTCATCTGCCATGGACCTGCGGCTTTATTATCACTTGCTGATAAGGAAGGCAAAGATTCATTCATCTATAACGGTTACGAAATTGTTGCATTTCCTGATGTAGCGGATGGTTTGCTCCCATATATTGGTTACTTGCCAGGTAAATTACCTTGGAAATTTGGTAAAAAATTAAACGACTTAGGTATCTCTATAGTAAATGTCGCAGATAATGAAAGATGCCATGTTGATAGGAAACTAATTTCCGGAGCTAGTCCATTAGCCGCCAATAAGTTTGGAGAAACTATTGTTAAAGAGTTGCTAAAGACGGTTCAAACATTCAAAGATAAAACGAAAGTTGTTCCTCAAGATGTCGTTAATACACCAAAAGATAAAGAGGGAATGCCAAAACCAAAAAACCCAATCGTACAACCGCAAAATGAGAATAAACCGAACTTCGACAAAGAGAATAAAGGGAAAGATAATAAATCGAATTACGGCTTTGATGAAGTACACTAAAACGCAATAAAATGAAAAATTCAAATTATACAAGATTTATATTGATGCTGGTCTGCTCAGCAATATCCATGTACATAACCATGTATTTCAATACCTATGAATTAAGCCATGTATTTTTTAGCTGGACAAGAATGTATATGACGCTGATAGGTATTGGTGGGATGGCAATTATTATGTTTTTATTTATGCGTAAAATGTATAAAAATAAATCTAAAAACATTGCTATCGTTGTGGGAAGCGTTTCACTAATGGTGCTTTCTACATTCTTAGTAAGACAACAAATTCCAATAGATGATATGAGGTGGATGCGTGCGATGATTCCACACCATTCTATTGCAATATTGACAAGTAACAAAGCGGACCTAAAAGACCCTGAAGTACGACAACTTGCTGATGA
The DNA here is from genome assembly GCF_003096835.1 of Balneicella halophila. GTDB lineage: Bacteria > Bacteroidota > Bacteroidia > Bacteroidales > Balneicellaceae > Balneicella > Balneicella halophila. Next base: position 235,473 of record NZ_QENZ01000003.1, read on the forward strand.
GATTATCGAAGCTCAAGAAAGAGAAATCAAAGAAATGAAGCAGATGATAAAACGTCTAGAAAATAAAAAATAATTGTTTAGCTTTACAATAATGTGCAATAAATCAAATCATAAATAGTTATGAAAGCGTTATTAATAACAGGATATGGAGATGTCAAGGATAACTTGAAATTTTCACAAATCGACAAACCGAAGATAAAAGAAAATCAAGTATTAGTTGAGGTGTATGCTGCGAGCACCAACCCGGTAGATTATAAAATTATAAAAGGAGAACTTAAACCTATTAAAAAATTGGATTTCCCAGCACGTATCGGCTATGATGTAGCAGGCGTTGTGGTAGAAAAAGGAGCAAATGTCAAAGACTTTAATGTTGGTGATGAAATTTTTTCTCGTGTATCAGGTATGTCTCCAGGTACTTTTGCAGAGTTTGTTGCTATAGATAGTGAATTAGTTTGTCCAAAACCTAAACAACTTAGTTTATCAGGAGCTGCAAGCTTACCTTTAGTGGGAGTAACGACCATACAAGTCTTCAATGAGGCACATCTAAAGAAGGGCGATAAAGTGTTGATACATGCAGGTTCAGGAGGTATCGGCACATTCGCCATTCAATACGCCAAGAGTAAAGGTGCTTACGTGTACACTACAACAAGTACAAAAAACGTAGATTGGGTTAAAGAACTCGGAGCTGACCGCGTCATTGATTATAAAAAAGAGAATTATCTTGATATTGCCAAAGAAGTAGATGTGGTATATGATACCTTAGGTGATGATTATACCTACGATGCCTTTAAAGCCATAAAGAAGGGAGGAAAAGTTATCACCCTTGTCGGAGTCATGGATAAAGAATCTGCAAAAGAATTGGGTCTTAATTGGTTTTATCGTTTCATTCTTAGTCTGAAAAGAATCAAAATCAATAAAGAAATCAAACGTAAATCGGCTCATTACAAATTCATTTTAATGGAACCTAATAAAGAGCAAATCTGTGAAATAAAGAAACTTGCAGATGATGGATTTATAAAACCCGTAATTGACAGAGAGTATCCATTTTCTGAAGCTATTGAAGCATTACAATATCAAAAAACAGGTAGAGCAAAAGGCAAAATTATCATCAAGGTAAAAGAATAAAATAAACTTAATAAAAGACTTTGAAATATTTTTCGTAATTTTGCCCATAATTTAAGTATGAAGAAAGTTTTATCCATACTCTTGTCTTTTATCATTGTGGCTAGCCACATGTATTTGACTATTGGTACCCACTTTTGTGGTGGTGAAGCAGTAGAAACAAAAATAATGTTTGGCAAATCACATTTAGGATGTGGTATGATGGAAATGACAAAACATTGTGATGCACCCGAAAATTATAATGAAAATCAGACAACTGTGGGTAAAGTTCCGTGTTGCAAGAATGAATACGAAACCATACAATCTGTAGATAATTTCTTGAAAAATGCCACTCAAACTGTTGAGAAGATTGACTTTGTAGTAGCTTTTATTTATGTTACACTGAATGTTGACTTATTTTCAAGAGAATCTCAACATTTCTTCGTTGATTATCACGCTCCCCCACTTGAAAAAGACGCCCAAGTGCTTTTTCAAACTTTCTTACTTTGATTTTTACATAAACTATCTATTCTTCATCAATTCAAATTGATGAGAATAGTTTTCATTGAGTTATTTCATTTAGTTTTATGTAAAATTTGAAGCAATATGCTTAATAAAATAATAAAGTATTTTTTAGAAAATAAGTTAGTAACCTTTCTTTTATTGATTGGTTTAGTTACTTGGGGTATTGTCACATCTCCATTTGGGTGGCAAATAGACGGTCTTCCTTCTGACCCCGTACCTGTTGATGCCATTCCGGATATTGGAGAAAATCAACAAATCGTATTTACATCATGGAATGGGCGTTCACCACAAGACATTGAGGATCAAATCTCCTATCCCTTAACTACCTATCTTTTAGGAATTCCCGGAGTAAAAACCATCCGTAGCTCTTCCATATTTGGTTTTTCAAGTATCTATATCATCTTTGATGAAGATATAGAATTTTATTGGTCACGTTCGAGAATACTTGAAAAATTAAGTTCTCTTCCCTCAGGATTATTACCTGATGGAGTGCAACCTACCTTAGGTCCTGATGCAACAGCTTTAGGACAAGTCTATTGGTATACGCTCGAAGGGCGTGATAAAGATGGAAACCCGACAGGTGGATGGGACTTGCATGAAATACGTACTGTCCAGGATTTTTATGTAAAATATGGTTTAAATGCGACTGAAGGAGTGTCAGAAGTGGCATCCATAGGTGGTTATGTTCAAGAGTATCAGATTGATGTAAATCCCGATGCTTTAAAATCATACAACATCCCGCTACATCAAGTTATGCAAGCGGTGCAAAAATCCAATCGCGATGTGGGTGCAAAAACCATCGAATTTAATCAAGCTGAATATCTGGTGCGTGGTTTGGGTTATGTAAAAAGTACTTCTGACATTGAAAAGGCAGTAGTTGCCGTACAAGACAATGTTCCTATTCGTGTGAAAGATGTTGGTGTGGTTAAGCTTGGTCCTGCAAATCGACGTGGTGCACTCGATAAAGACGGAGCAGAAGTAGTTGGTGGTGTTGTCGTAGCACGATATGGTGCTAATCCCTTGCAAGTTATTAATAATCTAAAGAAAAAGATTGATGAAATTTCCCCTGGATTACCTAAAAAGACTTTGGCAAATGGCGTTGAAAGTCAACTCACAATAGTTCCTTTTTATGACCGTTCGCAACTAATCCATGAAACACTTGGCACGCTTGAGGAAGCGCTCTCCCTTCAAATACTTATTACAATTCTGGTAATTATTGTGATGATTTATAACCTAAGAGCATCATTTCTCATTTCGAGCTTATTGCCTATTGCCGTTCTTATGGTATTTATTGCTATGCGTTACTTTGGAGTAGATGCTAATATCGTTGCTCTTTCTGGTATTGCTATTGCTATTGGTACTATGGTGGATTTGGGTATTATTCTTTCTGAAAATATTGTCAAGCACATTGATGAATCGCCACCTGACCAAAAGTTGATAACAACAATATATAATGGGTCTTCGGAAGTAAGCTCTGCAATTCTTACTGCTGTATCAACAACCATTGTGAGTTTTATTCCTGTTTTTACAATGCAAGCTGCCGAAGGTAAATTGTTCATTCCATTAGCTTTCACAAAAACTTTTGCATTAATAGCGGCTCTCATTGTTGCACTACTCATTTTACCAACATTGGCACATCTGTTTTTTGGGTTTAAGATAAAAAATTCCCGTTCCAAAAAACTGATAAATATTTTCTTGATACTTACAGGAATTGTAGCACTCTTTTATAGTGAAATCTGGGCAGGGATTTTGTTGATTTTATTTGGAAGCATTCCTTTTATAAAGCCTTTGCTTCAAAAGAAAACATTTTTCAAAAAAGATTTACCAAGAAAATTGCTTGAAAACATAGAGTTAATTTTGGTAGTTATCGGTGTTGTTTGGCTATTGGCTAAATATTGGTTGCCATTAGGAGCAGGCCAAAGCCTATTGCTAAATTTCATCTTTGTTGCACTGCTGGTTGGACTCATCTTAGGTGCATTTACCCTTTTACAGTATTCTTACAAAAGAGTTTTAATTTGGGTATTAGATAATAAAATTAAATTTCTGATTGTTCCGACTCTTCTCATTATCCTTGCTTTAAATATATGGCTGGGTTTTACTAATATCTTTGGTTTTGTAGCCAATGGTGCTGACAAGGTAGGCTGGAATATTCGAACGACATCAGTTTGGTCAGGGCTTGCTCATACATTTCCTGGAATTGGCAAAGAGTTTATGCCTTCGCTGGACGAAGGTAGTTTTTTACTTATGCCCACTTCCATGCCACATTCAGGAATGGAATACAATAGAAAAGTCGTGGCACAATTGGATATGCTGCTAAGTAATATTCCTGAGGTAGAGCTTAGTGTTGGTAAATTAGGCAGAGCAGAATCAGCACTCGACCCCGCTCCTATATCAATGTTCGAAAATGTTATCAATTACAAATCTGAATATGCGTTGAATGAGAGAGGACATCGTATGCGTTTTAAAATAAATAATGATGAACAATTCCTATTGAAGGATGGAGAAGCTTATAGTAATGAAGAGTTACTGAACAGAAAGTTCTCTATGGATGATTTGATACCGGATGAGGATGGTCGTTATTTTAGAAATTGGAGAAAACATATCAAATCATCTGATGATATTTGGAATGAAATAATTGCGGTAACGAATATTCCAGGAGTAACTTCAGCTCCTAAGCTACAACCCATTGAAACACGATTGGTAATGTTACAAACAGGAATGAGAGCACCGATGGGTATTAAGGTTTTTGGTCCTGATTTAAATACCATTGAAGAATTTGGCATGCAGATAGAAAGCATTTTGAAAGAAGTACCTTCGGTGAAAAAAGAAGCTGTATTTGCAGACCGAATCGTTGGGAAACCCTACATCCACTTAAATATTAATAGGAACGAAATATCTCGTTATGGATTAAATGTCGAAGATGTGCAACAGACTATAGAAACGGCAATAGGTGGTATGAAAATATCATCAACCGTTGAGGGTCGAGAGCGATTTCCTATTCGTGTCCGCTATCCACGCGAATTGCGTGACAGTCCAGATGTTTTAAGTACTATTTTAGTCCCAACGCCTACTGGAGCACAAATTCCTTTGGAACAAATTGTAGCTATCGAATATGTGAGAGGACCGCAAGCGGTGAAAAGTGAAAATACGTTTTTGGTTGGTTATGTACTCTTCGATAAAAAAGAAGGTTTTGCCGAAGTAGATGTGGTAAACAATGCACAAGCTATAATCAAGGAAAAAATTGCCAGTGGAGAATTAATAGTTCCGAAAGGTGTTAATTATAAGTTTTCAGGAAGTTATGAAAATCAAGTTAGAGCAGAAAAAAGGTTAAGCATTATCGTTCCTGTCGTTCTAATAATTATCTTTTTGATACTTTATTTTCAATTCCGTTCAGTTTCAACTTCATTAATGATTTTTACTGGAGTCGCAATGGCATTTAGTGGCGGTTTTATTATGCTTTGGCTATACGGACAAGGTTGGTTCGCTGATTTTACCTTCTTTGGAACAAACATTCGAGACCTTTTCCAGATGAGTACAGTCAACTTAAGCGTTGCTGTGTGGGTGGGATTTATCGCTTTGTTTGGATTAGCAACAGATGATGGAGTTTTGATGGGAACTTATCTTGACCAAAGTTTTAAACAAAACCGAACCAAAACTCGAAATGAAATTCGTGCTGCCGTGGTAGAAGCCGGTCAAAGAAGAATAAGACCTGCTGTGATGACAACGACAACAACAATAATCGCTTTGCTACCAGTACTTACATCAACAGGACGTGGCTCTGACATTATGGTTCCCATGGCTATACCGGCTTTTGGGGGAATGTTCATTGCAGCAATTACCTATTATATTGTGCCTACACTTTACTGTATGCGTGAAGAGTATAAACTTAAGAAATTAAAATCATGAAACGATATATCACAATAATCCTTATCTTATTTTGTATAAAGGGATTTTCCCAAACATTAGACGATTACTTTGTAATAGCTGCTGAAAACAATCCAGGCTTGCAAGCTAAATATAAAGAGTATGAAGCTTCCTTACAGAAAATTTCTCAAGTAAATACTTTGCAAGACCCAACATTTTCCTTCGGATATTTTATTTCTCCGGTAGAGACAAGAGTGGGAGCACAAAAAACCAAGTTCTCTCTTTCTCAAGCGTTTCCATGGTTTGGCACGTTGAAGGCTCAAGGCAATACAGCTTCAATTTTGGCAGAGGCGAAATTTCAAGAGTTTATTGAGGCACGGAATAAACTGTATTTCCAAGTCGCTTCCGCTTACTATCCGTTGTATGAACTGCAAGAGTGGCTACAGATTGAACAGGAAAATATTACTATTTTAAATTCTTACAAAAAAATAGCCAATCAAAAGTTTAAAAATGGTAAAGGTGCAATGGTAGATGTATTGCGTACTGATATCATGTTAAAAGATGCAGAAACATCTCTTGAAATACTTCGGTTAAAAGAAAAGCCTTTACGCATCACTTTCAATAAATTGCTGAATCGTCAAGAAGATGAGAAGATATTGATTAATGATTCCCTTCAATTAGACATCTTTTCTATTAATTATAAAAAGGATTCAATTTTTAATAATCCGAAATTGAAAGCTTTGGAATTAAAACAACAAGCGAACAAATCTGCCGAAATAGCAATACAAAAGCAGCGAATGCCAAAAATTGGTGTAGGCTTAGATTATGTTGTGATAAATGAACGACCTGATGTATCTATTGATGACAATGGTAAAGATGTGATTATGCCGATGGTGAGTGTAAGTATCCCTATTTTCAGTAAAAAATACAACGCTGCGACCAAGGAAGCACAATTATTACAAGAGAGCTATAAATTTCAGAAACAAGATGTTGTCAATTCACTAAATGCAGATTATGAAATGGCAGTATTTCAACTTCAGGAGCAAGAAAAACTGATAAACTTATATACGGACCAGCTACAAACTGTGCAACAGTCTTTACGTCTGCTACTTACATCTTATGGGAATTCAGGAAAAGAATTTGAAGAAGTCCTACGGATGCAACAAGAGTCATTGCAATATCAGAAAATGATTGCTACTGCTATGAAAGCGTATCATATTGCCATGGCAAAAGTCAATTACTTAATATCAAAATCTTACTAAAATGAAAGCAACAGATAAAAAAATTATAATAATCGCCTCTGCAACTCTAATCATTGGTTTGTTAATGGGTTGGTTACTCTTTGGAGGCAACAGCGTTTCTCATAATGATTCAAAACAAGTATCAAGTGAGACTACTACAGAAACAATATGGACTTGCTCTATGCATCCCCAAATACGACAAAATGAACCTGGCGACTGTCCCATTTGCGGAATGGATTTAATTCCTCTTGAGGAGGAAGAAAATGAAGGAATCGATCCTAATGCTATAAGGATGTCCCCTACCGCTATGCAATTGGCGAATGTAAGCACAGCAATTGTTGAAGAGATGGGTACAACAAAAAAAATTCAATTGACCGGAAAAGTGCAAACAGATGAACGTCTGGTCAATTCACAAGCTTCACACATACCCGGCAGAATTGAGAAGCTACTGGTAAATTTCACAGGCGAATTTGTAAAAAAAGGTCAGACTATTGCCTATATCTACTCACCTGATTTGGCTACAGCTCAGGAAGAACTACTTGAAGCACAAAAGATTGCTGATTATCAACCTGAGCTTTTTGACGCCGCAAAAGGAAAATTAAAGAACTGGAAACTTTCAGACAGACAAATCCAGCATATTCTCAGCACTGGGAGTACACAAACTAATTTCCCGATTATCGCTGATATTTCAGGATATATTACTTCAAAAAATGTAAACTTAGGCGACTATGTAAAAAGAGGTGAGCCGATTTATGAAATTGCTAATCTTTCAAAAGTCTGGATTTTGTTTGATGTATATGAGTCGGAAATGAGTTGGATAAAAAAAGGAGATGAAGTGGAATTTACAATTGCTTCTTTACCAGGCGAGGTTTTCAATGGCACTATTTCATTCATAGATCCAGTTATTGATTCAAAAACCAGAGTAGCAAAGGCGCGAGTAGAATTTAACAACAAAAATGGTCAGCTAAAACCTGAAATGTTTGCCTCAGGGATTGTAAAATCAACATTGCCGAAACAGTCAAATGCTATTGTTGTGCCAAAAACAGCTGTTATGTGGACGGGAAAACGTTCTGTTGTATATGTAAAATCTAGTTCTGATAAAGGAGTGAACTTTATCTTACGAGAAGTTACCTTAGGAGCTGCCTTAGGCGATAGTTACTTAGTAAAAGATGGACTGATGAAAGGAGAAGAGATTGCTACTAACGGAACATTTAGTATAGATGCTGCCGCACAATTAGCTGGGAAACCAAGCATGATGAGTCCTGAAGATGGTACCGATATCGCTGAAGATAATCATGAAAGCCATAGCGTTAGCTCCATATCCATATCTTCAAAAGCTAAGAAAGCATTACAGCCATTATACACTTCGTATTTCGAATGGAAAAGTGCTTTAGCCGATGATAATTTTGAAGAAGCCAAAGAAAATGCTATTGGCATGAAATCTGCATTAGCAAATATAGATATGGAACTTTTCAAAGATGATGCTCATCATACATGGATGACGTATCAAGAAAATATTGGTGAGAATTTAGAACATGTAGAACACACCAAAGATATAGAAGCACTACGTAAAATATTCCAACCGGTATCTAATGCAATGATTGAAATGACGACTACATTCCATCCTAATGATGACGTGATCTACGTACAACATTGTCCGATGGCGGACAATAATAATGGTGCTGACTGGTTGAGTAAGGAAGAAGAAATACTGAATCCGTATTTTGGCGATATGATGTTGAACTGCGGAGAGGTAACTCAAGAAATTAAATAACTAATTTTATAAACATAAAAAATTAATAAAATGAAAACAAAAGTAATAAGTTTAATAAGCATGTTCCTTTTAGGAGCAACGATGTTATTTGCACAAGCAAAAACTGAAAAATTTGAGGTGAAAGGAAAATGCGGTATGTGTGAAACACGTATCGAAAAAGCTGCAAAATCTGTAGAAGGAGTTAATGAAGCAGACTGGAATTTGAAAACCCATATGTTAGAAGTTTCATTTGACGAGTCGGAAACCTCTTTAGATGAGGTACAAAAGGCTATCGCTAAAGTGGGACATGATACACCGATGCACAAAGCTTCAAAAGAAGTTTATGATGCACTCCCAGGATGTTGTAAATATGACCGTATCGAGATGAAAGATGATAAAAAACATCATAATCATCATAAAGAACATAAACATTAAAACTATAACAATACTTTGTTCAGAGGCTATCTTCTAAAAAGGATAGCTTCTTTCTTTTATACTTATTTTTAATAAAAAGCCCATGAATATAATGTTAAAAATAATATCTCATACGCAACCTTTTTACTATTTCTACGTATATCTATTGATAGTAATTTTTTATTAACCTTAAAAAGCTAAAAATATGAGTATTAGAATTTTTACAACATTATTGCTTATAAGTAGTATTATCTTCTCTTGCTCAGACGATGATGATTTTAGATATCAAAATAATTTCGAACAAAGTAAAAAAGCCTGGTTAGATTTTAAAGAAGCTACAAATAATTCTTACACATACACCACATCATTTGATTCTTGGATTGGTTCTCATCAAGAAACTGAAATAACAGTATCAAATGGGGAAGTAATTAAACGAAGTTATAAATACACTTTCCCATACGATGATACAATAGAAGATGTTGAATGGACTGAAGAAGGTGACCAAATAGGCAGTCACGAAGAGGGAGACGAACCAATGACTTTAGATCAAATTTATGGGTTAGCAGAAACTGAATGGTTAACCAAAAAAGATAATACTATTACTTATTTTGAAACTAAAAATAATGGAATGATTTCTCTCTGTGGTTATGTAAATAAGGATTGTGCTGATGACTGCTTTAGAGGTATTACTATAGACAGTATTGATTCATTGTAAGGAAATACTAGCTTTAAAAATATTAAAGAAACCTAGGTGAAACATAAAATTAACTCTAGTGCTTCTTAATTCATATCTTTTTTAGTAAATTGTAAATTCAGTGTAAAATTGAAAGATTAAAAAAGATATAGATAATCAATGAACAAAGTACTTATAATTGGAGGTGGCGCGGCAGGTTTCTTTACGGCTATTAATGCTAAAGAAAATAACCCTTCGCTTGATATTACTATACTCGAAAAAGGAAAAGAAGTTTTGCAAAAGGTAAAACTTTCTGGTGGTGGTCGTTGCAATGTCACTCATGCGTGCTTTGAGCCCCAAGAATTAGTTAAGTTTTATCCAAGAGGAGAGAAAGAACTCTTGGGTCCTTTTCATCAATTCATGACTGGGGACACCTTCGAGTGGTTTGAAAAAAGAGGAGTTCCACTAAAAATAGAAAGTGATAATCGTGTATTTCCAAAAGCGAATACCTCACAAGCTATTCTTGATTGTTTACACAATGCAATTCATAGGCTAAACATTCAAGTTTTAAGAAATCAAGGAGTTACAAAAATTCATAAGCATGAGCATCGTTGGGTAGTTACTACTAAAGTACAACAATTTGTTGCCGATTATTTGGTGATAACCTCAGGCAGTTCAAGAAAAACTTGGGATTTGTGCAAGGTGCTAGGTCATTCAATAGTTGATCCTGTTCCTTCCTTATTTACTTTCAATATAAAGGATAAGAGGATTAAAGAACTTTTAGGAGTTTCAGTTCCAAATGCAAAGGTTAAATTAGCAGATACTTCCATTGAAAACTCCGGAGCTTTATTGATTACACATTGGGGCATGAGCGGGCCTGCTATTCTCAAACTTTCTGCATTTGGTGCCCGTTTTTTAGCTGAAAGAAACTACAAGCATGAGGTCGAAGTTAACTGGCTAGGTGAAGACTTTGAGACCATATTAGATAGATTCTATGAGCTTAAAACATCTCAAGCAAAAAAGCAACTTAGCCTAAAATCACCATTCAATAATATTCCTCGTCGCTTATGGGAACGCTTATCAGAATCTGCAAAAATCAAGTCTTCGCAAAACTGGGGAGATATAACTAAGCATCAAATTCAAAACCTAGCAACTGAATTAACTAGAGGAATATTTCATATCAACGGACGAACTATTTTCAAGGATGAATTCGTAACTGCTGGCGGTGTAGACCTTCAAGAAATCAATTTCAAACGTTTTGAAAGCAAAGTTCACAAGAACCTATTTTTTGCTGGTGAAGTTTTGAATATTGATGCTATCACTGGAGGGTTCAACTTCCAAAATGCCTGGACAGGTGGCTATATCGTTGCAAAGAGCATAGCTAGCGATGCATAAACAGGGATTTTATCCTTGAAAAATCACAGCAATATCAATAGTAACAAATTGTCTAATAAGGCTAAGCCATAAAATAATCCGAAATTTCTAAAATGTCTTTTTAGCACAATAATTGTTCTTTTTTATTTTTCAATTTTTTAAGCGATATTTAATATTCTATTAAAACCTATTTGAAAATGCAGTATTACACATCATCAATTGAAGAAGTAAAACAATCTTTAGGAACTGACGAGAAAGGTTTATCAAGCACTACTGCCCAAAAACGCTTAGAAGAAAATGGTAAAAATGAACTCATAGAGGGTAAAAAGAAATCGCTTTGGATGATTTTTCTAAGTCAATTCAAAGACGTGATGATATTGATACTAATAGTTGCAGCAGGTGTATCCATTGCCCTCGGTGAATCTCAAGATGCTATTGTTATACTCATCATTGTAGTGTTGAATGCGATAATCGGTTTCGTTCAGGAATATCGTGCTGAAAATGCCATGGCCGCTTTGAAGAAAATGTCTTCAACATTTACAAAAGTGCGCAGAGATGGAACTATAACAGAAATAGACTCGCTTAATCTAGTGGTTGGCGATGTCATTTTGTTAGAGGCCGGGAATATCGTTCCTGCTGATATGCGTCTTATTGAATCTCACTCGCTCAAAGTAGAAGAATCTTCATTAACAGGAGAGTCTGAATCAGTCACCAAAAGTACAGAAACTTTAAATGATAAAGACTTACCAATTGGCGATAGAGTGAACATGACATATAAAAGTACCATAGTATCATATGGTCGTGCAAAAGGTATCGTTGTAGCAACAGGCATGGATACTGAAATCGGACGTATAGCACAACTTCTACAAGGCGAGGAATCTGAAACACCACTGCAAAGAAGATTAGCCAATCTAGGTAAAAAGTTATCATTTGCAGTACTCGCTATCTGTGCGATTATGTTTGCGGTCGGCTATTTTATACGTGGTGAAGAGCCCATGAATCTTTTACTCACTGCGATATCACTTGCAGTGGCAGCAATCCCCGAAACATTACCTGCATTTATAACGATAGCTTTAGCTCTTGGAGCGAAAAGCATGGTGAAAAAAAATGCACTTATTCGTAAGCTTCCTTCTGTAGAAACTTTGGGTTCTGTAAACTATATCTGCTCTGATAAAACAGGTACTATTACTCAAAACAAAATGACGGTAACTGATACCTGGCAACCTGAAGAGATTATTCAAATTGATGGTTTTACAGACGAAGAATTGCTTTTAATGGCTATGGAACTCAACCATGATGTCTCTGTAGATGAAGGAGAATTAAAAGGAGACCAAACAGAAGTAGCGATTGTAGAATTTAGCAGAAATGAAAAACTTTATAAAGAATCCTGGCGTGATTTGAAGCGAATTAGCGAAATTCCTTTCGATTCTGAAAGAAAAAGAATGACTACAATTTATGCTATTGGAAATAAATACTTAACTATTACTAAAGGAGCCGTAGAAGCAGTTCTTGAATGCAGTACTGATGAGGATGATAAACAGATTCACGAAGCTGTTAATAAATTTGCAAAAGAGGGAAAACGTGTCTTATCATATGCTGTTTCTGTTATCGCCAATATCCCAGAAAATATAACTGTTGAGAATACTGAGAAAGATTTAGACTTCATCGGATTAGTAGCCATGATTGATCCACCAAGAGAGGAAGCTAAAAAAGCCATTGCTGACTGCCATACTGCTGGCATTACACCAGTGATGATTACTGGTGACCACCCAGTAACTGCTGAAGCTATCGCCAGAGAAACAGGAATTATCCATAAGAGTACTGATAAAGCCATCACGGGTAGGGAGTTGCAACAAGTCGATGATTCAGAGTTTGAGAATACAATCGAAAACATCAAAGTCTATGCAAGAGTATCGCCCGAGCAAAAATTAAAAATTGTTCAAACCTTGCAAAATAAAGACTACTTCGTAGCGATGACAGGCGATGGAGTCAACGATGCACCAGCTTTACGTACAGCCAACATTGGCGTTGCAATGGGAATTACAGGAACTGACGTAAGTAAAGAAGCGGCACAGATGATTTTGTTGGATGATAATTTTTCAACAATCATAAAAGCCGTTAAGGAAGGTCGTAGAATTTTTGACAACATTCGTAAATTCATTCGCTATACTCTCACTAGTAACGGCGGAGAGATTTGGACTATATTCTTAGCTCCCCTTCTGGGATTACCTATTCCCTTATTGCCGATTCATATTTTATGGATCAACCTAGTGACTGACGGGCTTCCTGGCTTAGCCTACGTTGCAGAACCGGCTGAAGATAATATTTTGAAAAAACCACCTCGTAAATCCGACGAGAGCATATTCTCTGGGGGTATGGGTTGGTATATTCTATGGGTTGGTTTACTTATGGGTGCTATTTGCATAGGCACTCAAGCTGGAGCTATTTACTTGGGAAATCCTAAATGGCAGACAATGATATTTACAGTTCTTTCGCTAAGTCAAATGGGACATGCTATGGCAGTAAGAAGTGAATACAAATCACTTTTCCAACAAGGTGTATTTAACAATATGTATCTCGTTGGAGCCGTACTGCTTACTGTGGTTCTTCAGCTAGCTGTTATTTATATTCCTTTTTTACAAAACATTTTTCATACTCAAGCCCTTACATTAGCCGAATTAGCAGCGTGTATGGGTATATCAAGTATTATATTTTGGGTAGTTGAACTAGTGAAGGTTATAAAAAGAAAGAAGTTAAAAGCTAAGAATTTAGTATAAAATTGTTTGCTAATGAGCATCAAATTAATTAGTTGTATCTTTGCAAACTCAAAGCAACAAAGCATCTCTAAATACTGTTGCAAAAATTACACATATGACATTTAAACAATTAGGATTATCGGAAGCTATACTAAAAGCTGTCGAAGAAAAAGGATATAAAACGCCATCACCAATTCAGGCAAAATCTATTCCCCCCATATTGCAAGGACGAGATGTACTGGCGTCTGCACAAACAGGGACTGGAAAGACCGCAGGATTTACGTTACCAATATTGCAACGCCTAGAAGAATCAAACATTACTAAAAGAAAAGCAATAAGGGCATTAATCTTAACTCCAACCCGAGAATTAGCTGCTCAAATCTATGACAACATCAGCGAGTATAGTAAATATTTAGACATAAATTCCACCGTTATTTTTGGCGGTGTGAAAGCTGGACCTCAAATACGTACCCTTAAGCAAGGAGTTGACATATTAGTTGCAACCCCTGGCAGACTGCTTGACTTGCACAGCCAAAAAGAGCTCTTTTTGGATAAAGTTGAAGTTTTCATTTTAGATGAAGCAGATAGAATGCTCGACATGGGTTTTGTAAGAGATATTAATAAAATAATGAGTCTATTACCTTCAAAAAGACAAAACTTAATGTTTTCGGCTACTTTCTCACCAGAAATAAAGAAGTTAGCTGGTGGTATTCTAAGAAACCCTGTTGCTGTAGAGGCCGCGCCTCAAAATAGTTCTGCCGACACTGTTTCCCATAAGGTATATTCAGTCAATAAAAGACAGAAAGCTGAAGTATTAATCAAACTTATCAATGAAAATAATTGGAGTCAAGTTTTGGTATTCACACGCACTAAACACGGTGCTAATAATTTGACAAAAAAACTCAACAAAGCTAATATAAGCGCAGTAGCCATACATGGGAATAAAAGCCAAGGTGCTAGAACAAAAGCTCTTGCAGATTTTAAAGCAAAAGAAATAAGAATACTAGTAGCAACTGATATAGCTGCACGGGGATTAGACATTCCATTATTGCCACATGTAATTAATTTTGAACTTCCGAACGTACCACAAGACTACATTCACCGTATTGGCAGAACAGGTAGAGCTGGAGCAGAAGGTGAAGCCATATCATTAGTATGCAGTGAAGAGACAGAATATTTAAAAGAGATAGAAAAATTATTAAAAGACACTATAGAACTAGAGATTATAGAAGATTATGAACCCACAGATACTGCACCTCCTCTAAAAACATCAACCCAAAGTAAAACAAAAGGGCGCAACACACGAAATTCATCACAAAGAAGAAATTATAAGAGTAGAAATAATTCTAACTCAAATAATAATAGCTTATCAAAGAGAAGCCGGAACTAAGATTGACTTGTGTGGATAATATTTGAGATAACTATAGATAAAATTTTTTAGCTATGAAGAAAAATAAAATAGCAATTGGGAGCATAGGGATTATTTTTGGTTATCTTATTTTCGCTCTTATCATTCACTTTGTTTCAAAGCCAGAAAATGAGGTAATAAAGCTACAACCTATAGAAAGTATTAAGATTTATTTCTTTGCATTGGTTTACTCGATGGGAAATTTGGGGTGGCTTATTGGAATTTTATTGTTATTAGGCTATATTGCACTATGCTATATCATAGCAATTTGGATTTTCAGACAATTAAGATGAAGTATGCTTTATTAATTATACTTATTTTTAATATTTCATTTTGTGAAGCACAGACTAAACTAAAGGTTTACTATAAAAAGACGAGTATAGGATACCGTATTTATGCTGACAATAATGAATTCTGTCCTGTGAGTACTAAGTTTGATTTTTCACTGACAAATCTATTCGTAAAAGATGGTAAAAAACAAGCTTTTGTTATAGAACCGCTTGCAAAAGAACAACTTCTGACTTCACTTAATATTATTGATAAGCATAAAGCCTATGGATTCACTTACAACTTTACATCATATTTAGGAGATTATCGTGTGGATGAAGTAGATGAAAAATATAACTACAGTTTGCCCTATAAAACCGGACAAGAGTTCCGTATAAATCAAGGCTACTTAGGAACCTCAACACATAAAAACGTGAATGCTTTAGATTTTTCATTG
Organism: Balneicella halophila; assembly: GCF_003096835.1. Classification (GTDB taxonomy): domain Bacteria; phylum Bacteroidota; class Bacteroidia; order Bacteroidales; family Balneicellaceae; genus Balneicella; species Balneicella halophila. Next base: position 251,306 of record NZ_QENZ01000003.1, read on the forward strand.
CCATTTGGAACCGAAGTCGTTGCAATAAGAGATGGAATTGTTGTGCGGGTTATCGAGAACCATCAAAGAGGTTGCCCAACAAAAGATTGTGCTTCTTACACTAATTATATTACCATATATCATTCAGATGGTACATTTGCAGAATATGCACATTTGAAACATGATGGGAGTTTGGTTAAAGAAGGCGATAAGGTGTTAAAAGATCAGTTGATTGGATTTAGTGGCAATACGGGATGGTGTTCTGGTCCTCATCTGCATATTGAAGTATATAAAAGAAACTTTAAAGTAAAAAAGAGTTTACAAACAAAATTTAGAATAGGTAACGGTGGGCAAACCGTGGGCTATCTAAAAGAAGGGGAAACCTACTTAAAAGATTATTAAAATGAAATGCAAGAGATTTACAGATAAGGAGTTAATTATCTTTGATTTGGATGGAACGCTTATCAACAGTATTCCAGACCTTACATTGGCAACCAATAAAATGCTAAAACATTATAAGCTACCCCCATTAACTATGGAAGAGGCAACGCCATATATAGGGAATGGTGCAAAAGCTTTGGTGGAAAGAGCACTTAATCATACAACTAAAGAACAATCGGTTTCTGAAAACCTTACAGCAGAAGCGCTTGAAATCTACTTTAAGGCTTACGAAGAGGCACCTTGCAATGATACCTTTCTTTACCCAGGAGTAAAAGATACATTAGTATATTTAAACAAGAAAGGCTATAGAATGGTGATATGCACAAACAAGCCCTTTCAATTTATCGAACCTATTTTAGAATGTTTAAGTATAAAACACTTTTTCGAATCATGGATAGGAGCAGACTCTTTAGCTAAGCAAAAGCCTGAGCCCGATCCCTTATTATACTTTACCAAAAAGACGAAGATTCCTGTAGAGAAAACGATTATGATTGGTGACTCAAAAAATGATATTTTAGCCGCTCGTAATGCGAATATGCATAGCATCGGTTTTACCTACGGTTACAACTATAATGAGAATATTGCCGACTATAAACCTACAGTTGTTGCGAACAGTTTTTCAGAATTGAAAAGGGTGTTTTAATTCTAAATTTTGGAGCTAAAAAAGTTTCATTATTTAGTAAATTTTATTTACTTTTGCAACTAATGAGTGAATGCTCATTTATTAAAAGACCACTATTCGTATGGCAAGGCAAGTTGATGAGAATAAGATTAATGCAATAAAAAAAGCCACTGTGGAGACTGTAGTTATTGACGGTATTTCAGGAGCTTCTATTTCAAAAATTGCATCTAAGGCTGGTGTATCCGTCGGCTATCTTTATCGTTTTTATAAAGGTAAACGTGAGCTTTTAGAGGCTTTATTTGAAGAACGCTTTCAAATGATAAATAATCTTCTTCTAGATCAAGTTTATACACAGAATTCAGTAGAAGATATAGTAACGTTTTTTGTAAAAACTATATACGAAATTGCGAACACAAGACCTCAATCAATTAGTTTTACACACAAACTCCTCTCTGATTTTTCATTTGAACTTCCAAAAGAATTCAAAAAAGATGTGACCAATATCTGCCAGAGACTCATTAAATTGGGACATAAAACTGGAGAAATAGATGCTGACATTACCGATGAAATAATCTATGTCCTTCTTGTAGGAGGCGTACTCAATTTTGTTAATATCCGACAAAGGAGAATATTTGAAGACAAAGAGTTTACCCAAGAAGATGTTGTTAAAACAACAGAACTTCTCTTAAAAGCTTTGTCTCCAAACTCAAAAAATAGTAACTAATGAAAAAGATATATCTATCAGTACTTTTTATCGGGTTTTTAGTGACTTCGATTCAGGCGCAGCGTAGTCTTACTTTAGATAGTTGCAGGGCATTGGCATTAAAAAACAATAAAGAACTGAGAATAAGCCAGGAAGAAGTGCAAATTGCTGCACTTAAAAGAAAAACGGCTTTAACGAATTACTACCCGAAAGTAACCGCAATGGGCGCCTATATGTTCCTGCCTGATGAGATTTCTCTTTTAGATGATACTCAAAAACAATCATTACCTCATTTAGGAACAAGCCTAGGAGCAGATTTTCAAAAAGCAGGCTCTCTTTTAGCACATAAACATCCGCAGTTTGCTCCTTTGTTACAAGATGTAGGAGCTATTGTTTCACAAAACTTAGTGCCAAAACTTGATCAAATAGGAAATAGCCTAGTTCAAAGTTTAGATATTGATACTAAAAACCTATATGTAGGTGCAGTGAATTTTACTCAACCTATTTTTGTAGGAGGAAAGATACGAGCTTATGATAATATCACAAATTACGCAACACAGATTGCAGAAAATAAAAATAGACTAACCACGCAAGAGGTGCTATTGCAAACAGATCAAGCCTATTGGAAAGTGGTTTCTCTAAGCAATAAAAAAAATCTTGCAGACAGCTATCTTGAGTTGCTTACAAAAATGGAAAGTGACATCGACAAAATGATAGAACAAGGAGTTGCCACAAAAGCGGATGGACTAAGCGTAAAAGTTAAGGTAAATGAGGCGGAAATGAAACAAACCAAAGTAAACAATGGTCTTAATTTAGCAAAGATGGCATTATGCCAGATCTGTGGAATTGAATTGAATACCTCCATTACCCTTGCTGATGAAAAAAAGGAAAGCTTAACATTAACCTATATTTCAACAGAAAATAATACTGCCCTTGCTTTTGAAAACAGACCTGAAATCCAATCACTTGAATTAGCGAATTTGGTATCAGAGCAAAAAGTAAAAGTTGAACGTTCTGAGTTTTTGCCCCAAGTAGCCTTCACAGGCAACTATATAATTACCAACCCTTCAATTGACGATGGTATAAATAATGAGTTTCAAGGGATGTGGAGTTTAGGAGTTCAAATAAGTATTCCCATTTGGCACTGGGGAGAAGGTAAATATAAAGTCAATATCGCAAAATCAGAAAGAAACATTATTGATTATAAACTAGAGGAAACGAAAGAAAAAATTACCCTACAGGTTAATCAAGCCAATTTCAAAGTCAATGAAGCCAAGAAGCAACTCGCTATGACTGAGAAAAACATTGAAAAAGCAGAAGAAAACTTACGCTATGCTAAGTTGGGTTTTAAAGAAGGAATGATACCGTCTAGTGAGGTTTTAGAAGCCCATACTACTTGGTTTGATGCTCAATCGGAGAAAATAGATGCACAAATTGAAGTAAAGTTAAGCCAAGTTGAATTACAAAAGGCTTTAGGTATTCTTACTGAAAATAGGATAAATGAATTTTAAGAAAAACCATTGATATGATATCTCAAAAATCACAACAAAATGATATGCTCTTAGCAGCACTTGCCTTTTTAGGTGTAGTTGCTGTGGTTGCTATTGTGGGCTTTTTCACATTGAAAAAAGGACCCGAGGTTATTCAAGGTCAAGTAGAAGTGAAAGAATATAGGGTTTCGGGCAAAGTCCCAGGACGAATTCGAGAATTCCGTGTGGATGAAGGACAAAAAATTCAAAAAGGAGATACCTTAGTCATACTTGAAGCTCCTGAAATAGAAGCAAAGCTTGACCAAGCTGAGGCTGCAGAACGGATGGCTAGAGCCCAAAATAAAAAGGCAAGAAAGGGTGCTAGAGAAGAGAAAAAACAGTCTGCCTATGAAATGTGGCAAAAAGCAAAAGCAAGTGTGGAAATCGCTCAAAAATCTTACGAGCGAATTAAAAATCTGTATGAAGAGGGCGTTGTGACTGCACAACGTTTTGATGAGATTACTGCTAAAAGAGATGCCGCATTAGCTACCGAACGAGCTGCAAAGTCACAATATGATATGGCTAAAAATGGAGCAGAACAGGAAGACAAACTGAGTGCTGCAGCACAAGTACAAAGAGCACAAGGTGCGGTAGCAGAAGTCAACTCATATCTAAATGAAATGTATCTAACTGCACCAATGGATGGCGAGGTTGCCGAAATCTTCCCACATATCGGGGAATTAGTAGGTACGGGCTCACCAATTATGAATGTATCTATGATGCAAGAAATTTGGGTAACATTTAATGTAAGAGAAGACCTGCTTCCCAATTTTAAAATCGGGCAAGAAATCATTGCAAAAATACCAGGTTTGGGAAATAAAGACATTAAATTGAAAGTCTATATGATGCAAGATTTAGGCTCTTACGCAACATGGAAAGCGACAAAAAGTACTGGAGATTACGATTTCAAGACATTTGAAGTTAAAGCGAGACCCGTACAAAAGATGGAAGGACTACGCCCTGGAATGTCTGCAATTGTTACTAAATAATGCAAAGGAAAACATCCCATATTAGTGCTTTTATCACTCTCGTCATTCGTGAATGTAAACGCATGGTTTCAAGACCATTATACTTTTTCGGGATGATTTTTGTGCCTCTATTTTGCTTTTTATTCTTCCCATCTTTGATGAAGCAGGGCTTACCAAAAAATATACCCATAGGCCTTGTAGATGAAGATAATTCTTCCCTATCCAGAAGAATTGGCAGAAATTTAGATGCAATGGAACTGACACAAATTGTGCATCAATATGAGAGCGTCTCCAAAGCTAGAGAGGCAATTCAAAAGAATGAAATCTATGGTTTTATGTATCTGCCTGTTAATTTATCAAAAGATGTAAAAGCACAACGACAACCAAAAATTTCATTTTATACCAACAATGCGTATATTGTTCCTGGCTCCCTCCTATTTAAGGATATGAAGAGAATGTCAGAGCTTACCGCCGCCGCAGTAAATAGGGAATTGATGTATGCTAGAGGAGCTAGCGAAAATAAAGTCCTTGCGACTTTACAGCCCATTGTTATAGAATCGTATGCGCTTGGAAATCCATGGCTAAATTACTCTATTTACTTAACAAATATATTACTCCCGGGGTTACTTGGTCTTATGATTTTCATGATGACCGTTTATGCTATTGGTGTTGAAATAAAAGACAATACAGCCAGAGAATGGCTAAGTATAGGCAATCATTCTGTTACCTTAGCACTTACAGGTAAACTATTTCCCCATACCATCGTTTTTTTTCTAATGGGTGCTATTTACAATATCTACCTTTATGGTATTTTAAATTATCCTATTAACAGTGGAATATTTCCCATGCTATTGGCTACTTTCTTTTTCATATTGGCATCACAAGCATTTGGTATTTTTATGATTACCGTTATGCCATCGTTGCGTATGGGGCTGAGTTTTGCTTCACTTTGGGGAATGATTTCTTTTTCTATCTCAGGTTTTTCATTTCCTGCTATAGCAATGTACGCCCCATTACAAGCAGTCGGCTATTTATTCCCATTGAGACATTACTATTTAATTTATGTAAGCCAAGCCCTCAACGGCTATCCACTAATTTATGCTTGGAAATATTATATCTTTTTACTGCTATTTATTTTATTTCCATTCTTAACTCAAGGGCGATTGAAGAAAGCTCTCATTTATTTTAAATATATACCTTAAACTATTCGAAATGTTACGAAGAAAAATACATAGCGGATTTTTAGGTGTCTTTCATATTTGGAAGTTGGAGATGAAAAAAATCTTTCGTGACGAAGGAATTATTTTGTTTTTCATCATTGTTCCTTTAGCATATCCTATTCTATATACGAGTCTTTACAATCCTGAAGTATTACGAGAACTACCTGTTGCTGTAGTCGACAACTCAAAGAGCGCTTTAAGTAGAGAGTATATACGAAAAGTGGATGCTACACCAGATGTATCAGTACAATCAGTTAGTGTAGATATGCCAGCAGCCAAACGCTTAATGATGGAGGAGAAAGTATATGGAATCATTCACATACCTTCAGATTTCAGCACCAATATTATGCAAGCTGAAAAGCAAGCAATTGTGAGTGTCTTTATTGATATGGGAAGTCTGTTGTACTATAAGGCGATAATGGTCGCCAATACAGATGTATCGCTACAAATGAATAGAGAGATAAAAATACAGCGTAAATCAAGCACGGAGAGAGAGGAGCAGGTGTATGCTTATCCTATTGAATATGAGCATATAAATATATTTAATTCAGCAAGTGGATTTGCCTCTTTTTTAATTCCTGCTGTTCTTATCTTAATATTACATCAAACATTATTACTTGGTGTGGGTTTGCTGGCGGGTACTGAAAGAGAACAAAGCAGATTCAATGACATGATTGCTCTGCATAAGCACCATAGAGGAACATTGCGCCTAATTTTAGGAAAAGGGCTCGCTTATTTTATGATTTATCTTTTTAATACTGCCTATGTACTTTTTTTAGTTCCAGCTTTTTTTAATTTACCACAATTAGGACATACATTTGATATTTTACTATTCTTAATTCCTTTCTTGCTTGCAACAGTGTTTTTTTCTATGACTCTTTCCACACTTGTTCAAAATAGAGAGACCTGTATCGTTTTATTTGTATTTTCTTCAGTCCCGTTGTTATTTATATCTGGAATATCTTGGCCATCTACAGGAATTCCTCCATTTTGGGAAAGTGTTTCTTATCTTTTCCCCTCCACCTTTGGAATCAATGGATATGTAAGGCTTAGCAGTATGGGAGCTCAACTGCATCAGGTAAAATTTGAATTTATTGGACTTTACTTGCAGTTAGTATTTTATTTTATCACAACATTTATAGTTTATCGTCGTGAAATCTTCATTAGTCAATTACATAAAAAACATCACTGGTCTAGACTTCGAAAAATAAGGGAGAAAGCAAATAGAACCTTTGCTAAAAAGCCTTTGTAATCAATTAGATTTTTGCTTATTAGCTACTGATCATCTAATTCATAAGTTTATACCAAAATTTACAAGTATTCTTACAGGCTTTTGGATTCAACTCTAGGGTACTAAGTGATTCACGATATTATTCGTATCTTTGCAACGAAGTTTTATGATTTCACAGTCATAATTCATCATTAAAAGGTAGTAGCTTCCACTTACTACCTTTTTTTGTTGGCTTAAAATTAATGTGCTTCTAGCCAATTATCGCCCACTCCAATTTCTGCAGTCAATGGTACGCTAAGTTTTACGGCTTCTTCCATTCCAATCTTAATAATACGTTTTAGCTCTTCTAGCTCTGTTCTCAAACAATTAAAATTCAATTCATCATGCACTTGAATAATCATTTCAGATTTTAAACCTTCTTCTTTCATCATCTTGTGGATTCGAATCATTGCTAACTTGATAATATCTGCTGCAGAACCTTGAATAGGAGCATTAATAGCATTACGCTCAGCAACGCCACGCACTATCGCATTATTGGAATTGATATCTTTCAAATAACGACGCCGTTGCATAATGGTTTCTACGTAGCCCCTTTTGCGTGCTTTATGCACAGCCTCATCCATAAATTCTTTGACTTTAGGATAAGTTTTGAAGTAACCATCAATTAACTGCTTTCCGTCGGTACGTGAAATATCTAAACGCTCTGCTAAGCCCCATGCAGAAATACCATAGATAATACCAAAATTGGCTGTTTTCGCTTGTCGTCTCATTTCAGGTGTCACTTCTTCTAATTTTACCTTAAAAACCTTTGCGGCAGTAGCGGTGTGGATATCCTCATTTCTATTAAATGCGGCTAACATTTCCTCGTCTTCACTAAGATGAGCCATGATCCTTAATTCTATTTGAGAATAATCAGCAGAAACAAAAATGTGTTCGTCATCTGATGGAATAAAAGCTTTACGAATATACCGTCCTTGTTCTGTACGAATAGGGATATTTTGTAGATTAGGGTTCGTGGAACTCAGGCGACCTGTCGATGTCTCGGCTTGGTTAAATGTGGTATGGATACGACCTGTTTTTTCTGAAATATAATGAGGCAATGCTTCCACATATGTCGAAATCAATTTCGACAAAGAGCGGTATGCCAATATTTTATTAATAATGGGATGCTTGTCACGTAATTTTACTAAAACCTTCTCTGATGTAGAATATTGTCCAGAAGCTGTCTTTTTGGCTTTACTGTTCAGTTGCATTTTACCAAACAGAACTTCTCCTAACTGTTTCGGTGATGCTACATTTAAGTCCGGTTCATCAGCCATTTCTTTAATTTCTGCTTCTATCTCGTTGAGTTCTTCCTCTAATTTTTTCTTATAGTCCGATAAAAGTTCAGTATCTATCGTAGCTCCATTGTACTCTAACTGTGCCAGTACCCATACCAAAGGAATCTCAATATTATGAAATAAATCTAAGACTTTCCTTTCTTCTAACGTAGGTTGTAATAGATGTTGCACTCGTAAGGTTAAACTAGCCTCTTCACAAGCAAATTGATGCAAAGTTTCCAAACTGAGATTTTTTGCAGATTTTTTATCTCTTCCTTTCCCCAATAAATCCTCAAAACGTTTTGGCATATAATTGAGTAATTGATGAACCACATAATCAAAATCATGCTTTAATTCCGGTTGCAACACATAATGGGCTAATAGCGTATCCCATAATTTGTTTTTTACCTCAACTCCATTCCAAAAAAGCGTCAAAAGTACTTGTTTGCAATCATGTGCAATCATTGTTAAATTTTCATCCCCGAATATGTGGTGAAATTCTTGCAGTTCTGCCTTATCGCTTAAAGGTACGTAAAAGGCTTCATCTTCTTTTAGACTGACTGCAAAGCCTAGACAATCATATGAATCTTTCTGAGTAATCATGCGTATCGAATAGCGTTCTACTAAACACATCTCGGCTCTTAAATCCTGTCTTCTTTCGGCAGTATCTATTAGGAAATAGCGCTGTATAGGTAAAGACTGTGATACTTTCTCTTCAGTGTATCCAAAGTTCCCATCATCAAAAAGTGAAGTTTGTTGAGAGCTATCTGCTTTTGTTTTATCAGTCGGTTTATTCTTTGAATCTATATTATTTGTGTTCTTATTGAAAATACGCTTAGATAAGGTAGCAAATTCCAACTCTCTGAAAATCTCTTGCAATGCTTCAAAATTTGGTTCTTCATGTTCTAGAGACTTAGCATCTAACTTAATTGGGACATCAAGCTTGATTGTAACCAACATTTTAGACATTCTTACTTGGTCTGCATATTCTATTAAATTTTGCTTCTGCTTCCCTTTAAGATCTTCAACATTATCTAATAGATTCTCTATACTCCCGTATTTTTCAATCAATTTTTGCGCTGTTTTTGGTCCAATACCAGGACATCCCGGAATATTATCCGAGGCATCTCCCATTAAGCCTAGTATATCAATTACCTGCAATGGATTTTCTATACCAAAACTTTCTCTAACTTCATCGACACCCCAAACTTCTTCTTCCTTTCTGCCTCCTCGTTTGGGCTTAAACATAAAGATATTTTTGGTGACTAACTGTGCATAATCTTTATCCGGAGTCATCATATAGACTTCAAAACCTTCATCAGCGGCTTGATGTGCTAAAGTTCCGATAACGTCATCTGCCTCATAATTATCTACAGAGAGACATGGAATATTAAATCCTTCTATTATTTTCTGAATATAGGGAATAGAATCTCGTATCTCCTCCGGCATTGGAGGGCGTTGTGCCTTGTATTCTTTAAATTCTTCATGTCTAAATGTTTTTCCTTTTGGATCAAAAACGACAGCTATATGGGAAGGATTTTGTTTCTCTAAAACTTCTAATAAACTATTTGTAAATCCAAGTATTGCCGAGGTGTTTAATCCATTTGAAGTAAATCGGGGATTTCTAATAAATGCGTAATAAGAACGATATATTAATGCATAAGCATCAAGTAAGAAAAGTTTTTTCATAAAAGAATATTCTTCATAATTTATAAATTGCAAGATACTGAATATTCTATAAAAACTACAGATGTTGCTCTTGCCATCTGGATTTTCTACATAGCATTTCAACTAAGATTATGCAAAAAATAAAGAGAACAATTAAATTTGAAACTGTTCTCTTTGTGCATTATAATAGTTTTAAGAATTTATGTCAAAAATAAAACCAAGAGTTGCGCCATCAAGATTCTTAAAAACATAGTAAGTGGATATACTGTTGCATACGCAGTTGCCTGTGCTTGAAGTGGTGCTATATTATTGGCAAATTCTAAAGCAGGCGGATCAGTCATAGAACCTGAAAGAAATCCGCAAATTGTCAGATAATTAATTTTCATCATCCGAGCTATCACTCCGACAACAAATAATGGAACGAAAGTAATAATAGAAGCATATAGCATCCACATATAGCCTCCGCTAACAATAGTTTCCCAAAAGTGTTTACCTGAACCTAAGCCTACACAGCCGAGGAAAAGCACTATACCCATCTCACGTATAAAATAATTAGCACTCGGAGTCATATAAAAATCAAACCTGCCAATGCGACCTTTGTGCCCTAGTAATAGCGCAATAATTAATGGTCCTCCTGCGAGTCCTAATTTGGCTGGAGCTGGTAAGCCAGGAATAAATATAGGAATACTACCTAATAGAATACCTAGAAAGATACCAATAAACAAAGGAGTTAGGTTGGGGTGTGATAGATCTCTGAGCGAATTTCCTAAGAAATTTGCTATCGCATCCATTTTTTCTCTACGCCCAACTACACGAATTGTATCTCCAAACTCCAGACGAGTTTCACCAGAAGGAATAATTTCTGATTCTCCACGAAATACTCTGGTAATATTAGCAGGGAATAATGACGATAGATTTATGTCCATCAAACTTTTTCCTGCCAGTTTTCTATTGGTCATTCTGATATGGCGCATACTCAACTCTCCAGTAATTTCAAATTTCTTTTGAATGGATACATCTCCTATGAGTAATTCTACATCGGACAATGCATCGCGCCCACATAACCCGATAAGAACATCACCTTTCTCCAAAAGCATCTTAGCCTCTGGAACAACAAACTCATTATTTCTCCATACTCGAGAGACTACAAAGTCTTTATGAATAGTAGAAGTCAATGAAGCTAAGGTTTGTCCAAAAAGGTTCGGATTGCTTACTTCCGCTCTTATTGTTTGAATATTACCTGAAGAAGATGATACGTCTGCTTTATATTTCTGCACCTCATCATCTACTTTTATTTTAAAAAATATACGAACCAATGCCATGACTAAAATAATTCCCAAAATTCCAAACGGATAAGCAACTGCGTATGCCATACCCGACAATTCTGAAAGTTCACTGCCATTAGCAAATTGATCTGTAATAAGTGACTGTACCGCACCCAAACTTGGGGTGTTCGTAACTGCCCCTGTGAAAAGTCCTGCCACTACTGCTGTATCTAAATCAAAAAGATATTTAACTGCAAAAGCACAAGCTACACCTAACAAAACAATTAATGCAGCAAGCATATTTAGCTTGATTCCATTATTTTGCAAGGATGAGATAAACCGTGGTCCTATTTCTATTCCTATAGAATAAACAAATAATATAAGCCCAAACTCTTTAACAAAGTGCAGTACATTATGATCGATATTTGCCCCTAAATGTCCCACAAGTAGGCCGACAAACAATACGCCTGCGATTCCTAATTTGAGGCTACCTAATCGTAACTTGCCTAAAAAGATTCCAAAGGCTCCAACTAATGCAAGAAAAAGCAAGGTTGATGCTGTTCCCGTTTCCGTAAATATTTCCAATAGCTTTGACATAAAAAACATCTAATAATTAATTTTTCAAAAACATAACACACAAAGAAGGATTAGTACCCTGCTTTGTATCGCGAAAGCAGTTCATTCAAAATTTACGATACAAGACAGGTCTCCTGGCTCCCCCCGCTCCTAACACCTTCCCACTCTTTTTTATACTGAGCAGTGGTTTTTGTTAGCAGTCTTCATAAGAGGTTTACAGTTGCGCGTCAGCCTATGATTCTCACATAGTTCCCTATTAAATCCGTTAAGATATCTTGAGTCTATTTCACTATTTGGATGAACGAAAGTGCAAAGTTAATCTTTTAAAAACAATGCCCTCTTTTTACGAGAATATTTTTTTAATATTATAGAACATCATTTAATTAAACTAATTAATCTTATAATAAAAATGTATCTTTGAAATAAAAACGAAGCGATGAAATATTTTATATCCTTAATTTTCAGTTTGCTTTTATTTACAGCGATACAAGCTCAAAAAATAGAAATTCCGAAAAAGTCTGTACCTAACCCTTGGAGGTTTGGTGGCGGTTTAGGACTATCCATCGGCAATAACTCTACAGGGATCCATATCGCTCCTTCGATTGGTTATATGGTAAGTCCGAAATTGGAAACGGGGGTAACCCTCGCCTATACTTACAATAAATATGATGATTATAAATACAACCTGTTTTCTGGCGGACTTTTTAGCAATTACCAGATTATTCCTGAACTGTTTACCAGAATACATTATGAATATTATACAGGGAATAGAAAATACAACGGTCTTTCAGATACCTTTAACGAAAATTCATTATGGATAGGTGCTGGTTATCAAAATTACGGCAGAGTACGTTTCCAAACGGGCATCATGTATAATGTCCTTCATGACAGTGATGACAGTGTTTTTGATAGTCCATGGCGTCCTTTTGCAGGAGTTAGTTTCTCTTTTTAGAGTACTGCATCATTTTTGCTCTTGTTAAAATCTAAAAACAGATAGAAAAGTATGGGAGGATTAATTAGAATAATAGTTATAGCTCTTCTTGTATGGTACGGATTCAGAATAATATTCCGATATATATTTCCTTTCATTTTAGGAAGCTATATTACCAGAGAAGAACAAAAAAATGTGAAGCAAGAAGGAGATGTAACGATACATCTCGATAAAAAGAGTCCTAGAGAAACTGAAGGTAAAGAACAGAAAGGCGAATATGTGGACTATGAAGAAATAGAGTAAGTTCTGTTTTTACAGAACGCTTACCCTACTATTCAAATAAATATCGCAGGAAGTGTTGTTTGCTTACTGATTGCCTAAAATAATAGGCATGCCATCGTCGCCACTCCCAATTACGATAATTTTACTGTTTGGCGAATTTGCTAATTTTAATGTAGCTTCAATCCCTTTGTCTTGTAAAATTTTATCAGTAAGAGATGCACTTAGAATCTTATTGGCATCAGCCTTACCCTTTGCCTCGATACGTTGTCTTTCAGCTTCTTTCTGTGCTTTTTCCAAACGGAATTCATACTCTAAAGACTCCTGCTCTTGTCTCAATTTACGTTCGATAGCATCTTTGATCGTTGGAGGCAACGTAACATCACGTACCAAGATCTCTTTCAAGTCAATGTATTGATTATCTAAAATCTTTTTTGTCTCTTCGTAAATTTCTTCTTGAATGGCATCACGCTTAGTAGAATATAGTTGCTCTGGAGTATAACGCCCTACTACACTGCGCGCTGCAGATCTCATAGCTGGCTGGATAACTCGCTCCAAATATCTTTCACCTTTTTCTTTATGTAATTTACCAAGTTGTGCATATTCTGGAGAATACCAAGCGGTAATCTCCAACTGTATATCTAAACCATTAGATGATAATACTTTCATTTTTTCATACACCTCTTGTTGTCTTACTTCATATACGTACACTTTATTCCAAGGTGCTACAATATGAAACCCTTCATCCAATGGCGGTTTATCAGTAACAACCCCATCGCTAAAGCGCTTCCAGAGTACACCCGCTTCTCCAGCATCTATGGTTACCATTGAATTGAATAGGAGAATGACAAGAAAGAATCCTAAAATTATAAAAGGAACTAATATTTTGGGGAAATTGGAACGAGGAGTTCTAAAAGTTTGTTGAGTATTCATTGTTTGATTTTTTTATTATTTCTATTCAAAGATAAGTTTATTTCTTCAAATACGTTTTATGAACTCAGATGAAAAATAATTAGTAACAAAATATGGTTTCTATGATTTGATGTCTGAAAAATAACGTATATTTAAGATTCTTAATCTCTATCAACCAGGTTCGTTAAACGATATACTATGAAATTCTCTTTTACACTTACATTCTTAATGCTACTATCACTACCCCTTTTTGCGCAAACAACTATATGGGAGGAAAACTTTAATTCACAAGTAGGCAAAGGCGTGTCAGGTGATGGCTCCGGTGGTATCTCTATAGATTTAGCTGGGGTAAATTGGACTTTGGATTACAGTAACTGTACATTTACAGCAGATGATGATTATGTGAAAGTAAAGTCCTACTATTCTGGTGGACGTTTCAAAGCAAAAGATTGTGACGGTGAAGCTATTTGGGAGTCAGAAGCCATAACCATTACCAATTATACCGATATAAATATCTCTATAAAAGCTGGAGAAACAGGAAATTCTGTAAATATTGCTAAAAAATATATCAAATTCTACAGTGTGGTTGATGGTGTCGAAACACTTTTTGCAACGAATGGCAGTTTAGGTGATACTAATTTCCCATCTGCCACTGCAAGTACGGTTGCCAGCACCGGTGATGAATTAAAAATTCGAATCAAGTTAAGGAGCGATTATGCCCAAGATGTCTTTTTTGATGATATTAAAGTAACTGGAATCCTTTCCTCTACATCGGTAAATGATACAAACTCTGAGATTTCAGAAGCTGACATCCCCATACTTGCACAAACTATCTCAGTAGCTGACGCAAGCAATACCGCTAACAATGTATTTAAATTTCAAATTATTGATAAAGGAACAGCTGATGGGAAACCTACAAATGTTACAAGAATTATCCTCAAAAAAGGTGCAACGAATACTTTAGATTGGTCAACAGAACTAGCAGAAGCTTCTATTGAATCAGGGGCTGATTCTTATGCAGGAACAATAACAGCAAACGAACTTATTTTTCAACTTCCTACAGCCATTACGATTGCAGATGGGGATTCTAAAGAACTTATTTTGAAAATAAAAACAGTTAATAATCTTGCTGAAAATACACAATTTCAAACTTTTATTGACACCTCTCATGGATTCACGGCAAGCAACACAGGATCTACCTTTACTTCCACGCTCACTGCTCGCATTGTTTCTGCCATTACTACGTTTGATGTAAAAGCAACAAAACTTCGTTTCAAAGTACAACCTACGGATACGCAAATCAATACCATAATAACTCCAGCCATTAAAGTAGAAGCCGTTGACGCCAATGGAAATGTGGATACTGACTACGTGGCTGATGTAATACTTACAGCCACCAACATCAGTGGTACAACCACCGTGACTACAGTAAGTGGTACTGCTACTTTTGGTGATATCATGTTTTCAAATCCAGGTAGCAACAAAACTATTACTGCCAGTGCAGGTTCTCTATCTTCTGCAATTAGCAATGCATTTATTGTAGCTGATGCTACTGATAATGATAGCGATATACTTTCACCATCTAGTCAAATAAGTGCAGTCACGATTGCCTCAACGGCAATTACACAAACTGATGCTGTTAAGGTATTTCGTTTTACGATAGAAGACCGTGGATCGCAAGATGGTAAAGCTACAATCCCGACACGTATCGTTCTCACTCCGGCAATCGGCAATACAGCAACTTGGACAGAAACTATTTCAGGTGTTACACTCAGCGAGGGAACAATAAACGCAGTTGATATAAATGATAAAAAGATAATCATTGATCTAACAGGAATTTACATTGCTGATGGCAACTCGAAAGATATTGATTTTGGTGTTTTTCTAAAAAGTAATGTAACCGATAAGAGTAAATTACAATTTGAAATTCCTTCTACTCCTCATGAAAATTTAGCCAATGCAACAGGCTCCACCTTTTCAACAACTATTACAGGAGCTACTTCTGAAATTGCCACTATTAATGTAACAGCTACCAAAATTAAATTTACAAAGCAACCGCCTACAAGCGTTGTGAAAAATACTGCATTTGAATTAGAACTACTAGCCACGGATCTTTATGGAAATATAGATATGGACTATAATGAATCCGTAATGTTGACAGCTGTAAACATTACAGGAACGACTTCCACAACTTTCAATATTGGCAAGGCAACTCTAGCCGCTGTAAAAATCTCTACGCCTGCACAAAATGTGAAGATATTAGCAACGAGCGGAAGCCTTGTGACAGAAACACAAGCATTTGAAGTAACTGACCAAATAGATGCAACTTCAATTATAAAATCTGCTACTTCACCTGCAACTACAGATATTTCTCCTAATGAAACGAAGGAACTTTTTTCCTTTGAAATAGAAGACAAAGGTGGAGATGGTTATCCTACTAAAGTAACAAAAATTGTTATTGTTCCTGCCAGTTCCAATCAGTTGGAATGGAGTGAGATTTTACAAAACGTTAGTCTAAAAAGCGGAGGAGCAATAGTGACTGCTTCAACCACAATATCCGACTCTAAAATAGAAATGTCTATTGCTGAAAATAATCTCTCTATTGATGAAGGTACAACGAAAGTTTTCACATTGACAGGTACCTTGACTACGTCACCTATTGAAGAAGGCAAAATTATTGCTTTTGAAATTCCTGCAAACGGTCATCATGCTGAAAATTCAGCGACACAATCATCAAAATTCGCTACTGTCTTTGGTTCGTCAATTAAATCTACTAATATCAAAACTAAGATTGAAGCCACCAAAATAATCGTAACAAAACAGCCCACTGAAACACCAGCAGGTGAACCTATTACGAAAAGTATTCTCGCTGAGTTAGTTGATGATTATGGGAATCTCGATAAAGACAACAACCTCGAAGTAGCAATGAGTGTAGCTAGTGGCACAGGGACTCTTTCTCCAACGAATGCACTCAGCCAAACTTTCAATCAAGGAATAGCTTTTTGGAAAAATCTTCTGTACAATCGCATTGAGAAAGCTGTCTTTAAAATTTCATCTAATTCGTTTTCAACAAATACAGCTCCCATTCTGTTTACTAAGGAACAATCTAGTATTATTACAAACAGTAACTCTCCAATTCAGAATGATACCATTTCATCATCACGGAATACAGTCTCACAAGCTAAAGATCTTTTCAAATTTGTTATTAAGGATAAAGGAGATGATGGGCTTCCCTCTATTATACAGAAAATACGATTGATAAAAGGGAAAGAATTTTCTCAGTCTAGATTGTATTATCTTATTGGGGGTATTATCCTAAAGCATAATGGCAGTGTTATTGGGCAAATTTCAAAATTGAGTAGTTCTAATGGCTATTCTGATGTTGAAATTGCTTTGAATACACCTTTGCTAGTTGCAGACGGCGATGAAGCTAAAATCACAGCAAGTATATTTTTGAGTACACATAAGAAATTGCAGGAAGGAGAAAAAATTCAATTAGCAATAGAGGACGAACATGGATGGACTATAGATAATGCGGGGAGTTTATTTATTTCTCCATTGCCTCAAGATATCATTTCTCCTATTTTTACGATAGATGCAATAGCTACGAATCTTGCTTTTGATGAAGTGCCTGAGGGTATTTCCATCAATTCTCCATTCTCTGTGACTATCATTGCTACAGACGAACAAGGCAATATTGATAAGGATTATAATGGGAAAGTAACTCTATCAAGGGAAGCTGGTACAGGAATTTTGACATCAACAGCCTCTATGACGGTAAACTTTACCAATGGAAAAGCAACGTGGACTGAACTAAAATATGATACTGGAGAATCTTTGACTTTATTAGCAAGCTCTCCAGAGTTTGATCCTTTCGAGAGTCCAGTTATTAGCACACTTGATACTGATTCTGAATTAGTAAATCCAGACCAGCCATTGAATGATAATACTATTTCCTCATTAATTACTGACGAAGACAATCCACATCCGATTTTCTCCTTTGCTGTAGTAGATAAAGGTACAGAGGATGATAAGCCAACGATATTGAAAATGCTTACGTTCAAAAATGCGTTCCCAAACAATGGAGCCAACTGGAAAACCAATATCAGAGGGGCTGTCTTATTACAAGACGGCATACCCATAGCGACTACTGATAAAATCACTGAGGACGAAATTATTTTTTCCTCTACAAACGATATCGTATCTATTTCTAATGCTTCAAAAGAGAACTTAACTCTATCTATTTATTTGAAATATAACAATATAGAAGACAATAAAGTCATTCAGTGTAAAATTTCAAGTAATGACACTGACTTTTCTACAAATGGTGCAGGTACAGGCTTAGCAGATTTAGCAAATGATATTCTCTCTTCCAAAACGACTATTGAGGTCATAGCAACGAGAGTTGATTTCCTAAGTGTTCCTTATGCTTTGGAATCTTCAAAAGAGCTATTTGACGTTAGCCTTGGAGCACGTGATAGTAATGGAAATATTGATACGGATTACTCTGAGTCTGTAAGCTTAAAGGACTCTCAAATTTTAACTTCAACTGATTTTTCTAAAGGAATAGTCACACTCTCTAAACTTAGACAAAGTGGTGATGACAACTTTGAACTCATTGCAGAAAGTGGAAGTCTCAATAGTGCTTCCCAAGTTGTACAAATAAGTACAATTTCCATAGATTTAGATGACGATTTTGAGGATGGATCGCTACAAAGCTGGAACTCTTCAACTGATTGGAAAGCATCTATTCTTTCGCCAATCAATGGGACTCATTCATTAAAACACAACTTAAAGGAAGTTACCGGAACAAGTTATATTGCTAAATCTATTGGAGATTTTAATGTAAAAGATGGCACTACAGTTTGGCGTTGGCAAATGAAAAATGGAGATTGGAATCCATCTTCTTCAAACAATTTCTATTATGTTCTTGCCTCTGAAAGCAATGATTTCTCTATAGGAACAAGCTACATCGTGGGAGTCAATCAATCGGATTCTGACAAATTATTAACTCTCTATAAGGTTCAGGATGGAAATACAACTACTCTGATTAGCTCCGAAATGTACTGGAATCAAGCTAATACTGCCGGTATTGAAGTAAAACTTAGCAGTGATGGCATTTGGAAACTATCTTATGACAATAATGGAGGATTTGATAATCTCTACACAACGGGCACTGCAATAGATGCAGTTGTAGCACCTCAAACGATTTATTCCGGATTTGTATTCAACTATGCATCATCTTCAAGAGCCGGACTGTTCTGGGCTGATGATGTATTAACGTATCATTTTAAGACTGCACCCAAAGTGGATAGTTTGAAAGTGGTATCTGCCACGCAATTGCAACTTTTCTTCAATCAAACCATGGATAAAACGACAGTTGAGGACATTCAAAATTATACTATTGATAAAAATATCAATGTAATTAAAAGCGAACAGAACAAGCCTAATGAAGTAATTTTACACACGTCTGAATTACAGACTGACGTATATGAATTAATTCTCGCCAACTTAAAAAATGATGCTGACATTGAAATGCCGGATACTACATTACGCTTTAATTATCTTTCTGATGCAAAAGCTGGCGATGTGATTATCAACGAAATCATGGCAGATGATAATCCTGCCGTGCAATTACCTGAGCGAGAATATATCGAGCTTTATAATACTACGGATAAACCATTCGTTACAACTGATTGGAAAATTACTATAGGAAATTATGAAAGAATATTCCCTACAGACACCATCCAACCCGGAGAATATGTTATTCTTTGTAGTACTTCGGCGAAGGATGAACTCTCTATATATGGCAAGACCATAGTCATTACATCTTTTCCGGCTTTAACAAATAAGGAAGGAACAATAATTTTGAAAAATACTAAGGGAAATGAGATTGACAATGTAACCTACAGCAGCGATTGGTATAATGATGAAACTAAGAATGATGGCGGTTGGTCTTTAGAACGAATTGATGCTTCGGCTCCAAGCAACAGTCGTTCCAACTGGTCGGCATCGGTAGATGAACGAGGAGGTACGCCAGGAGAGAAAAACTCAATAGACGGTATCGTACTTGACGATACTCCTCCAAGTGTAACCCATGTGAGTCCTTCTTCTAAAACCCAATTAGTATTGACCATCAATGAACCCATAGATGAAAATTATGCAAAAAAACTTGAATTATATGATGTAAATGGTATGGGTAATCCTGAATCAATTACTATTGCAGATGAAGGAAAGCAAATTACACTGAATTTTAAGGAAGAATTTCAATACGGTAAAAATTATACCTTAACAATTAAGGAAATTATTGACTTATTTGGAAATGCATTAGAGAATTACAGTGCTGCATTCGGTTTGCCAGAACTCGCATTGCCTAATGAAGTGATTATAAACGAAATATTATTCAATCCTGTTTCAAACAATGTGGATTATGTAGAATTGTATAATAATTCTTCAAAGATTTTAAATTTATCGACACTATTCATTGCCACTCGTGATAGTAATAATGAGCTAAAATCTGTATATCCAATAGGCAAAACACCCAGACTATTATCCTCTGGAGAATTCGTGGTACTTACCACAGATGCCAGCTTAGTTGCTGAACAGTATTTTGTGAAATATCCTGAAAAAATGTTAGAAATGAGCTTTTTGCCAAGTTTTCCTAATGATGAAGGCACAGTGGTCATACTTAATCAAGAATCTGTTGTAATTGATGAATTTCATTATACTGATGATATGCATCTCAAGCTATTAGTTTCCACTGACGGAGTCTCGCTAGAGCGTATTTATTATGATTTACCCACACAAGATGCTAACAATTGGCATTCTGCCGCTGAAATTGCAGGTTTTGGTACACCGACTTATAAAAACTCTGTTTTCAGTGATAGTAAAACAATAGGGAATGAAATCTTCATTGAACCTAAAGTCTTTTCTCCTAATGGAGACGGTATAGATGATATTATGCAAATTCACTACGAATTTGATGCTCCGGGACAAGTAGCTAATGTTATTGTATTCGACAGTAAAGGACGTCAGATTATTGACCTTGCTCGCAACTTAACTTTAGATACTAAAGGCGTTATTTCTTGGGACGGAGTCAATGCTACTAATGCACGGGCACGTACCGGACGCTATATTATATTTATTGAAATATTTGATTTGAATGGTAACGTGAAAAACTATAAAAGGAGTTGTGTGCTACATGGTCTTTTTAAATAAGCCTTTTAATAAACACTATCTCACTTGTAAAACCAAACCTTTCAGATATTCACTCTCCGGGTGATAAACACTTACAGGATGGTCTTGCGGTTGGGAAAGTTGCTCAAGTATAGTAACTTCTCTACCTGCTTCAGTTGCTGCTTGAAAAATAACCCTTCTAAAATCTTCACGTGATACCACTTGTGAACAGGAGAAAGTAAATATTATTCCATCTTTAGGAATACGTTCCATAGCTAATCGGTTTAGACGTCTGTAGCCTTTCAAAGCATTATCCAATACTTTCTTATGTTTTGCAAATGCCGGTGGATCCAGAATAATTACATCAAAATCTTGTGCTTTATCTTCAACATAATCAAAAGCATCAGCAACTTCAGATTGATGACGAGATTCATTATTAAAATTAAGGGCAACGTTTTTTTCAGTTAATTTTATAGCTCGCTCTGATGCATCTACAGAAACCACTTTTTTTGCCCCTCCTCTTAAAGCGTACACTGAAAAACCACCTGAATAGCAACAAATATTTAAAACTCTTTTGTCTTTGGAGTACTCCTCAAGTAGTGCTCTATTCTTCCTTTGGTCAACGAAAAATCCTGTTTTTTGACCTTTTTGAAAGTCAATATAAAACTTCAAGTCATTTTCAGAAGCTGTAATTTGTTCTGCATTTCCTAAAAGCCATTGGTTTTCAGTTTCCAAATCAGCATTTTTAGGTAAAGTTTCAGCAGATTTATCATAGATTCCCTTCAATTTTTCTCCTAAAACAGATTTTAATGCTCTTACAATTTCGTCCTGAATTAAATAGGCAAAAACCGTATGTGCTTGATAAACCACGTATCCATTGTAATAATCAAGAATCAACCCGGGTATATTATCACTTTCACCAAAAACTAAACGGAAGATTTGACTTTCTTTTTCTAAATTAGCTAAGCTACGACGTTCATAAGCATCAGCAATACGTTGCTTCCAAAATTCGAAATCAATAACCACATCTTCAAAAGCCAATAACCTTACAGATATAGAGCCTATCTGAGTATATCCTAAAGCTAAAAAAATCCCATTGCTATTTTCTACTCTTACAATATCGCCTTCCTGAGTAGGTTCAGACGCACCATTTATTGCTCCGGAAAAAATCCACGGATGTCTTAATGTTACCGAGCGTCCTTTGCCTTTCTTTAATTTTATGATTGGGTAGTTATTTGTCATTATTCATTAGTTTTTGATAAATAAGAAGTGGAACCCACGCATCAGTAGCAGCATATCGTATTTGGGCTTCTGTTAATGGTTCTGCCTCCCAATTGGAAACTTGCTGCCCTTTTGATATGCGGAAACCTAAAGTAATAGCTCCCATTTTTTTCAAGGAAATATCTTCTATGCCGTACTTCTTAACTAAAGTTTGCAATTCTACAAAACTATCTCTTTTTACAGGGAAAAAAAGATTTAGTTGTTTTACATCATCCCGAATAGCAGCACCAACTTTCAGTATTTTTTTATTATTCAACAACCATCTTAAAGAATTAAAATTTTCCAGTTTCTGTAATTGAAATAGAAAAACTTCTTCAGCATTCGCAAGTTGCAACAAGGCTGTCTGATAATGTACTCCTTTTTTGAAAGCGGGACGTGTTTCTGTATCAAAACCCAAAACTGAATACCTTGCTAAGCGTTCTACAGCTTCATCAACTTTACTGTCTTCATCAATCAAAGTTATTTTACCTTCATATCCAACAACTTCCAAACTCTCTAAATCCTCTTTACTGATATTTTTATCAAAGCTCATCCGAATCCTCCTGTTTTGTTATGATATGGTGAATAGCTCTCAATGCATTTACCGTGTATTGTCCCCAATGGTCAGTGAAGTCTGATTGCAGTTTCCATAGAGCTTCTTCCACTAATTCCTCTGTTCCTAAATGGAAATTTGTTAAGAAATCCCGTAAATCCTGATAAATATCTGCAAAATTCTCAGCCAGACTCACAACAATAGGCTCTGCATTGAATTCTATACGTTTATCAAAAACCTCCAGATATTCGTTATCTTCTCCTAACTTATCTTTTAAACCTAAAAATATTGCCATCCAATCGTCTTCTGTGACATAAGCCTGTATAAAGCCATCTTCACTCTCTCTAACTTCTGGTAAAAGACTCGCTTTTAGATACAATAAAGGCAATAACTTTTGCATCCGTTCTACAAAAATATCCTTCTCATGCTCAGCTTGTCGTTCTAACATTGCACAATATTCTGCAACAACCGTAACAAATTCTAAAACATTCGCATTTGTTGATAAGTGCTGTTCCGTATTCATATTCCTAATTTTGTACAAATATAAGGACAATAAAATAGCTTATAAGTAAAACGCCCATTAAAAAAATGGTTTTGATGGTTACATATAATGTCGTTACTTTTGAATAGTCATAAAAATCTTATGAAAGCATTTAGAGAATTTGGTCTTGCCATACAATGTTACAATAGAGGCTTTAAACTTTTATTCCATAAAAAGATTCGCCTTTTTCTGTTTATTCCCATCGTTATTAATATATTACTAATTGTAGGAGGATATTCTCTAATCACGAATTTCACCGATGGACTTTCAGAAAAGATTTTCCAACTCACAGGAGCAGAGAATTTGACGTTCTGGGGTTCAGCATACTTTGATGAACTTATTTATGGAATTTTTTACTTCACCTTCAATGTGTTGTTTATCTTAAGTTTAATTCTTTATGGGGGATTTCTTATCATTATCATCATGTCTCCTTTTTTTTCTATAATTTCAGAACGTATTGAGAGTCTAGAGACAGGAGTAGATTATCCATTCTCAATAAAGAAAGCATTACAAGATATATGGAGAGGAATTAAAATCACAGTCCGTAATGCAGTTGTTCAACTATTGCTTTCTGTAGTTATATTTATCATCGGATTTATTCCCATACTTGGTGCTTTTGCTCCCATTCTTCTCTTTGTAACATCTTCTTTCTTCTATGGAGCTTCCTTTATGGATTTTGGTATGGAACGTCACTACCCAACTATCAGAGAAAGTATTTCTTTCATTCGACAACATCGTGTCGCTACATTTGGAGTTGGGGCACTATTCGCGTTGAGCTTATTTCTACCTCTATGTAACTTGTTCTTAGCTGCTTTTGTAGCTATATGGTCAGTTATAGCTGGAACATTAGTCATATTAAAGATTCAGAATAAGCAATTTTATTAAATTAATAAAAAAATACTATTTTTAAGGTCTCTTTAGCAATCATAAACTATGATACGTTCTATCCTATATATCTTACTTTTATTTATTAGTTTGTCTAATGCGCTCTGGGCACAAGAGAGAGCAGATTCTAAAAAAAAGCAAAAAGTATATCAGTTTGAACTCAATGATGAGATAGGCCCGGGAAGTTGGAGAAAAATGCAACAAGCACTTGCCGAAGCAAAAACAGAAAATGCCGATATTTTCTTAATTCATATGAATACCTACGGGGGTGCTTTAGTAGCCGCAGATTCTATGCGTACTGCTATTTTGCAATATCCCATTCCTACTTATGTATTTATTGATAACAACGCGGCCTCAGCCGGTGCATTGATTTCTATAGCCTGTGATAGTATTTATATGAGACCCGGGGCAAATATTGGAGCAGCAACAGTGGTTAATGGTACTGATGGACAGGCTATGCCAGACAAATACCAATCGTATATGCGCTCTATGATGCGAGCAACTGCAGAGGCTCACGGAGGTGATACGATCAATAAAAATGGAAAACAGATTATAAAATGGCGTCGTAACCCTGCTATTGCAGAAGCTATGGTTGATGACCGACTCGCAGTTCCTAATGTTATTGACTCAGGAAAGACACTCACTTTTACTACTAACGAAGCCATTCTTCATGGATTTTGCGAGGCGAAAGCTGAATCTGTTGAAGAAATTTTACAAAGAGCTAATGTTATCAATTATGAAATTAAAAATTATGAACCTACGGCATTACAAAATATTATTAGTTTTTTAGTGAATCCAATACTCCAATCAGTATTGATAATGCTACTCATTGGGGGAATATGGTTTGAGTTACAATCGCCAGGTATCGGCTTTCCTTTAGCGGTAGCAGGTCTTGCTGCTCTGCTGTATTTTATGCCTCTCATTTTAGAAGGTCTTGCAGCCTACTGGGAAATTGCTTTATTTATACTTGGAGTTATCTTACTCTTGGTAGAATTTCTAATTATTCCAGGGTTTGGAGTACCCGGAATTATAGGAAGTATTCTTATTTTTATAGGATTGGTTCTAAGTATGGTTGATACTTTAGATTTTGACTTTAACCCTACGCAATCTTACAACGCTTTATTGCAAGCGGTCTTCCAAATTTCTATATCTTTTATTGTTTTTATGGCTATTGCCTTTACGTTTGGAAGTACATTTTTTAGAACAAAAGCTTTTCAAAGAATAGCCTTAAATACACAAATGAAAAATGACGCAGGCTATATCAGTACAAAAAATAGTCTGCGTAACTATATCGGAAAAGAAGGAATTGTTTTCTCCGATTTACGACCTTCAGGAAGCATTGAAGTAGATGGTGAATATCTCGATGCCGTCGCTATATCAGGTCTTATTCCAAAAGGAGAAAAAATTATCGTTAAAAAATATACCATGGGGCAACTTTACGTTGAAGAAGTCTAGGCGTTATTTTTTTGTTTGTTTACCCGTTTGAGATCGTCTGGAGTATCTATTCCAATAGACTCATGCGTCGTTTCTAAAACAATAACAGTAAACCCTTCCTCTAACCAACGAAGTTGCTCTAAGGACTCTAACTTCTCAATTTCTCCTTCAGGAAGTTCCACAATTTGATTAAGTACCTCCTTGCGGTAAGCATACATTCCAATATGTTTTAAGTATTTATGCTCCTCCACCCAGTCGTCTTTAAAAGCATCACGGCAATATGGAATAACTGAACGGCTAAAATATAAAGCTTGTCTTTTCTTCCCGCGTACCACTTTCACGATATTGGCACTAAAAAGGTCTTCCGTTTCCTTTATTCTTTTACCAAAAGTAGCGATATCAATATTTTCATCTGTTCCAAAAACTTCAAACAATGCTTTTATTTGGTCTGGATGAATGAAAGGCTCATCACCTTGTACATTTATGACAACATCAAATTGCATTCCGTGATCACTCTCAGCAATATGTGCTGCCTCTCTGCATCTTTCTGTACCATTGGAGTGCTCGCCAGTTAAGACAACTTTTCCACCAAACTCTTCAACCGCCTTAACGATACGTTCATCATCTGTAGCAACTAGTACAGGATAATCTGTTTTAATAGCTTGCTCATACGTATGCTGAATCATAGGCTTGTCATTTATCAATGCCAATGGTTTCCCGGGAAACCGAGTAGAATCGTAACGTGCTGGAATGATAACAAGTGGTTGCATATCTATTTATTTATATCTATTTTTCTTGAAAGATAATCTTGGTAATTTTTGCGTTCGGGGTTATAATCCTCATGAAATAATGGAGAAGAAATAATGAAGTCTGCTGTAGCCTTATTGGTCGCAGTTGGTATATTATATAAGGAAGCAATACGTAGAAGAGCTTTTACATCAACATCATGTGGCTGTGGTTCCATAGGATCCCAAAGAAAAATCATCACATCAACTTTCTCCTCTGCTATCAAAGCCCCCATTTGTTGATCCCCTCCTAATGGTCCTGATTTTAGTCTAATCACTTCAGGTGCCTTTTCGTCATATTTTTCACATTTTTTCTCTAACGCTTCTTCTACTACAAGCCCTGTAGTTCCTGTACACACCATAGTGTGGGGAATCAATTCATACCAATTAAACAATACCCAGTCTTTCAAATCTTGCTTTCGATTATCATGAGCAACAAGAGCTATCGTTTTTTTGCGCTTTTCCATCTTATCCGATTTACTTATTTTAAGGTACTCTTATTCTTAAATGATTCTAACCCACAATTTAGGAAAGTTTCAAAATCCTCATGATCAGATGTGTATCCAATTGGTTGCGTTAATAATGTTTTTCCATCATAATCCATCAACACATAAAATGGTTGTGAATTGGAATTAAAGTAGGCTGTCTGGAAATGTGCCCATTTATGACCATAATTTTCTAACAATCGCTTACCTCCATTAATCCGGTTGACATAGACCTGTTCTGTCTCAGGGAGATCTCGCTTATCATCAATATGTAATGAAATCAATACGTATTCATTCCTGATTATTTTATCAACGGAACTAACTGACCAAACATGTTCCTCCATTTTTCTACAATTTACACAAGCGAAGCCTGTAAAGTCTAAAAGTACTGGCTTATTTGCACTTTTCGCATAAGCTAATCCGTCTTTTAAATTATCAAAACATTGTAAGTTGTTTGGACAATGCTTTGGATGGAAAATACTATAACCAACTGGTGGTGCCAATCCACTCAATATCTTCAATGGAGGATAGCTCTGCTTCTCTTCACTATAGAAAAGTCCTGATACTAAATAAACTGTAAATGCAGCCGTAATAAGACCTAAAGTTATTCTTGTGGCAGATAGTTTTTTTAATTTGGAATCGTGTGGAAAACGAATAACACCAAATAAATACAATGCCATAGCTGCAAAAATTATTATCCAAAGCACCAAGAACGTTTCAATCTTCAAAATTCCCCAATTCTTAACTAAGTCTGCATTGGATAGGAACTTTAGGGCTAAAGCCAATTCTAAGAATCCAAGAACTACCTTTACGGTATTTAGCCAACCTCCGGATTTTGGCATTTTATTGAGCCAATTTGGGAACATGGCAAAAAGCGCAAATGGTAAACCTAACGCGACTCCGAAACCTGCCATTCCTGAGGTTAATTGCCAAGCACCGCCATCAGATGATAGAGATCCTGCCAAAAGTGAGCCTAAGATAGGTCCTGTACAAGAAAAAGACACTAATGCCAAAGTCAATGCCATAAAGAAGATCCCAATAATTCCCCCTGCTCCCTCAGCACTTGACGTTTTTGCCATCCAACTGTTTGGCAACGTCAATTCATAATAGCCAAAGAATGAAAATGCAAAGAATATGAAGATGACAAAAAATGCAATATTTAACCATATATTTGTTGAAATATCATTTAGAATGTCCGGATTAATAGTATCCAACAAATGGAATGGAATACTCAATAAAAGATATACTAAGAGAATAAAAAATCCATATAAAATAGCATTTCTTGTCCCATTTCCTTTTGCACTCTGTTTCGTAAAAAAACTTACTGTTAAAGGAATCATAGGAAAAACGCAGGGTGTGAGTAAAGCAATCAGTCCACCAAGAAATCCTAAAATAAAAATCGTCCAAATTCCCTGATCTTCTTCATCTAACTGCGAATCATCTGTAATACCACAATTCTTATCAGTTCTCATGATATCTCCTGGTACCATTCCATAAAGCTCCATGTTGACCTTTTCGGCATCAATGACGATATCATCTTCGGATTCATTTTCAGCAACAGTGGCTGCTTCTTCTGATAATGTGAAGAGAAACTCTTCTTCAGTTGGCGGAGTACATTGAGTATCATCACAAGACATAAAACGAACAAAACCTTTTATCGGTTTGTTAATGTCTAAAACCTTTATTTTTTGTGTAAAAACAGCCTGATCATGAAACTTAGTCAATTCCATGTCAAAGATATCATCATGCTTTGTTTCTCTGTTGTTTTCTGATTCAATGGTCTTACCTATCAGTTCGAAACTCTCAGAATCTTCGAAATTGAAAGTAGTAGGTATTGGACCTCCTTCATCTATATGTTGCGAATACATTGAAGAACCTTCGTCTATGTTAGCATAAAAGATTAACTCGTATTCATTGTCAGATATTTTTTTGCTATCAAACTCCCAAGAAACGGGATTATACATTTGTGCAAAGACAGTGAAGGCTGTTACAAATAATAAGCTTGCTAAAAATCCTATTTTTTTTATCATCTCTTAATTGTTTACATTTTTTTACACACACCAAGTATATGTCTAAACTACTACCATTCTCAATTTGCAAATATAATTATAAAGTTTAGAGAACACATAAAAAAATTCAAACACTGCGGATAATAAAAATAGGCAAAGCCGAAGCCTTGCCTATTTCATAAGTGCTATGAGATAGTGTGATTATTTTTTTAACCACTCATCTAATAATGTTCTGATTTCATCTGTTGATGGTCTTGGTGCATCAGCAGTGATGATATTTCCCTCTTTGTCTAACAATATAAAACGAGGGATACCATTAATCTTATAATCTTGAACTAATGAGGATTTCCAAGCTTCTTTTGCATGTAGCTGAATACCTTTCAAATCTTGATCTTTGACCATCTTTTCCCAATCATTTTTCTTCTCATCAATAGAAATACTCACAAAGTGTACTGCTTTATTATGATAGTCTTTTTCTAGTTGCTTTAGGAAAGGAATTTCTCTCTTACATGGTCCGCACCAAGTTGCCCATACATCGATATAAACGAGTTTTCCTTTAAGATCATCTAATGAAACATCTTTCCCATTAATATTTGGATAGGTGAATTTTGGAGAAGGCTTACCTTCTGAAAGCTCACTTGCTGATGATAAAAACTTATCAACGTCTTTAATTACATCTTCATCAGAAGTTAGTGACTTAATTCTATCAGCTTCTGCTTTAGCGTCTTTAGCCCCTAAACTCAATCCTTGTGATAAACTCCTAGCCATATCTGTCTTTAAAGACTCTATTCCTGCACCTTTAACTTCATTTAAAACCTCATCTCTATCATTAGCATCATCATAATATCTGTTGATAAAATGAGAAAGTACTAATTGCTTGTATATGCCTATTTCATTATAATCCTTTTCATTATCATATGTCAAGCTTTCTAAAGGTTTTGTGATTGATTCTGGTGCTTCATAATCTTCTTTTTTAGTCACATAAGCATGATATTCAGGATATAAAGAAAGGTTATATAGGTAGTCATACTCGATGGTTTTCTTTTCTAGTTCTATAAATTTTTCTGGTAAATTCTTTGTAGAATCTAGTCTTTTAGTTTCCTCTTCATTCATTGATTTCATTGTTTCCAAGAATTTATCTTCTTCCATACCGAAAATACCTTGAAAACCGCCTAATTTGGCAACTTTTTCTCTAGATGCTTTATTTTTATCTGCTAGATATTTGTTTACAGCTACGGCTTTACCATCAGAAAAAGAAAGAGGATTTTCTGAATTAGAAATATCAACAGTCACATTTAGATTGTCGCCTTGCTCTAAATACATCGGTAGGTTTGCTCTCCCGATTTGCAGTGTGTAGTAGCCCGTTTTTATAGGTTGTAAAGTATCAGCAAAGGTACCATCCTCTTTAACCTCAATCACTTGTGAGAAGTCATAAGCTCCTCTGACTCTGATTTCTTTTAGTCCAGATACATTTTCCAATTTACCTGAAAGCACCGTATAGTCGGGTGCTTCTTTAGTACAAGCTACAATAACTAAAGTTGCAATAGCTATCCACAATAATTTTTTCATAATTTTCATTTTTATAATAATATTCAATAATTTTTCAAAGTTACAGTTTTATTTTAATTCACCCATGCCTTGTCTTTCAATGTTAAAGGGTTGCTCTGTACAGTTCACTATTGTAGAGGCAACATTCTTCCCATATCCTCCGTTTATAACCATCTCCACTTGATTTCCATATTTTTCATAAATCAGTTCGGGATCAGTAGTATATTCTACGACCATATCTTCATCTTTTATGGAAGTAGTAACTAACGGGTTTCCTAACGTCTCAGCAATAGTGAGAATAATTTCGTTGTTTGGGATACGAATTCCTATCTCTGTCCTTTTCCCGCCAAGCTTTTTCTGCATTGCTCTATTCGTTGGTAGTATAAAAGTGAAAGCTCCTGGCAGATTTCTCTTTAAAAGTTTGAATACTTCATCATCTAAACGAACATAATCGGACAATTGGCTGATACTGCTCCCTATAATTGAAAAGAAAGCTTTGTCTGCTTTGATTCCTTTTAATTGAGCCATCTTTTTGATAGCTTTGGGTTGCATCATATCACAGCCGAGAGCGTAAATAGTATCCGTAGGATAGACAATAACGCCTCCGCCTTTCAGCACTTTGACAACTTGATCAATAACTTGCTGGTCCGGATTCTTTTCGTATAGCCTAATAAACATTTCTTATAAAATTTATCCGTTAAGTTTCTTATGGTCAGCAAGAAACTGTGCCAATCCACTGTCTGTCAATGGATGCTTTAATAAGCCTTTAATTGCTGAAAGCGGGCAAGTTGCTACGTCTGCACCAATCTTTGCACATTCTACAATGTGCATCGTATGACGTACTGAAGCCGCTAAAATCTCAGTATCATAGGTATAGTTATCAAAAACTTCACGAATCTCCTCAATTAAGAGCAATCCATCTGCAGAAATGTCATCTAAACGCCCAATAAATGGCGATACATAAGTTGCACCTGCTTTTGCAGCCAACAATGCTTGTCCTGCTGAGAATATTAAAGTACAGTTAGTACGGATTCCCTTAGAAGTTAAATATTTAATCGCTTTTATACCATCAAGAGTTACCGGAACTTTCACAACAATTTGTTCATGTAATTTTGCTAACGCTTCTCCTTCTTTAATCATTCCTTCATAATCAGTGGCAATGACCTCTGCACTCACATCACCATCTACAATATTACAAATATCTATGTAGTGTTTGTTGCAAGCTTCTTCACCTTTTATACCCTCCTTTGCCATAAGCGAAGGGTTGGTGGTAACGCCATCCAACACGCCTAATTGTTGTGCCTCTTTAATTTGCTCTAAGTTTGCTGTGTCTAAAAAAAACTTCATATTTCCTTTTATTATTTAATGTTTATTTCTTTTTATCTCTTGATTCTCAAAAGTATAACCTATTCTTTAAAATCTGGGTATAATAAGTATTTTTTTCTTTTATTTTTAAATATAACTAAATCTTCTCGCCAGCTTTCTCTAATTTGATCCTCTCTCCAGCCGTATCGGATCTGTTCTCTCAACATAGATGTGCCTGAAAGCAATTCAAAATTCGTTTTAAAGAAAAGATTCTTCAACCGACTTTTTTTATAAGCTCTCATCAACCATTGTAGTTCTAATTTATCCAATCTCCTGGGGAAATGCCTTAGATTTTCTCCATAGCACCTTATTCCCTTATGCTTAGGATGTTGCGCTCCTGCTGTTGGTTCAGGAATAAACATATAATTAAAATCTCTAGAATCTAAATATGGACTCCCATAGATTTCGAATGGTGTATTGGTACCTCTGCCAATGCTCACATTCGTTTGCTCAAATAAACATAACGATGGATATAGATTTACAGACTGGGCTGTGGGAAGATTTGGTGAAGGTTTAATCGGCAGTTTATAGTTGGTCTTATGTGTCCATCCCTTTAGTTCTACAATAGTCAATTCGCAAGAAAGAGTGTCAGGAAGCCAATGTTCTCCTTCTATCATTAATGCATATTCCCCTATAGTCATTCCATATATGATAGGTACAGGATGCATTCCGATAAAAGATTGGAATTCTTTCTCCATAACAGGACCATCTACATAATGACCATTGGGATTTGGTCGATCTAGAACTATCAAAGGGATAGAGTTCTCTGCACATGCTTCCATTACATAATGTAAAGTAGAAATATAAGTGTAGAATCGAACTCCCACATCTTGGATATCAAAGACAACTACGTCAATGTTTTCTAATTGTTTCGCTTGTGGCTTCTTGTATTTGCCATGCAGAGAATAAATCGGCAAGCCCGTTTTAGTATCTATCCTATTTTTAATATTCGCTCCAGCATCATGTTCTCCCCTAAAACCATGTTCAGGTGCAAATATTGACTTAACTTCTATTTCCTCACTCAGCAAATAATCTACTATATGTAGTTCACCTACAACACTATCTTGTTCATTAAATAATCGTAAAACTCCCGTATGATTAGTAACTACAGCTACATTCTTATCTTGTAATAAAGGTAAATAGGCTTCGGTATTTTCAGCACCAACTTTTACTATTTTTTTAGTAGTTACTCTCTTTTCTTTGTCATCCTTACTTATTTTCTTACCATTACAGTTTCCCAGTAGAATCAGTAAACTTATAATAAGTGTCGAAATTTTCAGCTTATTCATCATCATATTTCAATTTAAATTCAATAGGAACCTGATACCAAACGCTTACCTTCTTTCCATTCAGTTCTCCCGGTTTGAATCTTGGCAATTTTTTTACTGCTCGAACTGAAGCTTTTTCCAAGCTATTGCAGACGCCTCTTAAAGTTACAACTTCTCCTATACTTCCATCCTTTTCTACAACGAATTTTAATTTTACGGTTCCTTCTATCCCTTTATCTTTTACTGTTGAAGGATATGTTATTTTTTGTGCTATTTTTCTTAAAATTCCCTTATCTCCTCCTTTAAAATGAGGCATCTCCCTTTTTTTAGGATTTTTGTCTATCAATACATTGATTAGGCTGTCATTTCTATATAATGCTTTGTATTCAAGATTTTTCAGACTATCATACCTTTCTTTATAACCGTCCTTCTTTCCTGCCTTATAATTTGTAATAACTCTTTCATTCTTTGTTTGAAAAGTCCAAGCACCTTCTTTTTTATCATTGATAAATGTACCTGCTTTTCTAGGTTTTCCATTATTTTTATGAGAATAATATCTCCAAACTCCTTGTTTCTTTCCTAAATGATACTCACCTTTCACCCAAATATTTCCATTATCATACCATTCCGTGTAGGAACCGTGTTCCGTTGATAGGTAGGTATTGTGATATTCAATCTCGTGGGTTTTGACCAATTTATCGGGATTTATAATCTTCTTGACCAATACACTGTCCGCTCGTTTTTCTATGATATAGATATAATCTATGTATATAAGTTGGGCATCCTTAGTAAAAAAGGGCTTATACTTTTGTATCAGTTTCTTTTGTTTAGGACTAAATGATGTTTCCTGCGCACAGACATCTTGAACTAATGTAATCGTAACTGCTAAAATTAGGGCATGGAGTAGTAATCGCATCTTATAAATTTTAAGTTCAATCACTTCAAAGATACTAAAATCATAACTACATTATTTCCTAAACACTAAATTATTCTATAAGAAAAATAAACAATTCGTATCGTTCCTAAAAACTCTCCTACAGAAAATAACCAATAAAGAAACTGACTCCTAAGCAAAATCCTGCATAGACTTGCATAGAATTATGTGCTTGTAGCCAAAGTCTAGAAGTACCTAAAAGTCCTGCCAAGAAGATAACGAATAAGGGTAGCCAAGAATAAAAGGAAAAAACAAACACAATGGCTAACATGCCACCAACAGCTGCCATATGCAAACTTATTTTCCAAAATCTAGTAATAATTATCAGTATCAATAAAAAAACTGTGAGCGCGAAAAACATTTTGGAAAATAAATGAGGGAGGCTTGCCACTTTAGCCATCAACTGGTAACAGATATAATACATAAACGCACCAAACAATAACGGTAGTGTTCTTTCCTTTCGATTTCTTATCTTCATTGAACTAACGACACCTTTAATTCGAAGAAATGCTACAAAAAGAAACGGCATGAAGCAGGTGAGAACAAAAACAGTTCCTAAAATAATAAATGATGCTTTCCCTGGCAATAAACCACCCAAGGGTGTAGCTAAAAGCATTACCAAGACCGCATAGAAAGGCATGAGCAAGGGATGCAACAGCACGGAAACAATGCTTGCAATACGAGTCATTACAATTCTTTCCTTAAGCGGGCAATAGGAATTCCTAAATTTTCTCTATACTTTGCAACAGTACGGCGTGCAATCAAATAAGACTTTTCCTGTAAAATTTCTGCCAATTTTTCATCGGTAAGTGGCTTTCTTTTATCTTCACCATCTACACAATCTTGTAATATTCTCTTGATTTCACGTGTTGATACTTCTTCACCAGACTCTGTCATCATTGATTCAGAAAAGAAATATTTTAGTGGAAATACACCAAAGTGTGTTTGTACATACTTTGAATTTGATACTCGCGATATGGTTGAAATATCTAAATCTGTATCTTCAGCAATATCTTTCAAAATCATTGGCTTTAGCATTTTCTCATCACCATCAATGAAAAATTTCTCTTGGCGAATCATAATAGCATTCATGACCGAAATGAGTGTCTGCTGACGTTGGCGTACAGCATCTACAAACCATTTAGCTGCGTTAATCTTTTGTTTAACAAAAACAGCAGCATCTTTCTTTGCTTTCCCGTCTTTTTTGGAGCCTCTCAACACATCTTTATATTGCTCACTAACTCTCAATTCTGGAACATTTCGTGCATTGAGTGACATTTTAAGCTCTCCATCATGCATTTCTATAATGAAATCAGGAGTTATGTAGGCTGCACCCTGAGTAGAACTTTGAGAATATGCGCTTCCAGGCTTGGGATTTAATCGAGTTATTTCCTCAACAATATCGCGCAATTCATCACGTGACACTTCCAGTTTTTTAATTAATTTTTGGTAGTTCTTTTTTGTAAATAGATCAAAATAATTCGTAATAATCTGGAGTGCTTTATCTTGCTCATCCGTCCTATCCTTTATTTTCTTAAGTTGTAAAGCCAAACACTCTTGCAAGTTTCGAGCACCAACTCCTGGTGGGTCAAAGTCCTGAACAACAAGCAATAAACGCTCTAAGGTTTTGATATCTACATCTACATTTGCTGCAAAGACTAGATCGTCAACAATAGCGTCTAATTCTCTGCGTAGGTAACCATCTTCATCAATATTGCCTACAATGAATTCTGCAATCTTACGCTCCTCTTCGCTCAACTGGATACGTAAACCGAGCTGGCGCTCTAAATGTTCATGAAAACTCTCTCCCCTCGAGAAAGGAATGTCTTCATATTTGTCATCAGATGAGTAATTATTGGCTCGCAAGCGATAAGAAGGCATCTCATCCTCATCTTCAATATAATCATCTATACTAAATTCCTCGTTCTCCGCAGGATTCTCATCCTGTTCTTCATTTTGTTGCTCATCTTTATTAGTATATTCATCTTGTTCCTCCAATAAAGGATTTTCCTCTAACTCCTTTTTTACCCTTTGTTCAAATTGTAAAGTAGGAAGTTCCAACAATTTCACTATTTGAATTTGTTGGGGGGAAAGCTTTTGTTGCAGCTTCAGCTGCTGTACCTGTTTGAGCATCTAGTTTATCTCCTCTATCTATATATTAAAATCTTGCATTTTTAGGTGTTCTTGGGAATGGTATTACATCTCGAATATTGCCCATGCCTGTTACAAACAACACCATGCGCTCGAATCCTAAGCCAAACCCACTATGAACCACTGTACCAAAACGGCGAGTATCTAAATACCAGCTCATTTCTTCTTTAGGAATATTCATCTCATCCATACGTTGTTCCAGTTTGTCTAATCGCTCCTCTCGCTGTGAACCTCCTATGACTTCTCCAATCTGTGGGAAAAGTACATCCATAGCCGCTACCGTTTTTCCATCATCGTTTTGTCGCATATAAAATGCTTTGATATCCTTTGGATAATCATAAATAATTACTGGTTTTTGAAACTTCTTCTCCACTAGATAGCGTTCATGCTCTGATTGTAAATCTACTCCCCATTCATCAATAGGATATTGGAAACGTTTCTTTTTATTTGGTTTTGAGTTCCTCAATATATTAAAAGCCTCTGTATAGCTTATTTTCTCAAAATCATTTTCAACGACAAATCGAAGCTTTTCAATCAATTCCATGGATTGATCTTCTTGCTTCATTACTTTCTCTTCTTCCTGAAGTCTTTTACTTAAAAACTCCAAGTCTTCCATACAATTATCAAGGACATAATTAATAATGGATTTTGTAAAATCCTCAGCTAACTCCATGTCATCTTGCAAATCATAGAAAGCCATCTCAGGCTCTATCATCCAAAACTCTGCTAAATGCCGTGTCGTATTGGAATTCTCAGCTCTAAAAGTGGGACCAAATGTATATATTTTACCTAAAGCAGTAGCTGCCAACTCTCCCTCTAACTGTCCTGAAACCGTAAGGTTTGTTTCTTTTCCAAAGAAGTCTTCACTATAATCTATCTTTCCATCTTCCGTACGAGGCGGATTTTCTGCATCAAGTGTAGTAACACGAAACATTTCTCCAGCACCCTCAGCATCAGATGCAGTTATAATTGGACTATGAAAATAATAAAATCCATTTTTATTAAAATAATTGTGAATAGCGTATGAAACTGCATGACGAATGCGAAATACAGCACCAAAAGTTGCAGTTCTGAAACGCAAATGTGCATTCTCTCGTAAAAATTCTAAAGAGTGTTTTTTTGGTTGTATCGGATACTCATCAGGATCACAAGTTCCTAATACTGTTATTTTGTCGGCTTGTAATTCTATATTTTGAGTTCCAGAGGATGCAACAATCTTTCCCTCAACTTCCAGCGATGCTCCAGAGGTAATTTGTTTTAACAAATCCTCTTCAAATTTCGGATGATCTGCTACGACTTGCAAGTTTTGAAAAGTAGACCCGTCATTTAAAGCTATAAATGATAAATGTTTATTCCCACGGCGAGTGCGTACCCAGCCTCTAAGCGTGACTTCCTCATCTACTTTTGATTTGGCAAGAATCTCCTTAATCGTTATTCCTCTCATCGTTCTTTTTTCCTTGTTTGTAATTAACACACAAAAATAGCAAATAATAACATACAGTGGTACAATTATTGAGAAAGGATGTGGATTTTTTTAATAAAAAAAGACTGGCTAAATACCAGTCTTTAAATTAGTGTGGGCGAAGAGGGATTCGAACCCCCGACCCCCTGGGTGTAAACCAGGTGCTCTGAACCAACTGAGCTATTCGCCCCAATTGCGTGTGCAAATGTAGTATATTTTATTTATTCTACAAATCCATCTATTAAAAATTTTCATTTTTTGTAAAAACAACTGCAATATTACCTCAAAGAAAAGGAATGATGACCTCTCGGTTAAACTACTGCTAACTTACTGTTAACTCGTATTTTAGGAAGGATTTCTTGATTATTTTCGTAGCAGTAAAACAAAAAAGCCTTTGACAATGAGAAGCGCCTATATTTTACTCGTCCTTTTCAACTCTCTTCTCTTTGAGACTTGCTCCATCACACCCACAAATATAAATACAGATCATTCATTTTCTACAGAAGAAAACTTAGCATACGGTAAGGAGGATACACAGACCTTAGACCTTTATATTTCAGAAAATGTAATTGACAGCATACCGATGGTCATTTTAGTACATGGTGGAGCATGGTTTTTCGTAGAAAAAGAAACTTTGAATCCTGTTCAAGAATTTCTTGCAAAAAACAATATCCCGAGTGCCAACATCAATTATCGTTTAAATAAAGGCAACATCACTTATAAAGAACAGTTAGAAGATATTGATTTAGCAGTAAATTACCTAAAAGAAAAAGCGGATAGTCTATCACTTCCATGTCGCTTCATCTTGTTTGGTGAAAGTGCAGGAGCTCACTTGTCGTTGCTTTATGGATATCAAAATCCTGAGTGCGTAGAGAAAATTATTTCATTAGCAGCTCCTACAGACTTTTTTTCAGAGACATATACGGGAAATAGGATTTATCATTGGTACACAAAATACTTTTTCGAACTGGCTACTAGAGGAAAATATTCTGATGATAAATCACTTAATATATTCAAAGAGGCAAGTCCAATTAGCAACGCCTCCAATGTCCCTACACTTATTCTTCAAGGAACAAGCGATAGGGTCGTTGATATGAGTCAAGCTTTATCTTTAGATTCTGTGCTTACCAAAAAAAATGTGCCTCACAAGTTAGTGCTTATGGAAGGTGGTATTCATGTCTCACCCCGTCTGTCTTGGTGGAGAGACAAAGTAATCTACCCTGAGATGCTTTCTTTTTTGAAAAATGACATAAAAAAGGTATCGAAACCAATAACTGCATCTATTTAATAAGCTATCCGAAAACTTCGTGGAGCACCTCCAAACTCTTAAACTTTCCTAAGTCCTGAAAGTGATAGGTATAATATTGGAGCACTTTCTCTAAAAAAGCGTTTCTTTTTTCCCGCGAGAGAGGGATTGCATCACAAGCTACCCACGTTTTATTTTGCAAGGTTTTCCATAATGTGGAATGCCCACTCGTAAGACTATCAATTTCTGAAAATGGGCTAAACTCTCCTTGTGAAATATTCAAATAGGAATGCTCCGCGTCATGTTCCTCTGGCTGAATACCTAAATAAGCTGTTAGTTTTACCAAAAAAGCTAAGTGAAAATTTGTTCCTTTGATGTTTTCATCATCTAGAAAGACAATGGCATCTTTCAAAAAAGAGAATAAGGACTCATCAGCTTCCTGCGCATATTGTAAAACTTTACTCAGTAGCTCCGCTATAAAAAATGCAATACTATTCTTAACTTGATTAAAAGGAATATCTTGGAATAATTTAGATGAAGTGGCACCATTGCCCATATACATTTCCTTTTGTGGTTTATAGTCAATTGGGATTTCGACTAGAGCCAAAGGTTGTAAAAAATGCAGTTTATTTTTGGACTTTCTTGATTTTGATGATTTAAAGATAAAAGACTGACGTCCGTAATCCCTCGTGTAGATGTGAGCAATCATTCCATTATCTCCGTATCGAAAATATCGTAAAACGATGCCTAGCGTCTGCTTCCTCATTCTATCTCTTTGCTTTTTTGCAAAGTTAGGGATTTTCATAGCCTAATTCCCATAGAATCACTATTTTTGCATTTTAAAAGTATCAAAAAAAGGTCTATTTTATGGAAATTCCTGCAAAATATCAACATACAAAAGCAGAAAACAAATGGTATAACTATTGGTTAGACAACCAATTTTTTCACTCTACTCCTGATGAGCGTGAGCCTTACACTATCGTGATACCTCCACCAAACGTAACTGGTGTATTACATATGGGACACATGCTAAATAATACCATACAAGACGTATTGGCAAGAAGAGCGAGAATGGAGGGAAAAAATGTATGTTGGGTTCCAGGGACTGACCATGCATCTATTGCAACAGAGGCTAAAGTTGTCAATAAATTAAGAGAAGAAGGCATTACGAAAGACCAGCTTACTCGCGAATCTTTCATGGAGCATGCATGGGAATGGAAGGAAAAGCATGGAGGCATCATTTTAGAACAATTGAAAAAATTGGGTGCTTCTTGTGATTGGGAGCGTACTCGATTTACAATGGATAAGGAATTGTATGATTCTGTCATAAAAGTATTTATCGATTTATATGAAAAAGGATTGATTTACCGAGGCGTTAGAATGGTAAATTGGGATCCTGTGGCAAAAACAGCTGTTTCTGATGAAGAGGTTATTCATAAGGAGGAACAGTCAAAACTGTATTATCTACGTTATCAAATAGAAGGGGAAGAGGATTATATCACTATTGCAACCACTCGTCCTGAAACTATTCTAGGAGATACGGCAGTCTGTGTAAATCCTAATGATGAGCGTTTTACGAAATATGCAGGAAAAAAATGCATCGTTCCTCTAGTAAATCGAGCAGTACCGATTATCCAAGACGAATATGTAGATATTGAGTTTGGGACCGGTGCTTTGAAGATAACTCCAGCCCATGATGAGAATGACTACGAAATAGGAATGCGTCACAAGTTAGAGACTATTGACATTTTTAATGATAATGGTACATTGAGCGAAGCCGCTGAACTATTTGTAGATAAAGATAGATTTGAAGTAAGAGATTTGATTATTCCTGAGCTTGAAAAAGCGGGTAACCTTGTAAAAATAGAAGACTATACGAATAAAGTAGGCTATTCGGAACGTACCGATGCCGTTATAGAACCGAAATTATCAGCACAATGGTTCCTAAAAATGTCAGAGCTAGCAAAACCTGCATTGGAGCACGTGATGAATGACGATATTAAATTCCATCCTGCAAAATTCAAAAATGTATATCGTCACTGGATGGAAAATATCCGTGACTGGTGCATTTCTCGTCAATTGTGGTGGGGACAGCGTATTCCTGTTTATTATTTCGACAATGGCGAATATGTGGTGGCTTCATCAATCGATGAAGCTCTTCGTAAAGCTGAAGAAAAAACAGGCAAAACCTACACTGAAGCTGACTTATGTCAAGATGAAGATGTTTTGGATACTTGGTTTTCTTCTTG
This sequence comes from Balneicella halophila, assembly GCF_003096835.1. Classification (GTDB taxonomy): domain Bacteria; phylum Bacteroidota; class Bacteroidia; order Bacteroidales; family Balneicellaceae; genus Balneicella; species Balneicella halophila. The sequence goes on from NZ_QENZ01000003.1 coordinate 292,300, forward strand.
GCTCTGGCCAATTTCTGTTTTCAATGGAATTAATAAACCTGACAATAAAGATATCAATTATTATTATCCTACAAATGATTTAATCACAGGTCCTGATATTATATTCTTTTGGGTGGCACGTATGATTATGGCAGGATTTGAATATCGTAAAGAAATCCCATTCAAAAATGTTTATTTCACAGGAATTGTTCGTGATAGTCAACGTCGTAAAATGTCTAAACAATTAGGAAACTCTCCTGACCCTCTAGATTTGATAAAGGAATATGGTGCAGATGGAGTACGTGTAGGGATATTGTTGAGTGCTCCTGCCGGTGGCGACTTATTATATGAAGACAGTCTTGTAGAGCAAGGAAGAAACTTTACGACAAAGATTTGGAATACATTCCGTTTGGTAAAAAGCTGGAATGCAGAGGATAAATCACAGCCAAAATACGCAGCAACAGCTGTGGCTTGGTTTGAACAAAAATTGGCACAAGAAGCCTCAAAACTAAATGAGCAATTAAAGTCATATCGAATCTCTGAAGCATTAATGACTGCATACACTTTGATACGTGATGATTTTTCATCTTGGTATTTAGAAGCTGTAAAACCACCTTTTGGTGAAGCAATGGATAGAACTACCTATGATGCCAGTGTGAATTTTTTAGAACAGTTAATGCAATTATTACATCCTTTTATGCCTTTCGTAACAGAAGAGGTTTGGCAATTATTACGCGAGCGAGAAGACGGAGAATCGCTAATGGTTACTACTCTACCAAATTATACAAATGAAGATGCATCACTTTTAGAAGATATTCAAGTAGCTCAAGAAGTAGTTACAGCAATTCGTACGATTCGAAAGGATAAAAACATTGGATTTAAGGAAGAGCTGACACTCACAGTTTCTCACGAAATACCTTGCACTGAAGTTATCGAAAAAATGGGGAATATCAGCGAAACTACAGTAACTGGTGAAAAACCTGAACAATCTATAGGGTTCACGGTAAATAACACTTCTTGCTACATTCCTATGACTGGAGCTATTGATATAGAGGCTGAACGTAAAAAGATTACCGAAGAACTGGATTATACCAAGGGGTTCTTGAACAGTGTAACTAAGAAATTGAGCAACGAGCGCTTTGTAAATAACGCACCAGAGAAGGTGGTGGCGATAGAACAGAAGAAAAAAGCTGATGCAGAGGCAAAAATTGCAGAGCTAGAAGCTCAGTTAAAAGCGTTGTAAGCATAATTGTCATTTTGAACATTGTGAAAAATCTCAAATTAGTTGACATGCCGTAAGATACTTCGCTATCTTTGAACATGACATTGTAAATACAAGGTATTAAAATAGAAAGTGGAACAATGAGTGAAATTGACAAAATACGTGTTGATAAGTGGTTGTGGGCTGTTCGTATCTTCAAAACTCGAAGTCAAGCAGCTGAAGCTTGCAAGAAACGCCATGTATTTATCAATGGAGAAATTGCGAAACCTTCAAGAGAAGTTCAAGAAGGAGACATCGTAGGTGTAAAACGTGCTCCTATTACCTATGAATACAAAGTATTAGCCATTAGTGGGAAACGTATGGGAGCTAAACTCACTCCTGATTTTGTAAAAGATGTAACACCACAAGAGCAATTGGATTTATTAGAAGCTACGAAAACAAGAGGTTTTGAATATCGTGACAGAGGTCTGGGGCGTCCTACAAAACAAGAAAGACGGATGATTGAAAAGTTAAAAGGTTTAAAATAATATCTCAAGAAAATGCTCATAGCACAAGAAAAAAAGAAAGAAAATTTAGCTGAATACATTTTGTATATGTGGCAAGTTGAGGATTTCATCCGAGCCTGTAAATTTGATATGAATTGTATCGAAAAGCAACGTGTAAATCCGTTTGACGTTTCAGGAGATCTTAAAAAACAAATTTACGATTGGTATGAGAATCTCCTAATAATGATGCAAAAGGAGAAAATTCAGAAAAAAGGACATTTACAGATTTTAAAGAACAATGTGGACGAACTCACTGAACTTCATTTTGCCCTATTGCACAAAAAACATGATCCACAATACCGACAACTCTTTACCTCGGCAGCACAGACACTTTTAGAGATGCGACAAAATAGCAAAGCAGATGATGAAACGAGCGATATCGAAATAGCTCTAACCACACTTTATGGAGTTTTGTTGCTACGTCTGTCAGGTAAAGGAGTCAGTAAAGAAACGATGCAAGGCATCCACCCCCTTAGTAGGTTACTAGCCTATTTATCTAAAGCTTACAAAGAAGTTGAAGAGGAATTATCAAAAAAATAACTGTTTATATGAAAAGATTCTTACCCATCATACTTTTACTAATAATTTCATTAGCCTGGGGAGCATCCTTCTCGGTAAGATTCGAGGCTCTAAAAGCTTATTCAGACACGCAAGTTGCACTTTTCCAAATCTTCGGAGCAGGAATCTTTTTCCTTCCATTAATGTGGAAAACTGCAAAAAAACTTAGCAGAGAGAATTTTCCCATCTTATTCCTATCTGGATTTTTAGGGAATGTACTCACTTCTGTATTTTATGCACTAGCACAGTCTCGCACAGATGTTTCCGTAACAAGCATTCTAAGTGCACTGGGACCCATCGTTGTTTTTATAGAGGGCATATTAATCTACAAACAACGGTTCTCGCTGAGTGCTTTACTCGCCTTGTTATTAGGGTTACTGGGAGTTTGCATATTAATATTTGGAGATTCCATAGCATTTAATATTGACCCTTTCTCATTAAGTTTCCAGGAGAGTTTATCCTTTCAAAACACTTCCTTGTTGGGAATATTTTATGTACTCATGGCGGTAATAGCAGGTTCAAGTAATATTGTTTTGATTGGATATGCCATGCCTAAACTATCAGGAACTGAAATTGCTACGATTACATTCATGATTTTTGGTCCCATAGCTTTTGTTTTTCTACTGGGAACAAACTTCAGCAGTGCATTAGAAAGCGAGGCGTTCGCACATAGTAGTTGGATGCTTGTCTTATTGGCATTTATTACATTTATAGGTACGGTTGGATTTAACGAACTCATTAAACGCTCATCTCCGCTACTAGCCTCATTATCAACGTATCTTATTTTATTTATTGGAGTTGCTATGGGTGTATTTCTGACAGGTAGCGAATTCGAATGGAAACACTTTTGGTCTATTATTTGTATCTTTATCGGAGTATATTGGATAAACAAACCACAAGTATCCAATTCATAAGCGGATTACATCATGAAAAAGCTCATCGGAATACTACTCGTACTTTGCAGTATCACAGTAACCAATGCAAAAGAAGAAACTATCACTAAAACTATTGATGCTACAGGAATAGAAATTCTAAAGATTGATAGCAAGTATGGTAAAATTATCATTGAAAATTGGGATAAGCAAGAAATTGCTATAGAAGCCATCATAAGTGCCCAGAGCAAGAAAGAAGAAACGATGGAGAAAATGCTGAGAAATGTCAGCGTAAAAATTAATGATAAAGGAAACTACTTAGATGTAAGTACTAATTTCGGCACTTTTTTTTCTTTTATTAAATTTTCAAACAAACTATTTAATAATGGTGATTTTTCTATCGATTATTATATCAAAATGCCTAATAATATTTCGTTAGATATTTCATTGCACAATGGAGATATTATTCTGTATGAAAGAGATGCTGATGTAAGACTAAATCATAGCTCTGGCTATATTTCCTCACAAACAATCCACGGAAAAAGCTCTTTTGAACTAAAAGACAGTCATCTGAAAATAAGCCAAGTAGGTGATTTATCTTTTAATACAAGAAACAGCAGTTTAATGATTGAAAAGGCAAACTTGCTAAAAGGGGAAAGTTATAATTCGAAATTAGAAATTGGCGAAGTTGGCACTTTTGATGCGAAATCGATGAGAGATGAATTTAATCTAAGACAGGCATCACAAATTATTGTAAACAGTACGCTCACAGACATTGTCGTTGATAGATTGGACATGTCAGGAATTTTAAATCCTGACTATGGTTCTGTGACGATAAAAGAAATAACTCCTAATTTTGACGAATTGAAGATGAATAGCAAGGGAGCTCAAGTCTCAGTGTTTTTAGGAGACACGCCAGCAAATATAGCGATTAGTCATCATTCTTCTACTAAGATGCTAATTCCTGAAAATCTTGGGATAAATATGAGGTTCGGGGAAACTCAAAAGGATTTTATTACTACTGGAACTATTGGCGACCCCACAGCCCCCAGCCAAATCCTTATTAATGCTAGAGGGGGCAGTCTTCAATTGCAATAAAAACTCTCTTATAGTGATATCATAAAAAAGTGGATAAGAATATTTCTTACCCACTTTTAAAATTGCCATATTTAGCAATTATTAGAACTATTCAGTAACTGCTACTTTTATTACAGTTTCATTCTCAATATTATCAGCTACAGGACAACGTTTCTCTGCTTCATGAATAAGTGCTTCTTTTTCATCTTTTGATAATGATGGAGCATCAAGCTTCACTGATAGACGTAGCTCGGTAAATCCAGCTCTACCCTCTTCGGTATTTCCCATTAAGAATGCTTTGTCAATATCACCTTCAAGATTAACCTCCATATTCTTAACTTCGAGTTTCCGCTGATTTGCAATAATACGAGTAATAGCACATAGACAGCCTGCTAAACCAGACAGATAATACTCTAAAGGATTAGCACCTAAATCTGAGCCCCCAGCAGCCTTTGGTTGATCTATCACCATATCATGAGAAGCCTTAATGTCTGTTTTGAAAGTGCTACCCATTGTAGCTGTTACTTTCATTGTTGAAGTTGCCATAATGTTTGTTTTTTAAGTTAAAAAAATACTTATCTTATTCTATTTAAGCTTAGGAAATCACACCTAATTCTTTACCAATTTTAAGAAATGCCTCAGCAGCCTTATCTAAATGCTCTTTCTCGTGTCCTGCAGAAAGCTGAATACGAATACGAGCTTGTCCTTTTGGTACTACAGGATAATAGAATCCAGTTACATAAATACCTTCGTCTAACAGCTTAGCAGCAAATTCTTGTGAAAGTGGTGCATCATATAGCATCAGTGCCAGAATTGCAGATTCTGTAGGTTTTATATCAAATCCTGCACTACTTAATTTATCTTTGAGATAAGATGCATTATCCATTAATTTATCACGCAAATCTGTAGATTCTTCCAACATATCAAACACTGCAATTGAAGCACCAACAATTATTGGAGTCAATGAGTTTGAAAACAAATAAGGACGAGAACGTTGACGCAACATATCGATAATCTCTTTCTTCCCTGTAGTGAAACCACCCATAGCACCACCTAAACCTTTACCTAGCGTACTGGTAATAATATCTACTCTATCCATACAGTTGTGATGCTCATGAGTACCACGTCCAGTTTTACCAATGAAACCAGAAGCGTGACTGTCATCTACCATTACCATAGCATCATACTTCTCTGCTAAATCACATATCTCATTTAGCTTAGCAATATCACCATCCATTGAAAATACACCATCAGTAACAATAATTCGGAATCTTTGTTCTTGTGAAGCTTTTAATTGCTCCTCTAAATCCTTCATGTCAGCATGTTTATAGCGGTATCTAGCTGCTTTACACAAGCGTACTCCATCAATAATAGAAGCATGGTTCAATTCATCAGATATAATCGCATCTTCTTTAGTTAATAATGGTTCAAAAACACCTCCATTAGCATCAAAACAGGCAGCATATAAGATGGTATCTTCCATTCCAAAAAACTTAGCAATCTTTTCCTCTAGTTCTTTGTGAATATCCTGTGTTCCGCAGATAAAACGAACAGAAGACATACCATATCCTCTTTCATCTAACACCTTGTGAGCTGCCTCTATCACTTTAGGATGAGAAGACAACCCCAAATAGTTGTTTGCACAAAAGTTTAAAACTTCCTCGCCGGTGCTTACTTTAATAGCCGCCGACTGAGGAGTAGTAATAATACGTTCTTTTTTATATAATCCCGCATCTTTAATCTCTTGTAATTCTTGTTGTAAATGATCTTTAAATTTACCGTACATAACCTATGCTTTATTTTATAATTTATGATATTTTTTTACATTATCTAATGCTTTATTGTAAGTAGAAATAATATCGTCCATTATTTCTTGTACCGTTTCTACTTTGTCAAGCTTGGAAGCAATTTGACCAATTTCTAATTCTCCCTCTTCCAAGTCTCCTTCAAAGATACCTTTTTTTGCTCTTCCTTTTCCTAAAAGTTCTTGCAATTCTTCTTTTACACCTCCTTTATTTTCCATCTCAAAAACCTTTTCAAAGAAGGCGTTCTTTATGAGTCTTGTAGGTGCTAATTTCTTTAGTACTAATAGGGTTTCTCCCTCATCGGTTTTTATCACTTCTTTCTTGAAAAGCTCATGAGAGGAGGATTCCGCACAAACTGCAAAACGACTTCCAATTTGCACACCATCAGCACCAAGTATTTGAGCTGCTAATAAACTCTCGCCTCCATACATTCCTCCGGCAGCTAATAATGGAGTGCTCACTTCTTTAGTGACTTTTTGCAACAAAGGAAAACTAGCAGTCTCTTCTCTACCGTTGTGTCCGCCGGCCTCAAAACCTTCTGCTACAATTGCATCTACTCCAGCATCTTCACATTTTTTTGCAAAGAAAGTGCTCGAAACTACATGAGCTACCTTAATTCCATGCTCTTGTAAAGTTGGTGTCCATTTTTTAGGACTTCCGGCAGAAGTAAAAACAATAGGCACCTTTTCTTCAATGATGATATCCATTATTTTTTCAATCTCCGGATACATTAAAGGAACATTTACACCATAGGGTTTTGAAGTTGCCTTCTTCATTTTTTGAATATGTTCTTGCAACACTTCAGGATGCATAGATCCAGCTCCTAATAGTCCTAAACCACCTGCTTCACTCACAGCACTTGCAAGCCTCCAGCCACTACACCACACCATTCCTGCTTGTATTACAGGATATTTAATTCCAAATAATTCACAAATTCTATTACTCATTTTTCTCTTTTTCTAATTCCTCTTGTAAAATTAATATAATCTTATAAAATAAGATAGTATTTGTTCTATAACAGACTTAAAACCTCACATTAACTTTAAACATATGAACACAAATAAATTAGATATTGTTGTATATTTGCATGCATAATCCAAAAAATTACACTATGATTAGCTTAGTTGTCGCCATTTTTATCATTGGTTATTTGTGTATCGCTTTTGAACATCCACTTCGTCTAGACAAGACCGCACCAGCCTTATTAATGGCTGCACTTTGTTGGGCGGTCTATGCCATAGGGTTTAGAAACTCTGGTATGCCTCTGCTCGACATGAATACACACCAAGAACTTTTTTATGACCCCTCAATAGGACATGAAAGTTTTGACTCTTTTCTACAGGTTCTTCTTCATCATTTAGGTAAAACTGCAGAAATTCTGATTTTCTTGATTGGTGCGATGACTATTGTTGAAATTATTGACTTACATAATGGATTTGCCATCATAAAACAGTGGGTAAAAACAAGAAATAAAAAGAAACTACTTTGGATTGTTGCTATTTTAGCATTTGTTCTATCTGCTATTATTGATAACCTTACAGCAACTATCGTATTGATTACGATATTACGAAAATTAATTCATGATAGACCTACACGTCTTTGGTATGCGGGATTAATTGTAATTGCGGCTAATGCCGGAGGTGCTTGGTCTCCAATTGGGGATGTAACTACTACAATGCTTTGGATAGCTAATAAAACTTCTGTCGCATTACTTATCGAACATTTACTATTGCCTTCAGCTATTTGTATGTTAGTCCCAGTAATTATAGCTTCTATGCTTCCTCCATTCAAAGGGGATATTCCTGAGGCTCCTGCTAATTCAGAAGAAGAGCTTTTATTGAGTAGTAAAACGATATTATTCCTTGGATTAGGTGGTATTTTATCTGTGCCTTTTTTCAAAACATTTACACATTTGCCACCATGGGTAGGAATGATATTAGCATTGAGTATTGTTTGGCTGGTCTCTGAATATGTTATTCCTGAAAGAGACTGGACACATGAAAAACGTCGAAAATATTCTGTCCATAAAGCTTTAGCGAAAATTGAGATGAATAGTATTTTGTTCTTCTTAGGAATCTTGATGGCGGTTGCCGCACTAGAAAGCATAGGTGTGTTATTCCATGCACAAGAATGGCTTACAGAAACAGTCCCAAATACCAATGTTGTCATATTATTGCTTGGAGTAGCCTCTGCTATTATCGACAATGTTCCATTGGTTGCTGCATCTATAGGAATGTATGGTTCTGCTTTTCCAATTGATCATTCTGCTTGGCACTTTATTGCCTATGCTGCAGGAACAGGAGGTAGTATGCTCATCATAGGTTCTGCTGCTGGTGTAGCAGCTATGGGAATGGAGCGAATTAATTTCATTTGGTATTTGAAAAAAATCACTTGGTTGGCTGTTTTAGGATATCTAGCTGGTGCTTTGGTATTCTATTTGATGTTTGGAGTACACGTAGCCGGATAGTAAATCTATTTTTATGAAACAAAGTTTTTTAGAATTTGTAACAGGTGGAAGCTGGTCAGGCAATTTATTAATGCTTGTACTTTTTGCACTCTCCATTGTTGCCGTCTATATATTTGCTGAACGAATTATTATTTTACAAAAAACGAAAAAAGAAATCCAATCTTTTGTAAAAAATATGCATGGATTGATTTCTAACAATAAACTTAATGAAAGCATGGATCTTGTACAAAATCATGATTCAATAGCTGCTATCGTTCTTAGAAAATCCTTACAAACCATCGGAAAAAGAGACATCGGAATTAACGAAGCGAATCTAGTCATAGATACTATTGGCAATAATGAGATTACGCAATTGGAAAAGGGCTTTTCCATGCTTGCCAGTATTGCAGGAGGTGCTCCAATGATTGGTTTTTTAGGTACTGTAATCGGTATGGTACAAGCTTTCTACGAAATGTCCGCACAAGAAGGGGGAAGCTTTGAAGTGGCTGCACTATCTCAAGGTATTTATACTGCTATGTTTACAACGGTAGGTGGTCTAGCCGTCGGTATTATCGCCTATTTTGCCTATAATTACTTAATTTCTCGATTGAAGAGAATAACTATCGCTTTGGAAGCTGTTAAGATTGACTATATTGAGCTTAGAAATCATCAATAATGGCTATTAGTCCCAGAAATAAAATTGACCCTAATTTCAGCGTATCATCAATGACTGATATCATTTTCCTGTTATTGATTTTTTTTATGGTAAGTTCTACCTTTATTCAAACTAAAGGCATAATGGTGGATAAGCCAGAGAGTAAAACGGCTACTTCCGAACCAGTTATTGTTATTATTTCTATTGATAAGGATGGAGAGTATTTTTACGAACAAGAACGAGCATCCTTGCAAGAGATAGAGAGTAAGTTAGCCTTAAAAAAACGTATTGATAAAGATGTTTCAATTTCAGTAAATGCTGAAAAAACAGTCCCTATTCAAAAATTGGTAAATCTTATGGATATTGCACGACGAAATGAATTGAAAATTGTATTGGCGACAAAATAAGTTATACTCCTTATTTTTTTCTAAGCCAATATTTGGGATTTTGTCTTGAGGTATTCTTCCATATCTGTAATTTCATTACAGTGGCTCCGTCGCTACCCGTTGCAATCTTACCCAAACTTTGTCCTGTTTGTATTTTATCACCCTTCTTTACATAAAGATTAATCAGATTTGCGTAAACACTTAGGTAAGAGCCATGTTTGATTATCACCGTACTATTCAGTCCTGGGATACTTAATACTTGCGACACCTCACCATTGAAAACCGCTTTACAAGTACTTCCTTTTTGTGCAGTAATGTCAATACCATCATTTCTTACTTTGACTGTTTTCAATATGGGATGAGCATGCTCACCAAATGCTGAAGAAATAAAACCATCCACAGGCCATGGGAGTTTTCCTTTATTCGCAATAAAGGATTTTCCTAACTGAATATCTGCTTTTGTAGGAGGCTTTTTTCTCTCTTTCTTCGCAGTTCGTGCAATAAGTTTTTCTATCTGCTTCTTTAAGTTTCGTTCCCGTTGCTGTTGTACTTTTAGGCGAGAAAGCAAGTCTTTTTCTTTTGCCTTTAATCGGTTTATTTCTTTCTGCTGTTCTTTCTTTTTAGCATCTAATGTTTGCTGAGCCTGTTGCTCCTTTTCAACTAAACTCTCTTTCTCTGTTTTCAGTGCTACAACCTTTTGAACATTCTCATTGACACTGTCTTTTAGGTTTTTAAGTACAGAAAGTTGATTGTAAGTATAGTCGTTAACCTGCTCAAAATATTTATATCTATTATAAGCCTGTGAAAAATCTTCTGATGCAAAAATATAAATCCATTTGTCGAGAGTTCCATTTTGATAATATGCACTCACAAGCAGTTCTCCATAAACTTTCTTCAGTTTCTCCTGTTTATCATTAAATACTTGTATTTGTTTGTTCGAATGATCAATAGCTTTTTGTAACTCTTCCACTTCATCACGATAGAGCTTTACAGAAGTCTCACGAGTCTTAATATCTTGTTGCAGTGCTTTTAATTTTGATAATGAACTGCTTTGCTTTGTTCTTACGCTTTTTAATATCTTGTTCGTATATTCTAATTCTTTTTTATTCTTCTCTTGCTTTTTCTTTAAGTCAGAAACATTCTGGGCATTGAGGTTTCCAATGCCCAAGCATAGTAGCATTATGAGGAAGAATTTATTCATGTATTTCTTCGTACTTTTTACTGATTTTAAAAGGAAAACTTAAATTTTCTTTATTCACCTCTAAATCATAGACTGTAATAGTCAGAACAATCTTCTCAAATTGTCTTTTATTATCCTTCAGTAACTCACGTTGAACTGTAGTCGTTATTTTCTGGGGAAATAAATCCTTTTCGTTATATTCTTTATAATCATTATACTTCAAATTCAGACTTACGGTCTGTTGCCCTTTGTTAGCACCAAAAAGCTGTGTATCATACACATCTACACTTTCCAGGCGCATTAGGTCTGGTGTTATTCGTAGAATTTGTAAAGTGCTTCCCTCCATTCCAGTAAGATCTTTATATTCTTTCCAGTATTGTTTGTTTTTCCATTTTTTGGAATAAAAAAGATAGTGCGTTTTTGTTTTTTTCCCTTTAAAATTACGATGAAATGGAATGTCTTTTTCTATTCTGTACTCAGGCAATCGATTTGTAAAGATACTCTGGACTAAATCAAAGTCTAATTCTAAATTAAAACGTTTATTCAGATACTCATAATTTGTAATCATATATTCCCGATGCAGTCTATCAATAAAAGCGACAGTGTCAGGAGTTAATTTTACTCGCATACCTTCCATACCCATTTTTGATATGGAGAGCCAGATAATACTATCTTTTAGGATTCTTACACTGCCTCTGAATTCTTGCTTTTTACCATCATGCTCATAGGAAATATTGATTTTTTTAATATTCAGTGTGTTAAAATCTAAATAATTCTCCACTGTTTCCCTGTAGAGTTTTGCATCACTCATTCCCCTAAGTCGCTTGGACTCTCGCTTAACATCCTTACCTTGGCGCACTGCACAGGAACTTATCAGTGCAACAAACAGAATCACTATAATTGTTTTTAACTTCATAGGATATTAGTCGTTATTCTTTATTTTTTCTTGCAAACGTTCCGTCTCTGGGTCAGGTAGACTTAAAGCCTTTCTCCACTCTTTCTTTGCTTGTTCAGATTTCCCTAATTTATACAATATATCTCCATAATGTTCCCACATCTCAGAAGAAGCTTCTTCATTCTCTAAATTTTTGATAGCTTTTTCCATATATTTCAAAGCTTCTCTATATCTTCCTTGTTGATGGAGTACCCATGCATAAGTATCTAAATATGTTGCATTATTCTCCTCTTGCTCTAATGTTTTTCGACTCATTGCTTCCGCCTTCTCCAAGTTTTCATTTTCTAAGGATAAGAAATAGGCATAATTATTTAATATCAAAACGTTATCGGGGTTGGCATTAAGCAGTTCTTCAAACAAATCAAAAGCTTTCTGCTTTTTACCGCTCTTATAATAAACATCAGCAAGTAACTCTCTAATATCTTCTTGGGTTTCTGAGTCTTTAGCATACAAGTATCCAGTGGTTAGCGATGCCTCTGCAACAGCATATTCTTTCTTTTGCGATGCGGCTAAACCTTTAAACAAATAAAACAGATGCTGTTGCGGATAATATTCAATTCCTTTCTTAGCTAATTCATACAATTCATCCCACTCTTGCTTGATATTGTGAATGATTGACATCTGCGCCAATCCATTATAGTTTGTAGGATCTATATCTAAAGCTTTTTCCAGCACCTTTTCACTTTTCTCATAGTCCTGTGCTTCACCATATTCTTGGGCTTTAAAAAGGTAGCCAATTGCATTTTCGGGATATTTATCAATGAGCAAACTCGACAAAGTATCTCTATAAACTTTTGATTGCTCTGTAGTATCAGCTTGTAACAGCCCTATCACTCCAGCAACATTAGCATTCTCATCAACTTCTCCACTCTTAATAGCTCCTTTCAAGGCTTTATAAGCATTTGGGTAGTCATTTACTCCCATGTAGTAACGTGCCAACATCATATTAGCCACCCCAGATATGGTATCCAATTTCGTAATTTTTTCAAACGTTTTAGCGACTTTCTTTTCATCTCCTTCCTCCTCATAGCGCATAGCTAAGAGACTATAATACTCTGAGTTCTTTGGCTCTTTTTTAATCAGTTTCTTTAATTCAGCCAATCCCTCCTCGGGTTTCCCGGCTTTGGAATACAATCCTTGTTTTCTTGCCATCATATTAAAGTCAGCACCGTACTGTTCTTCCCAAACATCATAAAGTTTTAAAGCTTCCTCCCATGATTCGGAACTTTCATATAGCATCATGCTTTTTTGCAGGTAAAAAGGATTTTGAGTTTCCATCTTAGCTAATTCAGCGTAAGCCTTAGCAGATTGCTTTAATAATCCTCTGCTTTCTAGAATCTCCGCTAATTGCAATTGGAACCAATTGTTCGAAGGAGCTATTGCTACAGCTTTACGACTATGTGTCAGCGCTACTTCCAAGTCATTGACTGCTATCGCAATATTTGCCAGTTCATAGTGTGCCGTAGCACATGTATTATCTACAGCAATGCATTGGTTGTATATACTGATTGCCTTTTGAACATTCCCATGTGCTAAAGCATCTTTTGCCTCGACGAGGTAGTAATTTACCTGTCTATCTTTGTCTACACCATCTTCTTTGACATCTTGAGCAAATACCCCGAAGGTGCTTGCTATCAAGATGATAAGACTGAGTATGTGTTTATATTTCATAAATATTTTACTTTTTACCTGTATGCCCAAATCCACCAGCTCCGCGTTCGGTATCGGAGAGTTCATCTACTTCCTCGATAGTCACTTGCTCATGCTTAGCTATTACCATTTGACAGATACGCTCTCCATGTTCGATAGTTACAGTTTCATTAGAAAGGTTTACAACAATTACACCAATCTCTCCACGATAATCTGCATCAATCGTGCCTGGCGAATTGAGTAATGTAATTCCTTGCTTCAAAGCTAATCCGCTACGGGGGCGCAATTGTGCTTCATATCCTTCGGGTAATTCTATACGCAATCCTGTGGGTATCAGTGTACGTTCTAGGGATTTTAGTGTTATTGGTTCCTCTAGGTTTGCTCTTAAATCCAAGCCTGCAGACAATGTAGTTGCATACGCGGGCATAGGATTTTTAGAAGTATTGATTATTTTTAATTTCATCTTTTCGTTTGTCGATTAAATATCTCCTTACAAAGATAACAATTTCAGTAGCTTAAGAATATAGAACAGTTGTTAAAAATGGTTAGACAAGCAAGTAATGCCAATTCCTTGTGCATGATTTTTAGTAACTTTGTGAAAACTTGAATTGAATATGGCATTATTTACCAAACAAAGGAAACCGAGAGGCTTAACACGAAAACCAATATATTGGGATCCTGAAAAAGAAGAACGTGAAGCTAGAGAACAACGGATAAAAGCAGAATTAGGAATTACATCTGATGATAAAAATTCTACAGGAATTTACCGCCCGGAAATTAAAGGAAAGTTTCGAAGCGCTCACCTTGGTAGCCGTGATGAAATAAAAGAAGTAAAAAGGAAAAGTATTCGTAGAACCATTATTTTTTTCTTCATTTTGATTGCATTACTGTATTTAATGATAGCAGCCTTGCCATTCTTAGAGCAATTCCTTGAAAAATTTGTTTAAAGATTTATGACAGATATTATTAGAGTCCTGCCAGATGCTATAGCCAATCAAATTGCAGCAGGAGAAGTCGTTCAACGACCTGCATCAGTAGTTAAGGAACTATTGGACAACGCACTGGATGCAGGAGCAACTCATATTGAAATTATATTAGAACAAGCAGGTAAAAACCTGATTAAAATTATTGATAATGGTAAAGGGATGTCTATGACAGATGCCCGTATGGCTTTTGAGCGACATGCAACTTCTAAAATTGAAAAAGCTGACGACCTTTTTGCCATTCGAACGATGGGCTTCCGTGGTGAAGCGCTTGCTTCTATTGCCGCAGTAGCACATGTTGAACTCAAAACCTGTACTGCGGAGCAAGAACTTGGAACCTATATTGCTGTAAATGGTTCAGAATTAATTACACAAGAGCCTGTCAACTGCCCTAAAGGGAGCCAGTTTACTATTAAGAATCTCTTCTTTAATATTCCTGCTCGCCGAAAGTTTTTAAAAACAAACGCCACCGAATTACGCCACATAATACAACAAGTACAGCGTATTGCATTAGCTTATCCTGAAGTAAGTTTTCATTTAGAACATGATGGAAATGAGATTTATCAACTCCCAAAAACAAAACTAAAGCAACGAATTGTTCATCTTTTCGGAAACACAATCCAAACAAATCTTATTGCGATACAAAGCGAAACTTCATATTCATCACTAGAAGGTTATATTGGGAAACCCGAGAAAGCAAAAAAGAACTTTGGGGAACAATTTTTCTTCGCCAACAATCGTTATATTCGTCATCCCTATTTGCATAAAGCAGTAATGGAAGCTTATGGTAATCTGCTACCTTCAGAATCTATTCCTGCTTATTTTATTTTTATAAATATTGACCCCAATCTTTTGGATGTAAACATACACCCAACAAAAACAGAAGTAAAGTTTGAAGATGAACGTACTCTTTTTCAGATAGTTCTTGCAACTGTAAAAGAAGCTCTGGGCAAACACAATATAACTCCGTCTATCGATTTTGAGATAGACAGAAGTTTTGAGATACCGACTGCAACCAACGCTAAAGATATAAAAGCCCCTGAAATTTCTGTGGATCCTAATTTCAACCCGTTTAAGCAAGAAAACAATGGAAGTAGCTTCTCAAAATTTAAGACAGAACGTGGAACCAAGGGCTGGGAAAGTTTTTATGATTTTGAAGATCTGCCTATGGAGGATACTTCTCAACAAATATCATTTGAAGAAAAGGAACAAGCCAATATAGGACTTTTTCAAGTAAAGGGTAAATATATCCTCTCACAAGTTAAGTCCGGGCTTATGATTATCAATCAAAAAAGGGCACACGAGCGAATTGTATTTGAACAACTATTTAAACTCTCTAAGGAGAAAAATATCACAACGCAACGTCTGCTTTTTCCACATATAATTTCACTCTCTGCAACGGAGATGACAACATTTAACGAAATAGCTGAGGAATTAAAAACTTTAGGATTTGATATTGACCTGTTTAGTAAAGACTCTATCGCTATCAATGGAATGCCCGGGGGCATCACCTTAGAAAATCCTGAGCAGTTTATTCAAGACATTCTAAATAATTATAACGGAAAAAAACTTCTGGATGAACAACTCCGAAAATCTATCATAGAAACTTTGGCAAAAATGTCAAGCTTACAAAAAGCTCAATCATTATCACCGGAGGAGAGGCAACAACTTATTGACGCATTATTTGCATGCAACACACCAAATCATACACCAAGTGGTAAGAAAATTGTTCACATTTTGCCACTAGAGGAAATAGACAAATACTTCAGTTAGCCGAAGAAAAATTGTAAATTTGCCACTGCTAAATTAAAACAGAATACAAAGGATATGAATAATTACCGTCCCATGCAAGGCATACCACCAGTAGTAAAAAATCTATTGATTATCAATACATTATTACTCTTTGGAATGTTTGCCTTAGAGAGAATGAATATTGATTTAACAAATTACTTAGGCCTATTTTTCCCGGGTTCTAAATGGTTTTTACCACACCAATTTGTGACTTCCATGTTTATGCACGCAAACTTTTCACATCTGTTTTTCAATATGTTTGCGTTGTTTATGTTCGGAAGAATTTTAGAAACCGTATGGGGTGGCAAGCGTTTCCTTATCTATTATATGGTCACTGGTGTCGGTGCCGTTTTGTTACATTCGTTAGTGAATTATATTCAAGCCTATCCTATCTTACAGAATATTTCAGAACAAGAACTAAACCTTGTAATTGATCAAGGAAAAGAGGCCTTGATGATAGGAAAGAATTTCGTAGATCCAGATTTAAGTAAATTAAACCTGATTTATAATGTCCCTGTAGTAGGTGCTTCGGGAGCTGTTTTCGGTATTCTACTGGCTTTTGGTATGTTATTTCCCAATACAGAGCTTATGCTTTTATTTCCTCCCATACCAATAAAAGCGAAGTATTTTGTCATTGGATACGGTGTACTTGAGCTTTATTTTGGTGTTGCCAATTTTCAGGGAGACAATGTGGCACATTTTGCACACTTAGGCGGGATGCTCTTTGGCTTTATTTTATTAAAATATTGGAAGGCCGATCGAAATAAATTTTATTAATGATGATGTTTCAAAACTACAGACGATATACGAATCCTTTTACCCAACAATTTCAACAAGAAGTTCATCGTAAAGATTTGTTGAGTCAAATTATAGGTATTAATGTTTTTGTTTTTTTACTTATTACGATTTCAGGTATTTTTTTCTTTTTAGCTGGCATAAAGGAAAATCCGATAGTTCGTTTACTCTCTGTACCTTCCAGCTTTGATGTTTTTCTTCGACGTCCGTGGGGAATTATAACCTATATGTTTACACATAAGGGCTTATTTCATCTATTATTTAATATGCTTTTATTATTTTGGATGGGAAAACTATTTGTAAAATATTTTGATACAAAAAAGTTGCTTTGGATATACATAGGGGGTGGTATCGGAGGGGCTCTTTTGTATATGCTCGCCTATAATTACTTGCCAGTTTTTGCTACTGCTAATCCATATAGCTTTGCTATTGGTGCCTCTGCCTCAGTAATGGCAATTTTTTTTGCCGTAGCATTATACAATCCCTCGTATTCGATTTATCTTCTTTTTATAGGTCGCATTAAAATGTTGCATTTAGCAATCGCTTTTATCGCATTGGATTTATTAATGTTGCCCGGGAGTAATCCTGGCGGACATATTTCACATCTCGGAGGTGCACTTGTCGGAGTTTTATTTGCGCTGTGGATGAAACAACAACCACAAAAATTCTCCCAAAGAAAAGCACAGACGAGAACAACCTATAAGCATGCAAAAGATTTTCAATATAATGCTGCAAAGAAACAAGAAGAAGAGTATATCAATGAGATTCTCGATAAAATATCTAAATCCGGATATGAAAGCTTGACAGCTAAGGAACGTAAAGCCCTGTTCAAATCAAGCTATAAGAAATGATCAATGATTAAGCGTCTTGTATTACTTCTGAATATCGTATGTGTCTTAGGTTTATTAATGGCATATCTTTCTCCATATATTCCACCAACTGTTTGGTATATTCCACAACTTTTTGGTCTCTTTTATCCTTATTTTCTCTTTTTTAATGTTTGCTTCTTAACTTTCTGGCTAGTATTCAAAAGAACTTATGCAATTTATTCTTTCATTACTATTCTTATGGGTTTTGGATTTATCTCAAGAGTCTATAAATGGAACGATATACCAGTTCCCGAGAGTAATGAAGTAATTAAACTTCTGTCTTACAATGTCAAAAAGTTTGGCACTTCATCTGAGGGCAAGACAGTAAACCCCAAGCCTCTTTTTGAATTTGTAAGTCAACAAAACGCTGATATTTCCTGTTTTCAAGAATACAGTAACTCTCGATACGTAAAATATGGGAAGTCTGTATTGGAAGATCTTTATACTTATGCTCATTTCAATGGAGAATTAGCTACATTCAGTAAGTTTCCCATACTCAAAAAACAAAATATTTCATTTTGTAAAAACCATTATGCAAAGGGAATAATTACAGATATACTCATCGAAAAGGACACCTTGCGGATAATTAATGTACACTTAGAGTCCAATCAACTTTCCTCTAAGAATAAGAAAGATTTGGAAGAAGTTGTGAATAAAAAGCAAGGTTTTGAAAAGCTAAGATCAATCGCAGGTAAACTAAAGCGGGCATCTTTTCATAGGGTCATTCAGGTAGAGAAAATAGTGGATATTGTTGAAGAATCACCCTATAAAATAATTGTCTGTGGCGATTTTAATGACATCCCTCTTTCTTATTCATATGGAAGAATTAACAAACTGCTAGATGATAGTTTCGTAGAAGCCGGAGAAAATTTTGGACTTACATTTTCAGAAGGGAATATAAATGTTAGGATTGATTATATCTTTTCCAAAACTCCTTTCTATAAGCACGAAGCCCACTCAATAAAACACTCTGACCACAAACCAATTACGGCATTTACTAAAATAAATTTAGAATGATTCTTTATTAAACTTTAATGTTCTAAAACATTGAAAGCCTATCGAAATCGATTTCGAAAGTATTTATTTTTGTAACACGATTAAAAATAACCAAAAAGAAATATTATGGCTAAAGTAAAAGGAGCTGTGGTAGTTGACATAGAGAAATGTAAAGGCTGTGGCATTTGCATTGATGACTGCCCAACAGATACACTCGCATTTGAAAGAGCTGTTAATGGTAAAGGATATCATTATGCTTACATGAAGGCACCTGAACTTTGCATCGGTTGTTCAAACTGTGCAATCTCTTGTCCAGATACCGTGATAACAGTGTATAGAGTAAAACCAGAAAGAAAGAAAACATCTTAATTATGTCAGACGTAAAACTACTCAAAGGTAACGAAGTTATTGCTGAAGCAGCAATTCGTTGCGGTTGTGATGGATATTTTGGGTACCCAATTACCCCTCAATCAGAAGTAATGGAAACCCTCATGGAAAGAGCTCCATGGAATACTACAGGAATGGTTGTACTTCAAGCAGAAAGTGAAGTTGCAGCAATAAATATGGTCTATGGCGGAGCATGTTGTGGCAAAAAAGTAATGACCTCTTCTTCAAGCCCAGGTGTGAGTTTAAAACAAGAAGGAATCAGCTACTTATGCGGTGCAGAATTACCTTGTCTTATTGTAAATGTGCAAAGAGGAGGTCCTGGATTAGGAACCATACAACCTTCACAAGCTGATTATTTCCAAACAGTAAAAGGTGGTGGTCATGGTGACTACAAGCTCATTGTATTAGCACCAAACTCAGTTCAGGAAATGAATGACTTTGTTGATTTAGGATTTGAACTTTCTTTCAAGTACAGAGTTCCTGCAATGATTTTGAGCGATGGTATGATAGGACAAATGATGGAGAAAGTAACCTTAAGTCCTAAAAAACCACGCCGAACAGAGGAAGAAATTATTAAAGAAGATGGTGACTGGGCTACTACAGGAAAAACTGCTGATAGAGAGCAAAATGTAATTACTTCATTAGCTCTAAAAGCTGAAGAACAAGAAGCTACTAACCTCAGACTTCAAGCTAAATATAAAGAGATACAAGAAAATGAGGTAAGATATGAAACCTATAAAGCAGATGATGCTGAATATCTTTTAGTTGCATTTGGGTCTTGTTCAAGAATTTGTTCTAAAACAGTAGATACAGCCAGAGAAGATGGTATCAAATTAGGTATGATACGTCCAATCACGTTATTCCCATTCCCTACAAAACAAATTAAAGAATTTGCTAAGCAAGTCAAAGGATTTATGACGGTAGAGATGAATGCCGGACAAATGGTTGAAGATGTGAGATTAGCAGTGAATGGTGAAAAACCTGTAGAATTCTACGGACGTTTCGGTGGAATTATTCCGAGTCCTGAAGAAATTAGAGTTGCTTTAGAAAAACAACTATTTAATAAGTAAAAGGAAAAAACAATGGATGTTAAAGAAATAATTGCAAAAGGAGATCTTGTTTACGAGAAAACAAAGGTCCTCACAGATAAAGAAATGCACTACTGCCCTGGATGTACGCATGGAACAGTGCATAAAGCCATTGCTGAAGTTATTGAAGAAATGGGAATCCAAGAAAAAACGATTGGAATATCTCCTGTAGGTTGTTCTGTATTTGCTTACGAATATTTACATATCGATTGGCAACAAGCTGCCCATGGACGTGCTCCCGCTTTAGCTACAGCAACAAAACGATTGATGCCAGAAAAGTATGTATTTACATACCAAGGTGATGGAGATATCGCATCTATCGGATGTGCTGAAGCAATACACGCTTGTAACCGTGGAGAAAATATCTTAATGATTTTTATCAATAATGGTATTTATGGGATGACAGGCGGTCAAATGGCTCCAACAACACTTGACGGAATGAAAACAGCAACTTCTCCTACAGGAAGAACTGTTGAACAGAATGGATATACTCTTGACCTTACTAAAATGATAGCTCCCCTACCTGGAGTATGCTACGTAGCACGTCACTCTGCAGACACAGCAGCGGCAACACGTAAACTAAAAAGAGCACTGAAAAAAGGTTTTGAAAACTCAATGAAGAATAAAGGAACTTCCTTTGTAGAAGTAATTTCTACTTGTAATTCTGGATGGAAAATGTCTCCCGTAGCTGCTAACGAGTGGATGAGAGAGAATATGTTTCCAGTATTCCCATTAGGAACTATTAAAGACGAATAAGACATGAATGAAGAAATTATTATAGCAGGTTTTGGAGGACAAGGTGTCCTTTCTCTCGGAAAAATTATTGCCTATTCAGGGATTATGGAAGGTAAAGAGGTATCTTGGATGCCTTCTTACGGACCGGAAATGCGTGGTGGAACGTGCAACGTTACGGTAATTATCAGTGATAATAAAATCAGTTCTCCTGTAGTACAACGTGTTGATACAGCTGTAGTACTTAATCAGCAAGCTTTAGATAAGTTTGAAGAGGAAGTAAAAGAAGGAGGGACTCTAATATATGACCCTAATGGTATCACAAGACATCCTGAACGTAAGGATATCAATATCTACAAAGTAGATGCAGCTCGTTTAGCCGTAGAATTAGGAAACCCCAAAATCTATAATATGATTATTATGGGAGCTATTCTAAAAGCAAGACCCATCCTAAATGATGAGAATGTAGAACTTGGACTGAAAAAATCATTACCAGAACGCCACCACAAATTAATTCCATTGAATATGGAAGCAGTGAAGAGTGGCTCCAAGGGTGTGGAACAAGTCCATAGCATTTAATAAAAGAAAATAACCTAAATTTTATAAAGAGCTTAGTACACGACCTATTTTCATAAACTCACATTTCCTTTTACAGCTAAAATAATCGTGTATTAGCTCTTTGCCTTAATAGGCTTATGCAATAATCTATTTGTATAAGCCTATTTTTATGGACTCCAAAATTGTTTATAAGTAAATTTTAATGAGCATTTTATCCTAACTCAAAAAATGTTACTTTTATCCGTAACAAATAAAAAAAACGATTAGTGCATGAGATTAGAATATGAATTAAAATTGGGGTTCAAAGATGTAATGTTCAGACCAAAAAGGTCTACATTGAATTCAAGGTCTCAAGTAGATCTAGAAAGAGAATTTATTTTTAAACACACTTTAAAAAAATGGAAAGGTGTACCTATCATTGCAGCCAATATGGATACAGTAGGTACATTTAAGATGGCTGAAAGTCTTGCTAGGGATAAAATAATGACTGCTATTCATAAACATTACACCACTAATGAATGGGAAGAATTTTTAGCCGATAAACCAACTGAATTTTATCAATATATTACTCTAAGCACAGGTACAGGAGAAAAAGATGAAGAAAAATTGTCTAAGTTGCTTTCTCAGCACCCAAAGCTTGAATTTATTTGCATCGATGTAGCCAATGGCTATTCTCAGCATTTCGTCGATTTTGTGAGAAAAATAAGAGCTCAATATCCTGACAAAATTATTATTGCGGGAAATGTAGTTACTGGAGAAATGGTTGAAGAACTTCTTTTGTCTGGTGCAGATATTATAAAAGTAGGCATAGGTCCAGGTTCTGTTTGTACAACTAGAGTAAAAACGGGCGTGGGATATCCACAACTTTCTGCAATTATCGAATGTGCGGATGCGGCTCATGGATTAGGTGGTCATATTATCAGTGATGGCGGTTGTAAAATTCCTGGTGATGTTGCTAAAGCTTTTGGAGGCGGTGCAGACTTTGTAATGCTGGGCGGTATGCTTGCAGGACATGACGAAAGTGGCGGAGATGTGGTTGAAGAAAATGGAAAGAAATTTCGCTTATTCTATGGAATGAGTTCACAGACAGCAATGAAGAAACATGCTGGAGGAGTCGCAGACTATCGGGCTTCGGAAGGAAAAACCGTTAAAGTACCTTATAGAGGCAGTGTACAAGAAACAGTTAAGGATATATTAGGAGGAATACGATCAACTTGTACGTATGTTGGTGCTTCCAGACTGAAAGAACTTTCAAAACGAACCACTTTTATCCGAGTACAAGAACAACATAATCAAGTATTTGGCGATTAATATTTATCCTTAATTCATCAAAATTGCAAGATATTTGTAGCTAGATAAATTTTATAACTTTAAATAGCCTAAACATATTATGAGTACAAAAAATTTATACAATAAAGAAGCTATCGACAAATTAAAGGAACTTGTGGAAGATGCTCGATTCTGTATGATGTCAACTATTTTAAGTGGACAAACGCCACTTCTTGCCCGCCCTATGACGGTACAGGAAGTCGATGATGAAGGAACACTTTGGTTTTTCAGCAGTAAAGACGGGGATCAAGAGTATAAGGTTAATACAAACTCTGACATGCAATTATTCTTTTCTAATACAGACAAACAAGAATATCTTTCTATTTACGGAAAGGCAACGATTCACACCGATAAGGAGACTATTGAAAAACACTGGTCTAAGATGGCTGATGGGTGGTTTGATGGAAAGAATGACCCAAACATCACCGTAATTGCCATACACCCTGAAGATATCAAATATTGGGAAACAAAACATGGAAAATGGATGAGTAGTGCCTTGTTATTGTATTCAGCACTTACTGGGGACGATGAAGTCAATCCTGGAATATCTGGAAAATTAAAAATCTAATAATTAATCTTATGAAAAAAGCAAACATTAAATTACTTGTACTAAGTGTACTACTTATGCCACTTTTGACTTCTTGTGAGTTATTTGAAGGCGTTTTTAAAGCAGGAATGTGGTCAGGAATCCTTATTGTGGTAGCTATAATTGTTTTGATTATATGGTTGCTATCAAAATTATTCTCAGGAAGAAAGAAGTAAGCAATTTCTATTTTCTTAGTAATACACAAAGGAAGAATACTTAAAAGGTTTCTTCCTTTTTTTGTACTAATTAATTCGTTGCTAAACTCTATTTAATGAAAGAATAAATACCCTATAATGATAGCAGCGATAATGCCTACAAAGTCAGCAAACAAACCGCAAGTAACAGCATAGCGGGTATTCTTAATTCCTACGGAGCCGAAATAAACCGCTATAACATAAAAGGTAGTATCCGTTGCTCCTTGCAGTGTTGATGCCAAACGCCCTACAAATGAATCAGCTCCGTGGGTTGCCATAGCATCTACCATCATGCCGCGCGCTCCACTGCCACTTAATGGTTTCATGAGTGCTGTAGGCAGTGCCTCTACAAAGTCAGTATTTACACCTAATGCCGTAAACAGGTACCGAAAGCCATCCATTAGTATTTCCATACCTCCTGAAGCTCTGAACACACCGATAGCTACTAATATAGCAATAAGGTAAGGAATAATTTTTACGGCAATTCCGAAACCGTCTTTCGCACCATCAATAAATGCATCGTAAACATTCACTTTACGCCATGCTGCGAGTCCTACAAAAGCAATGATAATTCCAAAAAGAATGATACTGCTTGCTTGCCTAGAAACTTCTGCAATAGCATCTTGACTCATTTGAGAAAAAAGATAGATCAATCCGACGATAAATAATGTCATTCCACCGAGATATGCCATCACAACCTTATCCCAAATTTTCAATTTCTGATAAAAAGCCACAATTAACAGACCTGCAATTGTAGAAAAAAAAGTAGCCAACAAGATGGGAATAAATATATCTGCTGGGGAAACAGCTCCAGCTTGTGCTCTATAAACCATAATGGAAACAGGAATCAGTGTTAATCCTGAGGTGTTGAGTACCAAAAACATAATTTGTGGATTAGAGGCTTGGTCTTTCTTTGGATTTACCTCCTGCATTTGCTCCATAGCTTTTAATCCCATGGGTGTAGCCGCATTATCTAGTCCTAGCATATTTGCCGCTAAATTCATGATGATAGAACCATGTGCGGGATGTTCTTTTGGAAGCTCAGGCATCAGTCTGGTAAACAACGGAGAAATAAGACGTCCCAGAATTTTAATAACTCCACCACGTTCCCCTATTTTCATAATGCCCAACCATAAAGATAAAACGCCAGTAAGGTATAATGATATTTCAAAACCTGTCTTTGCCGTTTCAAAGGTAGAATCCATTATTGCCGGGAAAACAGCTAAATCTCCCATAAAAACAAGCTTAACTAATGCTATTACAAAGGCAATAACGAAAAATCCTATCCAAATATAATTGAGAACCATATATTTATATTTATTCTTCTATTTCAATCAAATTCCCTGAAGTAATAATATCCAATTCTTTCAGCTTCGTAAATAATTCTAGTGAAGGTTTCACTATATATGCCTGTCTATAATAAGCTTTTGCAAAAGGAATGTTACCAGCTGATTCTTCTTTTTGAGCTTTCAGCATCAACTTATCGTATTTAATTTCATCGGGCTTAGTCGCATCAATGTTTTTCACATATCGCTGTTCTTTCTCATATTTTGGCTCTATTCTTTTGTAATATTTTACCTCTTGTAATTTATTCACTTCTAGTACTTTATAGAATTGCTTTTCTACAGTGTCTGTAACCACTGCTTTTTTATAGTATTGATTATTCTCCTCTTGTTTTTGTTTTACAAGCTCATCAATTTTGTCTAATTTATCTTTAGGGTATTGTTCTCTAGGCAGTATCGTGAGTGCTTTACGGTAGTGAACTTTTGCAAAAGAATAACGTTCTCCCCCGAACTCTTTATCTCCTTGAGCAATTGCTTCATCATAAACTTTTCGTTTTAGTGCTTGCTCTTTTGCTTTTCGAGCTTCCTCTCTGGCTAATTCCTCCGCAGAAATCTTTCCCCTTATAAGTTCAATCTGAGTTTTCGGATAGGATTCATTAGGTTTAATGTCCAGAGCTTTATCGTACATAGCAATAGCAGGTAACCATTCTGAACGCCCATAAAGATTATCAGCTTCAGCTAGAGCAACATCGTAAGCTTTTTGCTTTTCTTGCTCTTTCTCAATTTCTTTTATTCTATCATTGATTTTTCGAATCTGACTCTTAGGATAAGTTCCTTCAGGCTTTATTTGTAATGCCCCTTCATAATTTGCTAAAGCGTTATCCCAACTTTCTGACTTAAAAGCAACATCCCCATCAGCAATGAGACCATTGTATTTATCTTCCTTTTCTTGAGCCGTTTGTCGCTCCAATTTTTCTTTCAAGAAGTGTTCTATCTTTTTTATTTGTGCTTTAGGATAATTCTCAGAGGGTCTCATCTCAGAGGCAACTCTATAATTAGCTATCGCTTCATTCCACTGTTTTTGGTCATAATGCAGGTCAGCTTGTTTTAGTTTCTCATTATATCGATTTTCCTCTTCCTGCTTTTCTCGCAATGCAGCCAATCTTTCTTCAACAATTTCAAGTCTATCTTTAGGATAAATCTCCTCAGGTTTTACTTTCAATGCATCAAAATAGGCTTCTTTAGCCTTTTCCCAATCTTCGGTTCTGTAGGCTCTATCACCTTTAGCAAGTGCATTTGTATAAGCGGTATCTTTGGCTTTTTGCTCGGCAAGTAAAGCTAATTTATCTTCTATTTTCTTGATTTGTTCTTTCGGATAAGTTTCCAAAGGTTTTATACTCAAAGCATCTTCATAGAACTCTTGAGCCTTATCCCAATTTTCTCTCTCAAACTGTGTATCAGCTTTTGTGATTGCCTCATTATATTGACTTAATTCTTTCTCTTGCGACTTTAATAATTTATCAATCGCTTTTATTTTTTCTTTTGGATAACGTTTGTCAGGAAATATATCAGAAGCTTTCTCATAAGTCATTCGAGCATCTGTCCAATTCTTCTTATGAAAAAGGTTATCTGCTGCTTCTATGAAATTATTGTAATTATCATTCTTTTCCTTCTCGCTTTCCAAATCCGAAAGTAAGCGCTCTATACGTTTTATTTGTTCCTTTGGATAAGGTTCATCTTCTCGCATAGCAATAGCTTCTTCATAGGAATTTCTTGCAGGCTTGTATTTTTTCTCTTGAAAATATTTATCTCCTAAGTCAACTGCATTATCATACTTTCTTTGTTCAGCATCTCTATCAGCAATTATTTGGTCTATCAGTTTTATCCTATCTTTCGGATGTTGCTGATCAGGCTTTATTTCTGTCGCTTCTACGTAGTATGAACGTGCTTGGGAATATTTTTTCTCATCAAACAATACATCTGCCTTATCAATAAGTGCATAATAAGCAACATTTTGTTCTTTTTGTTTCTCCCGCTTGGCAAGATCTGCCAATATTTTATCAATCAATTCTATCCTGATTTTGGGATATTCTTCTGCGGGCTTTATGTAAAGTGCTTGGTCGTAAGTCTTCCGTGCAGCATTGTAACTTTTTACATCAAACTCTTTATCTGCTTTTTTTATTAGAGCTTCATATTGCAACGAGCTTTTGTCAACTTTTGGTTTTACAGGAGCTCTAACGATGTCAGCTTCTACAGCTTTTATTTCCTCTTCGATTTCTGCGTTATAAGCTCTATCAAAATCAAAGTCATCCAACTCTTTATCATAAATAACCATCGCTACGGGCTCGTCAAAAATAGAATAATCACCACCCTCTACACGGCGAAAGAGCTCTACTTCTATTTTGAAAGGAGGAAAATCGCTATTACTTTCTAACACACGCTCAGGAACATCTGTAGAAATTACGACCTTTTTGGTAATGTATCCTGATTTTGAGAAAGAAAGTTCATACTGATTATTGAACTTTAGATCATACTGAAATTTGCCATTTCCTGTTACATTGCTACTTTCTTTAATGCCATTGCGTAGCAACCGAATTTGTACGCCATTCGTTTCGCCACCATTTACCTTATAAGTCCCATAAATTTGAATGCCATCTTTAGCATACAAGGTAACACTCACTAGACAAAACAGTAAGGATAGACCAAAATGCAGCGTTTTAGAAGTCCATTTCATAAGAAACAAAGGTACAATAATTTTAAGAATGAGTACATCAAACTTTATTCCATAAAAAAGGTCACCATTGGGCAACCTTTTATCGTTTGACTATATATAACGACTTATACAACCAATGAGTTTCATTAAAAACAAGATGCTTTTGAAACTACTATTTTCTCTTTTTTGTTAAAAAACCTATAACATTCAGGATAAAACCTACTGGAATTAGCATCCCTGAAATTAATTGTAGTCTTCCAGAATCTGGATATTCTATACTTAATGCTATTGCTCCGATTAGAATAATTAAACTCACAATGTAAATAATAGTGCTTGTTTTCATTTTCTTATAGTTAAAAGGTTGGTAATATTTTTATACTCTGTGAGGATTATTTCCCATCATCATTAAAACCTCTTGAATTTTTTGTCTGTTGTAATTTAGTGTAATTGATTTGTAATTCACTAAATCTACAATAGTTCCAATCCAACATAGACCTGCAGTAAGCAGATAAACGATACCTAAACCAATATCACCTATTACAAAACGATGGATTCCTGCGATACCAACAAATCCGAGTAATGTAAATATAAGGATGTTCATAGAATCCTGACGACGACCTTGGTAAATCATCAAAAACTTCTGTTTTTGTTCATCAGTTAAACCCTGAATCGCGTTTTCAATCATAACACGCTCTTCATAATCGATACCTGGAAGCATATTAAATAAGTTATTGTCCATAATTTTCTGTATTTTTTAATTCTGTTATTAAGTTTCTAAATAATTTCAAAATGTGAAAAAGCAAAATGCCCAGTGCAACTATTCCAAGATAGTGATAGCTCCAAGAGAGCTCAAAATCTCCATGCATAGCTGCCGTAATTGAGTGCCCCAACCCACAGCCTGGGCAGTTCTCAAATCCGAGATGACTTGGAATACATAACGTAAAGTCCGTATGCAAATCAGCTCTATAAAGCATTACTAAAGCCAGTATCCAGAAAAACAATTCCCTATGTCGCCATAATCGTTTTAAAGTTAATCTTTTCTTTATATTTATTGCACTTGTTAGCATCGCTTTTATTGCTTTTTCTACTTTTAAGACGCTGTTTATTCCAAAAAGGTTACAATCAGTTATGATGTTTATTCTGTCAATTCCCGAATTTCTTTAGCAAACTCTTTCAGTGAAATACCGTCGAAATTACCGGAACTCATCAATAATAACACTTTATTATCCCATGACATCCCTTTGAGTAAACTTTGTAATTCTTGAGAATCATTATAAACCAACAAATCTTCTCTTCCGAAAGATTCTTTCACTTGCTCAATAGAAATTGGCTCAAGCCGTTTATGCTCAATTGTATGAGGATTGAAATAGACAATAGCTGTATCAGCTTTCTCCATAGTATCTTTGTAATGCGAGAGAAACTTTGCACTCAAACTGCTGAACGTATGCAACTCCATACATGCAACGAGGTGCTTATCATTATACTGTTCTTTTACTGCTGATGTAGTCGCCTTTAGCTTGGACGGAGAGTGGGCAAAATCCTGAAAAACGGTTACCTTATTATTTTTCTCTAAAAGCTGTAAACGTTTAGAGGCTCCGCCAAAAGATTCCATTGATTTGTAAAAATCATTATCCGAGATGCCTAACTCTTTACAAACGTAATATGCTACTTGGATATTTTGCATATTGTGTGTTCCAAACACTTTAAGGGGTGTTTCTTTATCATCATGTAACAAGCGAGTATCTTCAGGAGTCACCTTATTAGGATGGGCTTCATAAGCTTTTACATCAATATGCGTTGCTTTCTCTGCCATTTCTTTTAAGACGGAATCTTCACTACAATAGAAGAGTTTTCCTCCAGGCTTAATCATTTTTATAAAATCAGCAAACAACTCCTCATACATATCCAAAGTAGGGAATACATTAATGTGATCCCATGCAATCCCTGTAATAATAGCTATGTCAGGATGGTACCAATGAAATTTCGGACGACGATCAAGGGGCGACGAAGGATACTCATCACCTTCTATAACGATGATTTCAGCAGCATCAGAAAGCCTAACCATTAAGTCAAAACCTTCCAGCTGTGCCCCTACCAAATAGTCAAAGTTTACACCTTGTTCTTTGAGCACATGCATTATCATAGACGTCGTTGTGGTTTTCCCGTGACTTCCGCCAACTACTACACGCTTTTTATCTTTAGACTGTTCGTAAACATACTCCGGGAAAGAATAAATCGGAATATTCAATTCTTTAGCCTTAGCAATTTCAGGATTATCAATTCGTGCATGCATACCGACAATAACCGCATCAAGGTCAGCCGTAATTTTCTCGGGAAACCAACCCCACGATTCAGGAAGTAAGCCTTTTGCCTCCAATCGTGATTTAGAGGGGTCATAGATTTCGTCATCAGAACCTGTAACTTGATACCCTTTATTTGACAAGGCGATTGCTAAGTTGTGCATTACTGCACCGCCGATAGAAATGAAATGTACTCGCATTTTTGTATTTTTGTGAAATTAATGGCTAAGATACGAAAAATGGAAATACATCTTCTCGAAAATAAGACATTCAAAGCAGACGGCGGTGCACTTTTTAGTGTTGTCCCTAAATTCATGTGGGAGCGGAAATATCCCACCATAACTGATAACCTTTGTCCCGTTGCCAACCGCAGTTTATTGATAAAAACTGACGAACGCATCTATCTTTTTGATTGCGGGATTGGTTCAAAATTGGATGAAAAAGCAGGGAAATTTCATGGAATTTCTGGTGAAAACACTTTAGAAAGCAGTTTAGCACAACATAACTTGGCACCAGAAGACGTTACCGATGTTATCTTAACACATTTGCACTTTGACCACTGCGGAGGCGTTACGAAATTTAACGACCAAAAAGAACCTATTCCTACCTACCCGAATGCCCGCTATTGGGTATCTCCTGAGCAGTGGGCTAATTACTTGAATCCGAATGTTCGTGAGGCTGATTCATATTTCCCTGAAAATATGATGCCTATCTATGAAAGAGGAATGTTGCATTTTGTGACTCCAGAAACCTCATTTTTCCCAGAATTGTCATTTTTTGTTGCCAATGGTCACACTACAGGCTTGCTTATTCCGATTGTGAAATACCAAGGTAAAGCGATTGCATTTACAGGCGACCTGATTCCCAATACCGGGAATATTCCATTAAAATGGCTGGCAAGTTATGATATTGAGCCTTTGAAGAGCTTGGAAGAAAAAGCTCGGTTTTTAGAAAAAGCCGTTGAAGAAAATTATGTTCTCACTTTCCAACACGATTATTATACCGAATGTGCAACCCTTCAAAATGTTGATGGACGCATTAAGCTAAATAAGAAGTTAAAATTTAGAGAGTTATTTGAATAATGAACTTTCTTCTTTTTGTAGCAGAATACGTTAGATGACACAGTAAAACGTTCCGCTACCAAATTAAAAATACACGTAATTCTGCATTATTTCGTCTTTATTTCTATCGTTTTTGCATAAGTTAATGCATCTTCGAACGAATTAAATATATCCTTCTCGTTTATAAGCTTGAGAATATTATGCTTTTTGAATTCTTCTAAAACATTGGGTTGTACACCTGATAGGATGATACGCGTATTTTCATCACGAAGACTTTCAATGGTGTCTTTAAAGTTTTTAATACCTGTAAGATCTACAAAAGGCACATGCCTCATCCGTATTATGAGTATTTTGCTTTTCATGCCCAAGTCCTCAATAATCTCCGCATAGCGACGTGCTGAAGCAAAAAACAGAGGTCCGCTAATTTCATAGATATTAATATACTTAGGAACCAGTGAGTAGTCTTCTAAAACATCACGATCTACCGGATTATCAATATTTTTATCTGACATATCTGCCATTCTTTTCATAAACAACAACGCCGAAAGTACTACACCAACTTGTATTGCTACAGTTAAATCAACCCAAACCGTTAATACAAAAGTGGTCAGTAAAATAATGCTATCAAAGAACGAATTTTTTAATATCGCTTTGAATGAACGCCATTCGCTCATATTGTAAGACACCACAATCAAAACACCTGCGAGAGCAGACATGGGTATCAATTTTGCCCATTTGCCGAGGAAAAGCATGATTAGCAGAAGCGTAACGGCATGTACAATGCCTGCTATCGGTGTACGCCCTCCGTTTTTTACATTGGTAGCGGTTCGCGCGATGGCTCCAGTAGCGGGTATTCCTCCGAAGAAAGGAGTTACGATATTTGCAACTCCTTGTGCAATAAGCTCTGTATTAGAACGATGTTTCCCACCAATCATCCCATCAGCAACTACGGCAGAAAGCAAGGATTCAATACCTCCTAATAACGCAATAGTCATAGCCGGAACTACATAATTTCCCAAATCAGCCCATTCAACATGAGGAATACTGAAATTAAAGCTATTGGGAATCTCACCAAAAAATGAAGCAATATTCGTAACCGGCAATTGGAAAAGTTGTACTGCTAAAGTACATAATAATATTGCTAAGAATGCTCCTGGAATTTTCTTAAATATTTTTTGAGAATAAATGGTAATTATTATCGTAGCTAAGGTCACTGCAATGGCATACCAATTAACAGTATGAATTTGCTCAAAATAGGTAAGCAATTTTTGCCCAAAGGCAGAAGGAACTTTTTCAATATCTAGACCAAGTGCATCTTTTACTTGCGTAGAGAATATAACCAATGCGATACCACTCGTGAACCCAACAATCAATGGATGCGGAAAATATTTAAGTAAAGAACCCAATTTCAGTAAGCCAAAACCGACTAACATAAAACCTGCCATAACGGTTGAAATAATCAATCCATCGATGCCATAGTTCTCTACAATCCCATAAACAATAACAATAAAAGCACCTGTAGGACCACCAATCTGCACCCGACTTCCTCCTAA
This sequence comes from Balneicella halophila, assembly GCF_003096835.1. GTDB lineage: Bacteria > Bacteroidota > Bacteroidia > Bacteroidales > Balneicellaceae > Balneicella > Balneicella halophila. The sequence continues at coordinate 324,848 of NZ_QENZ01000003.1, forward strand.
AAAGGAAATCAAGAATCCTGCAACTATCGCAGTAATTAGTCCACGTTCTGGCGAGACTCCTGAGGCTACAGCAAATGCAATCGCCAAGGGTAAAGCCAAAACACCAACCACAACTCCAGCTAAACTATCAGCAATAATTTGCTTGCGAGTAAATCCCCTTTTGAATAAAGTGAAAAATTTCGGTTTAAATAGTCTTTGCATCATTTTTAAACATTACTACAAAATGAACTGCAAATGTAGTATAAACTCCCTAAATGTAAACAAAAAATAGGTTACCTATAGAGCAACCTATTTTATCATTATCAACTAAAATTTTTATTGATCTTTAGTCTCTTGTTACTAAATATTTTTCAGCATCTAAGGCCGCTTTACACCCTGAGCCAGCAGCTGTAATGGCTTGACGATATCGACTGTCATGAACATCGCCGGCAGCAAAGACTCCAGGGATATTTGTCTGGCTGGTATTTCCTTTGGTTACGATATAACCATTTTCATCCAAATCAATATAGTCTTTGAAAATATCCGTATTTGGTTTGTGTCCTATCGCAATAAAAACTCCATCTACTTTTAAATCTACGATTTCCTCATCTGGTTGCCCTTTACGTTTGTATAGCTTCATTCCTTCTACAACGCCATCACCATAAATCTCTTTAGTAGAATGCTCAAACAAAACCTCTAAGTTATCTGTTTGCATGACGCGTGCTTGCATCACTTTAGATGCTCGCATATAATCTTTTCTTATAATCAAATACACTTTTTTACAGAGCCCGGCTAGGTAGGTTGCTTCCTCAGCAGCCGTGTCGCCTCCACCCACTACGGCAACTTCTTTTTCTTTATAGAAAAATCCGTCACAAGTGGCGCAAGCAGAAACTCCAGATCCCTTATATTTTTCTTCTGATGGTAAACCAAGGTATTTTGCTGTAGCTCCCGTCGCAATAATTACTGTATCGGCATGAATTTCTTTTTCATCATCAATAATTACTTTCTTCGGACAAGCTTCAAAATCGACAGAGGTAGCCATCCCCCAACGGCAATCAGCACCAAAACGCTCTGCTTGTTGCTTGAACTCTTGCATCATTTCAGGACCTGTAATGCCTTCGGGGTAGCCAGGGAAGTTTTCAACGTCGTTCGTTGTAGTTAATTGTCCGCCTGGCTCCAAGCCTTCGTAAAGCACTGGTTTTAAATTAGCACGTGAAGCATAAATTGCAGCGGTATATCCTGCTGGTCCTGAACCTATAATTAGGCATTTTACTTGTTCAATCTTCTCTTCAGTCATCTTCTTTTCATTTTAGTTTAGATGCAAAAATACAATTTGTTAATCTATATTTCCCTTCATTCTCATAGATTTTAACTATTTGAATATTATGGATATATAAAAAATAAAGCCTCGCTATAGAGTCTTAGATCCTCTTATTTTATTCTCCTCATCTACGAAAATAACTTTGGGCTCTATTTCTTTTGCTTCTTCAGGGGTCGCATAAGCGTAAGAAATAATGATAACGACATCTCCTTTTTGTACGCGACGTGCTGCAGCTCCATTCAGACAAACCGCACCAGAACCTCTCTCGCCGGGAATAATATAGGTCTCAAAACGCTCGCCATTGTTGTTATTCACAATTTGTACTCGCTGTCCCTCAACCATGCCGGCAGCATCTACCAAATCCATATCAATGGTAATACTGCCTATATAATTTAAGTCAGCGCCCGTGACCACTGCTCGATGAATTTTTCCTTGTAAAACTTGTATAAACATAAGTATTGTTATTCTATTAAAATATTGTCTATCAATCTTGCTTTCGAGAATTTTACCGCCATAGCAATCAAAGTTTTGCCTTCGATTCTTTCAATGGGCTCTAAGGTTTCTTTATTCAAGATTTCTACATAATCGACCTCTCCTGAGGTGTTGTTATTTATTCTATCAATAATATTTCTTTTTATAAGTAATGCATCACGTTCTCCACCATCAATCTGCTCTTTGGCTTCTAATAAAGATTTACGAAGCATCGTAGCTTCTTTTCTTTCCTGCTCACTAAGATAAACATTTCGGGAACTCATCGCCAGACCGTCTTCTTCTCTTACGATAGGACAAACATTAATCGTTACATCCATATCTAAATCTTTGACCATCTTTTCAATTACGATAGCTTGTTGTGCATCTTTTTCCCCGAAATAAGCTTGGTCGGGATGTACGATGTTGAACAACTTCGTTACTACAGTCGTCACTCCATCAAAATGCGTCGGTCTAGACAATCCGCAAAGCTGTTGAGTTAAGTGCTCGACCTTTACAGTAGTCAGTGCATTATCATACATTTCCTCTGGTGTAGGAATAAATGCAACTTTTGCACCTACTTCTTCAGCCAACTCAATATCGCGTTTCTCATCACGAGGATACGAAGCTAAATCTTCATTAGGTCCAAATTGGGTAGGGTTTACAAAAATAGAAATCACTGTAATATCGTTTTCTTTTACAGAGGCTTCTATCAGAGATAAATGCCCTCTATGCAAATAGCCCATCGTTGGAACAAAACCTATTTGCTTACCAGAGTATTGCAGTGGACGCAGATGAGTTTTTAGTTCTTTTATTTTTCTAAATATTTTCATTTCTTTTGATAAAAACTATGTTCTTTATCCGGAAAAATTCCAGACTTCACATCGGAAACGTAATTTTCTATTGCTTTTGTGGTTATATCTTTTAACTGAGCATATTGTTTTACAAATTGAGGAATATAGCCATGAAAAAGTCCTACAACATCATGGAAAACCAAGACTTGTCCATCTGTATCTTTGCCTGCGCCAATTCCAATAACAGGAATTTCTAAAGCTTCTGTAATTTCTTTCGCAACATCAGCAATTACAGACTCTAAAGTCAAAGCAACGACACCCATCTCTTGCAATTTAAGTGCATCATTCTTCAATTTCTCAATCTCTTTTTCTTCCTTACCTTTAATAAAATAACCGCCTTCTCTTAATACTGATTGAGGCAATAAACCTAAATGCCCAACCACAGGAATATTAGCATCAATTACGTGCTGAATAGTTTCAAACATGACGCTACCGCCTTCCATCTTTACAGCATCTGCTAATCCTTCTTGGATAAGAATACCTGCATTTCGAACAGCTTCTTCTTTACTAATATGATAAGATAAATACGGCATATCTGCGACTACAAATGCACGCTCTACGCCACGTGTTACTGCTTTAGTATGATGTAATATATCAGCAGTGGTTACTCTTGTTGTATTTTCATAACCCAAGACAACCATTCCCAGTGAATCACCTACCAATATGCAATCGACTCCAGCTTCGTCTAATAACTTAGCTGTCGGGTAATCATAAGCTGTTAACATAGTGATTTTCTCACCCTGTTGCTTCATTTTACGAAGGCTATGTACTGTTACTTTCTTCTTCATTCTTTCTTTCTATTCGAATATACTTTCCAATATTCGAAAAGCCAATGTTGGTTTTGGTCCATCGTACTCCCAAGACGTTCCTGACTTGGATAATAAGATGACGCTATTTGTTTCGGAGGCAAAGTTACTAATATCATTGATTACGATATAATCTAAGTTCTTTTTCTTCAATTTTTCTTTGCCATATTGTACTAAATTATCGCTCTCAGCAGCAAAGCCTATCAACATCTGGTGCTTCTTCTTCTCCCCTAAAAGCTTTAAAATATCTGTAGTACGCTCCAATTCTAAAGATAGATTTCCATCTTGTTTTTTCATCTTCCCTTGATGTTTTACTTTTGGACGATAATCGCCAACAGCTGCAGACATAATGACAACATCCGTATCATCATAATAATCCAAAACAGCATTTTTCATATCCTCTGAAGTATGGCTTGTAATCATTTTAACACCTTCAATTGGAGGTAATGGCGTAGCTCCTGTAATTAATGTAACCTCAGCACCTAATTGTTGAGCTGCACTCGCTAACGAGCTTCCCATTTTACCGCTTGATGTGTTGGTAATGAAACGTATTGGATCAATATATTCACGAGTAGCACCAGCAGTTACTAGTACTTTTTTTCCATTCAGCAACTTAGGAATATTTAGTGAATTATCAATAGTTGCCAGTATCAAATTCTCATCTTGCAACTTCCCGTTACCTACATCACCACAGGCAAGAAGTCCCTCAGCAGGAGTAATAAATTGGTAGCCAAACTTTTCTAAGGTTTTTTTATTTTTCTCAAATATAGGATTCTCATACATATTCGTATTCATCGCAGGTGCAAAAAAGACTTTCCCGGGATAAGCGCTTACCATCGTCGTTAACATATCATCGGCGATACCATTGGCCACTTTCCCAATAACGTTGAAACTTGCTGGTGCAATGAGCATTGCTGAGGCTCCTTTTGTCAAATTAATATGCTCGACTTTCGTATGATCATCATCTTTAAACATATCTACAAAGACTTTATTTTGAGATAACACTTCAAAAGTTATCGGGTTGATGAATTTTGTTGCTGACTTAGTCATTACAACGTGTACATCATAATCTTTCTTTTTAAATAATGATACGAGATTTGCTGCTTTGTAAGCTGCTATTGAACCTGTGACACCTATTATTATTTTCATTTTTTCGCTTGTGAATATTTTAATAATAATCAAAGATACATATTTCAAAAATGATGCCTCAGTTTTATTGTATTTGTTAAAAAACATTTACAACTCAGAATTGCTGGAAATTCCTTACTTTTGAAGTTAAAAATAAAAAATAAAGCTATGAAATTTCGACTTTTATTATTACCCATTCTTTTTATTTTAAGTTTCCAAGGAATTGCACAAAAGAAACAATTAACTTTAGAAGATGCCATTATCAATCGTTATGGAGATTTGGCTCCAGATAGACTTGAACAACTTCAATGGTTAGCTAATGACCACGTTTGCTCTTATGTGAAAGATAATCAGCTTTACAAGAATTATACTTATGGTTTAGAAAAAAAGCTTTTCAAGTTAGATGATTTGAATAAACTATTAGGAGATTCTTTGAAAAGTTTTCCCTATATGACTTGGGTTAAAAATAATGCATTGTCCTTCTATTATAAAGGTGATAATATTACAATCAATGATAAAGCACGAAAAATACTTGCCCGAGTTCCTGTGCCGAAAAAAGGTAGTAATTTTGATTATTGTAAGGAAAATGGCACTTATGCCTTTACAAAGGAAAATAATCTATGGCTTTCAAAAGGGAAAGACGAAATAGCTATAACTCAAGATGAGGATAAAAACCACGTTTACGGACAATCTGTTTCCCGAAATGAGTTTGGAATATCAGGCGGAACATTTTGGTCTCCCAAAGGAAATTTCTTAGCCTTTTATAAAAAAGACGAATCAAAGGTATCTAACTATCCTCTAGTTGATTATATGGGAAGAGTTGCAGAACATACCCCTATAAAATACCCAATGGCTGGCATGCCAAGCGAGCATGTTGAAGTAGGTATCTACAGCATGATAACAGAGAAAACCATGTATCTTCAAAAACAAGGAGAGCCGGAGGATTATATGACAAATTTAACTTGGTCTTTGGATGAAAAGTACTTGTTTGTACAGGAGCTTAATAGGGCACAAAACCACATGAAACTCAATCAATATGATGCCATTACAGGAAGATTCATAAAAACGGTTTTGGAAGAGAAACATCCTACATATGTAGAGCCTCAACATCCTTTATTTTTCTTGCCTAATGAGCCGAATGAGTTTTTTATGTTTAGCAATTGGGATGGATATGCCCGCATTATGCACTACAATACTGATGGGAAATTTATTCGCCAATTGACTAAAGGAGATTGGGAAGTTACTCGATTTGTAGGCTATGATGCCGGAGAGGAACTCCTCTATGTGGAAGGAACAAAAGACAGTCCTCTCGAAAGACATCTGTACAAAATAAATGTTCGCAACGGTGACATCACAAAGATAACTCATGGTAGCGGTGTGCACTACACAACTATTAGTCCTGATAATAAATATTTTATAGATCATTATCAATCAACAGATATTCCAAATGTAACGACTGTTATTTCAAATGGTGGTAAAAAATTACGAACTTTGAATATTTCCAATGATAACGCAGCCGATTATCAATTTGGAGAGAATAAAATCATAGAACTTCCTTGTAAAGACGGTAAAAATACACTCTATGCTCGCATTATTCTGCCTCCAAACTTTGATGCTACTAAAAAGTATCCTGTCATTTTATATGTTTACGGAGGTCCTCACTCACAATTAATTACAAGAAGTTGGAAAAACAGTGCAAGGTGGTGGCAATATTATATGGCACAAAAAGGTTATATTGCTTTTACATTAGACAATAGAGGTACACCCAACAGAGGGCGGGATTTTGAAACGGTTATTCATCGTCAACTTGGTGTACATGAAATGGAAGACCAAATGACGGGAATTGAATACCTGAAATCTCTACCATACGTAGATGCTGAAAGAATTGGGGTTCATGGCTGGAGCTTTGGCGGTTTTATGACAACGAATCTAATACTCACCCATCCGGATACCTTCAAAGTTGGTGTCGCCGGCGGTCCCGTAATTGACTGGAGTATGTATGAGGTCATGTACGGTGAACGTTATATGGATACTCCACAAGAAAATCCAGAAGGCTATGAAAACAGTAATTTGCTAAATAAAGTGCAAAATCTTGAAGGTCGTTTACTCATTATCCATGGTGTGCAAGACCCAACTGTAGTAATGCAACATTCTATGAAATTTCTTAGAAAATGTGTAAAAGAGGGCAAACAAGTTGATTTCTTTGCTTATCCAACGCATCCTCATAACGTAAGAGGTAAAGACCGAGTACACTTAATGGAAAAAGTAAGTCGATATTTCGAAGATAATTTATAACGATTATACTATGAAAAAGTCTATTATTGTATTACTCACCCTAATAATAAGTTGTGCTACTGTCGCACAAACAAAGAAATTGTTGACAGATTCCATGGCTTTGGAATTGTCAAAAATGCCATTGCTTTGCATAGATCAGGAATATCCTAATAAGCCGGGGCATACCTATAGTTCAGCTGATGAAGTTAATCTATCACCCAAAGATCTACATCCTTCATTTTTCGGGTGCTTCGACTGGCACAGCAGTGTTCATGGACATTGGATGCTTTTACGAGTATTTAGGCATTCTTCCAATTTAAAGAATAAAGAAGAAATACTTCATACATTAGCTGATTCTTTTCGAAAAGAAAAACTCCTTGTTGAGGCTGATTATTTCTCAAAATATGAACATGCTAATATTTTCGAACGAACTTACGGCTGGGCGTGGGTGCTTAAATTAGATGAAGAGTTGCAACGTAGCACTTTATCAGAAGCAGAACAATGGCACAAAAATATGAAACCCCTCACTGACACTATCGTAAAACTATGGAAGGCATATTTACCAAAACAAACCTATCCTAATCGCACGGGAGTACATCCTAATTCTGCTTTTGCATTGGGATTTGCTATCGATTGGGCAAGACAAGTAGGCGATACTGCATTTGAAAAAGCATTGGTGGCTAAAGCGATTGATTTTTATGAAAACGAAAAAGACACTCCGGCGTATTTGGAGCCTAACGGTTCGGACTTTTTCTCTCCGTCGTTAGAAATTGCCGAACTGATGAGTCGTATTTATGAACCTGAGCAATTTCAGGTGTGGTTTCAAGATTTTCTAAATGATAAAGGCTTACAAAACGTAAGTGAAATTCCTATTGTAAGCGATTTGTCCGATTATCAAACTGTACATTTGGTGGGTCTTTCATTTTCGAGAGCTTGGTGTATGCAAAATATTGCTAAAAAACTACCTGAGGGAAATCCTCGAAAAAATTACCTAAAACAAACAGCACAAAAGCTTATTGAAAACGGGCTACCACAACTTTTTCAAGGAAACTACGGTGGCGGTCACTGGTTAGCGTCTTTTGCAATGCTTTCTTTGGTGGATGAGTAATAACCTATTTCACCAAAGTATATTTCAAATAATATTTGTATTTGCATACTATTTTTATGCAAACCTTAGCGTTCTTCAAATAGGATTTTAGGAGAATAAACTGTTATTTTGCAGTATATTTATTTATAAATTTGACAGAAGATATGGATACAGTAGTTAGTGGCATACGTTCCACAGGAAATTTACATTTAGGAAATTATTACGGAGCTATCAAGAACTTTTTGCGAATGCAAGAAGAAAACAATTGTTACTTTTTCGTAGCAGATTGGCATTCCTTAACTACACATCCTACACCAGAGCAACTTTACGTAAATTCAAGAACTATTTTGGCAGAATATTTAGCTTGTGGATTAGACCCTGAGAAATCTGTGATATATACTCAAAGCGATGTTCCTGAGATTGCAGAGTTGTATTTGTTGATGAATATGAACGCTTACATCGGCGAACTGGAGCGCACCACATCATTTAAAGATAAAGTTCGTAAAAATCCTGAAAACGTAAACGCTGGTTTACTGACCTACCCCGTACTGATGGCAGTAGATATCATTATTCACAAAGCAAAATATGTACCTGTAGGTAAAGACCAAGAACAAAATTTGGAAATGGCACGCAAGTTTGCCAAACGCTTCAATACTTTATACAAAGAAGACCTTTTCCCTATTCCACAGCCCTACAGCTTTAGCGGTGAGATGATAAAAGTTCCAGGATTAGACGGTTCAGGCAAAATGGGAAAATCGGAAGGAAATTGTATTTATCTAATTGATGACCCTAAAGTGATTCGGAAAAAAGTCATGAAAGCTGTATCTGATAGTGGTCCAACTGAGCCAAATCAACCAATGGCAGAACCTATTCAGAATCTTTTTACATTGATGAGCATTGTTTCCGAAAAAGACACTTTAGATTTTTTCACTGAAAAATATAACAATTGCGAAATTCGCTACGGTGATATGAAAAAGCAATTAGCTGAGGACATTATTGAAGCAACAGCTCCAATGAGAGAACGTATAGAAGCTATCACTGCAGATGAGGAATATCTAGTAAAAGTCATGAAACAGGGTGCCGAGAAAGCACGGGAAAGTGCCCATAAAACCCTCCAAGAAGCCCGTCGATTGATTGGCTTTAAAACGCATTAGTAATTAAACTATAAATTATGAGAGTAACCTTCAATATCGATTTTCATACCCGAATGGGGCAGCAAGTCTTTATAATAGGTTCCGTTCCTGAACTGGGAAACTGGGATGAAAGTAAAGCTTTAGGATTAGAATTCAATAACGGACGTTGCGAGCAAACCATAAAATTACGTAGATACAAATTAATTAGCTACCGTTATTTCGTTAAAGATTTTCATTCTGGAGAATTGGTCTATGAGAAAGGGAATATTAGAGAGTTAGCTTTACCACGCAAAACAGATAGCCTCTTTGTCAAGGATTACTGGAAACAGTTTGATGGAAACAAGGCGGTTTACAATTCTTCATTATTTACCAAAGTATTGCATGAGCGTAAAAATCCTCATCTTTCAACAAAGAAAGGAGATTTTAAACTTCAAATCTATGCACCACAAGTAAAAACGAACGAAAAATTATACGTTACGGGTAATCACCCACAATTGCACAATTGGTCTGAGGAACGAGCATTGGAACTTTCAGACAATAACTTTCCTATCTGGTCAATCAAATTGCCAAGCAATATTTTAGATACTCCTTTAGAATATAAATATCTTATAAAAACTGATGATGGGAAGATTATTTGGGAAGAAGGAGACAATCGTACAATTCTTCAAAAGCCAAACACAGAAGGGTGCATTTTTACAGATGAAAATCTAAGAACTCCCAACAAGCTTTGGCGAGGAGCTGGTGTAAGCATTCCTGTATTTTCCCTTCGCACAGAAAAGAGCTACGGAGTAGGCGAATTTTCAGACCTTAAAGAAATGGTGGATTGGGCAAGTCGTGTTGGGCTGAACATGATTCAAGTATTACCGATAAATGATACAACTATCACGCATACCTGGTTAGACTCCTATCCATATAAGCCAATTTCAGTATTTGCCTTGCATCCTATGTATCTCAATATTGAGAAGTTAAAGCGGATGACGGGTATTGAAAAACAACAATACCAAAAAGAAAAAGTAGAGCTAAATTCATTAGAAGAAATTGATTATGAACTGGTTAATCAACGTAAATTAACGTATGCTCATAGCTTTTTCAGCAAACAGAAAAAACGATTTTTAGCCAGTTTAGAATTTCAAGAATTTTTTACGAAGAATAGAGAATGGCTACAACCCTATGCTGCATTCTGTTATTTGCGTGACGTGAACCAAACTGCTGATTTCACTAAATGGGGAGAATATGCTCAATTCAGCAAAAAGAAAATAGCAAAACTTACAGCTGATGATAGCAAAGAATATCATAAGGTCTCATTTTATTATTACCTGCAATTCCATTTAGACAAACAACTAAAAGAGGCAGTAAGCTATGCAAATAGCAAAAACGTTGCTCTGAAAGGTGATATACCAATAGGAATAGGTGGGGAGAGTGTTGATGCATGGCAACAGCCACAATTATTTAATTTAGGCACGAGTGCAGGTGCTCCTCCTGATGCTTTTGCTGTCAAGGGTCAAAATTGGGGATTTCCAACCTACAATTGGGAAGAGATGGAGAAAGATAATTTTGACTGGTGGAAACGACGGTTTCAAAAGATGTCTGACTATTTTAATGCTTACCGTATCGACCATATTTTAGGATTTTTCCGTATCTGGGAGATTCCCGAAGATGCTAGTTGGGGACTTCTAGGACATTTTAATAAAGCCTTGCCCTATAGTAGGGAAGAGTTAGCAAGCAATGGATTCTTGCTGGATTATGACAGACATTGCAAACCGTATATCCGAGAACATCTGCTGTATGAGATTTTTCAAGAATATACTGAATCCGTAAAAGAAAAATTCTTGAATGTGTCGGGATTTGAGCAATTCGAATTAAAATCTGAATTCAATACGCAAAAAAAGATTGAAGCTCATTTTGGGAATGAAGAATTATCACTTGATGAAAAGATGATAAAAGACGGTTTGATGAGTTTGCTCGCAGAGGTCTTGTTCTTACCTGACCCTGTAAATCCTGCGATGTTTCATCCGCGAATTTCTTTACATCATAGTTTCTCATATCGTGATTTAGATACAGGAACAAAGGAAGTATTGAATAAAATATATGTTGACTTTTTCTACCATCGCCATAATGACTTTTGGTGGCACCAAGCTATGGCAAAACTGCCAACAATAGTTGCGGCAACCAATATGTTGGTTTGCGGTGAAGACCTTGGTATGGTTCCTGATTGTGTACCAGATGTTATGTGGCAGTTAAAGATCCTAAGTCTTGAGATTCAGCGTATGCCTAAGAAATCAGAAATCACTTTCGGGAATCCAATGTCTGCACCTTATCTTTCAGTTTGCACGACCTCTACGCATGATATGTCTACTATACGTGCTTGGTGGGAAGAGGATAGGACAGCCTCTCAAGAGTTTTATAATTCCATATTGCAACAAGAGGGAGACGCTCCTTATTATGCAGAACCTTGGCTTTGCGAAATGATTTTGAACCAACATCTTCATTCTCCAGCCATGTTGACTATCTTCCCATTACAAGATTTATTAGCTATTGATGAAAATCTGCGAGTAGAAAATCCAGAGAGTGAAAGAATCAACGTTCCCAGTAATTCAAAACATTACTGGAGATATCGTATGCATTTAACATTGAAGGAATTGAGTAAATCAACAGACTTTAATGCACATTTAAAAAATCTTATCGAGAAAGCGAACAGATAGCTTACTAAGAATTCAATATTTTGAGATTTTTGTATATTTTGCATAAAATATAAAATATATTTAAATGCTATGGAATTAATCACTTTAGAAACTGTCTATACCAACGAAGTTGATGCTAGTCTAATAAAACACAAGTTAGAAAATAACGATATTCCCTGTGTTCTTATAGACACTAATATGGTAGGGCTATACTCTATTTACAATCCTGCAATTGGTGGCATTAAGATAAAAGTACGTAAAGAAGATTATGAGAAAGCCTTAAAGATTATTGAAGAAGTAAGTGAGTAGTCTTTTCATTAAATTTCTTAGTCTTCCTTAAAAATTGCAATTCCTCTTTCTCCATTAGAGGTAGAAAATGCTCTAAACATTCCTGAAGAATTAAATGAAAGGTGGACATTTCCCTTTTTATCAACCGAGATGATTCCACCTTCACCATTTACTTCTACTAATTTCTTTTGAACTACTTCATCCGCAGCCTCTTCTAAGGATAATCCTTTATATCCCATTAAAGCTGAAATATCATGGGCAACGGTATAACGAATGAAGTATTCACCGTGACCTGTTGCTGATACTGCACATGTTTTATTATTTGCATAAGTTCCAGCACCAATAATAGGAACATCACCTACTCTACCATATCTTTTATTTGTCATTCCACCAGTAGAGGTTGCTGCAGCTAGATTCCCTTTTTTATCTTTAGCTACGCAACCGACAGTTCCCATCTTTTTATCACGTTCAAGAGCTTTCTGTAGCGATTGAAAGCGTTTTTCTGTATAGAAGTATGAACTATCTACTATTGCTATACCATTTTTTTCAGCAAATAGTGAAGCACCTTTTCCTATCATCATTACGTGCGGTGAAGCTTCCATTACTTTTCTAGCTGCGGAAATAGGATTTTTGATATCTCCTACACCTGCAACGGCGCCTGCTTGTAAATCTATACCAGACATTATAGCTGCATCCAATTCGTTCTTCCCGTCATTAGTAAATACAGCTCCTTTCCCTGCGTTAAAAAGCGGACAATCCTCCAAATGATTTACGACTTTCTCCACAGCATCTAATGAACTGCCTCCATTTTTTAAAATATTCTCTCCTATAGCTAATGCTTTCCCCAATTCAGTTTTAAATTCTTGTATTTGCTCTTCGGTATAATTCTCCGGTTGCATAGCTCCTGCACCTCCATGAAGTGCGATTGCCCAATCATTTACCTTTTCTACAGGTGGTTTATTTTTATCCTTTTGACAGGAAGAAAATAATAGTGCACTGAATAGAATAAAAAGTTGTAGAATATTTTTCATATGTTGAAGTATCTTTTGTTATTTAATATTTATACCCGGCTTTGTGCAATTCCTTCAGTGATTTTATAGGTTTCTCCGGACGGAGGTATTTAGTAAGAAATTTGTACATTTTTAAGCGAATTTCCTTTGCTTTTTTGGTATCCATACGGTCAAAGGAATGGCCACCTGGAACAGCTTCATAGACTTTATAATCAAACTTTTTGTTGTCTGCTTTCAATGATTTTATTAAATGTTCAACTTCCAAAACATTCACATCATCATCTATAGTATTGGTGGTAATCATGAGTGGTGTATTTCCCATCTTATGAGTATTCCAAGCTGGCGAGCGTCTGCGGTACTCTTGCAGATTATCCTGTGCCGATGCTCCAATATGGTGGTCTGCTTCGTACAAATCTCTGTAATCTTGGTCCATATATCCCATACGTGAAACAAGGTCCGATACAGGGACTCCAGCATAGGCAACTTTATAATCATCAGGATGATTAAAAATATTCATTAGTGTAAGAAGTCCACCATGGCTCCAACCGATAATTCCCACTCTATTAGTATCCAAAAAGTCATAATTTTCTAGCATATATTCTTTAGAGGCAAAAACATCTTCTATTTCTAAGCCACCATAGTCTATTTTTTTATAATGACCTTCTCCATAGCCTGTACTTCCTCTGTATTCTGCAGCTACGACAACATAATTTTGACTCACTAATTCTCTAATTATATGAGTATAATAAGTCGTAAAATCACCATGAACGCCCCCGTGAGGAAACACAATAAGCGGATATTTCTTCGAGGTATCTAAATCTTTCGGAATAAATATGTAAGACCAAAATTTTACAGGATTTCCAGCGCCTAAGGCATTTGGATTTTCCTCTTTCCATTTAGGCGGACCGTACATATAGACTTTATCAACGTATGCAATATCTCCTACACGCTCAAACCAAGTGATATCGTCTATCTTCTTAAAAAGTTTGTCTAACTGATGATTTAGGCTCTCATTGTAGGCTCTTAGGGCTGCAATTTCTGCTTTTAAGTCTTTGTCCTGAGCCTTAGAGCTGGTTGTAAAACTCACACAACAGAGTATTGTGAATAAAATAATTTTAGAATAGGTTTTCATAGTTTTAAAGGTAATAATAAAAGTACTGTTGCTAAAAGTACAAAAGTTTAAGCGAAAAAGAAAAGCTTATGAATAAGACTTAAAGTTAATTGACAGTTTACTATTAAAAATAGAGCTATTTTTTCTGCCAATCATCTTTTAAAATGCTATAATATATAGTATCTCGTCTTCGGTTGTTAGTCATTAAAGTATGACTTCTCAATACCCCTTCTTCAACGAGTCCAACCCTTTCCATTGCTTTTCTCGCAGGAATATTTAGAACATCGGTTTTAAATTCAATTCTCAAGGTATTTGTTCCCGTAAACAGATAATCAAACAGCAATCTTTTCACATGTCCATTAATACCTGTTCCTTGATATGGTTTTGATATCCAAGTCCAGCCAATCTCCACTCTGCTATTTTTTTCTGAAATGTTTCCAATTCTTGTAGTTCCAATAATTTCTCCATTCCTAATATCAACAATAGTGAAAGGCAAAGCGGTACGATTTTCAAGTTCAGTAATGGCAGTTTGAATCCATTGTTTTAGAATAGTTTTGTCTGAAAGATCATCAGTGAAATAATACCACATTTCTGAATCAGCAGTCAAACTTTTCATTTTTCCGAAGTCGTCAATTTTCATGGGTCTGAGGATAACCTTGTCGGATTGTATTATTTTTTGAAAATCCAGCATTCTTTCAATTTTCGTTTCAGCTTAAAAAATTTCTATCATTAAAATAAATGGCAAGAAAAAGCTCATCTAGTTTTTGATTTTCAATATTCGAAGATATCTTCATTTTGTAATTATTCCTTTAGACTATCCTGCAACTTCTTTGAGCATTTCGTAAATAGTTGCGGTGGGTAAACCCACTATGTTGGAGTAGGAACCGTCTATACGTTCTATGGCTACATAGCCTATCCATTCTTGTACGCCATAGGCGCCTGCTTTATCAAGCGGTTCAAACTTTTCTATGTAGTAGTCAATTTCCTCGTCGCTCAATGGTTTGAAACTTACTTTTGAACTTACAGACTTTGAAACCTGCCCATGCTTGGTCGTAATGCAAACACCACTAATCACTTCGTGTGTTTGTCCTGAAAGTTTGTGAAGGAGCTTTTTAGCCTCTTTCTTATTCTTCGGTTTGCCAAGCAGTTCGTTGTAGAGAATCACTACCGTATCGGATGTTACTACGATTTGCTTGTCTTGAATGTTTTTTACAAAAGGTTCTGCCTTTTTCTTTGCTAAATATTCAGGCACTTGCTCCAACAATAATTCTTTAGGGTAGGATTCGTCAATAGATAAAGGAATGATATCAAATTGTAAGCCGAGTTGCTTCATAAGCATCTCTCTACGTGGAGACTGGGAAGCCAAGATCAATTGATAGCCTTTTAGTTTTTCGTGTAATAACATGAGTTCTAATTTTTAGCTGTTAGCAAGATTTTTCATGTCTTGAAATTTCCACTTTTTTTGTGCGCGCAAGGTTTGCTCTATCACATCGCGTACGCAACCTTGTCCTCCTTTTAGGTCTGAAATGTATGAGGCTACAGCCTTTATTTGGTGTACGGCATCTTTAGGACAAGTAGGCATGCCTACAGCTTGCATCACTTCATAGTCTGGCAAATCATCACCCATATAGAGAATTTCATCACGTGAAACTCCAGTTTTTTCTATAAAGTCTGCCAAGTCTGCTTTTTTATCCTTGGAGCGTAAATAGATATGCTCAACTCCTAAATTGCGATAGCGTGTTGCTACACCTTCGGAATTGCCTCCTGTAATAATCCCCACCGGAAATCCTTGTCTTATGGCAAATTGCAACGCAAAACCATCTTTAGTATTCGTAGTTCGTAATAATTCTCCTTGCTCGTTCAGTAGTATTTCGCCTGCTGAAAGCACTCCATCAACATCAAATACAAACGCTTTTATTTTAGCAATATCTTCTTTAAAAAATCCCATATTTTATGTTCTTTATCTTCTTTTACAAATGTATAGAAATTTATAGAATAGCGTTATATAAGAATTGGAATGCGAGTCACTTTTTTGAGTGATAATAGTAACGTGAAATGCTTCCCGGAGTTTATCCTGAGCAAAGCCGAAGGGTTCAACATGACAAAAAACGGCTGTCTTTCTGATTGCAATGAAGAAACCCACGCTAAGAAATTTTTCTTTATTATTCATTTTAGCTTGACCCAAAACGAATCAAAAACTCAAAACCCTGAGACTCTTCGCTCTGCTCAAAGAAACTATTGCAAAATAAATACGGACAAAGCCTGAACATTAGTCCCGATTGCAGTGGTTATCCTTTTTTGCGAAAGGAATTCGTGTGAAAGCAAAAAAGATTAAAATGAAAAGCGGGACTTCCCTCGCAAACACTGAAAACATAGCGCTCTATATAAAAAAACACCTCAAAAAAAGACTCCCCTAATGAAAAGAGAAGTCTTTCTGGTTTTAAATAACCACTAACCTAACTTATGAAATAAATACGAAGGGGAAAGATACAACCCTTATTCGTACAGTGCGAAAATAGTGACTATTATTCAAACTAAAAAGATGTTATTAAACAACCTTGTTCAGACAATAATTCTATTACCAATGATTTCCAGAACTTGTTTTTTGATAATATCAAGGTTTTTTTTCTCTTGAAGTAGCGAAAATAACTCTTGGTCGTCAGTGCATTGCGAGATTCTATCCATGATTTCTTTTTGTAATTCCTTGATTAATTTGAATTTGTACTGATAGACCACTTTAGGAACGATAGTAGCGAGACAATGTTCCTCCAATTCTATTTTATTTTTATTTTTAGTCCAAATTTGACTCAATTTATAAGGTTCGCTGAGTAAATCAAGGGCGAGCTTGGCAATTTCTTCATCAGGATGATCGCGGAAATACGTCTTAGGATGAAAATCATCATTATCCAGTCCTTTTTTAAAATCTTCCACAATTTGCTGATAAATAGGATTTGGGAAAACGATTTCGTCATTTTCCAACTCTTCCAAAATATAAGTTCCTGTAAGCAGTTGCTCATCAGAATTCTCAATCATATATTCTGTGCCGTAGTTCAGCAAGAGTCTCAACAAAGCTCTCTCTTCATAATCTTTATCACTTACCTCCTTAGGCTTTGCAATTTCTGGTTTCTGATAGGAAGTTTGTCCGCGTTTTTGAGCTATAAGTTTGCTTACTTGGTTGTATAAGACAGATTCTTGAATATCCAAGATGTTACTGCAACTTTTAATGTAAACAGAACGATTGATGCTATCGGGGATTACCGAAATGCTTCGTACAATTTCCCTAATGAGATTCGCTTTTTCAACGGGGTCATTTTTAGCATCTTTCAGAAGAAGTTTCGTTTTGAAATGAATAAAATCTTCTTCATTTTCTTTGATATATTCTTGAAGTTCTGTGGCGCTGTGTGACTTGGCAAATGAATCAGGATCTTCACCATCAGCAAGGAGCAAAACTTTGATATTCATTCCCTGCTCCAAAAGCATATCGATACTACGAAGCGATGCTTTGATACCTGCCGCATCACCATCGAAAAGTACGGTAACATTCGGCGTAAAGCGTTTGATTAAAAGTATCTGCCCAATGGTAAGTGCTGTTCCTGATGAAGCTACCACATTTTCAATACCGGCTTGGTGCATCGAAATCACATCTGTATAGCCTTCAACAAGAAAGCATTTATCCTGTTTTACGATACTCTTTTTGGCAAAATACAATCCATACAGCACTTTACTCTTATGGTAAATTGTGGATTCTGGAGAGTTCAAGTATTTAGCTGCTTTAGCATCATTTCTCAATATTCTACCTCCAAAACCTACTGTACGTCCTGAAACGCTATGGATTGGAAAAATAACTCTTCCTCTGTATTTGTCAATGAGTCCTTTCTTCCCCTCGATACTTAGTCCTGTATCTACCAAATATTTTTTTTCATAACCATCTCTCAGAGCTTGTTCAGAAAAAGAAGCCCAATCGTCTTTACAATAACCTAAATGAAATTTTTTGATAACCTCAGGTCTGAATCCTCGTTGTTTTAAGTAAGTCAAGCCCACACTCATTCCCTCAGTATCTTGATGTAAGGTTTCTTCGAAATACTTCTCCGCATAGGAAGTAACAATCATCATACTCTCCCGCTCATTTTTGGCAATACGTTCTTCCTCAGACTCCTCTCGTTCTACGATTTCAATGTGGTATTTTCTTGCCAAGAATTTCAGAGCTTCCACATAGGTCATTTGCTCATGCTCCATAATAAAATTGACAGCATTACCACCTTGTCCGCAACCGAAGCATTTACAAATCCCTTTAGATGGGGAAACGGTAAATGAAGGAGTTTTCTCATTATGAAAAGGACACAGACCGATGTAGTTCACGCCTCTTTTCTTGAGGGTAACAAAGTCAGAAACCACTTCTACAATGTCAGCAGTATCTAAAATTCGTTGTACGGTCTCTTGGGGTATCATTCTACAAAAGTAGCGAAACAAAACAAATTTTTATATAGATAATCTTTTGTATCTTTGAGTAAGAAATATATTAAATGGAGCTGTGAATTGTCTGATTTTGATTGTACGAATTGCTCCTTTTATAATCCACAACAAAAGAAATAAATGAAAAAAATCATCATTATATTATCTGTTGCATTTACGTTACTAAGTTGTGCGCCAAATATTTATCAAGTTTATGACAAGTATGACGAAGATCCAAGTTTACAACATACTAAAATAGACGGCAAACTGATGCAACTCACCAGTTTTATGATTCCGAAAGATCAAAAAGCAACTCGGTCACTAATAAAATCCATAAGCTCTGTAGATATTGTAAGCTATTCAGGAGAAAACAATATGAATTTTCAAAAAGATATCTTGAAGAGTCTTAAAAGAAATGGATATAGAGAAGTGATGAAAAATAGTAATCCTGAACAAGGCACTACTTTTTTTGTGAAAAAAGGACTAACTAGAGTGCGAGAATTTCACGTACTTAATTACGAGGATGGTGATGTCTCTGTTTTTTCAGTCAATGGGAAGTTCGCTATAGGAGATTTAGAAAAAGCATACCGATTGATAAAAAAACAAGAGGGAGTGAAAGATTTCATGGATAGTTTTGAATTGAAAGATAGGTATATTAAAGAAGATAACTAATGACATTACAACAATTACGATACATAGTAGCACTGGATAATTATAGGCATTTTGCTACAGCTGCTGAGAAGTGCTACGTGGCGCAACCAACGCTTACATTGCAAGTAAAAAAGTTAGAAGAAGAGCTGGGAACTATTATTTTTGATAGAAAAAAACATCCGCTTACTCCAACAGATTTAGGTGAGAAAATCTTACTAAAAGCTCGACAGATATTACGTGAGGCTGAAGGCTTGGAGTCCTTGGTCTCTTCGGATAAATTGCAAATGGAAGGACATTTTAATGTTGGCGTTATCCCAACAGTTGCTCCCTACCTAATGCCTTATTTCTTAAAAGAATTTTCTGAAAAGCACCCCAATACACATTTAGTCATCCACGAAATGCAGACCAAATCAATTATCGATGGACTAAATAGAAATACTCTTGATGTTGGTATTCTAGCAACACCATTGAAGGAGAAAAATATCAGAGAAATTCCTCTTTATCAAGAAGCCTTTTTGGTCTATAGTGACACAAATGATCCTTTGCACAGAAAAAAAGCTATTAAATACACGGATATTCAGTCTAATTGCTTGTTGGTACTTACTGAAGGGCACTGTTTCCGTTCGCAAGTACTGCAAATTTGTGGAGAAGAGCTGGGGGAGCATAAAGGGTTTACCTATCAAGTGGGAAGTATTGAGACTTTAAAGAGACTGGTTAAAGCTGGATTAGGATTTACTTTAGTCCCTGAGCTCTCTACTTTACATATCAAAGAAGATCAACCCTATTTGATTCGTTTTGAAGAACCACAGCCAACACGGGAAGTGAGTCTTGTTGTGCATCATAGTTTTTCAAAAGAGGCACTTTTAGATGCTCTTCGTGATTGTATTCAAGAGAATCTTCCTAATGTGGTAAAAAAGAAAAAGCATTTTGTAAGAGTGAAATGGCGCTAGGAAGCTACTACTTATTGCATTAAGAAATATGCAGTTATCATGAGTAGAATTGCTAGAAACACAGCAGCTATAACTTTCCATTTCGAATAGGGACGTTCTCCTGCAATAGCTCCTGTTTGTCCATTTACATAAAAGTGATATACTTTGCCTTTATATTTATAGGAACTGATGTAAACAGGCAACAGAATATGTTTGAACGTCTGCTCTGTAAGGTTTACCTTAATATCGCTAATTTGTTGTCTATCACCACCGATATCACGTTTTGCCCAAACACTAGCAATCCGTTTCGCTTCATGGACAGAGCTAAGGTGTGCATCTTTTAGAGGTATCGTATATTTTTGAGTTACAAATCCTGCCAAATATTCATTTCGGAAAGTCACTAAAGCATCTAAATTCCAATGACTGATGGATGGAGGTATGGTATTCTCCGGTTGCGAAGACGCTTTTATTAAGGTATCATCAATAAAGCCTTTGATATTTCCAGTGACATACTGCCAACGGATACGTCTTTCTCTTCGTTGCTCTGTCACCGTTTTTCCATCTCTCGTATATGTATAGGGAACAGTTACGTAATAATAGTCACCACGATGTCCTTCATAGTCAGCATATAGCCGGGCATCAAATGTCCAATAGGGAAGATACAATCCTTTAGTATATTGAATGTCTAAGCTTGCCTTTTTCAATTTATTTGGAGCAAGCCAAAGACCTTTTACCCACTTACTAAAAATTTGATGTGTTTTTTTGTTGTCTAATTGAAAAGGTAAAATAGCTCCCGGTAAAATCCATTGTTCTGTTTTAGCATCATCGATGATTAAAGGAGCTGCACAATAGACGCATTTCAGAGACTTGTAGCGTTCCTCAATATGCTGATTAGCGCCACAATTCCTGCATTCAATCATTGCAATTTCTTGAGAATGAGACTGTGACCCCATCTTTTCCAAATAGGGTTTTAGTTCCAATTCTAAGAACTTTACATTTTCATTATTCTTTAGGATTTTTTGCGTATATCCACAATATTCACACGAAATAGAAGGACTTCCAGGCAAGTATTTAAGTTCAGCACCACAGTTTTCACATGCCATTTTCTCATTCAACGGCACATTCCTGGGTTGCTTTTGATTCATTGTCAACGATATTTATATGAAAAACTTATTTTTTTGGTAGAGGTGGTGGTGTATTTCCCCCAAGAAATGATTTAAGCTCTTCTACATTCTTCAAAGGTTGCCAATCAGCCATTCCTTGCTTCCAAACCAAAGTCTCTTTATTCACGGTTCTATTCGCAAATAGCTTCTGCAATTGCTCAATTGTTACAGGTCCCTTTTGCTGGTTCTCACTGGCATAAAAATAAGAGGATTGCGAAAGAATCGGCGGAGGCGATACTTGAGTGCCAGTAGCTTGTGAAGCTGTAGCTACAGTAGGATTAGTCATAGAACCCGCCATCTGTTGTGCCAATACAAAACCCATACCCATACCCATACCCGCACCTGCAGTTCCTCCTTGATTCTGTGCAGCATCTTCAATAGCTTGTGCTGTTTTAAATTGGGTTAATTTATTCAAGTCTAATTTATCAATTCGAGTATATTCAAAGATTTCTTTTTTCAAATCCTCAGGCATCGACACATTTTCAATGAAGAATTTTTCTAAAGAAATACCCACAAAATCAAACTCTGGTTGCATTACTTCTAAACAGGTTTCGGATAATTCTGACACATTGGCAGCATAAAGCTCTATCGGAATATTTGCATTACCTACAGTATTCGTAAACTTTGTAGAAATGAGGCTCCTAAGATGTTCATTTATCTCAAAATTGGTGAAGTTGGGGTCTGTACCCACAATCTTAGTAATAAATTTGCCTGCGTCTTTTATTTTAAACGCATAAGTACCAAATGCCCGTATTTCTACTAATCCAAAACGTTCATCATTTAAGATAATAGGACTTTTAGTTCCCCATTTTTCGTTGGTAAATAGATGGGTGTTGACAAAATATACCTCTGCTTTAAAAGGACTATTAAAACCGTACTTCCATCCTTTAAGTGTGGTTAATATCGGTAGATTTTGCGTATCCAGTGTATAAGTTCCTGGCTGAAATACATCTGCTAACTTTCCTTCGTTAAGGAAAACCGCCATTTGTCCTTCTCTAACTATGAGTTTTGCTCCGTTTTTTATTTCATTTTGGTAGCGCTCAAAGCGATGCACCAAGGTATCATCACTATAATCAAGCCACTCAATAATGTCTATAAATTCGTGCTTCAGCTTCGTTTTAATTGAGTCAAAAAATCCCATCTTCTCTGTATAAATTGTTTATTGTAGGATAAAGTTAATAATTTACAGCTGTAAGTACATTGTAAAACAATAATTTTCCTTTTTTATTATAAACTTCTGTTCGGATAGGCAGGCTACCATCGTAATACCAATCTATAACTTTAGATTTAAATGTTAAAAAGGAAGTTTTCATAATTACATCACAACTAATCTTATGGCATTTATATGTTCCTGCTGGAGTCTCAACCTCTTCAATAGCAAGTACTTTTCTATTTGTTAAAGTACATTTCGTTTCCATTGGAGGTAGTAAACTATTGTCATGGGTTGTCGTAAATTTTATAAAAGCATCCTCCAAAGAGGCTCCTGCAGGAGTGTCGTTAATTGGAAGTTCCGCAGGATATTGTTCAATATCTATGGAAACATCTTTAGTTTCTTTATTCTTATCAAATGCTGCATTTATTTCTCCAGCTAAAGCATTAACATCCATATAGAATTTTCCATCTTGGCAAACGAATTTGAATTCCAAAGGATCACCTTTCTCTAGCTTATCCTTTTTATCATACGCTAAAGTCTCAGTTATATATATTTTCTTACCATCTTCTTGTTTGATTTCCTTAACTGTAGCGATTGATTTACCTGTTTTTTTACCTTTTTTGTTATAGCTGGTCACTTCCCAAGATGACCCAACTTTTAGTTTATCAGGACAAGTCTGGGAATAGGAGACAGTGCTGAATACTATTAGAGAGATAATTGCTAAAATAATTTTTTTCATGATATTTAAAGTTTTTGGAGTTAAATATTTAGAGTTTAGTGAATTCTACGCGTCGGTTTTGGGCTTTGCCTTCTGCCGTTTCATTAGTAGCTATGGGGTCGCTCTCTCCTTTACCAACGCACATTAGGTTGTTTGCATCAATTCCGAATTTCTCAACAAGATAATTTTTAACAGCAGTAGCTCGATCTTGTGACAATTTTTGGTTTGCACTATCGGAACCATCACTATCAGTATGTCCAATGATTAAGAACCGAGCATCAGGTGCTGACTTCATTGCTACGCCAATTTCATTTAAAATAGATGCTGAAGATGGTTCAATTTTATCAGAACCACTGCTAAATAAAATGTCATTTGTTGTAAACGCTCCTTTTTCTAATAACTCCTTCTCCACTAAACTTCGCTTGTCAATGCCAGACTCAGCGACAATAAAATTAGAAACATAAAAGGTATTCATCTTACTTTCCTCAGCACCACTTGTTGTTGCATTAAAGAAGAATGATTTTGCCATATAAGGTTTGAAACCACGTGGAGCGTCAACTATTTTAACGCCATCTAAATATAAACGGATTCGTTGATGATTGTTCACTGCAATCCCGACGTGTATGGGCTTGTCTAATGGACTAGTATAAGTCTTTCCAAATCGTCTATAATTATTTTCTCCCCTCATCCCAAACTCCAAAGAACTCTCATGCTTTTTACTACGGCTTCGTGAATTTATCATAAAGGCATAAGCACTCTTATCTGCAAGTACATAATCAAGTCGCTTAGGTTTTTCGTTGAAGGCAAAGGTCGCCATCCGGTAAGATATTGATGACGGAATAATCAAGTCAAACTCAATGGTAAAATTAGGTGGTAATGGTTTCGATAAATCTAAACTTACTACCGAGTTGGCAGGGATTTTCAACCACTTTTCATCATAACCTTTGAGTTTCTTTAATACACCACCTTGCTGCGAATTCCACTTTGCTGGAAAATCGCCTACGGCATCTTTACTGAAATCATCCTTATAAAGAATGATGTTTCCACGCTTAAAGTCAGTATCTGTGTCTTCCTCTTCTAAAGATGTTGTAGCCGTTTCTTCTAATCCTTGAGGAGGTATGTTTTCAGGTGGAATAGAATCAGGATAAACAGGATCGGGAAGGTTTTGAGGATTAGATCCGTCTGGATTTAATACAGTATCAAGTACATTAGCAGTCGTTTTGGAAGATTTTTTATAAACCTTATCTTCCGCAGTTCTAGAAACTCCTTCCTCTATGCCTTTTTTTACAGATTTCTTTATTTTTTTTAATAAGTGAGCTTCTGCATTTCCAGCAATAGAAATGGATAATAGAATAAGGATTATGAGTCTAATTGCTTTCATATCTGGGGTATTTATTAAATTATTAACGAAGGAATGATGATAATAAAACAATAATAACAACCAAGCCTAAAGATATGATTATCAAAATAGTAACAATTAGATAACATTAAAATACCCTAATCATAAAGATGCTTTAAATTAAACTATTCTCAAGTGCAAGCTATAACTTCAAATTAATAATGAGTGTCATAGTTTTTCTGCAACTATGGATATTGCCTGCATATGTTTTTCATTTTTCACAAAAGAAGCTCTCACTTCTTTGATACGTTTCCTAGCTTTTGCGTGAGTCAGCGTATTGAACCCAATCTTTAATGCTCTAAATAGTCCCTCATCGTTAATAATACGTCCAGGCTCTAATAAATGCATTGGATTGTAGGCAACTTTAACCAGCTTAAATCCTGCTTTTTCGAATAATTCAGTCCATTCTTTTGTAGTCAGTGGTCTTGCATTTACTTTAATTCCATGCGCCAAATCTTTCTGTATACCAAGTTTGATTTCCGGTGATATTTTGTCAGATTTCAAGGAAATCTCATGAACACCATAGCGTCCACCTTTCTTTAAGATCCGATAGGCTTCATTAATTATTTGCATTTTCTGCTTATCATTTTGCATTGTCAGCATCGCTTCTCCATATACTTTATCAGCACTGGCATCAGGAAGTTTGGTATCCATAGCATTTCCGATAATAATCTTCTGATTTTCTTTATCAAAGATATTTTTCAACCGATTGGCTGCTTCATCATTCAGCTCAACGGCAGTATATGTTTTAGGATTTTTCTTATTAACGATCTCAGCAGTAAAGCCCATTCCTGGTGCAAACTCAACGACCTCATCATCTTTGGTTATGTTGAGATTGTCAATCATTTTCTTAGTAAGTTCTTTACCTCCTGGTCTCAACACACGCTTTCCCATTCGTGCCAAAACCCAATGCCCGGGTGCTATTGTTATATCTGTTTTTGTATCCACATCTAAATTACTGTTTTGCAACTTTTATAACTCTATTTACTTGGTCTGATTTTGATAATGAAAGTCTAACAATACTATCTTTTAAGGCTTTTAAATTGTGAGGAACTCCACCTTCCAATGAAAGAATATCTCCTCGGTTAATTATATATTGTTCACCATTGACTCCAAAATCAATTTCACCTTCAAAAATTTCTACGGTTATAGGATAGGAGGTTTTATGTTCTTTCATTTCTTGACCTTCTCTCATAAGAATACGAACCTCTTTCGTGTTTTCAGTTTCGAACAACACAGAAATAGCAGGCTTATCGCCATAAGTCAAATTTTCTATTATTTTAGCTGTTTTCATTTTGGTATATTTTGAGTTAAACTTTTCAATTGGAACAAATATAAAAATAATAAAAGAATTTTTAGTCTTTTATTGTTAAATATACCTAGATGTAGGTATGTCTTAAATTACAGCATCATGACAAAATTTACACTGACATAATGACATTTTATAAGAAAGTTTTATAAGAAATTGTCAGAAAAAAACACTTGGCACAGATTGTGAAATAGGACAAAGCGTATCATAATTAGATACAAGAACAAGAAGATTATAATAATAATTAAAATAGTAGCAAAATGAAACTAAAAACCGTTCTTAACAAGATTATTGTTGAGCCTGTGGAGGCAGAAGCCAAAACAGCAAGTGGCATTATCATTCCTGATTCTGCACAAGAAAAACCACAAAAAGGTAAAGTAGTCGCTGTAGGTGCAGGAAAATCTGACGAGCCTATGGAAGTGAAAGAAGGTGATACTATTCTTTATGGAAAGTATGCGGGAACAGAGGTAGAGGTAGATGATAGAACCTATATGGTAATGTCTCAATCAGATGTTTTAATTATACTATAAAACAATCTTAAAAAATATAGACGAAATGGCAAAAGAAATAAAATTTAATATCGAAGCAAGAGATTTACTTAAAGATGGAGTAAATGCTTTAGCTGATGCAGTGAAAGTAACTTTAGGTCCTAAAGGACGAAACGTAGTTATAGAAAAGAAATTTGGTGCACCACATATTACAAAAGATGGTGTTACAGTAGCTAAAGAAATTGAACTTTCTGATGCTTATGAAAATATTGGTGCTCAAATGGTAAAAGAAGTAGCTTCTAAAACTGGTGATGATGCTGGTGATGGTACTACAACTGCCACTATTTTAGCACAATCAATCGTAAATGTAGGATTGAAAAACGTAACTGCAGGTGCGAATCCTATGGAACTTAAGCGAGGTATTGACAAAGCAGTAAAAGAAGTCGTTGATTACATCAAAAACAGTTCCGAAGAAGTTGGTGATAATTTCGATAAAATCAAACAAGTCGCTAAAATTTCTGCAAATAACGACGAAACTATCGGTTCTTTAATTGCTGAAGCAATGGAGAAAGTGAAGAAAGAAGGCGTAATCACTGTTGAGGAAGCAAAAGGTACTGACACTGAAGTGAAAGTGGTAGAAGGTATGCAATTTGACAGAGGTTATATCTCTCCATACTTCATTACTGAAGGAGAAAAGATGATTGCAGAGATGGAAAATCCATACATCTTGCTTTACGACAAGAAAATCTCTACCATGAAAGATTTGATGCCAGTATTGGAACCAGCTGCACAATCAGGTCGTCCACTGGTAATCATCGCAGAAGATGTAGATGGCGAGGCTTTAGCAACATTGGTTGTAAACCGTCTTCGTGGTTCATTAAAGATTGCTGCAGTAAAAGCTCCTGGTTTTGGAGACCGCAGAAAAGAAATGTTAGAAGATTTAGCAGTATTGACTGGTGGTGTTGTAATTTCTGAAGAAAAAGGAATGAAATTAGAAGGTGCAACACTTGACATGCTAGGTGAAGCTGAAAAAGTAACTATCGATAAAGAAAATACAACTGTAGTAAACGGTGGTGGCGATAAAGAAGCTATCGATTCTCGTGTTTCTCAAATCCGCACATTGATTCAAAACAGTACTTCTGATTATGATAAAGAAAAACTACAAGAGCGTTTGGCTAAGTTAGCTGGCGGTGTTGCTGTTCTTTATGTCGGTGCTGCTTCTGAAGTGGAGATGAAAGAAAAGAAAGACCGTGTAGATGACGCGTTAAGTGCAACACGTGCTGCTGTTGAAGAAGGTATCGTTCCTGGTGGTGGTGTTACTTACATCAGAGCTTTAGAGGCTATCAAAGACCTTAAGGGAGATACCGATGACGAAACTACCGGAATCGAAATCATTAAGCGTGCTATTGAAGAGCCATTACGCATTATTGCAAACAATGCCGGACAAGAAGGTTCTGTAATTGTAAATGCAGTGAGAAATGGAAATGATGATTATGGATACAATGCTCGTACTGGTGAGTATGTAAACTTAATGAGTGCAGGTATTATTGACCCAGCTAAAGTAACACGTATTGCTTTGGAAAATGCAGCTTCTATCGCAGGAATGTTATTGACAACAGAATGTGTTTTAGTTGATGAGAAGGAAGAAAATCCTGCTCCTGCTATGCCACCTATGGGTGGAGGCGGTATGCCAGGAATGATGTAAAATAATACATCCCATTATAAAAACGGAAAAGGAACGGCAATTTGTCGTTCCTTTTTTAGTACAAGTTATTTTTACAATTTATTTTTTCTCTTCGTTCTTTTTCAGAAGATTATTAAAAATATCTTTTACTCCTTCTTTAATAACGTCTTCTTTCTTAGGCTTCTTTTCCTCTGTAGCTGTATTAGATTTAGTACTATCAATACTATCAACTATAGTTGTCGCGGTTGTTGTCGTAGCGGAAACATTTTCTTTACTAGACTCTCCTCCTAATAGTTTATCAAAAACTTTATCTATAGCTTTTTCTTTCTGATTATTAATCAACTTAGAAGCTACATTCTTTACTGCTGATTCTAAATCTGTAGTAACTTGTGGATTTGAGAAACTACCACCTATGATTGCAGTGACCGGTACCGTCATATTCTGAGTCTCTGTCTTATTTCCCAACAATTTAGTAACCTCAGAACCAAGATATTTAGCGGGTACATTGAATACCATATTGTAATTCATCTCATTTTCAAAGCTATGTGTTCCACCTAATGATATATCAATATCACGGTATTTAAAATTAAATGGCTTTACATTTACTTTTCCATTTTCAAAAGTCAAGTTGGTCTTTAAATTATCTAAATTCAGTTTATTAAAATCAATAAAATTCAATTTATTATCAAGCAGTTGCATCGCTTTTGATTCATCAGGATTTAAACTTTTAGTTACAACTTGTGCAAAAGCTTCCCCAGCTATTGTAGAGAGTTTTGGCGATAACTGATTGTCTAAATAACCATTTAAATTGATTTCAGTATTTAATTTTCCATCAAAAATAGTAGCTATAGGAGCTAACTTATTGAGCATTTCTATACTATTTACTGAAGATTTAATATCAAAATCTTTAATGCCTAATTTCATATCAAAAGATGACTCTTTAGCTTTCGTATCGATACCTCCATTCAATGATAGAGTCCCGCCAAACATATTTGCATTTACATTGCGGAGTACAGCTTGTTGATCTTTTAATATCATCACTCCCGCTACATTAGCCAATTCAAGGTTATCATAAATAACCTTTTTAGCACTCACATTTGCTGTAATATCAAGGAATGAAGGAACTTTCAACTCACCTTCTGAAGCAGTGGATTCTTGGTCCTTATCTTTTGATGAAGTCTCAGTCTCTTGCACAAAATCACCTACTACAAATTTATTGGAATTTAGATTAAAGTTTCCTCTTAAGTTTTGATTATCCACAAGTAAAAATGCCAAAATATTATGAAGTGTTCCTGAAGCGTGCAAGTCTGTAGAGCCGGTTTTAGCATCAAAATTTTTTAATTGAACATGAGTAGGTTCCATTACTAATTCTGCGGTACTGATATGTAAAGGATTCATCATTTCTTTTGAATCAAACTCAAAATTATTGACTGTAAAAAAACCGCTTGTTTTGATTCGGCTAACTATATTCTTTTCAATCGCCTCCATATCGAACTGTGCTTCCAAATCAGCATTAACAAGACCACTAAGCTTATTTTTCATATCCAAAGGATATACCTTATCTATATGTGCTAAGTCAAGCTTTCCTTTTGCTTTACCATGAACTACAGGATTATTAGTCAAGTTGGTAATTCTTGCGGTTGCATCAACAGCATTTTCATCGATTTTAAATGCTAATCTTTTGATATCTACTAAGGTATTTTCAGTAATTCCTGTAGTATTTAATATTCGAGAATCAATATAAATATTTCTAATGCTTTTAGGTAATTCCGGGAATTTAAACGAAGCATTATTCGATTTTATACTGATATTCATTTTAGGAATATGTTTATCATCAACAATTCCGGCAATTTTACCATCTACCACGAAATCACCAGTAGTTTTTACATCTTCGATATTTTTCGCATAACTTTCTGGAACTAAAGCCAAGAAATTCTTAAAATCCGATGATGGTGTTTTAAAGCTGATATATACTTCTTGGTTACTTTCATTTACTTTTACGAAACCATCAAAAGTAAGTGGTAGCTGGTTCAGTTTCGCTTCATTTTCCAAAAAGGAAAACTTCATATTTTCTAAATCTAAGTCGAGCAAAGCATCAAGCTCGATAGAAACACTATCTAGATAGGATTGCTTATCCATAATAAAAGAAACAAAACTTTTAGTTTCGGTATCCAGTTTGGTAATTTTAGCAGATAAATCTCCTGAACCGGAATGATTAAAATCATTAAATAGTAATGTTATTCCATTTTCATCGATGTACGATATTTTAGAGTCATTAATCTCGTAACTTTTTATATTTACTGAAGCATTGCTATTTTCATCCTCCTTAACTGATTCTTCTTCATTATTTTTATCAATCGCAATATCATAGTTGGTTACTCCATTTTTATTAATGAATATATTCACCAATCCATGATCTACCGTAAAAGAATTTATACTTAATTTTTCGCCTTTAATAATGTCCATCAGAGGAACGTCAATAGCTACGCTCTCGCCATAGAATAAAGTATCTCCTTTAAATGGTTCATAATTTATAACAGCTAAATCACTTAACTCTACAGAGCCATTAGGAAAACTTCTGAAAAAGCTAAAATCTGCATCACTAAAGGTAACTTCTGCATTTACATTCTTATTGATTTCTTTTTTGACTATATCAATGATTTTACCTTCGAAAAGTATTGGAATTAAGAATAATCCTAATACAATGATAATAAGTAAAATACCGATAATTTTCAATGATTTTTTCATGACGATTTTTTGAATTTTAATTGAAGACTACTTAAGATTTTACTATCACTGCCAAATTTATGCCACGATAGTTTAATAGTACTAAAAAAGAGGTTATTACACAAAAATTTGTAAAACCTCTTTTAAAAAATCTGAACTATATTATGAACAAGCTATTTTATTAACTCTTCGTTCATGGCGTCCGCCTTCAAAATCTGTAGTAAAAAATACTTCTGTGATTTCTTCCGCTAATTCATAAGCAATAAATCGAGCAGGGAGTCCAAGCACGTTTGCATTATTATGCTGACGGGCTAATTCTGCCAACTGTTTACTCCAACACAATGCAGCCCTCACATTTTGATGCTTGTTAACAGTCATCGTAATACCATTCCCACTACCACAAATGACCACTCCTTTATCACAAACACCATCATCTATAGCTTTCCCCAACTGATGTGCAAAGTCTGGATAATCTACAGAATCAGTACCATTTGTACCAAAATCCGTCACATCAAATCCTTTATTTTCAAGGTATTTCTTTATTTTATCCTTATAACCTACTCCTGCATGATCAGCAGCTATTCCTATTTTCATAATTTTATTTTTTTGTTAATGAATTCCTTTTTAATGTTACCAAATTGTTAACGGATTGTGCATAAATAATCATAAGATTTGAAAAATATACTTGCTAAATTCAAATAAAAGTATAATCTAAATTTACTTTCATTCTATGCTGTTCAAAAACTACATTTTTACACAAAGTTCTTCCCGCTCTTATCCACAATAAAAAGACAAAATATAATCAAATTTTATACACAGTGTTAAGATATCAACATTGTTTATAACTTTTCTATTTATCTATATAGTAAGGATTTAATTTTATAATAAAGTGTAAATATACTCCATAATTCATTTCATATCAATATTTCAAAAAATATTCTGTAAAAGTTATTATTGTAATTCACAGCCTATATACATCATCATTTTTTCTTTTTAAATTTAAAAAAATAAATACATATAATAGTATAATGTGTATTGATAACTTCTTTGAAGGATTTACTCTTTTCTCTAAACGAATCTCTAACTTTGTAGTAACAAATTAAAACTAAAATTATGACTTCTTCCTACACTCCTAATTCTGTATTTTATAAGACTACTGAAATTGATTCTAAAAATATAAGTTTTATTCTATATGATCACAAAAGATTGATAATCAGAAACTTCAAGTTTGATATGTCTGCCAAAGAAAAGAGGGTAATTTTCTGAAATATGGCCTGCAGGAAAATCAAAAATTACTGGAAAGTCGTAGGAAGAAATGCAATCGTAAATGATTTGATGAATAGACTTTCCAAACTCCGGTTCGTAGTCAATATCTGTAAAACTACCAACTATCAATCCTTTTAAGCAGGATAAGCTCCCGGATAGTTTTAAAGAAGTCATCATCTGGTCAATTTTATGTATAGGTTCACCAACATCTTCAATAAACAATATTTTATTTTTCATCTCATAGCTAAAATCTGTACTCAAAATATTAAAAAATGTTGCTAGATTTCCTCCAATCAATTCTCCTTCGGTCTTGCCTAACTTAGTGAGTTTGTTTGACGTTATTTTATACTCTAACGATTCTCCAAATAGTGCTTTACGGAAATATTCTAGGGTTTGTTGAGATGTATCTTCTTTTGATAAGTTCACCGGCATAGGAGCATGTAGCGTTTGACATTTTAAAACGCGATTAAAATAGCTGTGAAAAACGCTAATGTCGCTAAAACCAATGAGCCATTTCGGATATTTTTTGAATTGTTCAAAACTCAATTTGTTGATAAGATGAATACAACCATAACCTCCGCGATTACACAAAATAGCTTTGGCTTCAGTATCATCCAGTGCCATTTGCATATCACTTAAGCGTTCTTCAATGGTACCAGAAAAACGGTAATATTCATCAAAACAATTAGGTGTAATTTTCACTTTCAGTCCCCAACTTTCTAGGATTGATACTGTTGGAATAACTTGCTCTTTAGAAATTTTTCCTGCTGGTGATACCAATATTATTGTATCTCCTTTTTGTAAATGATTCGGTTTTATCATAAAACATAAAAATATAAAAATTTTATAGAAAGTAGAGAAATTCTCTTATTTAATAAGGTTTAACACCTTTTTTAATAACTTAAGAAGTTTCTGCAATATATTTGTATCATAAAATAAAAAAATAAGTTTTTTCATAGTTTAGTAATTTAGTTTTAAGGTTTAGAACCCTATTCAGGACACTGAGTAGGGTTCTTTAGTTACTATAGATTATAAAGCAGTATCTTTGCATTAAATATCTAATGTGTAAAACAATGAAAAGTTTAGACGTATTATACGAAGACAACCATATCATAGCTGTTAATAAACCGGCGGGTGTACTTGTACAAGGTGATAAGACAGGTGATGAGCCGTTGTCAGAAAAAGTTAAGGCATATATCAAGAAAAAATATAAGAAACCCGGTGATGTTTATTTAGGAATACCTCATCGTATAGATCGTCCTGTGAGTGGAGTTGTTGTTTTTGCACGTACCAGTAAGGCTTTAACACGGTTGAATAAAATGTTTCAAGCCAAGGATAAAGAGATTCAAAAGATATATTGGGCTATTGTAGAAAACACCCCACGTGAAGATGAAGAAGTACTACAAAATTATCTTCGTAAAAATCCGAATCAAAATAAGTCATACGTTTGTGCAACGGCTAAAGATGGTGCTAAATTGAGTACTTTGGAATATAGGTTATTAGCACACTCACAAAAATATTTTTTATTGGAGGTAAAATTACATACAGGTCGTCATCATCAGATAAGATGTCAATTGGCAGCTATTGGAAACCCCATACGCGGTGACTTAAAGTATGGTGCTAAACGTTCTATTGAAGGAGGAGGTATCGGATTACATGCACGTGTGCTTAGATTTATACATCCTGTTAAAAAAGAGCCTATAGAAATTGTTGCTCCAGTCCCTAAAGAGAATATTTGGCAAGATTTACAACAAATCGTCGGTTAATCCATCGCAGACTTATCAAAGAAGAAAGGAAGTAAGAATTTCACATTAGGTATTACGATAATCTTTTTAGATCCGTATAAAATAACTGTGATGGGTTTATTGTATCTGTCTTCTGTTTCTAAAAGCACTTGCCGACAGGCACCGCATGGTGCTGCTGGATAAGGTAAAAATCCGTTAGTACTTTTGGCGACTATAGCAATGGCTTCTACACTGTTTTCCGGATAATTGGCATTGGCATAAAACATTGCTACACGTTCTGCACATAGACCAGAAGGAAAGGCTGCATTTTCTTGATTATTTCCAGTTATTACTTTATCATTATCTAAAAGAACAGCAGCTCCTACTTTAAAATTGGAATAATCAGCATAAGCATTTTCTGTAGCTTTTTTAGATGCTAAAACAAGCTTTTTATACGTTTCAGAAAGTTCGTTTTCTGAAGAATATTCTTGATAATCTAATTGAATTTTCTTTTCCATAATTCATTTGTACTTATTCAAATATAAGTGTTTCTTTTGGAAATCAATAAATTCGACCTACTTTTGCTATCAACAATAGAAAACAAAATCATGGAATCAAAACAAAAAGATGATTATATCTACGGTATTAGGTCCGTATTGGAAGCGATAGAAGCTGAGCAGGAAATTAATACCATTTTTGTAAAAGAAGGATTGAATGGAGAGTTAGCTAGTAAACTGATGGGTACTATTAAAAATTTAGAATTGAAGTACCAATATGTGCCAGTCCAAAAATTGGTTTCCTTAGGTGCTAAAAACCACCAAGGCGTTGTTGCGTCTATAGCACCGGTTAGATACCATGATTTAAAGGAATTGTTACCCCAATTATTAGAAGAAAAAGCGAATCCTTTAATTCTATTGTTAGATAGAATTACCGATGTTCGAAATTTTGGCGCAATTGCACGTAGTGCAGAATGTGCAGGTGCAGATGCTATTATTATTCCAATCCGAAATGCAGCAAAGGTTTCCGCTGATGCTATTAAAACTTCTGCTGGTGCACTATATACACTGCCTGTTTGCAGAGAGCTGAATATGAAGAAGACCGTAAAAAATCTTTTAAAGTCAGGTTTTAAAGTCGTGGCAGCAACTGAAAAAGCAGAACAATTATATACAGAGGTAGATTATAACTTTCCAACTGTTATAGTAATGGGTTCTGAGGATACTGGTATTGATGAAGAAATACTACGATTTGCAACAGAAGAAGTAGCCATTCCATTAAAAGGTAAAATTAGTTCCCTAAATGTAGCAGCTGCAGCTACTGTATTGCTCTATGAAGTCGTGAGACAAAGAGGATAATTGTTCACTTTGCAATAGTATTGCATAGAGTATTACTTAATTTTGCACTTAGTAACATAAAATATAGCTACTTATGTGTAATAAAAGTGAACATAATCATATACACAATCATCCTCAATTTAATATTTTTGGAAAGAATACAGAATTGTATTTTGCGATTCTATCAGGTATTTTTTTAATTCTGGGATATGCTTTATCATTTACATCGAAGATAGACGATTATCTCGTTATTATCTATCTCATTTCATTTTTCTTTGGAAGCTTTTTTGCTATCCAAGAAGCTTTCTTAAAACTATTAAAAGCTAGGTTCGAGATTGATTTGTTAATGGTTGTAGCCGCATTTGGGGCTGCATATTTAGATAAATGGGCTGAAGGTGCATTACTTCTCTTTTTATTTAGCTTAGGACATGCGTTAGAACATTATGCTTTAGGTAAAGCGGAAAAAGCGATTAGTGAGTTAGGAAAATTAATGCCAGATGTGGCACTAGTAAGAAAAGGTAATGAATTTGTTGAAGTACCTACTTCTGAACTTGTTGTAGGTGATACTGTGCTAGTAAAAGCACACGAGCAAATTGCCGCTGATGGTGTAGTGATAGCTGGAGAGAGTAGTGTGAATCAAGCATCGATTACCGGCG
This sequence comes from Balneicella halophila, assembly GCF_003096835.1. Taxonomy (GTDB): domain Bacteria; phylum Bacteroidota; class Bacteroidia; order Bacteroidales; family Balneicellaceae; genus Balneicella; species Balneicella halophila. The sequence goes on from NZ_QENZ01000003.1 coordinate 360,638, forward strand.
AGAGTATGCCCGTTGATAAATCTGAAATGAAAGGAGAAAGTAAAATTTCATTTAATGATATTCCCGCCGAACATAGGGTTTTCGCAGGAACTATTAATGGTGAGAGTCCTTTGGAAATTAAAGTTATGCGTTTAGCTTCACAATCTACTGTTTCCAGAATGATTGAAATGGTGAGTGAGGCAAAAGCTAAACAATCTCCCACTCAGCATTTAACTAAGAAAATAGAAAAATATTATGTTCCTGCTGTACTTCTGCTGGTTATAATTCTTGGTTTCGTTTTCCTCACTGGAATTGAGACACTTGAAGATAGTTTGTATAGAGCTCTCACAGTATTGGTAGCTTCTAGTCCATGTGCTTTGGCCATATCGACACCAGGTACTATATTGAGCGGTATTGCAAGAGGTGCTAAAAAGGGAGTGGTTTTCAAAGGTGGCGCTGCACTCGAGGATTTAGGAAGCGTAAAAGCCATAGCTTTTGATAAAACGGGAACACTTACTGAAGGGAAACCTCAAGTTGTAGATTTTGTTTTAAATACTATCACAAAAGAAGATTTCTTTGCTCTGGCTATGAGTATAGAATCTTTTTCAAGCCATCCCTTAGCACAATCCATCATTAGTTATTCGGAACAATTTACCGGACCTATTGAAATTGACAAAAATGATGTTGAAGTAGTTAATGGTAGTGGCATAGAAGCTATTGTAAATGATAAGAGAATACAAATAGGTAGAATTTCTTATTTAATTGCGAAAGTGCCGTTGGAGATACAAAAAAAGATAAATGTATTTGAAGAGAAAGGTTATACTTTGGTAGGTATGGGAAGTGATTCACAGTTTTTAGGTGTGATTGCTTTGCAAGATAAACCCAAACATACGGCTAAGAAAATGATTAAACGACTAAGAAAACTTGGTATCAAAAAGATAGTTATGCTTACCGGAGACCAACAAGCAGTAGCTAATACTGTTGGTAAAGAATTAAATATCTCAGAAGTTTTTGGAGGGTTATATCCCGAAGACAAAGTAAAAGCGATAGAAGATTTGAACAAAAGATATGGAAAATCCGCTATGATAGGTGATGGCGTAAATGATGCACCCGCTATGGCAACAAGTACAGTTTCTGTGGCTATGGGAGCAGCCGGATCTGATGTAGCCTTAGAAACTGCTGATATAGCTCTGTTATCTGATAAAATAAGCAAAATACCTTTTGCTGTAGGATTAAGCAGAAGTGCAGAAAAAATTATAAAACAAAATCTTTACATTAGTTTAGGAAGTATAGCCGTGCTTATTCCTATGGCTTTGTTTGATATAACTGGTATCGGAGCGACTATCGTTTTACATGAAGGTACTACTGTATTTGTGATATTAAATGCACTAAGACTTTTGTCATATAATCTAAAGGAAGAATAAATTTTCAGCATTAGGATTTTCATTTCTAATTTTCAGTACAATTTTTGTATATTGTTTGCACGTCTTTAAAAAGCTTTTACTGTGCAATTATTAGATAACTTGGATAATGTCATTTCGTTATTAAAAGAAAGCTTAGCGACACCTTTGCCTGGACCAAAAGCGCAAGAGTTGATGGCACCCTCTTTTCGTAATGAATATAAATCTGATAAAAATCTGTTAACTCAAAGTGGTGTGTTGCTATTGCTCTATAATAAGAATGAGATTCCTCATTTTGTTTTGATGAAGCGAAGCAGTAAACTACGAACTCACAGTGGACAAATTGGGCTTCCAGGAGGAAAAACAGAACAATCGGATACTTCCTATTATCACACAGCTATTCGAGAAACTTATGAAGAGTTAGGCATTTCTCATAACTTCATTACTTTATTAGGCAAGTTAACACCACTTTATATTCCTATAAGTAATTTTATGGTACATCCGTTTATTGCTTATGCAACAGAAACCCTGCATTTTGTTGCGAATGATGATGAAGTGGATGAGATTTTGGAAATACCTTTAAGACACTTATTGAGTGAAAAAAGTGTGACTGAAGATATTTGGGAGAAAAGTGGTAAAGAGTACAGGCGTCCATTTTTTGCTGTAGGAGAACATAAAGTATGGGGAGCAACAGCAATGATTCTAAGTGAATTTCGGGAATTACTCTTTAGGAAATAGATTTTTATAATCTTGATAGATGCTTATTACTCTGTTTACGTGGTTTATAGTTTCTTTGCCTCTAAAGTATCCGTGTTTTACAACTTTATCATTATAATATTTAGGTTTGTTTAATAACGTAACATAAGGTGCGACCTCACTCCAAGAGTCTTTGTCTTTACCTTCTTTTTTGGCCAATTCTCTGGCATCTAAAATATGTCCTGAGCCAGAATTGTACGAAGCCAGTACAAAAAGTTTTAAGTCTTTTCTCTCTATCATATCTTGTGCAAATTTTTCTTCCAGATATTGGAGATATTTCCTTCCTGCAGTTAATTGTTCTTGAGGAGAGGAATGTCTTGATGCACCGAAATTTTTAGCAGTTATCGGCATCATTTGCATCAGTCCAAAAGCACCTGCCCAAGAAACTTGTGAATGATCAAAACGTGATTCTGTATAGATAAGAGCTGCTAATAGTCTCCAATCCCAATTTAAAATTTTTGCTTCTTTTTTGATGTATTTATCATAGCGAGACAGCGCTTTAGTTGAAGCTAATTTTCCTTCTTTATTTCGAACGATGCTTTTCTTATTTCTAAAATATTTGGTGTATAATGTTCTGTATTTCTTGGATTTTCTGAAGACATTGATCCAGTCATTGATATTACGTTGTAGTTCGACACCATTTTTATTAATAGCCCACGCCATATTGTGAGGCAAGCCGGCATTGATACTGATATCCAATTGAGGATAATATGTTTTTGCCACCTTAGCAACCAATTTGTCTGCTAATGTAGATGCTATACTATCCTCAGCCACCATATCAATCAGTTGCTCTTGATCCACATTGGCATAAAATTCGGTGTTTATACACAAACCAAGATTTTCTTCAATATTCTGTATGATTCTTTCACTGGCAGACTCTTTAGGAATTGTAATTTTTATTGTGTCCGTGTCTAACCAATCTTCAATATACTGTTTATTACTTTCCTTATTTTGTACTAATACAGGATTAGAGCGCATAAAAGGCTCAGAAAATAACATTCTCTTTTTCCGCGAGCCGGTAATGTTAACATTTGAAGCTAACATGTGTCCTTCCCCACTTTCTAAGAGCTCTAAAGCATTTTCATAATCAGGAGCAACAATTAACGTTAAGCTGACACCAAAATCCTTTGTATACTCTTTTATTAATTCATAATGAAAGCCCATCGGAGTACCTTTGTAGGTAAAATAATCTACGGAGTTGTTAATGATAATAACCTTAAGCTCATTATTTTTGATAATATTTTGAAAAATATCAACCTGCTCTTGCTGTGCGTTTTGTTTTGTTTCTTGCTTACATCCTAATAAATTGATAATTAGAAATATAAGAAAGATGTGTAGGAATGTATTTTTAGTCATAGAAGTACCATCTGACTCCATATTTTAGGATATGAGGAGTAATTGGATAATGTAGAGCTGAGAAATATTCATTATCAGAAATTAAATTGTTGATATGTTCATATTTCATAAAAAATGTTGCTCGTTTAAATTGGGCAACGAAATAGGCATCGAGTTTAGGATATCCTCCTAACTCTTTTTCTTTTTGTAGAAAAAACTGTCCAGTAGCCGGCATATAATCAGGCGCATACCACTTGGTATAGAATCTAGCATCAATTCCTACGCGCAATCGAATAGCTTTCTGGAATAAATCACTTTCAAAGTATGTATTGGCATAGGCAGAAATCATAGGCAATGGCAGTAGATCTTCATTGCTGGATTGTTGCCAATATACGGTGGGTTCAAAATGCATTTTCCACCAATGAAAGTTTTTTTTAGCATAGGCAGTAAAAACGACAATTTCATCTGAGCTTTGTTGCGGTAAGGCATTTTCCCCAAAAAAAGTATAGTTTTTCAACGCTTGCCAATATCCCCCAGCCTCAAGCTTCCACGCTTTGTTGTGATAATAGCCTCCCAATTTTATTTGAGTTTCCTTATTTAAATCTTTCTTCCAGTAAATATGATTTGAAAAATACTGATTCCACAACAATGAAGGCGTTTGGTTCGTCATTTTAAAATCCACTTGCAACTTATGATTTCTAAGGGAATCATTACCAAGATAATGAGTATAATGTGCTTTTGCTTCAGTGTCGCCACTTCTGTAACCTGAAAAATAAGTTCGCCAATGAGCTGCCCAGTTTGTTTTCTCTGTGGAGCTATAAAATGCTCCAACTTCTAAGGAAAGATTATCTTGTTTTATTTCTTTCATTCCTAGATCCCAGTTATTTGGGAATACAGGTTTCAATGCTGGCAACTCATATTTAATTTTTTCATAAGAAACCTCAGCTCGCAACCCATATTTGAACCAGTTAAAATAGCCTTCATTAAGTACAACTTGGGCACTATTCTTTAAGTTTTGGAAGGTCGTTTTTTCTTCTATAGGCGTATTAAAAGCATAGATAAAATTTTGATAGTAGTCATCTGTGTTTTCTTGATCGTAGTATTTCCTAGAGCTTTTATCAAGGTGGAGCGTATGAACAATTTTTATTGGATACACTTGTGTAGTATCTCCAAACAGTACTCTCTCCCTCATTTCGCCAATGTTATATTGATGACTTAGAAAATAATTAAAATTATGTATAGATGCGCCGGTATCAAAAAGTCGAACTTCCATGTTGGGCGCTTCTATGGTTGTATCAGCTTTTAAAACATTATCATCTGCTATACCCCCATTTTCTTGTAATTTGATACGGTTATGGTTGAGATATCCATACAGTTTATAGTGTCCTTTTTCATAGCTTGAAAAAACTGTAAAATCATAAACCTTATGCTTTTGATTTTGATATTGACCGTCGCTTGAAATTAGGTTGTATTCTAATCCTACATTCCAATCTTTATTGATATTTTGTGTAACGAGTACATTTAAAATATTCTCTTCACGATTGTTATTTCCGCCAGTAGAATAATTTAATTCTGAATAGGGCGTGCGTGTATCAATAAACTTATGTGTTTCAGGTCTGCTGATATATACTTCATAGGGTTGAAGAAAAAGAAACTCCTGAACAGGTTCTCTGTGTATGAAAAGTGCACTTTGATTGGCAGCCCCAGCATTTCCTGTAAATGTATTAGCAATACTTTTCTTAAAATTAGGATAAAGTATTTGCCGGTCCATATCAGTGGTATCTCTATAATGTCGAACTTTATAAGCTCCATCGGCTTCGAGTTGCCATAATTTTACAAGTGGCTCTATTTTGTTTGCTTTAAGACTATCTTGCAGTTTTCGATATTCCTCACGACTTATATGTCCTCCTGAAGTTCCACCATCACCTTCTCGCGATTGCCCCCATGTGAAGGAACCAGTAAGAAGAAAAATTCCTATAAGAATAAATTTGGTATGATGAGTACTAAGTAATTTAGTCATTGAAGTAATATTCATTGTTTTTGCAAAAGTATAGGAATTATCTATTCTTCAAACTTATATCCGACTCCTTTAACAGTTTTTATGTAGTCTTCTCCTATTTTTTCTCGCAATTTTCTGATATGCACATCAATCGTTCGGTCTCCTACTACAATATTGTTGTCCCACACATTTTTAAATATATCTGAACGACTAAAGACCTGCTGAGGAGTTGAGGCTAGCAAACTAAGAATTTCAAATTCTTTTCGGGGAAGAATGATTGTTTGCCCATCCTTTTTGACATGATACTTTTCTCTATCAATTATCATGTCCTTCGTGGTAATTACCTCAGAATCTTTACCCAAATCGATGCGACGCATAAAAGCATTTATTCGACTAATAAAACTTTTGGGTTTTATGGGTTTGGTAATGTAATCATCAGCTCCGGATTCAAAGCCCTCAATTTCGGAATATTCCTCTGATTTTGCTGTTAAAAAGATGATGATACTTTCTTTCAATTCTACATATTGGCGTAGTTGTCTGCATGTTTCGTAGCCATCCATTATCGGCATCATCACATCTAATACTATGATATGCGGTTTGAATTTCCTTGCTTCTTTGATTGCCTTTACGCCATTTTGTGCAGTTACCACCTTGTAGCCTTCTTTCTTTAGATTGTAGCTGAGAAATTCAAGAATATCCTTTTCATCATCAACTATTAAAATACGTTTTTCCATAATTATTTAAGTGCTTTTTCTAAGGAAAACTGAAAACTAGTTCCTTCTCCAAAGGTACTTTTTACTGATATTGTTTCATTATGTGCCTCTAAGATATGCTTCACTATGGCTAATCCGAGTCCAGAGCCACCTTCGTTGCGAGATCTGCTTTTATCTACTCTATAAAATCTTTCAAAAATTCGTGGCATATCCTCTTTTTTTATGCCGATACCGTTATCCTCCACCTTAATCCAATATTTGTTAGATGCCTTTTTGTGTTTGATTGAAATTTCTGTTTTACCCCCTTTTTTTCCATACTTTAAAGAATTGGAAATAAGATTAATAAGCACTCTCAAAATATGATTTTTTTCAGCTATTACCCAAATATCTTCCTTTGGCTTCTGGTAGCGTATTTTTATATCTTTTTCTAAGGCTCTCATTTCAACCTCGTCAATAGCTTCTTCGATTACCAGCGATAAAAGAAAGCGCTTCTTTGTCAAAACAAGTGTGCCTGATTCAATTTTGGTAATCAAATCCAAATCTTGCACCATATGAATCATACGGTTGATATTTTTTTGAGCTTTGCGAAGGTATTTCTTATTGATAGTTTCATCGTACAATCCCCCATCGATTAAAGTAAATATATAGCCTTGAATATTAAAAATAGGAGTTTTCAGTTCATGAGCTACATCACCAATAAATTCTCGACGAAATTTTTCTTGAGCCTTAAGTTGTCTTATAATGGGTTCTTTCTCTTGACTCCATTTTATCACTTCTTTTTCTACTCTGCCGATATTCACATTCTTATCAGATAGCTTTTTATCTCCTGAGGCATACATCAGTTTGTACAAAGTATCTAAACGACTGTAAATATTTCTATTCAAAAGATAAACAATGACACCAAAAGTGAGAGCAAATAATACAACTAAAGATAAATAGAGATTGATATTATTCGTAAAATGCATCCAATGAAAGAGCAGTGCAAATACTACTGCAATAATAGCTGCAAATAATGCTACAATAACAACCGCTTTATGCTTGAACATAGTTCTTTATGTTTATGAAATATTTATTCCTGTGTGCTAAATTACAAAAAACTTAGCAATAAGATAATCAGAACGTAAGAACCTCTCTGGTTTTAATAATAGTGTAGTGTTTTTGAGCACGAAATCTTCCTTGTTTTCTTTTAGCACTTTCTTTACATTTTCAAGATAAAAATTTCCGAAAGTTTTTTGTACATACTCTAAATCAATTCCCCATTTTGTGCGCAACCGAACCATTATATAATCATTGAATTTATCCTTAACAGATAATTCTTCAGATTCAGCAGGAAGATCCTCTTTTTCAATACCAGTGATGTATTTTTTTAAATTAGAGATATTCCATTGGCGCATTTCTTTATTATATGAATGTGCAGAAGGACCTATTCCCAGATAGGGTTTTTGCATCCAGTAATTGGTGTTGTGCTGTGATATTTTCCCGCTTTTACAAAAGTTTGATATTTCATATTGTTCGTAACATTGTTTTTGTAAATATTCAACCAAAAATAAATACTGTTTTTCACTGTTTTCATCAGCTATTTCGTGTAGTTTTCCTTTCTTCTTTAGATGCCCAAACGGTGTCCCTTGCTCTATAGTTAAATGATAAGCAGATATGTGCGTGGGTTGTAATTCACATAGTTGCCTTAAATTTTCTTTTAAATACTCAACATCACTATTTGGAATACCGTATATAATGTCTAGAGAAAGATTATCGAAGCCAGCTTGCTTAGCATTTTTCACGCAACGTATAGCTTCCTCCGCTGTGTGTCTTCGATTCATAAATTCCAGAACTTTATCATCAAAAGATTGGATGCCGATACTTAGCCGGTTTACTCCTATGTTTTTTAATCCTTGCAGATATTCCTTCGATAAATCATCAGGGTTGGCTTCGAAAGTAAGCTCAATGTTTTTTGAAATTTCAAAATTATCATAAATAGTTTGTAATAGATTTTCTACCTCTGCAATTTTTAAAATACTAGGTGTACCTCCTCCAAAATAAATGGTTTCAATAGGTTCGTTAAGATAATTCTTCCGTAGAAAAATCTCTTTTTTCATTGCTTTCAAAAGTGGTTCTTTGTGTTTTAAGGAAGCATTTTTGAAAAAATCACAATAACCGCAGACTTTCCTGCAAAAAGGAATATGAAGATAGATACCAGCCATAAGAATTAAATATCCAAAGCGTTAAAAGCATTTTCAATATGCTCAATTTCGATAGTTGATGGAGACTTTGTGAGTGCTAACAGATCAAAGCGAACTTCTTCCGGTCTGTTAAACATCGTAACATAAGCATCGGCAGCTTCAATAAGAAAACGCATCTTGCTTTTAGTGATACATTCACGAGCATTTTGCATACCTCCGAAAGAGCGAGTCTTTACCTCTACAAACACAAGGATATCATTTTTTAGTGCAACTAAATCTATTTCTTTGTGTTTGTATCTCCAGTTGGTATGAAAAATAATGTAGCCCTTTGACTCCAAATATTCTTTTGCTTTTATTTCCCCAACTTTTCCTAAAGTATTATGCTCTGCCATCTTGCAAAGATAATTGATTCAAAGAAAAAGGTCACTCTCACACAGAGAATGACCTAGTCTCTTTTAATACTTCTATCGTATATTATTTTTTGTCTTTATCGTCAGTAGAGCGAGAAATAGAATCGCGCATCTTGGTGTCGGCATCTACATTTTTCATTTTATAATAATCCATAATGCCTAAATTTCCAGTTCGGAATGCCTCTGCCATAGCCTGTGGCACCTCAGCCTCAGCTTCTATCAGTTTTGCTTTCATATCTTGAGTCTTAGCACGCATCTCTTGTTCGTGAGCTACAGCAAACGCTCGTCTTTCTTCAGCTTTTGCTTGTGCAACTTTCAAGTCAGCTTCAGCTTGGTCAGTTTGCAATTCAGCACCTATATTTTTACCTATATCAATATCGGCAATATCAATAGAAAGAATTTCAAAAGCGGTACCTTGGTCAAGCCCTTTGGTTAAAACAGTTCTAGATATATTATCAGGATTCTCTAGCACTTCTTTGTGTGAATTTGCAGAACCTATAGAAGATACAATTCCTTCACCAACACGCGCAAGAACGGTATCCTCACCCGCTCCTCCGACCAATCTTTCAATATTGGCACGAACGGTAACACGAGCTTTAGCAATTAACTGAATACCATCTTTAGCTACTGCAGTTACTGGTGGTGTGTCAATCACTTTAGGATTTACACTCATTTGCACCGCCTCGAATACGTCACGTCCAGCTAAGTCTATAGCTGTAGCCATTTGAAAGGGTAAATCAATATTTGCTTTGGATGCAGAAACTAAGGCATGCGTTACGCTAGAGACATGACCGCCAGCAAGATAATGTGCTTCCAGGGCATCACGGTCTAGGTCTATTCCCGCCTTTTTAGCTTCTATCATTGCTGTAACAATAGTGCGTGGAGGCACTTTACGAATACGCATAAAAAATAGTTGCAAGAGATTAATTCGCACTCCTGTAACCATTGCTTGAAACCATAACCCAATGGGGAAATATCGTAGGATAATGAGCAGTACAAGTATTGCCAAACCTACCATTATCAAAGTCATTACTTCCATAGTAGAAAAAAGATTTTTAGTGAAAAATTACCTTACAAATATAAACTAAACTTTCTGATAATTCCCTAATTCCAATCAAATTATGTAATTTTGTCAGTATATACTGACAGGAAATATTTATGAAACACAACATACAAAGTATAAAACAGCGATTTGGTATTATTGGCAATTCAGAAAGTCTAGAAAGAGCTATAAATATTGCAGTGCAGGTAGCTCCTACTGACTTGTCTGTATTGGTTACTGGCGAAAGTGGTGTGGGTAAAGAGTTTTTCCCTCAAATAGTGCATCAATACAGTAGCAGAAAGCATAACCCGTATATAGCTGTAAATTGCGGTGCGATTCCTGAAGGAACAATAGATTCCGAACTGTTTGGACACATCAAGGGCTCGTTTACAGGAGCATTATCAGATCGTAAAGGCTATTTTCAGCATGCTGATAAAGGAACTATCTTTTTAGATGAAATAGCAGAGCTTCCATTAGCCACTCAAGCCCGACTTTTAAGAGTATTAGAATCAGGAGAATATATAAAGGTGGGTAGCTCACAGGTAGAAAAGACTGATGTTCGTATTGTGGCAGCCACCAATGTGCAACTTGAGGATGCCGTGAAGCATGGAAAGTTTCGTGAAGACCTCTATTATCGTTTAAATACCGTACCTATTGAGGTGCCTGCACTTAGAGATAGACCTGAAGATATTCCTATTCTTTTTAGAAGATTTGCTGTAGATTTTGCCGATAAATATCAGATGCCACCTATTCGTCTCACAGAGGATGCTATTCTTTTGTTAAAGAAATACCGTTGGCAAGGCAATGTGAGACAACTCAAAAATATCACGGAACAAATTTCTATTATAGAAAAAGACAGAAGTGTGAATGCCTTGACTCTTACGAGATATCTGCCCGAAAACACTACCCTTTTACCTGCATTAGCTCAGCAAAAAACAGACAGTAGTACAGCTGACTTTTCTAATGAAAGGGAAATTCTCTACAAGGTGCTTTTCGATATGAGAAAAGATATGAATGATTTAAAAAAATTAGTTTATGATTTAATGGAAAATAATACCGATATTAATGCTAAAGAGTTTGATAATTCGGTATTGACACGCCCAACTGATGATCGTGCCTATCCCATAACTTCCTATGCTGATGATTTTGATGACATAGAGGAAACCACTGAAATCATAGAAGAATCTCTATCTTTGCAAGAACGTGAGAAAGAAATCATAATCAAAGCATTAGATAAACACAATGGGAAACGAAAGAAAGCAGCCGAAGAATTAGGAATTTCAGAGAGAACATTGTACAGAAAGATTAAAGAATATGAAATTAATTAAGGCAATAATCATTGTTGCTAGTCTATTGGCATTTAGCTCATGCGGGCTTAGTACGATAAAATATAGTAGTAACGGTGCATCAATACCTGTTGAGGCTAAAACGTTTTCCGTCGATTATATTGAGAATAGAGCAGCTTATGTAGATCCCATTTTGAGTAATGAATTGACAGAAGAGCTCAAAGATAAGTTCCGAAGCGAAACAAATCTATCAGAAGTTTTAGATGGAGATGGGGATTTACATTTTGAAGGTGAAATCGTGAAAGACTTTCTACGCCCTGTTAATATTACAAGAGACGAATATGCTGCTGCAACACGGCTGACTATTGTCGTGAAAGTAAAATACGTAAATCGTCTTGATGATAAATTTGATTATGATACGCAATTTTCTGCCTATCGAGACATGGCTGAAACACAAGATCGTACAACGGTTGGAGAATCTTTAGTAAAGGAGATTATTGAACAAATTGTTGAGGATATATATAATAAAGCTGTAGTGAATTGGTAAAATATGAATAAGGATTCTTTTTATAATATTTTATCTCATCCATACTCTATCACATCAGAGGATAAAGAGTTTTTGGATGAAATACTTGAAGAATATCCTTTTTTTCAAGCGGGACAAACTTTGCGTCTGCAAAATGCTTATGGAACTGATAAGTATGAACGTCTTTTGCAACAAAATGGCATTCATATTCCTGATCCTAAATATTACTATCGCAAATTGATGCTGAATAAAATGTATGTCCAGACAGAGGTGTTGGATGAAGAAATATTGCCGACTGAAAAGGATGTTGTTGATGAGGGACGAAAAGATACTAAAGGACGTTTTACAGAGGCAGAAAACAAAGAAAAAGATAAAAAAGAGCGTGAAACCTTACAATATGCACCTTCTTTTTATAAAATTGAGGAATCTAAAAATCCATCACCTGATCTTCAAAAGGAATCTCATAACTTTACCGATTGGTTAAATGTTCTTGATCAAAGTGCCCAAAAAGAATCAGCTATTGAAAATCCTAAGGCCAAGAAAACGGCAGCTACTATTTCACAGTTTATTGATAAAGATAAAAAGCCAATAAAAAAGCCAAAGGCTACAGTAACCAAAGAGAAAGAAAAAGACTATTCTCCAGAACAACTTATGAGTCAAACATTGGCGGAAATCTACGTAAAACAAAAGCTATATGATAAGGCAATTGCTATTTATGAAAAATTAGATTTGAAGAGTTCAGAAAAAAATGCTACTTTTGCCCGTCGAATTGACGAAATTAACGAATTAAAGAATAATTAAGATATGTTTACTTTTTTAGCTGTGTGCATAATTATAGTGTGTATTCTCCTTGTGATAATTGTTTTGGTACAAAACTCTAAAGGTGGAGGATTGGCTTCTACTTTTGCCGGGTCAAATCAAATAATGGGAGTGAAAAAGACAGGAGATTTCTTAGAGCGAACTACTTGGGGCCTTGCAATTATCCTGTTTGCACTTTGTTTAGCTTCAACAGCATTTATGCCTACTAGAGGTGGAGAACAAGAAATAGAGAATATTGGTGATAAAATGCAAGAAAAAGTTGAAACACCTGTGATTCCTGCAACTCCTATTAACGAAGGAACTGCAACAAATACAGCTCAGTAAGCATTCTAAAGAGAAAATGAACGATAACACCTTTTCCTTAATCTGGGAGAGGTGTTTTTTTGTATAGAAATAAAAGAGGTTCAAATTTGAACCTCTTTTGAGTTTTTCATAGTTTTGTATAAGATAAGGAATTAAATCTTCATAATATCTTTTTCTTTTTGATCTAACAGCTCATCAATCTTTTTATTGAAATCGTCAGTTAGTTTTTGAACATCATCTTCAGCATCATGACGTAAATCTTCTGATAATCCATCTTTCTCCATCTTTTTTAATTCCTCATTTGCGTCTCTGCGTGAGTTACGAATACTGATACGAGTATTTTCTCCTTCATTTTTAGCTTGTTTTACCAACTCTTTACGACGCTCTTCAGTCAATGGAGGAACATTTACTCTTACAACTTCCCCATTATTATCAGGATTGAAGCCTAAGTTTGCATTGAGTATGGCCTTTTCAATCAAAGGAATGGTGCTTTTATCCCATGGTTGAATAGCAATGGTATGTGCGTCAGAAGCAATTATATTAGCCACTTGATTCAGTGGAGTTAAATTTCCATAATAATCTACTTTTACACCTTTCAGCATAGAAGGATCAGCTTTGCCAGCACGTATTTTTACTAATTCGTTCTTCAGATGCTCTACAGCCTCAGACATAGCATTTTTTACTTCTTCTAAATGACGTTTGGTATCTTGCCTATCCATAATCTTGATTTTTAATGTTTGTTATTCAAAAATAATAAATAATTGTGAGAATGAGTACAAATTCTTTAAGAAACCACTGTGCCAATGGCTTCTCCAGCTACAACTTTTCCAAGATTCCCTTCAGTATCCATATCGAAAACGGCAATTTTTACATCATTCTCTTTACACATTGTAGTAGCAGTCATATCCATTACTTTAAGTCCTCTTTTATAGATTTCATCATAGCTTATATTTTCAAACTTTTTAGCATCAGGATTTTTTTCTGGATCACTGTCATAGATGCCATCTACGCGCGTTCCTTTCAGCATTACATCTACTTGTAACTCACAAGCACGAAGTGCTGAGGCAGTGTCAGTGGTGAAAAATGGATTCCCAGTACCGCCGGCAATTATTACAACCTTTCCCTTGCTCATAAACTTTTTGGCCTTTTTAGCTCTATAAAGTTCTCCGATAGGTGCCATTTTAGTTGCGGTGAGCAGTTTCGAGCTACAGCCTTCTTCCTCTAGACGGGCACATAAAGCAATACTGTTAATTACAGTAGCAAGCATTCCCATACTGTCACCGGAAACTCTATCAAATCCAGCTGCACTTGCTTTCAATCCTCTAAATATATTTCCACCTCCAATTACAATGGCTATTTCAACACCTTTTTCACTAATTTTCTTGATTTGTTTTGCGTAAGATGCTAATTGTTCAGGATCAATACCTGCTTTATTTGCTCCAGCTAAGGACTCTCCACTTAGTTTTAGTAGTATACTTTTATATTTCATAATATTTGCACATTTTACGGACTTAAAGATACAAAAAAAAGAGCTCTTCAAAATATGAAGAACTCCTTTTCTTTATAGTTGCTGTATTGATCTTAGTTATTCAATGAAAAACGTTTCATTACAGTTACTGTTAAGTCTTTATCAGCAGTTTCTAAGTACTGTTTGATGTTGATTTTTGAATCTTTCACAAAAGCTTGATTCAATAAAGTATTTTCTTTGTAGAATTTATTCAAGTTACCTTGTGCAATTTTATCTAACATATTTTCAGGCTTACCTTCCAATCTGTATTTTTCTTTTGCAATTTCTAACTCTTTATTCACAACTTCTTCAGGTACATCATCTTTATCAATTCCAGCAGGTGACATTGCAGCTACTTGCATAGCTACATCTTTAGCCATTTGTTGATCAATATTTTCTTTATTGAAACCTACTAATGTTGCCAATTTGTTTCCTGCATGGATATATGAAATACAGTATGGAGCTTCGATTTTATCGTAAAAACCTAATTCGAGCTTTTCTCCAATAATACCTGTTTGCTCACTTACATGAGTTTCAACCGTACGTCCACCCTCTAATTCTAGGCCTTTTAGCTCTTCTAAGTCTGCAGGTTGCTGTTCTAGTGCTACATTTAATATTTTAGTAGCAAACTCAACAAATCCTTCATTCTTTGCTACGAAATCTGTTTCGCAGTTTAGTGAAATGATAGCACCTTTTTTGTTGTCATCACTTACTTTTGAAAGCACCACACCCTCAGATGCTTCTCTGTCTGCACGCTTATTAGCGATAGCCATACCTTTTTTACGGATGATTTCGATTGCTTTTTCTAAATCACCATCAGCTTCTTGAAGTGCCTTTTTACAATCCATCATACCTGCTCCGGTTGCGGTACGTAATTTTTTTACATCGGCTGCTGTTATTGCCATAATTTTCTTTTTTTCTGGAGTTATGTTAAAAAATATATACTATTTCTTTCGGTTTAATATTTCTCCTACTACTCTTCCTTACTTTCTTTGTTTTCTTTAGTATCTTTTGCTTCTTTCTCACGGCTTGCTTTGCGCTCAGTCAATCCTTCTTTTACAGCATCAGTTACTTTTCCAACAATAAAATCAATTGATGTACTTGCATCATCATTTGCAGGAATTACAAAATCAATATCTTGAGGATTTGAGTTTGTATCTACAATACCAAATACTGGTATACCTAAACGATTTGCTTCACGTACTGCGATGTATTCTTTCATCACATCTACAATGAAAAGTGCTGCAGGCAATCGTGTCATGTCTGCAATACTTCCTAATGTTTTTTCAAGTTTTGCACGCTGACGACCTATTTGTAATTTTTCTCTCTTAGAAAGGTGATCAAAAGTTCCATCGCTTGACATTTTATCAATTGATGTCATTTTCTTTACAGCCTTTCTTATTGTAGGAAAGTTAGTAAGCATACCTCCTGGCCAACGTTCCACGACATATGGCATATTCGTTGGACCCACTTTAGTTTCAATAATATCTTTAGCTTGTTTCTTTGTTGCCACAAAAAGGATTTTACGACCAGACTTTGCAATTTGCTTCATTGCAGCCGCAGCTTCATCAAGTTTCACCGCTGTTTTGTGTAGGTCTATGATGTGGATACCGTTTTTCTCCATAAATACATAAGGAGCCATTTTAGGATTCCACTTTCTTTTCATGTGTCCGAAGTGACAACCTGCTTCTAATAAATCTTCGAATTTTGTTTGTTCCATAATTTTTTTTAATTGTTTACGTTCTTTTTACCTTTTGTCATTTTCTAGCAAAATGACTTTTTTCAAAATTTTTCGGCAATCACTAAGTAGTTCCTTCGTAGGAAGTCTTAATGATTTAGATGCTAAACTTGCCAAAAATATTAACGCTTGCTGAATTGGAAACGCTTACGAGCCTTAGGCTGTCCTGGTTTCTTACGTTCAACAGCACGAGGGTCACGAGTCATAAATCCTTCAGCTTTCAACTGAGGTTTTACTTCTGCGTCTAATTCTACCAAAGCACGAGCAATACCTAAACGAACTGCCTCTGCCTGTCCTTTAGTACCTCCTCCGTTAATATTTACTTTGATATCGTATTTATCTGCAACACCCAATGTATGTAATGGCTGTGTAACCACATAGCGATGGATAGGTACAGAAAAGTACTCATTCACGTCTCTTTTGTTGATGGTAATATTTCCTTTGCCCGGCTTCAAGTAAACACGAGCTACAGCTGACTTTCTACGTCCTAATGTGTTTATCACTTCCATCTGTTATAATTTGATATTGTTTAAATCGATTTTTTCAGGTTTTTGAGCTACTTCTTTGTAGTCTTCACCCACATATACTCTCAAGTTTGTCAACAATTGTTTTCCTAGTCTATTTTTAGGTAACATACCTTTTACGGCATTCATTACCATTCTGTCTGGGAATTTTGTCATCATTTCAGTAGCAGTACGTACACGTTGTCCACCAGGATATCCTGTATGGCGAATGTAGGTTTTGTCTGCCCACTTATTACCTGAAAGGTTTATTTTCTCTGCATTGATGATAATAACATTATCACCACAATCTACATGAGGTGTAAAACATGGTTTGTTTTTTCCTCTGAGTATTTTGGCTGTGTTAGAAGCTAAGCGCCCCAATACAGCATCTTTGGCATCGATAAGTACCCATTTTTTATCAACGCTTTCTTTGTTTGCGGATACAGTTTTATAACTTTGATCACTCACTGTGTTTCGTTTTTATACGTTTATACTCTATTTTTCTATTGAATTATTTACCCTCACCTAAAGCATATAAGAAGCAAACCTGCAAAAACTTTTCTTGTCGGGCAAACCATCAAAGCTTTTGGTAATCAGTTGCTAACATCCTTCTAAGGGGATGTCTTTTTCATATACACTTTTGATAAATCTTCAAATAGTGGGTGCAAAGGTAAAAATAATTTTGTTAGTAACACAATAATATTTTATCTAAAACAACTAATTTTCAACGAGAAAGGATAGGAAATGATTGTTGATAACTTTAAAAATAACTATAAAAGTTGATGGATTCGCTTAAATTGATGATTGCAATATTAAGATAATATTAATAAATAACACTTTAGCTTGGTAATATTTCAGTTGAGAGTGAATGTTCAGTATCTTCGTAGCGTCTAACTAAATATTTAAATATGAAAGCAAATTTTAAATTTTTAATGAGCTTTGCACTTATGGTTTTAGTAACCACTACACTATGGGCACAAAGCACATTCACAGGAAAAGTAGTAGATGCTGAGACAGGTGAAACAATACCTGGAGCTAGCGTTTTACAACAAGGTACAACCAACGGTACATCAACTGATATTGATGGTAACTTTTCTTTACAACTTTCAGGAAAAGGGCGATTGGTAATCACATTCGTAGGTTATGCAGATAAGGTTATAACATTTGATGCAGCTAGATCAACAAGTCTAGGAACTATCGTACTTTCACAAGATGCACTTGGCCTAGATGAGGTTGTTGTTATAGGTGTGGCTGATATTGCTAAAGATAGAGAAACTCCAGTAGCTGTTTCTACGATCAAGGCAGAGGAAATTATGGAGAAATTGGGAACTAAAGAATTCCCTGAAATTTTAAAAACTACACCTTCTGTTTATGCAACAAAGCAAGGTGGTGGTTTTGGTGATTCTCGTGTAAATATTCGCGGATTTGACCAACGTAATACGGCTGTTATGGTTAATGGTATGCCTGTAAACGACATGGAGAATGGCTGGGTATATTGGAGTAACTGGGCAGGTCTTTCTGACGTTACCTCTGCAATGCAAGTACAAAGGGGATTAGGTTCTTCTAAATTAGCAATTTCTTCAGTTGGTGGTACCATTAACGTACTCACCAGAGCAGCACAAAAAAACAAAGGTGGCTCTATTTCTGTTAGAGCTGGTAATGATAATTATTTGAAAACATTAGGTTCTTACAATTCAGGAATGATGGATAATGGCTTTTCTGTTTCTGCCCTTATCGGAAGAACTTCAGGTGACGGTTTTGTTGATGGAACAAAATTCGAAGGATATAATTATTTCTTAGCTTTAGGTTTTAAGCCTAATGAAAATCATGACTTGCAATTTACAGTAACTGGAGCACCTCAGTGGCACCACCAAAGAAGTTATGCACCTAGTTTGGGTGACTATCTTGAATATGGTGAGGATGGTGATCCTAACATAAAGTACAATAGTGATTGGGGTTATTTGAATGGAGAAGAATATTCATTTAGAAGAAACTTTTATCACAAGCCAATCGCTTCTTTAAACTGGGATTGGAATCTTTCTGAAAAAAGTAAA
This sequence comes from Balneicella halophila, assembly GCF_003096835.1. GTDB lineage: Bacteria > Bacteroidota > Bacteroidia > Bacteroidales > Balneicellaceae > Balneicella > Balneicella halophila. The sequence continues at coordinate 379,188 of NZ_QENZ01000003.1, forward strand.
ATAGCGACAGTTCTATACGCTTCAGTTGGTAGAGGTGGAGGAACCGGAGAAATCGGTCATTTGAATGGTACAAGACAGTATGCTTTACCAAAAACCAGTCGTGGTTTAGTGCCTGTTGATGTAATTCAGCAGTGGAATATGGGGCAACAAGTGCCTTCAGCTTTCGCTAATCCTAAATATAATCAGCCAAGAGTTCGTTCATTATATGATGGAGGACGCTACAATACAGGAAACAATGGACATCCAAATGGCGGTGGAAAATATGGAAGTGATAACGGTATTTCAAGAAGAGCATCTATGAACTCTCACAACTGGTATGGTGTTATTTCTAATTTTAATACAGAATTGAGTGAAACACTTACTTTAGATTTTGGTATCGATTTAAGATCTTATAAAGGAATACATTATAGAAGAGTTGAAGATCTTTTAGGCGCTGATGCTTATATTGATTATGATAATGTAAATTATCCTAACGGAAGAAAAATCACTGAAACTTATCCTGCGGATTTCTCATCTATGATGAATGTATTTGAGAGCGTTGATGATGAGCAAAAAATTGACTACCACAATGACGGTAAAGTTCGTTGGTATGGTGGATTCGGACAATTAGAATATAAAAAAGATGCAATTTCAATGTTCATTCAAGGTGCCGTGTCTAGCCAAGGATATAAGCGAATTGATTATTTCAATTATTTAGATAGTGACCCTGAGCAAGAGTCTGACTGGGAGTCATTAGTTGGAGGTAATGTTAAAGGAGGTATGAACTGGAACATTAATGATAATCACAATTTGTTCTTTAACGCAGGTTTCTATTCTAGACAACCTAACTTTGATGCTGTATTCCCTAATTATAATGATAACTATATCAATGATGACTTGATTAACGAAAAAGTAATTGGTCTTGAATTGGGGTACGGTTTCCGTAGCGAAAATGCTAGATTTAATGTAAACCTTTATAGAACATCTTGGGCAGACCGTTATACTAGATTTTCTAGTACTTTCGATGTAAATAATACTCCTGATAATAATAGAGATGATGTTAGAGGTATTGCAAACCTAGAAGGTGTAGAACAAATACATATGGGTGTTGAGTTTGATGGTAATGTTAGATTATCTGATAACTTTAGTCTTAATGCGATGGTTTCTTATGGTAACTGGGAATATGGTTCTGATGTTACCGCGGCTTACTATGATGAGGCTAACAATCCTATTCAAGTTAATGGACAAAATCAAGAAGAAACACTTTACTTAGATGGAGTTAAAGTTGGTGATGCTGCACAGTTTACAGCACGCTTAGGATTTGACTTAAAATTACCAAAAGGATTCAAATTGGATATGAATTATCTATATGCAGATAAGTTGTATGCAGATATTGATCATGAGTCATTTAATTATAAAGGTCATAAAGGTTCTTTAGAGTTGCCAAGCTATGGACTTTTAGAAGGAGGAATCTCTTTCAAAGAGGAATTTGGAAACAATAATTCAATTACTATCCGTTTTAATATGGATAACATTTTAGATGAAACTTACATCTCTGAGTCAGAAACAAATATTTTCCCTGAAGCAGGAGACCGCACTTGGGATGGTATCAGTACAAAGAACAGAGTGTTTTTTGGATGGGGACGTACTTGGAACGTAAGTGCAACTTATAGATTCTAATAACAACCCTATTTTCTAATAATTACAAGAAAGCCTCTTTCCTTTGCTGGGAAAGAGGCTTTTTTCGTTAGTTAAATGCTATTTATAATTATTATTCTGCGTTGGCAGCAGCTTCTTTTTTCAATTCTTCACTTGCAATAATTGCTAGCTCAACGCGACGGTTTTTAGCCATACCTTCCTTAGTATTGTTATCATATTTCGGTTGTGTTTCTCCATACCATTTTGTACTAATTCTAGAAGAAGAAATTCCTTTACTCATTAAAAATGAACTAACTGATTTAGCTCTCTTCTCAGATAAGTTGTAGTTGTAGCTTGCAGGACCTGAACTATCAGTATGTCCTTCTACTAAGATTTCCGTTTTTGGATAATCGTTTAGAATATTTGCCAATTTATTTAAAGTAGCTGCTGATGAAGCATTGATATCGTGTTTTTCTAGCTCAAAATAAACACCGCTTGTTTCATCAAAAGTTACATTAATACCTTCCCCTACACGCGTTACTTCAGCCCCAGGTACCTCCTGTTCTATTTCCTCAGCTTGTCTATCCATGCGGTCTCCAATGTAAGCTCCTGTAGCTCCGCCTACTACTGCACCAATAATAGCACCCAGTGCTGTATTTCCATCTCCCACTTGGCTTCCAATGGCAGCACCTGCAGCTGCACCACCAGCAGTTCCTATTACAGTGCCACGTTGTTTTTTATTAGATTGCTGAATGGTATCACACCCAACTATAAAAAAGATAGTGGTAATCACACTTAATAAAATAATTGAAATTTTTTTCATGATTTTTTGAATTTTAAAATATAATTATTGATTTATCTTCTGAAATTTATAAATAACATTTACTGGTTCTCCATCTACACTTACACTAGAGCGTAGCGTCATTGAGGTATCATCTAAATAATCAATCGTTAAGCGGAAACCATACCCAGTTATATCTTTTTTCTTTTCGTCAATAAATTTGAATTGCAATTGCTGAATACCATTTTGGTCAAGAATTGACCATCTAATGTCTCGTTGTCCACCCACACAATCTAATCCTTGGGGAATGTCGTAATATCCTGTGCTGTTGATGTGATTGAAATACCATGTACTTCCTCCGAAACATTTTGCATCAGCATCTTTAAATAGTACAGAACTAAATTGACCTTGTGCACCCGTATAGTCTACATTGGTAAGTTGCCATGTGCCGTCAACAGTTGTACGATATAGTTTATCTTCCTTACTAAGCGAGCACGAAATGCCTAGGAATGCTACGATTACAGATAACATAATTATTCTTTTCATTTGCATAATATTTTTTAAGGTTAAAGTGATTTATTATTTAATACTCCAATATGTATGCCAAATATTATCTAACAAGATAGAAACTTGTGAAACCTACTTTTGTGGATAAAGTTTTATTATTCAGTAAAAACTCGTTATTTTGTAAAAGATTCTAAGTTAAGGATATTATGAAAATAGTAATCGCCGGTGCAGGTGAGGTTGGAGTGTATTTGGCTCGCATGCTAAGCCATGAGAAACATGACATTACACTTATGGACATCAAGGAAGAAAACCTTGCCTATGCAAATGCACATTATGAAATATTGACTCAAGTTGGGTCTTCGTCTTCTATTGCAGATTTGCGTGCGGCTGGGGTAAGCAAAGCTAGACTTTTCATAGCTGTTACTGAATCAGAAGAGATCAACATTACCTCATGCGTTCTTGCAAAAAAGTTGGGAGCTAAGCGTGTTGTTGCCCGTGTCGATAATAAAGAATACATACAAAAATCAAATCAGGATATTTTACAAAGTATGAGTATCGATGAGTTTGTATATCCTGAAGCTTTGGCCGCTGAGGAAATCGTAGCATCTCTAAAGATGACAGGCGCACATTTAATTCACGAATTTATCGATACCGGCATGGTCTTTTTCAGCGTAGATCTAAAAGGGAAATCTCCATTAATAGACAATACCCTTGGCGATGTACGTAAATTGTATCCTAGTCGTTCCTATAAAGCTGTTGCAATAAAGAGAGAAGGGAAAACAATTATTTTGAAAGAACATAATCGTTTTAGAAAAGGAGATTTAATCTTTATAATCAGTAAAAAAGATGCTATCGACGAAGCACTCAAGATTTGCGGTACTGAGGAATTTGCATTAAAAAATATAATGATATTAGGAGGTAGCCGTATTGGTCAGCGCACTGCTTCCCTACTTCAACATAAATACAATGTTAAGCTTTTAGAAATAGATAAAGAAAAAAGTTTTGAAATTGCAGACTCTATTTCTGATACCCTTGTGGTTTGTGGCGATGGTCGTAATGTTGACTTACTAAGAGAAGAGGGCGTTGGATCAATGGATGTTTTTATTGCAGTTACAGGGAATTCTGAAACAAATATCTTTTCTTGTCTTTTGGCTAAAAAATTAGGCGTAAAAGCGACGATTGCTGAGGTTGAACATACAGATTTTATAGATTTAGCAGAGACAGTAGGGGTAGGTACTATGATTAACAAGAAGCTCATTGCAGCAGGGACGATATACAAACATACTACAGATACAGAGATTACACATTTTAAACAAATAACCGATGCTGAGGCTGATATATTAGAGTTGGTGGCAAAAAAGAATTCACGAATTACAAAAGAACCTTTGGCTGATATCCTTTTCCTTGAAGAGGCTACAATTGGTGCTATTATTAGAGATGGTGTGAATATTATTGCTTACGGAGATGTACAGATACAAGAAGGGGATAGAGCAGTTGTTTTTTCTATGCCACATCTGATAAAGAAAGTAGAAAAGTACTTTAATTAATGGTATTATGGTAATAAATTGGAAGCTTATCATCAATACTATTGGTCGATTTTTGCTTTTCGAGACAATATTTCTTCTAATATCCTTGGTTGTAGCTATAGGTTATGGAGAGCATGATGTTTATGCATTTTTATGGACGGCGATAATTACGCTGGTATTAGGTCTCATTTCATATTATTCTACGAAAAATTCGAATATAAATTTAGGCAAAAGAGAAGGTTATGTTGTGGTAAGCATAGCATGGGTTATATTTTCTTTCTTTGGTTGCTTACCTTATCTTTTTAGTGGGGCTATTCCCTCTTTTACAGATGCCTTTTTTGAAACGATGAGTGGTTTTACAACCACCGGTTCTTCTATACTTAACAATATTGAAGAATTGCCACACGGCATTTTATTTTGGCGTTCGTTGACACAATGGCTCGGTGGTATGGGTATCATTGTTTTATTTTTAGCTGTTTTACCAAGGTTGGGCGTTGGAGGTAGAGAACTTTTTATTGCTGAGGTGCCAGGACCCTCACCCGATAAGTTAAAACCAAGCATAAAAGCAACAGCAAGACGCCTTTGGGGGCTTTATCTTGGATTTACAGTGGCTGAGGCTACCTTGTTAACAATAGGAGGCATGGAGATATTTGATGCAGTAAATCATTCTCTTACGACACTTGCTACAGGGGGATACTCAACAAAACAGGCGAGTATCGGAGCTTATCCATCGCCCTTTATTCAATATGTCATTACTTTATTCATGTTCATCGCTGGAGTTAATTTTACCCTATCCTATGCTACTGTAACAGGGAAAGTAAAAAAGTTATGGAAAGATGAAGAGTTTAGATGGTACTTAGGTATTACGGTGCTTTTTACTATGCTGGTTGCTTTTGGTTTAACTTTTACAATTGGTGTTAATGGCTTTGAGCAAAATTTTAGGGATTCTTTATTTACTGTTGTATCAATTCTTACGACTACCGGATATGCAACTGCAGATTATATCCTTTGGGCTCCACACATTGCATTGCTTGTTTTTGTACTTATGTTTTTTGGTGGCTCCGGAGGCTCAACCAGTGGAGGAGTTAAAATTGTAAGAGTAGTACTTCTGATTAAGAATAGCTACTACGAAATTGTGCGTTTATTGCATCCAAATGCTGTGATTCCTGTGAGATTTAATAAGCAGAGTGTGAAAAATTCTACGATTGACAATATAATGGCATTTGTCATTCTTTACGCAATTGTTTTTGTTGTCTCTATAGTTATTTTGTCCTTTTGGATGAGTGGTTTAGACTCTACCTTGAGTGCAGTCGCAACTAGTTTGGGCAATATCGGTCCTGGTTTTGGTCATATCGGTCCAACTGAAAACTTTAGTAATCTAGCTGATGGTGCTAAGTGGTTCTTGTCATTCCTCATGCTTTTAGGACGCCTAGAATTATTTACTGTTTTAGTCCTATTCACCCCTGCATTTTGGAAACGTTAGTATGAAATATAGGTTGGTTTGGAATATTGGGCTAATCTGTTGGGCAATTCTTATTTTTGTACTCTGTACAATGCCCGCACCTAAAGTTGATGAGAAAGTATTGATTCCTCATTTAGATAAGATTGCACACTTCGGATTATTTTTTGTTTTTAGTATCCTTTTCTTAAGATTCCTAGAAATATCTAGAGGAGTTTCCAGAACTCTTTATACTGGCATCGTTTTAATCATTGTAGCGATTTATGGAGGTATTATAGAGTGGTTACAAGAGAGCTATTTTCACCGCTCTGCTGATATTTTTGACTGGGGAGCCGATATGATAGGAGCCATAGCTGGCATTGTATTTTACTTTCTGATGTATAAATACTTAGTGAAAAGCTGATGAATTCTCTTCATCTAGAATGCTGTTTAGGCTTTCATTATTTTCTTCGTTATTTAAAAAGTCTGCAACCGTTCTTGTTCTGAGTGATTCTAAAAGTTTTTCTCTTGCGGGTGCAATCTCTTCATGAATCCGGCAGTGTTCCCCATGCTCCTCAATGTGGTCTTTACAATTGCATGAGTATAATAGACATTCTTTGAAAACATTTTCTCCTTCAAAAATCTGAATGATATTAAGCAAAGGAAGTTCATTGGGTTCCGAAGCCAGAACAAAACCTCCATGTGGTCCTTTCGTAGATTTTACAATACCACTATGTGCTAATGGTTGTAAAACTTTTCCTACAAAAGGTGCAGAGAGTTGTAAATCTTCTGCAATTTTTTTCCCTCCTATCTTTCCGCTCTTCTTATTTTTGGCAAGATAAATAACAATTTTCAAAGCATATTTTGAAGCACTTGCTAACATTGTATTATAGTTCTTTTCTGAATTTTACAAAGTTAGGAAAATGTTTTCAAAAAAAAAGAAGTTGGAGTCTTTTATTGAACCAACTTCTAATTTATGTAGTCTCTAAATAATTATTAACTATAAACTTTGGTTTCTACTTCATTTTTTAAGGCTGCCAGACCATTAAGCGCTAAAGCTGACATTTCATCTTCTCCTGGTTCCACATGCACTTTTGATATATGCGATACATGCTCTTCTATAAATTTAGTAAGGTGCTTACTATATGCTAAACCACCGGTTATAATGATAGCATCAACATCCCCTTTTAGCACTGCACTCATTGCACCTATTTCTTTGGCTGTTTGATATCCCATTGCTTCAAAGATAAGCATGGCTTCGCTATCACCATCTAATGCGCGGTTTTCCACTTCAAGTCCGCTGTTAGTCCCTAGATAAGAAACAAAACCACCTTCACCGACCAATTGTTTTTGCATTTGCTCAATAGTCAGTTCACCACTATAGCAAAGTTGAACTAAAGAACCAGTGGGTAACCCCCCGGAACGTTCAGGAGAGAAAGGACCATCTCCGTCCAATCCGTTGTTTACATCTATCACTCTGCCTCTTTTGTGAGCACCTACTGTGACACCACCGCCCATATGTGCAATTATAAGATTTAAATCCTCGTACTTTTTATTTATCTTTTTTGCATAGGCACGACCTACTGCCTTATGATTTAGCGCATGAAAAATAGATATTCTTTCAAAATAAACATGTCCCGAGATGCGTGCAATTTCTTGAAGTTCATCTACTACCACAGGATCTGCGATATAGGCTTTAGCATTATCTATGTTATTAGCAATATCCATAGCAATAAGGGCACCTAGATTACTTGCATGCTCTTTGACGCCAACTCGGGTTAGATCTTTTACCATAGCATCATTTACCTCATAGACACCAGAGCTTATTGGCTTTATCAAACCTCCGCGACCTACAATAGCTTTAAAACTTTTAACATCTACACCAGCATGTGCTAATTCTTTTAAGATAATCTCTTTACGAAAGCTGAACTGGTTGCTTATTCTCTTGAACTTAGCAAGTTCTTCATTAGAATGATGTATGTTTTTTACAAACTGCTCTTTATCATCATGATATATCGCTATCTTGGTAGATGTAGAGCCTGGATTAATTGCTAATATTTTATACATAATTGTTTATATATTGTATGAGAATTTAATTAATATGCAAAAGTAACGAATGCAAGCTATCGTTCAAACTAAAATGCTTAATCTTTTATTACCTTTGCAACATATTTTATGATTGGTAAATTTTTTTCATACATAGTTGTAGGCTTCCTAGTTTTAGTAAGCTATCTTCCTTTATCTTTGCTGTATATTATTTCAGATATTTTTTACCTCATTCTTTATTATGTAATTGGTTATCGGAAGAATATTGTAAGAGAAAATCTAAACAATTCATTTCCTGATAAAAGTAAAGAGGAATTATTAAGAATAGAAAAGGAATATTATAAGCATTTGGCTGATATCTTTGTTGAGGTCATAAAATATCGCACTATTAGTAAGAGAGAACTGAATAAACGCTGTAAGGTTATCAATCATGAGCTAATTACTCAAGGTAGTATTGCTTATAGAAGTTTTATATGTGTTCAGGCACATTATGCTAACTGGGAATGGGTTACACACATTGATGATTTGTGGAAACAAAAAGTACTTTCTGTTTATAAACCATTGCACAATAAAGCAGAAGATAAGTTTATGTTGAAAATAAGAGAGCGATTTGGAGCTATTGGAGTTCCCAAAAATCATATCATTAGAGTGTTGGCTAGAAGAAAAAAAGCTGGCGAACTTTCTGCTGTAGGATTGTTGAGTGACCAGATGCCACACATAAACAAAGCGACACATTGGATGACATTTTTGAACCAAAATACTCCCGTATTTCTCGGAGCAGAAAAGATGGCAAAGATGTTTGATATACCTGTAGTCTATGCTTATAACAGGAAAATAAAACGGGGATATTATGAAATAGAGTTTAGGCTTATAACAGATAACCCCAAAGATACTGCTCCGCATGAAATTACAGAAAAGCACATGAGGCTTACAGAGCAGATGATTAAAGAAAAGCCACAATACTGGATGTGGTCTCATAGAAGGTGGAAGATAAAACGTAGTGATGTCTAAGGTTGTAATTGCTATACTTAACTGGAATGGGGAAAAGTTTTTAGAGCGATTTTTACCTTCTGTAGTAAGATTTGCTTCTGATGCTGAAATTGTTGTTATAGATAATGCATCCACTGATCGTTCTATTAAGTTTTTAAAAAAGAATTTTCCTGAAATCCGAATCGTTTCTTTAGATAAAAATTACGGTTTTGCAGAAGGATATAATAGAGGTTTGAAATGTATTGATTCCACGTACTATATTTTGTTGAATTCGGATGTAGAGGTAACAAAAAACTGGTGGCAGCCTTTAATAAATTTATTAGAAGCAGATTCAAATATTGGTGCAGTGCAGCCCAAAATAGTTTCCTATAATGCAAAGAATAAGTTTGAGTATGCGGGTGCTAGTGGTGGCTTTTTAGATAAATATGGCTATCCTTTTTGCCGAGGACGTATTCTAGACACTATTGAGGAAGACTCAGGACAATATGATCGTTTAATACAAGTTTTTTGGGCATCAGGTGCTGCGATGGCAATAAAGGCTGAGGTATTTCATAAGCTGAATGGCTTTGATGGAGAATTTTTTGCTCATATGGAAGAAATAGACCTGTGTTGGCGTATGCAACATGCTGGTTACTCGATTTATTGTGAGCCTAAAAGTGTTGTTTATCATGTTGGTGGTGGTACATTGCCCAATGAAAGCCCATTTAAGTTGTACCTCAACTTTCGTAACAACCTATTTATGCTTTACAAAAACCTCCCTTCGAATGAATTTATCCCCATTTTATTCATAAGGATATGTTTGGATGGGGTTGCTGCTTTGCAGTATCTCATCAAAAACAATCTTAATGCAGTAAAAAGCGTTTGGAAAGCACATATGCAATTTTATAAAAATTTACCAAGGTTGAATAAACAACGAAAAGTATTGCAAAAAGCAAAGCAATTTACTGCAAAGCGCTATACTAAGAGTATACTTTGGGAATATTTTATGAGAGGAAATAGAACGTTTTCGCAGTTAAATAGAGATTAAAGTCATTAAAAAGTTTAATGAAATCGCTTGTAATATCAAATAGTATAATTATATTTGCACCGCATTATTGGAGAGGTGGGTGAGTGGCTGAAACCACCGGTTTGCTAAACCGGCATACGAGTAACATTGTATCGGGGGTTCGAATCCCCCTCTCTCCGCTAAAACCTCATAGAGTTGACAACTGTATGAGGTTTTTAGTTTCGGAAGAGAAAATTTATTTGGTGGAGAATATAAAAATACATACTTTTGTCTCCGCAAAGAACAAAGAGGTTTTTTCAATCAAGAAAAAATCGGGGTGTAGCGTAGCCCGGTCATCGCGCCTGCTTTGGGAGCAGGAGGTCGCAGGTTCGAATCCTGCCACCCCGACTACAACAAATAATGACCAATATAAAACCAATGACTAATTCTAGTTGTTGGTTTTTGTTTTAAATCATCTGCCTGTAATTCAATGCATCAATACTTCTTTTTCTTATTTAGAATCTATTTATACTAGATAAGATTAAGGAAAGTTTTATGTTTGTATTCGAATATGAAGTTTCTTTATTGCATATTATTTGTTTACATTTTAGCCCTAGGTTTATCGCCATGTGGAGATTACCTATAGCATCAAGATAAAGATAATCTTGAAATACCTGCTCACTCTCATGATGAGGGTCGCATCGATTTATGTTCACCTTTTTGTACTTGCCAATGTTGTCATGTAGGAGCTACAAATTTTAAGTTTAATAAATTTAAAGTAGTGGCACCTTTAATAAATTCTATTTTAATAGCTAATTTCTTCTATTTGGTTGGGAGTGGTATTGATTGCTACAATAAAATATTGCAACCCCCTAGAGCCTAGTTTGGTTAACCATAGGATAATTCTATCCTTTCACTGAGATGTCATAATCTTTCTTTCTTAGAATTGATTCTGATTTATACACATATAACTAAACTAATAGCATTTCAAATGATTAATAAAATAATTGATTTTTCAATCAATAATAAATTTATGGTAGGCTTGTTTACGCTATCCATAATTATAGCAGGAATATGGTGCATGCTCAGAGTTCCCATAGATGCCGTTCCTGATATAACGAACAATCAGGTTCAGGTCATTACTCAAGCACCTAATTTAGGCACTGAAGATATCGAGCAATTTGTTACCTACCCTGTAGAAGTTGCTATGAGCAACTTGCCGGAGGTTGAAGAGATTCGGTCCATTTCACGCTTTGGGTTGTCAGTAGTAACCATAGTTTTCAATGACAAAATGGGAACCTATCTGCCTCGTCAATTAGTTTCTGAGAAACTGGATGAAGTACGTGAGGAAATACCAAGTGGTTTTGGTAAACCAGCGATGGGACCAATTTCTTCAGGTCTTGGTGAGATCTATCAATATACTTTAAAGGTAGAACCAGATTTTAAAGATAAATACTCCATAGCTGATTTACGTACTATGCAAGATTGGATTATTGAACGGCAAATGGCTATGGTAGAAGGAATCGTGGAGGTGAATGCTGTCGGAGGTAAAATAAAACAATATGAAGTTGCTGTTGACCCTAATGAATTAAAAGCAATCGGTCTTACTATTACCGATGTTTTTGAGGCATTGGAAGCCAATAATCAAAACACTGGTGGAGCCTATATTGAAAAAAATCATCAAGCGAACTTTATTCGAGGAGAAGGATTAGTGAGAACTTTAGAGGATTTGAAAAAAATCGTAGTAACTAACAAAAATAATATCCCTGTAACCATAGGGGATATAGCGCAGGTGCAGTACGGCTCTGCAATTCGGTATGGTGCATTAACACAAGATGGAGAGGGAGAAGTGGTTGGTGGTTTAGTAATGATGCTTAAAGGTGAAAATTCGAACAACGTTATCCAAACGGTAAAAGAAAGAATGGCACAAATTGAGAAATCATTACCTGCAGGAGTTAGTATAGAACCATTGCTAGATAGAAGCAAACTGATTGCTAACACCACTTCCACAGTGGCAACAAATTTAATAGAAGGAGCACTGATAGTTATTTTTGTTTTAATATTTTTACTTGGTAATTGGCGAGGCGGTCTTATTGTAGCTTCCACTATACCTCTGTCTTTACTTTTTGCCTTTATCCTAATGTACGTATTTGATGTTTGGGCAAATTTGATGAGTCTTGGTGCTATTGATTTTGGAATTATAGTGGATGGAGCAGTTATAATTGTGGAAAGCACAGTTTTTATGATTGTTTCTAAGACTAAAAAAGATAAACCTTTGACGACTAAAGATCGAGATAGAATTACGGCTAATTCTTCTAAGAAAATGATGAACGCTGCATTTTTCGGACAGTTAATCATACTTATTGTTTTTCTGCCAATATTAGCTTTAGAAGGTGTTGAAGGGAAAATGTTTATTCCTATGGCATTGACATTTATCTTTGCAATGATAGGTGCTATGGTTCTTTGTCTTACTTATGTACCCATGATGTCTGCACTTATTCTTAAAGCCCCTAAATCAATCAAAGTATCCTATGGTGATAAGTTTGTGCATTGGGTAGAGCATAGGTACCAATTTTTATTATCAAAAGCCTTAGGAAAGGGGAAATTCATTGTAGGAATTGCAGTAGTTTTATTTGCCGTATCAACATTTTTATTTTCTAGAATGGGGGGAGAATTTATTCCTCAATTAGACGAAGGTAATATAGCATTCCATGCTATTCTAAAACCTGGAAGCTCCCTTACAGAAGCTGTTGAAACCACAACAAAAATAGAGCAGATCGTAAAATCACAATTTCCTGAGGTGCAAAAAATAGTAAGTAGAATTGGCGTAGCTGAGATTCCGACTGATCCTATGCCGATGGATATTGCAGATGTTTTCGTAATTCTTAAACCAAAAAGTGAATGGACAACAGTAACAACGAAAGATGAACTCATTGAAAAGATGAAAAAAGCAGTTCAAATCATTCCAGGTGTTAATTATGAATTTACTCAACCTATTGAGATGCGATTCAATGAACTTCTTGAGGGTATTCGTGAGGATATCGCGATCAAAATCTATGGAGAAGACATACAAGTGCTCTCGAAAAAAGCTGAGGAAATTTCAAAAATTATTGCTGGTACTGAGGGTATCGGAGATATGACCGTTGAAGCGACTACCGGGCTACCACAAATGACGATTACCTATAAGCGAGATAAATTAGCTCAATATGGCTTGAAAATAGATGATTTGAATAAGATAGTACAAACAGCCTTTGCAGGAGGACAAGCTGGGACTATATTCGAAGGAGAAAAAAGGTTTGATTTAGTCGTTCGTTTAAAATCTCAGTATCGGAAAGATATTTCTGACATTCAGAACCTGTTTGTCAATTTACCATCGGGAAGCCAAATACCGCTACAGGAAGTTGCTGCTATCAGCTATAAGTCAGGCCCTATGCAGATAGGTCGAGATAATACCAATCGGAGGACATATGTGGGAATTAATGTGCGCGGTAGAGATGTAAAATCATTAGTGGATGATATTAAAGAACAGCTAGATGCCAACTTTGACTTACCACCAGGATATTTCATACGATATGGCGGTGCATTTGAGAATTTAGAAAGAGCAAGCAACAGGTTAAAAACATTGGTACCACTAGCGTTGTTGCTTATCTTCGTGCTCATATACTTTGCGCTAAAATCCTTGCCACAAACATTGATGATTTACATTGCGATACCAATGGCAACTATTGGCGGAGTGGTGGCTTTATGGTTACGAGACATGCCTTTTAGTATATCTGCAGGTATTGGATTTATCGTCTTATTTGGTGTTGCTGTACTCAATGGTCTTGTAATGATCAGCGGACTTAACGAGTTAAAGGCTGAACGGGTTACCAATTTAAAAGACAGGCTCATAGCAGGAACAAAACGTAGAATAAGACCCATTATGCTTACTGCTTTTACTGATATTCTAGGATTTCTGCCAATGGCTATTTCTTCCTCTGCTGGTGCTGAAGTACAACGTCCTCTTGCAACAGTAGTGATAGGAGGTTTGTTTACTTCAACACTCCTCACATTATTTGTGTTGCCTATTTTGTATCAATGGGTTGAGAATAATTCATTCAGAATAAAAAGAAGACAACAACCCATTGTTGGGCTGAGTGTGGTTGCTCTATTTTGTTTATCACCTTTTATGAGCTATGGGCAACAAGTAGCTGAGAAGCTACCCGTACTATCTTTAGATGAGGCTGTGGAGATGTCAAAAGATAATTTTCCGTTATTAAGACAGCAAAAATTAAACATTGAGAAACAACAAAGACTGAAAGGAGCTGCCTACGCCTTAGGGACTACAGAAATCTTTACTGGAGGAGAGGAAGTTAAGAATGGTTCTGGCACTTATACTATGTTGGGTCTTAGTCAATCAGAAATTGATATTTTCGGACTTGCCTCAAAGAAAAGATTACAAGAACAACGAATAGCACTTGCCGAAGTTGCCTACGAACTAACCGAACTAGACTTAGAATTGAAAGTGAAGAAAGCTTGGCTCACTGCTTTTCAAACTCAACAAAAATACTGTTTATATAAGCAACTAGATTCTATTTATTTAAAATTGAAAGAGTCGGTAACATTAAATTATGAAGTTGAAAATATTTCGAAACTAGAATATTCAGCTACGCTAAATCAAGTTTTCCAAATTCGAAATCAGAAGGACAAGGCTCAGAGTGAATATTTTATGGCCCTAAATGCATTAAATTTTTGGCTGGTATCGGATGAACTCTACTCTGTTCCCATGGAATATGAGAACCTCGAAATTAAAGAATATGAAAGTCATTCTGTGGAAGCACATCCATTGTTTCATCAGTCTGAAATTAAGCTGAGTGAGGCAGAAGCTCAATATAAGGCTATGAGGAATGATAATCTTCCTAAGCTAAGTTTGGAAGGTGGTATGCAAAGAGCTGATGGAGAATCAGGTTATTATTCTTTCCAAGTGGGAATATCCATTCCTTTTTTATCTGGTGCTACGAACTCCCAACTTAAAGCCGCAAAGATTGATAAACTTATTAGCCAATCAATCTATGAACAGGAAAAGGGCGAAATTAAATTACAATATGCTCAAGCTCTAGAAACTTATAGACAGAGGAAGAGTACCTGGGGATTTTATAAAGATGAGTTGATTCCATTAATCAAAGAACAAAAAACAGGAGCTCTTTTTGCTTATCAAGAAGGAGAAATTGATTATACAACATTTACACAGCTAATGAAGGAAGCTGTCCAATCAGAAATAGAGGCGCAAGATGCTTATGTAAGCTATATGGAAAGCATTTTCGAATTACAATACTTTAAAAACTAACTATAATGAGAAATAAAATATACATCACATTTACAATACTTGCATTGTCATTACAATTGACTTCATGTAGTACAAAAGATAGCAAAGCTACTAATAATGGAGCTATTCATAAGGGCGAAGACCAAAATCAAACTCCTGAAATGAACAATCTTGAAGAACATGTTCATGAAGAAGTGCATCTATCACAACAACAATTTGTAGCTTTAAAAATGAAGATAGATACGCTTAAAATGCGTAATATGGGTGGTTATGTGAAGGCAAATGGGATGCTCTCTGTGCCTCCTCAAAGTAAAGCCACTGTAACATCACTAGTGGAGGCGAATGTGGTACACATACAGGTAACTGAAGGTGATGAAGTGCGTAAAGGTCAGGTTCTTGCTTATTTGTCACATCCAAATATTGTCAAAACACAAACTGATTATTTAAATGCATATACGAATAATGTCTTTTTGGAGAAGAACTATCAACGACAAAAGCGACTGTATGATGCTGGAGTTGGCTCAGGTGCTAATTTTCAAAAAGCAGAATCAGAATATGAAACTTCAAAAGCTGCTTTAAGTGGCTTAGAGGCTCAGCTCAAGCTACTAAATGTAGACATTAATGCTACAAAAAAAGGTAATA
Source organism: Balneicella halophila (assembly GCF_003096835.1). GTDB lineage: Bacteria > Bacteroidota > Bacteroidia > Bacteroidales > Balneicellaceae > Balneicella > Balneicella halophila. The sequence goes on from NZ_QENZ01000003.1 coordinate 395,025, forward strand.
TAGTGCAAAAGATAGCACTAAGAGCTCCAATAAATGGATTCGTTCAAAAGGTTGATGTGAATATTGGGCAGTACGTAAGCGCTCAAACTGAAATGTTTCAAATAGTGAATACTAAACATATTCATGCCGACTTAATGGTATTTGAAAAAGATGCGTTTAAGATAAAACGTGGTCAAAAGGTGAGCTTTGAAGATGTTGCAATAGACGGTGAAGAATTGGTTGGGGAAATTCATTCTGTAGGAAAATCGTTTGAAACCAATCCCAAGGCTATAAGGGTACATGTAGATGTTGAGAATAAGAAAAACAATCTTATTCCCGGAGTCTATGTAAAAGGAAAGATTAGGGTTGAAAATGATCTTTTATTGGCAATTCCACAAAGTGCAGTAATCAAAGAAGATGACAAATTTTATATTTTTTCTGTAGAAAAAGAAGAGGAAGAGTGGGCATTTAAACCTGTAGAAATAGTTGTAGGAGCTAACGATGGCGAATGGGTGGAAATTGAATTGTTAGATGATGAACATGCAAATGATATGTTTGCATTCAATAATGCATACTACCTCATTGCAGAGATGAAAAAAAGCGAGGCAGGTCATTCACATTAATTTTCTAGATATTTTACATACAGAAACCTTGCCTTTACTAAAGGATGTGAGGTTTCCTAGAGTAAAACCTTACCTAGGATTGATATAAATATATGAGTTCAGCACAGTTAATTTCTGCTAGGATTCATTTATTTTAAAAAAGGCATAGATTTTGTTCAATACCTTGATAGTTGCTATCTTAGCCTCGTAAAACTCAGTTTTAATAATTTAACTATAACTAATACGATATGAGTAAAAAATTTATAGTCAGTTTTTTGTTAGGTTTATCATTATTTTCTTTACTTCTTATTGCATGTAATGATGATGACAAATCTGACGATATTCAAGAACCTAACGTATATGAGATCGTTAAACTTTCTCCTAGCCTCAGTTCATTTTATGAAGCACTACGTTTAGCCAACCTAGATGGAACATTAGCTAATAATAATTCATTGACGGTTCTCGCACCTACCAATGATGCATTTAAAAAATTGTTTACAGCGTTAGATGTAGATTCTTTGAATGATATAGAGTCTGATTTGCTAAAGACAACTTTGTTAAATCACATGTTGAACACAACTATGACATCAGCAGACTTTACGAATGCTTACGAAAATACATCAGCTTTGGGACCTGATGATTTGCCTCTATCCTTACAAGTTGAGGTTGCAGATGAAATTATTTTTAATAAAGTAGCTAAAGTAACTAAAGCTGATGTGATAGGCACCAATGGCGTGGTTCATGTAATTGATAATGTATTATTGCCTAATAATTTAGATTCATTAATAGCTAATAATGAGGATTTTTCTATTTTAAATGAAGCTTTGCGAGATAGTCGTCATTCTTTTGACTTTACTTCTGTTTTGTCAGGTAGCGGACCTTTTACATTCTTTGCTCCAACGAATGAGGCTTTCGACGCTTTATTTGAGGCAAATGCTGATTGGAATTCAATAGGTGATATTCCTATAGATGTTTTAGAATCATTTTTGATTTACCATATTGTTCAAGGTGATAATATTCAAGAAGGTGAATTTCAAAATGGTCGTGAGTTAATAACATTAAACGGTGGAACTATAATCGTAAGTTTGACTGAGGGAGCACAACTAAAAACGACAACTAATCAAACTGTCAATATTACTTATACAGATATTCAAGGAATTAATGGTGTTGTTCATGCTATTGGTTCAGTTCTTGTTCCTTAAGACCAACAAATTCCCTAAGAATTATAAAGCTGTGATGAAAATCATGGCTTTTTTTAGCTTCGTTCATCGATTGAATTTCGACTTTCGTCTATAAGTTTAATTTATAAGTCGATTGTATTTTAATTATTCTCATCAATAATATAGCTTTGTTACTGAAAATCAAAATATTAATTATTAAAAAGAGAATAAAATGAAAAAGGTAAAATTATTTTTAATAGCATTAGGACTAGGAGCTATGACAATCTCTGTAGCTCAACAACCAACTAAAAACCTAAAAGAGCAACAGCTGGATTTATTCCACCAATTAGATGAGAATAAAGATGATAAATTAAGTCTGGGTGAGTTTAAAAATATGAGCGAGGTGACAAAGCTTCATCGAGAGGAACTGCGAAAAAGTAACTTTGAGCTACTGGATGCCAATGGGGATGGTAAAGTAACTTTAGAGGAGTTTCAAGCAATAAAACATGAGCCCAAACATAAGCGCAGAAGAGCTACTAAGGACAAAAAAGAAATTTTTGAAATGAAGGATACAAATAAGGATGGTGCAATTACACTTGAGGAGTTCCAAAAAACACCGAGAACGAGAATGGGTGACTCTGAACGCAGAATGTCTAATCCGGAGCGGAAATTTGAACGCTTAGATACTGACAATGATGGATTCTTAACAATAAAAGAATTTACTGACAGAAAGATGCAACCTAAAAGAGAACACCGAAACTTTAAAAAAGGAAAACGAAGAATGCGCAACTAATTTATTCCTTAGCTTTGTCTGTATGAAAGAGGCTAAGACCATGTGTCTTAGACTTTCTTTTTTTAATTTGTAAACAATGAATAAAAATTTGCAGCATAAAATACTAACTCATATCATCGTATGGCTGTGTTTTCTTAGCTTTATTGTGTTAATCTTTTTCATTCAACATGGCAGAGTTCACTTGTCATTGTTTGAGCGCTTAGTATGGGGAGTTGTGTTGTTTTATATAAACTACCTTATTTTAATTCCTAAGCTACTCTTCAAGGAAAAGAGGTTTTTATACATTCTAATATCCATCGTAGTTATATTTTTGTTAGTAGCCTTTCCTTCTATAATAAAGCTCCTAGATGATAAGAAAATTACCCTACATAGGCTTTTTAGACTGCGTTTCTTCTTTTTCCTTTTTATGCAACTTTTCTTTTTCGTTGCAGCCATCGCAATACGATTTTATGAAAAATGGTATGAGAATGAAAAACGAACTCAAAAAATGAGAACAGAGCAGGTTGCTAGCGAATTGTATTATTTAAAAAATCAAATCAATCCCCATTTTTTATTTAATTCACTGAACAGCATCTATGCACTTACCGTAAAAAAATCTGATCAAGCACCTGAGGCAGTTATCACACTTTCAGAATTGATGCGATATATGCTGTATGAGACTGACCATCACTTTGTACCTGTTGAAAAGGAGTTGCAATATATTGAAAACTACATAAAGTTGCAGCGTTTGAGAATGGCTGACAGCAGTAATGTTACCCTAAAAGTGAAAGGAGATATTACGAATAAGAAAATAAGCCCGCTAATCCTAATCTCCTTTATTGAAAATGCCTTTAAGTACGGAGTCAACAGCTCCGGGAAAACAAAAATAAATATTGTATTAACGCTATCAAATGATCAAATTTCTTTTCATTGTGACAACGCAATCAGCAATACTCAAAAGGATAAAAACACACCAGAAGGTATTGGGTTGAAAAATACGAAAGAGCGCTTAGACCTTTTGTACTCTAATAAATACTCATTGGAAATCGTACATACAGAAGATAACTATTCTGTTGACTTAAAACTAGATATATGAAATGTGTAATAGTAGATGATGAGCCTTTGGCACTAGAAATTATAGAGTCATATTTGGATAAGGTAGATGCATTAGAATTAGTTGCTAAGTTCTATAACCCAGTTGAAGCTATAGAATTTTTAAGTACCAATGAGGTCGATTTGGTCTTTTTAGACATTCAGATGCCTAATCTTACAGGTATTGAGCTGATAAAAACGATAGCTGTAAAACCCAAATTCATCTTTACAACGGCTTATCCTCAATATGCACTGGAGGGATTTGATTTAGATGCAGTAGATTATTTAGTAAAACCCATTCCTTTTTCTCGTTTTCTGAAAGCTGTTCAAAAGGCTCGGAAGCTTTATGACTTAGAACGAAATGGTAGTTTAGAAGAAGAAGCCTTTGTTTTTGTACGATCAGATTATGAAGATATAAAAATTACAGTCAAAGATATCCTCTATATCGAAGGTCTGAAAGATTATTTGAAAATATACATGAAAGATATCAAAACCCCAATACTAACCTTGATGAGTTTTTCTCAAATGATGACTAAGCTTGACAATCCCAATTTTTTGAGAGTCCATCGTTCATTTATGGTGAATAAACAACATATTGAAGGGGTAAAGAGAAACAAATTAGTAATTGCCGATAGATATATTCCTGTTGGTAATACTTATAAAGCGGAAGTGCTCGATGAATTAGGACTAAAATAATTCGTTTGTCGAGAAAAATCCCCTGTTCATATATTCCAATCAAGTTTACACAACTAAAATGATATATTTGCACCAAGAAAAAAATAAAAAATGATGAAGAATAGAGTATTTGTTTTATTAATGTTTTTAATCAGCAGTGTTTCGCTGTTAATTGCTAACCCTACTGCTAAAAGGGATATCACTATTTCAGGACAAGTTTTGCATAAAAGTACGGGATTGCCCTTAGAATATGCAACCGTAGCTTTCTTGTATAAAGATGGTCAAGTAGCAGGTGGAGGTATTACCAATGAAAAAGGGCGATTTTCTATAGATATTCCCAAAGGAACATATGACGTTTCTGTCGAGTTTATAGGTTTTAAACCACAATTGGTAGAAGATCAGAGGTTGAATAACTCAGTTGACTTGGGCGTGATGCGACTTGCAGAAGATGCAACAATGCTTGACGAAGTTGAGGTTATAGCTGAAAAAACTACAGTGGAGTTGAAGTTAGATAAAAAGATTTATAACGTAGGTAAAGACCTTACGGTAAGCGGGGGAAGCGTTAGCGATGTTTTAGATAACGTGCCATCAGTATCTGTTGATGTGGAAGGGAATGTAGCCCTGCGTGGTAACGATAATGTACGTATCCTCATTAATGGTAAACCTTCGGGCTTGGTTGGTTTAAATTCTACAGAAGCGTTGCGTCAGTTACCTGCAGAAGCTATCGAAAAGGTGGAGGTCATCACTTCACCATCAGCTCGTTATGATGCTGAGGGAACAGCAGGAATCCTAAATATCATCTTAAGAAGGAGTAAAATGCAAGGTTTTAATGGTGCTATTACAACAAGTATAGGCTATCCATTAAGCGGAGGAATATCAGCTAATCTTAACTACAGAGTTGGAGACTTTAACTTTTTTACGACTTCTGGATATCGATACAGAGAAAATGAGGGTTACTCAGACTCAAAATCTCAATACTATAATATAAAAGAGGATCCAATTACAGGAGAAACTGTTGATTTGCCTGATACTTACATGAATGAGCATAGCGATAATGAAAGAGAAAGAAGAAGCTACAATACCAATTTGGGTGTAGAATGGTATTTAAATAAATCTACTTCATTGACGGTGTCTGCATTATTAAGAGACTCAGACGGAGACAGTAAGAGAGAGAATCATATACAGCAGTTTGACACATCCAAGAATTTGATTGCTGAAAGTTTTCGTGTAGAGGATGAGGAAAGAGACGATAAAGTAGTAGAATATGCTTTGAATTTTACGAAGAATTTTAATGATGATGGTCATAAACTGACTATAGATGCTAGTTATGAAGATGATAAGGAGCTAGAAGATGGGGTTATAGTAATGGATGGTTTTAATGATGAAACCGTATTGACTGATGAAACTCAAGAACGCTTTTTAGTACAAGCCGATTATATATATCCATTTAGTGATACAGGAAATTTTGAGTTTGGTTATAGAGGAAACTTTAATGATCGAAATACTGATTATCAGGTTGCGCTTTGGGACGCTTCAGTAAACGATTTTGTATTAGATCAAAATGTTTCAAATATTTTAGGATACAAAGAGCAGGTAAATGCACTATATACTCAATATGGAAATATGATTGGAGAGAAGTTCTCGTATCTATTAGGTTTGCGTTTTGAGCATACCTCTGTGGATATTGAGCAAAAAACGAGTGCAGATTTTAGAGAGAAAGATTATAATGACCTCTTCCCTACTATGAATCTTAGCTACAAAATGTCAGATAAGCAGAGCGTTACATTAGGCTATGCTCGCAGAATTAGAAGACCACGCTCAAGAATGATTAATCCTTTCCCTTCACGAGCAAGTTTGACCAGTATATTCCAAGGAAATCCCGATATTGACCCTAGTTATTCTAATACGTTTGATGTGGGCTACCTAAATAGATTCGGAAAGTTGAATTTAAGCTCATCTTTATACTACACACATGCCACGGATGTTTTCAATATGGTAAGTTTTGATACCGGTAATACAGTTGTTGTAAATGGGAAAGAGGTTCCTGTAGTTCGCCGTAGCCCTATTAATTTAGCAACTCAAGACCGTCTAGGGTTTGAAGCAACATTGAGTTATAACCCTTCTAGAAAATGGAGGATGAATGGTAATATTAACCTTTTTCATTCTAAAATAGAAGGTAGTTATAATGGTACTTCCTATGATGCCGACAACTTCAGCTGGTTTGCCCGAATATCGAATAAGCTTACGCTCCCAGGGAAAATTGATTGGCAAACTCGTCTTACCTACATCGGTCCTAGAGAGAATTCACAGAACAAGTATGATGGTATGTTGTTTACAAATATGGCACTTAGCAAAGATTTCTTTGATGACAAAGCTTCTGTAACATTTAATGTAAGTGATATTTTTGGGACACACAACCACACTATGGAAACTACAACTCCTACCTATTTTAACGAGTCAGAATTTCAATGGAGAGGACGTACTTTTAATCTGTCTTTCACCTATAGATTTAATCAATCTAAGAGGCAGAGCATGAAAAATAGAAGAATGATGAATGATGAAGATGGTGGAGAAGAACAAGGATTTTTTTAGGTCGTGAATTCTTGATTAATTAGTGTGAGGCTGGCAAGTTTTTGTCAGCCTCTTTTATCTTAATCAAACACCAGCTTTGCTAGTTGTTGAATTTTCCCTACACCAATTATCTCTATTTTTGTAGAGGTTTTTATGTTTTTCTTGTTTCCTTGTGGTATAAAAATCTTTGTAAAGCCCAATTTCTCAGCTTCCTTTATCCGTTGTTCTATTTTACTAACCGGGCGTATTTCACCTGAAAGTCCCACCTCACCACAAAAACAATAGGATTTGGAGACCGGTATATCTACACTTGACGATAAGATAGAAATGATTACAGATAGGTCAATAGCTGGGTCATATACTTTAAGACCACCAGCAATATTTATAAATACATCCTTTGTAAGCGTTTTGAATTGCATGCGTTTTTCTAAAACAGCTAAGAGCATATTTAACCGGCGAGTGTCAAAGCCTGTAGAAGTACGTTGAGGCGTACCATAAGCGGCACTGCTTACCAAAGCTTGTATCTCAACTAAAAGAGCTCTGTCCCCTTCCATAGATGCTGTTACGCTACTGCCACTTAGTTCTTCTTGTGACTGTGAAAGCAGAATTTCTGAGGGATTGAGGATTTCTCGTAAGCCTTCTTGCCTCATTTCATAGATTCCCAATTCTGATGTAGAACCAAACCGGTTTTTTGTGGCACGAAGTATTCTAAACTCATTATGTCTGTCTCCTTCAAATTGCAGAACCGTATCTACCATATGTTCTAAGGTTTTTGGTCCAGCGATATAGCCATCTTTCGTAACATGACCAATAATTAAAATGGGAATATTTTTAGCTTTAGCCAATTGCATTAGCATAGAAGCACAGGTTCGTACCTGTGTTACACTTCCCTGTACCGCATCTATGGTCTCACTAAAGAGCGTTTGTATAGAGTCTATTACGACTAGTTCTGCATTGGTGTCAGAGACTTGGGGTATAATGTTTTCAATGCAAGTTTCAGCTAGAACCAAGCAATTATCATTTTTATGTTTCAGACGATTAGCTCTTAATGCTAATTGCTGTAAACTTTCCTCACCTGATACATATAAGATTTTTAACTCCTCCAACTGCAATGCTACTTGCAAGGCTAAAGTTGATTTTCCAATACCCGGCTCTCCTCCCAGTAAAACTAAGGAACCAATGACCAGTCCACCACCAAGGACTCTGTTGAGTTCTTGTGACTTCATGTCAATCCGTTCGGTGGTTTCACTTGGGGTTTGTGAAAGCGGTACGGCTTTATTTTGTATTTGGTTATTCTCTATTCTGCCTTTTGTTTTTGTAGGAGCTACTGTGTGTTCTTTGAAGCTGTTCCATTCGCCACAGGCAGGACATCTTCCCTCCCACTTTGGTGATTCGTTGCCACAATTCGTACAGAAAAATACGGTTTTCTTTTTAGCCATCTTTTAGAGCGTTTTACGAATTTTCTCAATAATATTTGTGGTTGAAAATCCTTCTTCTAATGCTATTGTTTCAACACTGCCCCCGTTCTCCATCACAATATCATACCCGACAATATTCTTCGGATTATAATCAGCACCTTTGGTTAAAATGTTTGGCTTTAATTCTTTTATTAGTTCATAGGGTGTATCATCTTCAAAAAATACGACTAAATCCACAAAACCGAGAGCTGCTAAGATAATAGCTCGTTCCCTTTCCCCGTTTAGAGGTCTATTCTCTCCTTTTAGTCGCTTCACAGAGGCATCGGTATTGAGGCCTACGATTAGTTTATCGCCTAGACTGGCGGCTTTTGCAAGATATACAACATGCCCTTGATGCAAGATATCAAAACATCCGTTAGTAAATACAATTTTTTTGTCATTAGATTTCCAGCCTTTTACAATTGATTTTGCTGATTCTGACGAGTCAAATATCTTAGCTTGAAGTTTAGTTAAAGGAGTTTTCATAAATTGGGACTTAATCGTTGTATAGCTACAAAAATACGAATATCTAAAGGATTTCTACCACTTTGTTAAAAAGTGTTGTTTTTCAATCATTTACGTTAGGTGGCATTACTTTTGTTTTTTTTAATTGAAAAAAGATAAAATGGAGAAAGAGAAAATACTCATAACTGGAGCATCAGGAACAGTTGGATCGCAGGTTTTGGATCAATTAGTTGCTAAAAATCAATATGCAATTACGGTGTTTGATGTAAACTCTGCCAAGGCTGAAAAACGTTTTGCACCTTACTCTGATAAGATTGAAATTATTTATGGTGATATCAGAAACAAAGCGGATGTTGCTAAAGCCACTAAGGGGAGAAAGAAGATTATTCACTTAGCGGCGATTATACCTCCATTGGCTGATGAAAAACCAGAATTGGCTCAGGCAGTCAATGTTCATGGAACAAAGAATATTTTAGAAACAATGGATAAAGATGCTTTCTTCCTCTATTCATCATCAATTTCAGTGTATGGCGATAGGATTGAAACTCCTTATATTACAATCGAAGATCCATTACTCCCCTCTCCACACGACGAGTATGCTGTCACTAAAATTGCTACAGAGAAATTGATAAGAGAGAGCAATTTAAATTGGACGATTTTCCGTTTAGCAGCAATTATGGGCTATGGTAATCATAAAATTTCTGCCTTAATGTTTCATATGCCACTAAATACTCCCATGGAGGTTTGCACTCCCGAAGATACAGCAAGAGCGTTTGTGAATGGAATAGAACATCAGGAGGAGTTGTTGCATAAAACGTTTAACTTAGGAGGCGGAAAGCAAAATAGAATACTTTATAAAGACTTTTTACAACGTTCTTTTGATGCATATGGCTTAGGAAGTGTTGATGTTTTTCCTGACCATTCCTTTGCTGAGAAAAATTTTCATTGCGGTTATTATGCCGACGGTGATAAATTAGAGAATATTGTACACTTTAGAAAAGAAACACTCGACACTTATTTTGCAAAAGTTAGGGCTGGAATTTCTCCGATAAAGCGTTTTTTTGCCAGTTTATTTAAAGGAATAGTAAAAAGAGTGCTTTTAAAGAAATCAGAGCCTTATGAGGCTTATAAGAAACAAGATGCAGCCTTAATGGTTCGCTTTTTTAAATAATTAATTAGGAAATAGATACAATGAAAATTAAATTAATAACATTTTTTATTTTTTGTGCACTGGGCTTTACTGTGCAAACACAAAATCATAAAATTACGCTAAAAATAACCAATATAGAGTCAACCGAGGGAAAAGTTTTTGTCTCTTTATTTAATAAAGAAAAAGGCTTTCTTGAAGATGGTGGTTCTATAAGTAAAGAACTCATCAATATTAATGGTAGCAAAGCATCACATGTTTTTGAAAATCTACCTGACGGTGATTATGCCATTGCTATATATCATGATGAAAACATGGATGGTAAATGTAACAAAAACTGGATGGGAATTCCTAAAGAGGGTTATGGTTTTTCAACGAATTTTAAGCCAAAGTTAGCCGCCCCTTCATTTGATCAGATAAAAGTAAAAGTTGTTGGTGACACTGTTGTTGAAATAAAAATGTTAAATTAACAGCTTAAAATCGAATCTATGAAGCCCATTATCTTATCATTTTTAGTGAGTTGCTTAGCCATGTGCAGTAACCCAAAATCAGAATTCATATCTGTTGAGGATAAAGAAGTCTATGAAACAAGTGTTGCTGAAGCTGATCAATCATATCCTGAAAGTAGTGTAGATGCTGAGGTGCAACCTAGCAACCAGAAGCTAATTAAGAACGGAGATCTTTATCTGGAAACAGATGCTCTTGATAATACAAAATCACATTTAGACAGTTTAGTCAAAAAGTTTGATGGTTATTCTTCTAATGAGGATTTTAAAGATACAGATTATCAATCTTCACTCAACTATACGGTGCGTATTCCTTCCGCAACTTTTGATAATTTTCTTCGTAGCCTTGATAAAATTGAAGCCACAGTAGTTCGTAAACAAATCAATACACAAGATGTAACCGCTAAGTTTGTTGATTTAGAGATGCGCCTGGCAAATAAGGAACGCTATCTTGAACGGTATAAAGAACTGCTGAATAGGGCAAATTCAATTAAAGATATTTTAGAGATTGAAAATCATATTAGAACCATTGAAGAGGAGCTTGAAAGCACAAAAGGACAGTTGAAGTATTTGTCAAGCCAAGTGAATTACAGTACTTTAAATATCCACATAACACAAGATAAAAATTATCAGTACACACCGAAAAGAGATAGCTTTGTAAAGCGTCTTTTTAACTCTATAAGTAAAGGGTGGTATGTTTTTGTTGAGTTCCTTTTAGCCATTATTGTATTATGGCCTTTTTGGATTGTTTTAATCGTGTTTCTTTATTTTCTTATTAGGCATAATAGACGTAGAAGACGTAAAAGAGTTCAAAATTATTAATCATTTAGCTTTTAGGAAGAATTTTCTTCCTAACTTAAATGCTTAAAGTCAGTGAAATGTTTTGTACTTTTGGATTTAGAAAGCAGATACTAATGGAATCAAATAGACAAGAAAAAATATCAAGATTATTGCAAAGAGAGCTTAGTGAATTATTTCGTAAGGATGGATATGTTTATGCCCCAGGACGAATGATTACGGTTTCTAAGGTGAATGTATCACCTGATTTAGGTTTAGCAAAAGCTTATTTGAGTATTTTCCCTTCACAGACTTCCGAAGAAGATTTGAAGAAAATTCAGGAAAATACGAAGACTATACGCTACAATTTAGGAAAAATAGTCGGTAAGCAGTTGCGTATTGTTCCTGATTTGGCTTTCTACTTAGATGATACCTTAGATTATTTAGAAAATATCGATTCGCTTTTAAAAGAATAATTAGACTCTTGAATTGAAACTTCCTTTACAAATCGCCAAGCGTTATTTGTTTTCCGAGAAGAAGACGAATGTTATCAATATTTTATCCTTATTATCGGTGATTGGAGTATTGCTGAGTACTGCGGCGCTCGTTATTGTCTTATCAGTTTTTAATGGCTTTGAAGAGCAGATTTTAGATGCTTACAATCCTGTAAGTCCAGACGTACGAATAACTCCGAAAGAGGGAAAAAGATTTATACCTTCGCAGGAATTACTCCAAAAAATTAAATATACCGAAGGGGTTGAATTGGTAGTCCCCATAATTACAGAACGGGGTGTTTTGCAATTAGAAGAGCGCACGGCTATTGCTACATTTATCGGTTTGCCTGATGAAGGTACTGCTATTTACAATTTTGATACACTGATGGTTGCAGGAAGTTTTTATACCCAACACGACGAACAAGAATTTATTGTTTTGGGTTATCCTATCGCAGCACAGTTACAAGCTAACTTATTTTCTTTAGAGCCTATTGGCATTTATGCAACGAAAAGGGGAAGACGTTCTACCACACAACTTTCTCAATCATTCAAAAAGGAGCTCATTCGCCCGGCGGGTATCTATGAGGGGATTGCAAAATTCAGTTCAGAGTACGTGATTGTAAGTTATGATTTTGCGAAGGAGCTGTTTTCCATGGGGGAAAGTGTTTCCATGTTAGAGATTAAAACCTCAGCCAATGAGTCCCACACAAAAGTACGTGATCGTTTACAACGTTTATTGGGAGATGCATTTGTCGTAAAAGGGCGCTATCAATTAGATGATACTTTATTCAAAATGCTAAAGATGGAGAAGTTTTTCGTCTTTGCGACTTTGGCTATTATCCTTTTAATCGCGGCATTTAATATTGTGGGGTCGCTTTCCATGATCATCATCGACAAAAAAGAGGATATCGCAGTTCTTAAGAGCATGGGAGCTACAAGAACACTCATAAAGCGAATATTTGTCTTAGAATCGCTGATGATTAGTCTATTTGGTGCATTCATTGGACTTTTGATAGGGCTAGGTGTCAGTTGGCTACAATGGCAATACGGTTTGGTGCGTATGCAAGGCAGTTATGGATCTATCCCATTCCCAATTTCGGTTCAATGGAAGGATATCGGATTGATTGCTCTCGTAGTGCTCGTTATCGGTTTTCTTATTGCAATGTTTACCGTACGCAGTATTCCCAAAGAGCTTAGGATTGAGAATATGCATTAAATTATTTTTCGAATAATACCGATGGAGGTTCCCAAGTAGTCGTTTCACCTAATAGTTTATGTGGATAACTTACGACTTCCATTTTCTTGGGAGTTACTTTTATCAATAAATAGTCCTCTTTTTGGTTTGGATAAAAGTCTGTCCATTCTTCTTTCCAATATTTCTGTTTCAAATCCTCGTCGTTAATAAGTTCTGCAACACCTTGTAGCGATACATATCCCTCATTATTCTTAGCCACATAATACAATGTTACATTAGCGTTATTCCTTATTTGGCTCACTTTTCTGCTGTTAGGATTTGTCCCAAACCATACCGTAAAATCTTTTTCAGGTTCAAAAGCATCCATTTCCCTTACTCTTGGTTGATTATATCCATCTACAGTTATCAATGCACAATTAGGTGCTTTACGCATGATGTCTCTAGCAACTTCATAGATAAGTGAATCATTTTCTGGAGACCTCTTGTCAATATTTTCATTTAGAGTATCCTTAGTTTGATTGGTACAAGCCATTAGAAAAACAATTGAGATTATACTGTATCGAAATAGTTTCTTTAGTTGCATTTTAATACTCATTTATAGTGTTGGTTGTAAGTACAAAAATCCCCTTACTCTGATAAGCAAGGGGAGCTATATTTAAAATTGAAATTTATTAGAAAGATTCAATATGGATTTGACCAGGAGTTTTCGGCTTATGTTTTACAAATCCTTCACCCTCTAAGATACCTTGCATGGTTTCTATCATTTTAGGATTACCGCAGATGAAAACGTGCGTATTTTCAGGCGTTGGCTTATATCCCATTTTCTTTTCAATAGTCCGATCTGTCCATAAGTCTTGAATGAATTTTGTTTCGCCTTTCCATTCGACAGGTTCCTTGTCTGGCTCCGTAATCGTTGGAATATAAGTAAGCTTTCCGGTAACACTTTCCAATAAACGCAACTCGGATGAGTAGCCCAAGTCCCAGGAGTTTGCCGCACCATGGATTACAGTGATTTTTCCTTTACGAGTAAGCGCATCAGTACGAAGCATACTCATATAAGGAGCTACACCTGTACCTGTCGCTATCAATATAATATTTTGGTCAGGAGAGATAGAATCTAAAGTAAACATACCTACAAAACGCTTTCCTACTTGGATAGAGTCTCCTACATTTAGATTAAACAAACGTGGTGTTAATGCACCAGAGTGTACTAAAGTGATATAAAACTCTAACTCATCAGCAGATGTAGCTGAAGCAATAGAATATGCTCTTTTTAACATTTTGTCTGGAGCAAATTCTTCATAGTCTTCAGTAGAATCTGCACATCGTGGACTAGATGCAGGTAAGCCTAATGCACAAAACTGACCTGGTTTAAATTCTGGAAGTTCCCAACCCACAGGCTTTATTTTAAAGATTTTCATAATAGGAGAAATCTGTTGTACCTGTGTTATTATTCCATTCATTTCATTCATGTTATAAAATTTTATATGTTTTTGTTGTCGCTAAAATATTTCAAGAACTGAAGACGCTCAAAAACCGTAGCGTCATATGATTTTGTGTAATGCAATTTGCCTCTAAACTGATCTACTGATTCAAAATTATGGCGTTTCATCCAATCTTTCAGACCATCTAAAACTTCTGTTAAGTAATCAGGACCTTTTTTATACAATGCTGAAACCATTTGGACAGCCTGTGCACCCACCCAGAGTTGTTTGATGACAGCAGCGCTATCATGTATTCCTGTAGAGGCAACAATTGGAACTTCAACTTGTGGAGCCATTATAGTCACCCATCGCAAAGATGTGCCAAACTCATCAGGTGTGCTTAAAACATTCGTAGATAGCGGTTTCCCGGTTTCAATATCAAAATCAGGACTATAAAATCGATTGAATAAAACAAGACCAGCCACCTTTTCTGTCCAAGCAATGCGCTGTATAAGATTTGCCAGTGAAGCTGAATATTGCCCTAATTTAATAATTAGTGGCAATTCAACAGTTTTGCTAACAGCATCAATGATTTTAAAATAATTCTGTTCAATCTCCTCGCTTGTGCGTTGCATATCTGAGGCGAGTAGCGCAATGTTCAACTCAAGAGCATCAGCACCAGCATCTTCAATTTGATTTGCAAAATTCGTCCACTCGTTAGCATCAATACAGTTAATACTTGCTATCACAGGAATATCTACCGCAGCTTTAGCATCTTTTATTAGCTTTAGATACTTAGCTATGGAGTTCTGTTTCGTATAGTTTCTCACATACTCATCCAGCTCGGGTGCATCCATAGAGTTCTGTGAATGAGTCTCACGAATATCCTCTAGGATCTGCTCTTCGAAGAGAGATTTTAATACTACGGCTCCCGCCCCATTGGCTGCAAGTTGCTTGATTTTGCTCACTGAGTCTGTAAGTCCGGAACTTCCAACAATTATTGGCGTTTTTAGCTGTAAACCTGCAAAGGTAGTTTCTAATCGTATCATACTCATAACGTTAAACTTAGCAGTATATTTTAGTAGATAGCAAATGTACTAATTATCACAATTATCATAAGAATTTTCGCAACTTCTAAAACTATTTGCTTGTTCCTAATGCTTTGATTAGTAGAATGTTTGCGTGTATTTTGAGAGTTGTATAAATTTGTAATTTAGAATGATTTTTAATAATTTATATAATGAACTACTTAGTCTTTTTTTATTGTACTCTAATTCTTTAGTATCTTTGTAGCCTATTTAGGCTATATCTGCCTAGGGATATATAAAAATAAAGAAGATGAATACAAAGACGAAGATATGGCTTCCTTTAATAATTGCCATAGCTATATTGGGAGGATATGCATTACATTATTTTACAGCATCTCCAAGAAAAAACTACATGGTTTTTCCTCAAAAAGATGAGGTCTCAGGTAAATTAAATGCAATTCTTCAGCGTTTAGATAATTCCTATTATAAGCCTTTAGCTATTGACTCTATCGAGGAGGCTGTAATCAATGATATGCTCAAAGGCTTGGATCCGCATACAGCCTATATTTCTGCAGAGTATATGCAACAGGTTCGTGAGGATATGCAAGGACATTTTAGTGGTATTGGAGTACAGTTTATTGAATATGAAGATACCGTGATGGTTGTACGACCTATCCCTGGAGGACCTTCTGAGCGAGTAGGGATTATGGCAGGTGACCGTATTGTCACTGTAGATGGTGATACTATTGCAGGCCGACAAGATGTGAGCACCGACAGTATTATGAAACTGCTCAAAGGAAAAGCAGGTACATTGGTAGATCTAGGAATCAAGAAACCCACTAGCGATGAATTAAAAGTAGTACAGGTTACCCGAGGCGATGTGAATGTTTCTACTATTGATGTTGCTTATATGCTCGATGAACAAACAGGATATATTAAAATTAATCAATTTGGAGGGCAAACTTATAATGAATTTTTAGCTGCTTTGTCTGAACTTAAAGACCAACATGCTGATCGGTTTATTATTGATTTAAGAGGCAATGCAGGCGGTTTACTAGATGTATGCGTAGGTATGGTGAATGAGTTTTTGGATAAAAATGATTTAATTGTTTATACGAAAGGATATAACACCTCCCGACTAGATCGAAGAGCCAATGGGAAAGGCAATTTTAAGGATGTTCCTTTAGTGATATTGATAGATTCTTATTCAGCCTCTGCAAGTGAGATTTTTGCAGGAGCTATTCAAGACCACGATAGAGGAATTGTGGTTGGGCGTCGTTCTTTTGGAAAAGGCTTAGTACAGGAACAAGTAGAGTATGGAGATGGTTCTGCACTTCGATTAACTGTGGCGGAATATTTCACACCCTCTGGTAGAAATATTCAAAAGCCTTTCAAAATGGGCGATAGAGATGCTTATGACCAAGATTTAAATGACCGCTGGGAGCATGGTGAATTTGCTATTGCTGACAGTATCCAATTTGTGGACTCGCTAAAATATGAGACAGACAACGGACGTACTGTTTACGGAGGTGGAGGAATTATGCCTGATGTTTTCGTTCCTTTAGACACTACGGCTTACAGTACTTATTTTGAAGAGTTGCAACGAAAAGCTGTTGTTCGTGATTTTGCTTACTATTTCACAGATCATCATCGGGCAGAATTAGCAGCCTTAGCAAACTACAAAGCGATGGCAGAATACATTGAAAACCAAAACTATATGGAACAATTTGTAGATTATGCTGTAAAAAAGGGAGTTGCAAAGGATGCTAAAGGTTACGAAGTGTCAAAGAAAATTTTAGCCAATTCTGTCAAAGCACTCATTGTACGAAACATGATAGATAACGAGGGATTTTACCCTATTTATCATCAAAATGATGAAATATTGAAGGCTGGTCTTAAGGCTTTTGATAAGGAATACAAAGAACTAACGACACAATTAAGATAGCAAAGATGAGCGATGTAAACTTTACACGAGAAGATATAGAAATAATGGCGCCGGTAGGCTCTTACGAGTCTCTGATGGCTGCTGTAAATGCTGGCGCTAATTCTATTTATTTTGGAGCTTCCAATTTAAATATGCGTGCCCGCTCTGCCAATAATTTCGACTTGGATGATGTCCGAAAAATAGTTGGTATTTGCAATGAGAATAATGTGAAAAGTTATCTTACCGTCAATACGATATTATATGATAATGACTTGAATAAAATTCATAAATTAATAGATGTAGCTAAAGAGGCAGGAATTACTGCTATTATTGCATCAGACATTAGTCCTATTCTATATGCTCGGCAGAATGATGTAGAAGTACATATATCTACACAATGCAATATCAGCAATATCGGTGCTGTAAAGTTCTATGCGCAATATGCTGATGTTATTGTTTTAGCCAGAGAGTTAACGATGCGACAAGTCGCAAAGATTTATCGACAAATTCAAGAGGAAGACATCCGCGGACCCAAGGGAGATTTGATTAAGATTGAAATGTTTTGCCACGGTGCTCTATGTATGGCAGTTTCCGGGAAATGCTATATCAGTTTACACGAGCAAAATTCTTCAGCCAATCGGGGGGCTTGCTTACAATCGTGCCGTAAAGCCTACACCGTTACTGAAAAGGAATCAGGCAATCAACTTGAAGTAGATAATGAATATATCATGTCACCAAAAGACTTATGCACGATCGACTTCTTAGATTTGTTGTTGAAATCAGGTGTCAGGGTGCTTAAGATTGAAGGTAGAGCGAGACCTGCTGAGTATGTAAAAACAGTTGTTGAGGCTTATGATAAAGCAGTACACGCTGTTATAGACGGAACCTACAATGAAGAGTTTGCTTTAGCTCAGAAAGTAAAATTAGAGAATGTATTCAATCGTGGCTTTTGGGATGGTTATTATCTTGGAAGACGTGCAGGAGAATGGGCTACAGCCTATGGTTCACAAGCGAAGAAGCGTAAAGTATATATTGGAAAAGGCACGAATTATTTCTCAAAATTGAAAGTCGCGGAGTTTTTGGTAGAAAGTCATGATTTGTCGGTAGGTGATGAGATTCTTATCACTGGTCCTACCACGGGGGCAGTACAAACTACTGTTAAGGAAATTCGGGTTGATTTGAAACCTGTACAAACCGCAGTAAAAGGAGAGTCCTTTTCAATGCCTTTAGATATCGTCGTCAGACGTTCAGATAAACTGTATAAACTAGTAAAAGCGACACCAGATTTCTTACAATAGTTTTCTTTTTTGAATTTGATAATGGTTTCATAGATATTTTTAACTTTGTTGTACTGATAAAACAATGTCTATGAACCGAATCGAACTTTCTAAGCTCTATAAAAGAACAAAGAGCGACCGTGATATCTTTCATGAGTTAATGCCTTATAAAGTAAAAGATATCTTATTGGTCGCCACCTATTACGATGCCTATTCTATTGTACGTGAAGGACAATTTTCTGATAAAATTAACGGTGAATACCTCCAGTTAAATCTATATTCAGCACCTCGTTTTGTAAATGCAACGACAAATGAAGAGGCAATGGAACTCTTAAAAGAACGCCATTTTGATATGATTATCATAATGACAGGGATGGATAAAGAGCAACCACTATCACTAAGCCAAAAAATTCGTAAATTCAAGCCTGAGATTCCACTTGTTCTTCTGGTTAATAATAATAGCGATTTAGCATACTTCTCTCAAGCATCAGATATTGTCAAAAATAATATTGATCAGGTATTCGTGTGGAATGGATCTACACGTATTTTCATGGCAATGATAAAGTATATTGAAGATAAAATGAATATCGAAGCAGATGTAAAGCTGGGTGACGTGAGAGTTATCCTTCTTGTTGAAGATTCTGTTAGGTATTACTCTAGATACTTACCGATGCTTTACACGATGATTATGAAACAAACACAAAATATTATCGATGATGAGGATGATAATATTAGTGAAACCCAAAAAATCATCAAAGTACGAGCACGACCAAAGATTATACTCGTAAGCAATTATGAAGCTGCTCAAGAAGTCATTGATAAATACGATGAAAATTTACTTTGTCTTATTTCAGATGTTCGTTTCCCTCACAATGGAGTAGAGGACGACCAGGCTGGCGTGAAGTTGATAGAATATCTAAGGGAGCAACAAGTTGATGTACCTGTAATGATGCAGTCAACAGAAGTTGCTAATGCACTAAAAGCCAGTAAACTAAATGCACATTTTATCAATAAAAATTCTGACACATTAGCGACAGATGTTACCAACTTTTTAATTGATAATTTGGGTTTTGGAAATTTTATTTTTAGAAACCCAAGTGGTACTAAGATAGCTGAAGCTCATTCTATTGAGGAGTTTGAAGAGATGCTGAGAACGATACCTGATGAATCATTGATATATCATGCTCAGAAAAATGCGCTATCCACGTGGTTGATGGTAAGGGGTGAAGTCTATGCCGCGAAACTATTGCGTAAACATAACGTGGAGGATTATAAGACGGTAGCTGAAATGAGACAATATATCATGGCGGTTTTCGAAAGATCACGATTGAAGCAGCTGAATGGACGTATTATTCCCTTTAGAAAAAACTTGATACCTTCCAATCATTATATTCTCCGCTTGGGTAAAGGCTCTTTGGGTGGCAAAGGGAGAGGTTTAGCTTTTATATCAAATTTTATTTCCAATGTCAATTTCAGCAATCTAATTCCTGAGATGAAAGTAAGAATCCCTAGAACTGCAGTTATTGGGATCGAAGAATTTAGGAACTTTCTAGAAATTAATGATTTTGAAGCTAAGGTGTATTTAGAACAGAGCTATGAAGAAATTGAGGAATTATTTTTAGCAGCACCCCTTCCAGAAAAACTGAGTAGCAAGCTTTATCATTTCTTGGAAACTACAAAAGTTCCCATTGCTGTTCGTTCTAGCGGTTTGTTTGAGGATTCCCTTAAACAACCTTTTGCAGGAGTCTATCGCACTTATCTGCTTTCCAATAACCAGATGATGATAGAAGAACGTTTGGAGAAACTGGAAGAAGCCATTAAGTTGGTCTATGCGTCTATATTTACTGATACTGCTCGCTCTTACTTTAAAGCGGTTGATTACAAAATTGAAGAAGAGCAAATGGCTGTTGTTATTCAGGAGGTAGTTGGTAATAACTATAATGGAAAATTTTATCCAACTATCAGCGGTGTTGCTCAATCTTACAATTACTATCCATTTTCCTATATGAAACCTGACGATGGTTTTGCTGTGATGGCAGTAGGTCTTGGTATGGCTGTAGTGGGGGGTGAGCCTGCTCATCGTTTTTGTCCTAAATATCCTAAGCTTGATAATAAATCTCTGAAGGATCAGATAAGAGACTCTCAAAAGTATTTTTATGCAATAGATATGAACAGAACTTCTTTTAATCTAGAAAGAGATGGAGAAAATGCCTGTATTGGTAAATATACGATCAAAGAAGCTGAGGAAGATGGAAATTTGAGATTAATCGCCTCGACTTATGACGCACAAAATGATAGATTAGAGCCTGGTATTACAGCTAAATATGGTCCTAGAGTTATCGATTTTGCTAATATCTTGAAATATAATGCTCTTCCTGTAGCTAAATCGCTTGAACTGTTGTTGCATATCTTTAAACAGGCTATGGGAACACCTATCGAGATAGAGTTTTCTATTGATTTGGATACAAAAGATAGACCTACTATTTACTTGCTACAGATAAAACCGCTATTGAGACAGAATGATATTCTTGAGATAGATTTAGATAGCGTCAGTAGGGATAATATTATGATGCATGCTTCTAATGGTATGGGTAATGGTGAGATCGAAGACATAAAAGACGTTATTTATGTGGATTTAGCTAAATTTGATAAGTTAAAAACTGAGGATATGGCTCAAGAAATTAGCCAGCTCAATGATAAGATGAAAAAGTTGGATAGAAATTACATCCTTGTCGGTCCAGGACGTTGGGGTACCCGTGACAAAACCACGGGGATTCCTGTAAGCTGGGCTTCTATTTCCAATGCCAAAGTTATCGTAGAGCAAGGTCTCGAAAACTTTCCACTAGATGCATCTTTAGGTTCACATTTTTTTCATAATGTTATCTCAATGAATGTTGGTTACTATTCTATGCAACCCAATTCCGACGAAGGCGATTTCGATTATGACACTTTAGATAATATGCAGGCTGAGGAAACAATAACTTATTTTAGACATATTCACTTTGATAAACCATTGCGTGTATTGATGGACGGCAGATCACAAAAAATGCTGGTAACTTATCCTGATTAAAGTGTTACTTAAAGATTTTACCATAACTTTATGTTATGGTTTATAATTATTTCGTATTTGGTTTGGTTATGCTGGAGTCTTATTTTTGTCACCAAATTTAATTGGTACGATAATGAAACACAGATTGGCAGTAAATCAAAAACAGTTGGGCTTTATTTATGGAGCATTAATGGTCTTCTGTATGTTCCCATTTATTTCTCCCGCCATTGCTTTATTTATAGGTATTGGCTTATCTTTAGTTGGACTTAAGCATAAGAAAATAACCAATTACACATCATTTGCATTGAAAGCTTCCATTGTTTTGATGGGTTTTGGGATGAGCCTTACTCAAGTAGTCAGTGTATCAAAAACAGGCTTTATTGATACGGCAATTTCAGTAATCAGTGTAATGATTGTTGGCTATTTTTTAGCCAGGTTAATGCGCATTGAAGGTAAGATAGGTACGCTTATCTCTGCAGGAACTGCTATATGTGGAGGTAGTGCTATAGCGGCTGTTGCATCAATAGTTAATCCCAAAAACTACCAAATTTCTTTTTCTTTGATTGTTATTTTTATTCTAAATGCATTGGCCCTTGTGTTATTCCCACTAATCGGTCACTATTTCAATTTAAGCCAAGAGATTTTTGGACAATGGGCTGCCATTGCCATTCATGATACGAGTTCTGTCGTAGGTGCTGGCGCTACATACGGACCGGAGGCTCTACAAGTTGCTACTACCGTAAAACTAATTCGTGCGTTGTGGATTATTCCCTTATCTCTTTTAATTGCTTTTGTGCAAACCGATAAATCTCAAGGAAAGGTTAAGATACCTTGGTTTATTCTCTTTTTTGTAGTGAGCATTATTATAGCCTATTTATTCCCTGCTGGTGAGACTTTGTATTCAGGACTTAGCTGGATGGGAAAGAAAGGAATGGTTATAGCACTATTTCTTATTGGATCTAATATTTCCGTCAAAGAAGCTCAAGAAGCAGGCTTAAAAAGCTTTATTTACGGTATTTTGCTATGGATATTCATTGGAGTTAGCTCTTTTCAACTCCTTACGATGTGATATTGAACCAGAGTTTAAGAATCTGGTAGAACCAAAAGTCCCGAAAGGAAATTAATCCTTTCGGGACTTTTAATTTGGAGGTCTCGAGCGGATTCGAACCGCTGTACAAGGTTTTGCAGACCTCTGCCTAACCGCTCGGCCACGAGACCATCTCTTGAGCTTTGCGGTTGCAAATATACATCATTTATTTTAAAATTCTAAAATCTTAAGCTATTTCCTGTTAATAATGGTGAAAGCGACGCACCTTACCTATATATTTTGCTAAGCGGATAACTTGTTGTGTATAACCATATTCATTATCATACCATACATACAGTATTGCATCCTCACCATCTTCGGTAACGATGCTTGCATTGCTATCGAAGATAGAAGCTGCAGAAACCCCAACAATATCTGACGATACTAGTTCATTGCTCACGGCATATTTTATTTGCTCTACGAGTTTACCATTTAGTGCAGCTTGTTTTACTGTATCTTTCAAATGTTCTAGATCAGTCTTTTTCTTAAGCTTGATATTTAAGATTACTAAAGACCCATTGGGGACTGGTACACGAATGGCATTTGAAGTAAATTTTCCTGCTAACTCAGGTATTGCTTTTGCAACGGCTTTGCCCGCTCCAGTTTCTGTAATTACCATATTCGTTGCAGCTCCTCTACCTCTACGATATTTCTTATGATAATTATCCACTAAATTTTGATCATTCGTATAGGCATGTATGGTTTCTATATGTCCTTTTTCAACCCCATAGGCGTCTTCTATGACTCTAAGAATAGGGATGATGGCATTGGTGGTACAGGAAGCTGCTGAAAAGATATCTGTATCATCAGGAGAGAAGTCTAAGTGGTTTACTCCATATACGATATTAGGAATGCTGTCTTTTCCTGGAGCAGTTAATATGACTTTAGCTACACCTTTCGATTTTAGATGTTGTGAAAGTCCCGTAGTATCTCTCCATACTCCAGTATTATCAATTACTATGGCATCATTAATTCCATACTCAGTATAGTCCACTTCATCAGGACTGTTAGCATTAATCAAATATACTGTCATACCATTGATAATCAATGCTCTTTGTTCTGGTACAGCGACAACAGTTCCTCTGAAATCACCATGAACGGAGTCATTTCTTAATAATGAGGCTCTTTTATGAATATTTTCGGGAGTTAATTCTCCTCGTATCACAATAGCACGCAGGCGCAGTTGATTTTGATTGTCAACTTTACTTGCTAAAATTCGGGCAGCTAAGCGACCGATACGTCCAAAACCGTACAATACGACATCTCTGGGAGTGGGCTTTGGGGTATCATGAATTCCTCTTAGCTCTTTTTTCACAAAATCAGCCATTTTTTCACCTCCTTTTTCTTGTTGCTCAAGATATTCGTAAGTGAGTTTTCCCACATCCAATCTTGCAGAAGGTAGGTTTAATTCTTTAATGGTCTTTGCCATATCCAACACATCTTGGATAGTAATTGGTTTACCAATGAATTTTGTGGAATAATCAATAAGTCCGTGGATTTCTGCAACACTCTTATCTATTAATTGGTTGCGAAAAAGGATGAGCTCCGTAGAGTCCTCGTACCATAAATCATTCACAATTTTAATAAACTCAACAGCTGCTTGGTTTTTCTTGCGCTGTGACTGAATCTCATTTTGTAACAGGTCTTTATCCATCATGATATTTGAGGTTTTTTGAAAACTATACAAATATAGCTTCATTTCGATGAGAATAGTAATTTTACTCGTTAAATTTTAATTATTCAAAACGAATAACCTTTGCGGGTGCTATACGAGTGATAAGTATAGTTGGAAAAATCATAATGCAGGTTGTTACTACCAAAACACCTATGTTAAGGAATAACCATGCAAAGAGGTCTATTTTAATCGGTACAGAAGTCAAATAATAGGTCTCAGGATTTAATCTGATAAAACCGAATTTTTGTTGTAAAACAGCTAAGCTGATACCGATAATATTTCCCCAAAACAATCCTTTCCCAATAATATAGGCGGCTTTATAAAGAAAAATCTTCCGAAGCATGTTATTATCTGTACCGAGAGCTTTTAAAACTCCTATATGTCTTGTTTTTTCTAAAATAATTACCAATAAAGCCGATATCATATTAAAAGCTGAAACTATGACAATCAAAAACAATACAATTTTCACATTCATATTCATTATATCTAACCAATCAAAAATATGAGCAAAACGTCTTTTGGCACTCACAGCTTTTAGATGGCTCTCATTTTTACTCAAAGCTATAGTAGCTTTTTGCTGTAATTTATTGGTAATTTCTTGCTGTTGGTCAAAATCTTTGAGCGTAAGGCTCACTCCCGAATATTGATTTTCATCCCATTTATTGAGTTTTTGCACATGCTTAATATCTCCCAAAATAAAAAGCTTATCGAAATCAGCAACTCCGGTATTATAGACACCTGCAATTTTAAAAGCTCTGGAGCGTGGTGGCTGTTGCAAGTAGTGTGTATAAAGTTTGTCGCCAACTGATAACTTTAATCTGTTGGCAAGTGTTTGTGAAATAAGAATTTCATTAGATTTTTTTTCGGAAATAAAATTAGGAGTAACACCTTCAACGATATGTTCTCTCATAAAAGTCCAGTCGTAGTTTTCATTAACACCTTTTAATACGATGGCTTCAGTTTCCTCGTCAGTACTTGCTACACCGCCAATGATGGCATAGGGTTCCTGTTTCATTATAGCTTTTATATTTTTGGTGATTGATTTTACATCGGTTGCTTTCACCGGTGTCGTTTGATAACTGGAATTATTATCAAAATTTACGATATCAATATGGCGATTAAACCCTAAAATTTTTGTATAAATGGCTTGCCGATAACCTAAGACGATAAAAATTGATAAGAGCATAATGCAAGTTCCTAAAATAATTCCGCCCGTTGCAATATCCACAATAGGAAGTTTCTTATGCTTTGAAGAGGATACCGATAATCGCTTAGCAATAAAATGTGGAAAACTCATAAAATGTAAAATTTAGGATAAAGATACGATATTTATAAACTGTAACTGCTCATTGTTAAATGTTGCTTTATTATTGTCTATAATCTTTGTATTTTTGCAAGCAAATATCTGTTAGGCTTTTCAATAAGTAAAGAAATCTCTAGATATTATGTTAAATTCTGCTTAAAAGCACTGGTATTTAAGCTATTATGAGTTTTGTTATGTATATCCTTTAAAAATGAAGTAGAACGAAAATGATAACATTTGAGCAAATAAATACTACAAATCCTCTTCAAAGTCCTAAATTGATTGAAATTTGGCTTACAGAGTTAGTTGAGTCAAGAAATCTTAAAATTGGAGAATTAACATATTATTTTTGTGATGATGAAAAAATTTTAGAGGCGAATCGTAAATATTTGTCACATGATTATTTCACAGATGTAATTACATTTGATGCTACTGTTGGAGAGATTATTGCAGCAGACATATTGATAAGTTTAGATACTGTAGAGTCCAATGCTAAAAAGTTTAATGTCTCATTTCAGGAAGAACTTTTCCGAGTAATGGCACATGCCGTTTTACATCTTATTGGATATAACGATAAAGATGACGAAGAGCAAAAAATGATGAGAGAGGCAGAGAATGAAGCATTAGCTTTATTGAAAAAAATTGAAAACGATGCGTAAAGAATATGATATTATAGTAGTTGGTGCAGGACATGCCGGGTGTGAAGCAAGTATGGTGGCTGCGAATTTAGGCTCTAAAGTTTTGTTAATCACTTTAGACCTAAATCGTATAGCACAGATGTCATGTAATCCTGCTGTGGGGGGTATTGCTAAAGGTCAAATTGTACGAGAAATTGATGCTCTCGGGGGTGAGATGGCTAAGATAACTGATGCATCTACTATTCAATTTAGAATGCTAAATCGTTCTAAGGGACCGGCAATGTGGAGTCCTAGAGCACAGTGCGATCGCTTTGTGTTCTCAACAAAGTGGCGTAAGGCTTTAGAAGACAATTCAAATGTCTCTCTATGGCAAGATAATGTAGTTTCATTACTTATTAATGAAACTGAAGTGGAAGGTGTTAAAACACAACTAGGGCTTGATTTTTTTGCACCAAAAGTTATTTTAACGACGGGGACTTTCTTGGATGGACTTATCCATATTGGTCAGCAAAAATACAAAGGAGGGCGTCTGGCTGAACCAATGTCCTTGGGCATTACAGGGCAACTTAGTGATCTTGGTTTTACGACAGGGAGGATGAAGACAGGGACTCCTCCACGTATTGATGCCCGTTCTGTAGATTTTTCACGATTGCAAAAGCAAGACGGAGATGCTGAAGAACGCAGTTTTTCGTTCGAGAAATCACAAGATAATGATTTGAAACGTCTGCCATGTTATATTTTGTACACAAATCAGGAAGCTCACGATGTGTTGATAAAGAGTTTTGATGCATCGCCTATGCATAATGGAACTATTGATTCTATAGGACCCCGATATTGCCCTAGTATTGAATCCAAATTGACGACTTTCCCTGATAAGGACTCGCATCTTTTGTTTTTAGAACCTGAGGGAGAAGACACTATTGAATATTATTTAAATGGTTTCTCATCAGCCCTGCCAGTAGAAGCACAATTTGGAGCTCTAAAAAAACTCCCGGGTTTTGAGAATGTTCAATTATTAAGACCTGGTTATGCTATCGAATATGACTTTTTTCAACCTACGCAGTTGCATCATACATTAGAAACAAAAAGGATTAATGGCTTGTTTTTGGCCGGACAGATTAATGGAACTACAGGTTATGAAGAAGCGGCTGCACAAGGAATTGTTGCTGCTATAAATGCACACCACCAATTAAATGACAAACCTGAATTTATTTTGAAAAGAGATGAAGCATATATTGGTGTTTTAATTGACGATTTGGTAACAAAAGGAACGGATGAACCCTATAGAATGTTTACTTCCCGTGCAGAATATCGTATTCTATTGCGTCAAGACAATGCCGATGAGCGTCTAACTCCCAAAGCTAGAGAATTGGGTTTGATTGATGATGATCGATGGAGTGCTTATTTACAAAAGTATGAGCGCATTAGTGAATTGATCTCTTTTTGTGAGCGCTTTAGTGTTAAGCCAAAACAATTAGAGTCATTCTTATTGTCTGTAAATTCTACCCCGATGAAACAAGGTGCTAAGCTTAAAGATGTTTTGGTTCGACCTCGTGTTTCGCTTCGTGCTTTGTCTGAACATTTAACCGGATTGGCTGATTTTTTGTACGAACATAATTACACTGATGTGGAAATTGAAGCCACTGAAATTCGTATTAAGTATTCTGGATACATTTTACGCGAACGTGAACTTGCTGATAAAATGAAGCGTTTAGAAGATTTGGTTATTGCTGATAAATTTAATTATGAAGACTTGTCATCGTTAACCATCGAAGCTCGTCAAAAACTAACTGCAATTCAGCCTCGAACTATCGGTCAAGCCTCTCGTATAGCTGGTGTTTCACCAGCCGATATAAACGTTCTTTTGGTACTTATGGGGCGTTAATGTTTCACGTGGAACAAAAGGGATTTTATGAGCACATCTGAAATTAATTTATCGCCAAAAGAACAAGCTAGACAGTTGCCGTTGTCTCCTGGAGTATATCAATTTTATGATGCCAAAGATATAATTATTTATGTCGGAAAGGCGAAAAGTCTTAGAAAGCGTGTCTTATCATATTTCACTAAAAAACCTGATAGTGGAAAGTTGCGTGTGCTTGTTTCAAAAATTGTTCAAATACAACATATAGTTGTGCAGTCCGAACAGGACGCGCTTCTGCTGGAAAATAGCTTAATTAAGGAGTATCAGCCACGTTATAATATTCAACTGCGTGATGATAAAACCTATCCGTGGATATGCATAAAAAATGAGCATTTCCCAAGGGTATTTATGACACGTAGAAAGGTCAATGATGGGTCGATCTATTATGGACCCTATACTTCGGTGAAAATGGTTCGTTCTATTATGGATGTGGTTCGTTCGCTATATAAATTGCGTACATGTAAGTTGGATTTGTCGCCACGTAAGATTGAACAAGGTCGCTACAAGGTTTGTTTGGAGTATCATATTGAAAACTGTAAAGGACCTTGCGTTGGTTTACAGTCTGAAGCTGATTACTTGAGTGCTATAGATGAAATTAAAAAGTTGCTTTCGGGAAATCTGCATAGTTTAATGTTAGAGGTGAAGCAACGTATGCTAAATTATGCTGAGAATTTCGACTTTGAGAAAGCACAATTGATGAAAGACAAATTAGACTTTTTAGAACGTTATCAAAGCAAGTCTGTAGTGGTAAGTTCACGATTGACCAATCTAGAAGTATATGCAATTGTAGATGATGAAAAGGTTGCTTACGTGAACAGACTTTTTGTTGTTGAAGGTCGGGTTTTGAGTTCTCATACTTTAGAGATAAAGAAAAAGTTAGATGAAACTAAGGAAGACTTGCTCATTTCTGCTATTGTTGAGTTTCGCTCACAAGCACAGCAAACTATGTCGGAAATTGTTTTGCCTTATCCAGTAGAGTACGAGTTGGACAATGTTAATATTACTGTTCCGCAAAGAGGAGAGAAAGTTAAGCTTTTAGAGTTTTCCAAAAGAAATGCACTCTATTTTAGAAGAGAAAAGTTAGAACAAGCAACAAAAAGGAGAGAAAATACACGGGATAATGCTCTTATGAAAAAGATGAAGCGGGACTTAAGGCTACCGGTTCAGCCAAGACATATTGAGTGTTTTGACAATTCAAATATTCATGGTACTAATCCTGTTGCTTCTTGTGTTGTATTCAAAAATGGGCGTCCATCGAAAAAGGATTATAGAAAGTTTCATATAAAAACTGTAGTAGGTGCTGATGATTTTGCATCTATGAATGAGGTTCTAAATAGAAGATATGGGAGAATGATTCAGGAGGGTGATGACTTGCCAGATTTGATAGTCGTAGATGGGGGTAAGGGGCAGTTGTCTTCTGCAGTTGAAGCGCTGAAAGCACTTGGAATCTTTGAAAAGGTTAGTGTAATTGGGATAGCAAAACGATTAGAAGAATTGTATTATCCTGGTGATAAAACACCGCTCTATTTAGATAAGAGATCAGAAACGTTACGCGTTTTGCAACATATGAGAAATGAAGCACATCGCTTTGCAATTTCTTTTCACCGTGATGTGAGGTCAAAGAATTCTGTGGGCTCAGAATTGGAGTCCATTGATGGAATTGGGTCGAAATCTGTGCAGGCATTGTTAGGGCGTTTTCATTCCGTGGAGGGTGTTAAGAGTGCATCATTAGAGTTGCTTGTAGATACGATTGGGAGATCAAGAGCTCTAAAAGTTCATGATTATTTTAAAAAAAGAAACTAAGGATTTCTCTACTGCTAAAATACGGTGATAGTGCTTTCGTGAAAGAAAATGTTTCATGTGGAACATTTTGTATAACTCTCTCAATATCTTTACATAAAGTGTGGTTTGTTTTTGCTGTTTCACAAACTCCTTTTTTAATTTCCAGTGTGATGTTTACTATTTTTCCGTTATGCAAAAATGAATTTGTGAAAGTGTAATTTGCGTTATAGCCCACGTTCCATTCTACTGACGAATATTTTTCTAATGCAAGATTTTGGATTGCACAGGTTGCTTCATCTGATAGTTCTTCTGAAGAGTTGATTGAGCCGAACTCATAGAGGTATTCAATAAATTTTTGAGTAAAATCACTGAAAGAAATAGCTGAATTTAGGTGTGTTTTTATATTGGTGACAATGCTACGTCGTGAGTTTACTACTTTCTTTTTATAACATGTCGGTCTGTTTTTTAAACAACTAGTAAGCTCATCTAGGGCAGTAGCAAAAAGAATGCTTCCATGATGCATCACTCTACTTTTAAAAATATGGGAAGCGTTTCCACTGATTTTTTTACCTGCCAAGCGAACGTCGCTCTTACTGCGAAGTTCTGGATGCAGATCTAAACTTTTCAAGAAATGAATAAATGGCTTGGTAAATTCATCAAAATTTACCCAAGCCTTATTTTCTGAGGTTATGATGCTATAGTTTAAATTCTGTTCATCATGATAAACACTGCCACCACCAGATATTCTTCGAATTACAGGGATGTTTTTTTCAACAATATGCGGAATATTTACCTCTAAATGATGGATTTGGTGTTTCCCAATAATAACTGAAGGAGCATTTTTATAAAGAAAGAGAATGTTTTCTTCTCTGTTTTTGAGTAAGTATTCTTCAGTAGCTATATTAAAATAAGGGTTTGTAGTTTTACTTTCAATCAGTAGCATAATGCAAAGAAATAAAAAGTTTAGCATAGTTCACTCAGGTCTAAATAATAAAGTGTAGTTAAAAACAAATTTGCTCATTGCATTTTTAATCTATTACTTTGCATCAAATTTTTATAAAAAGATATGGCAAAGAACCTGCTCATTGTAGAGTCTCCTGCGAAAGCAAAAACGATAGAGAAAATTCTTGGAAAAGATTTTATTGTAAAATCTAGTTTTGGTCACGTGCGTGACTTAGCAAAGAAGAACTTAGGAATTGATACTGAAAATGCATTTGAACCGAACTATGAAGTCTCAGCAGATAAAAAGAAGGTCGTTTCCGAATTGAAGAAGTTAGTAAAAGATGCAGAAGTTGTATGGCTTGCTACTGATGAAGACCGTGAAGGAGAAGCCATTGCCTGGCATTTGTACGAAGTGTTAAACCTACAGAAGAAAGAAACTAAGCGAATCGTATTTCATGAAATTACGAAAAATGCTATTCTAAATGCAGTAGAAAATCCTCGTGAAATAGATATAGATTTAGTTAACGCTCAACAAGCACGTCGGGTACTCGATCGCTTGGTGGGTTTCGAAGTTTCCCCAGTTCTTTGGAAAAAAGTAAAACCATCCCTGTCAGCTGGGAGGGTGCAGTCAGTAGCTGTGCGCCTTATTGTAGAGCGAGAGGAGGAAATAAAGAAATTCGAAAGAGAAGCATTTTATAAAGTATCAGGTGTTTTTGAAGTCGATGGTGAAAAAATTAATGCGACTTTAAACAGTAGATTAAACGATGAAAAAGAAGCTAAAAAATTCTTAGAGGCGTGTATAGGGAAGAGTTTTACTGTTGATGCAGTCACTAAAAAACCATTAAAGAGAAGTCCATCTGCACCGTTTACTACTTCTACATTGCAACAGGAGGCAAGTAGAAAGTTAGGATTTTCTGTTTCTAGAACAATGTCCGTAGCGCAGAAGCTTTATGAAGCTGGTCATATTACTTATATGAGAACTGACTCTGTGAACCTTTCTAATGATGCTTTGTCTGAGATTGCCAATACCATTAAGTCCACAAAAGGTGAAGAATATCTTAAAGTAAGAAAATTCAAAACAAAAGATAAGTCTGCACAGGAAGCTCATGAAGCTATTCGTCCTACGAGTATCCAAAAAGAGAGCGTTGGTGGAGATGCTGGCCAGAAGCGATTGTATGATTTAATTTGGAAGCGTACCCTTGCAAGTCAGATGGCAGAGGCAAAGTTAGAAAAGACTACTATAAATATAGAAGCTCCTGATAATAAGAAGTTTATAGCTACAGGAGAGGTGGTTTTATTTGATGGTTTCCTTTCTGTATATCGTGAATCTTCTGATGATGAAACACCAAAAGAAATTGATGGATTGCTCCCCCCAGTAAAGCAGGGGATGGTATTGCCTCTACTAAAGGCAGAAGCTCTGCAAGGATTTACATTGCATCCACCTCGCTACAATGAAGCTTCGCTAGTTCGAAAGCTAGAGGAATTAGGGATTGGTCGTCCGTCAACCTATGCCCCAACGATTACTACAGTACAGACTCGTGGCTATGTTGTTAAAGAAACGAGAGAAGGTGAGAAGGTAAAAACAGCTGTATTTACACTAGAAGATGAACATGTTAAAGAGTCATCGAAGACGATAAATGTAGGGGCTGAGAAAAATAAATTATTCCCAACAGATATTGGTAAAGTTGTAACTGAATTTCTTTCGGAGAATTTTAATCAGATTATGGATTATAATTTTACTGCAAAAGCTGAACAGGATTTTGATGAAATAGCAGAAGGAAAGATTGAATGGCAAAAAATGTTAGCTGATTTTTATAAACCATTTCATGAAAATGTAGAAAATACTTTAGAACATGCTGAAAGAACTACTGGAGAACGAATGTTGGGCGAAGACCCTAAGACAGGAAAGCCTGTGAGTGCGCGTATTGGTCGTTATGGACCTATGGTGCAATTAGGTTCAGCAGACGATGAAGAAAAGCCTAAGTTTGCAAGCTTGAAAAAAGGACAACAACTTGAGGATATAACTTTAGAAGAAGCTTTGGATTTGTTCAAATTGCCTCGAACATTAGGAGAGTACGAAGGGAAAGTTGTTACTGCAAATATTGGTCGTTTTGGCCCCTATGTTCGTCATGATAGCAAATTTGTCTCTTTGAAAAAGGAACAAGACCCTATGGATATAAATCTAGAAGAATCCATAGAATTAATAGAGGCGAAGCGAAAAGCTGATAAAGAAAAAATCGTTAAAACTTTTGAAGAGGATAAAGACCTGCAAATCTTGAAAGGTCGTTATGGCATATATATTGCTTACAAAAAAAAGAATTACCGTATTCCTAAGGGTGTTGATGGAGCTAAACTAACCTATGAAGAATCTAAAGAAATTGTAGATAAGGCAGTTGCGAAGAAGAAATAGGAATTTTTGATTTTTATTTTTTATGAAATGATATCCAAATAAATTTTGTAGTTTTGCCTTATAATATGGCTTTTACTAAACTGAAGACACATTTTTAATATGAAATTTCGACATATTTTATTCATTTTTTTATCACTTAGTTTATTCATCAGTTCTTGTGGTGGATTTGGAAGTAATAAGAGCGGGGAACTAAGAGGACAACGCAATAAAAAAAGAGGATGGGCAGAAAGCAAGCCCTACGGAATGGTAAAGGTAAAGGGAGCAAGTTTTGCAATGGGAATGAATGACGAAGACCCTTTTGGCGGACTGAATGCTAATACAATTCCTATTTCAGTAGAATCTTTTTGGATGGATGAAACTGAAATTACAAACGATGAATATAGACAATTCGTGCATTGGGTGATAGATTCTACAGCACGTACAATGTTAGCAGAAACTGATGATCGCTTTCTTATTATGGAAGATGATAATGGCAATCCTATCGATCCACCAATTCTTAATTGGGATGAGGATATAGACTATGGAGACCCTGAAGTTCAGAGTGCTTTAGAGGAACTCTATTATCCACCGCAAGAGCGATTTGACGGCAAACGCAAAATTGATGTTCGTAAACTAAAATATGGCTGGGCTGATGTGGATTTACTTCAGGCAGCTTTTGTCAATTATAATGCAGAAGAAGGTAAATACGAAGGGTTTATATACGATAATGAGGGAAATTATCGAGAAGTAGAAGATCGTTCGGACTTTATTCTTTCAAGCGGTACCTATATCTATCCAGATACTTTAGTGTGGCTTAGAGATTTCACATACTCCTATAATGAGCCTATGGCTAAGCGGTATTTTTCACATCCAGGTTATGATGACTATCCTGTAGTTGGAGTAACGTGGAAACAAGCAGAAGCATTTTGTAAGTGGAGAACACAATTACTTCAAAATTCAATAAAAGGAACAAAACGTCAAGATGTTTTTGAAGTCCAAGAGTTTCGTTTGCCTACTGAAGCAGAATGGGAATTGGCCGCAAGAGGTAAAATCAATTTAGGTATGTATCCTTGGGGAGGACCTTATACACGAAGCAATAAAGGTTGCTTTATGGCAAATTTTAAACCCTTGCGAGGCAACTACGCTGCTGATGGATTTACAATGACAGCGCCGGTCGGCTCATACAAACCCAATGATTATGGGCTAAATGATATGGCAGGGAATGTTGCAGAGTGGACATCTTCAGCCTACAGCGAAGTGGCTTATGATGTTGTTCATGATTTGAATCCAAACTATCAATACAATGCGATAGAAGGTGAAGACGATGCCATGAAAATGAAGGTGGTAAGAGGAGGTTCATGGAAAGATGTGAAAACATATCTGCAAGTAGGAACACGAACATACGAATATCAAGACGAACCCCGTTCGTACATAGGATTTAGATGTGTAAAAACTTATATTGGAAAAAATTAATACTTTAAAAATATGACAGGTTTCTTTGGAACAAAAAAATGGAAGCGCCTATCACACATTATTTATAGTGTTGGAGCAGCAATCGTTATTTTAGGTGCTTTATTTAAACTGAATCACTATAGTTTTGGACCTTTTACTGGGGAAACAATGCTATTAGTAGGACTTGGAACAGAGGCAATTATTTTCTTTATCTCAGCATTTGAAACCCCACATAAAGAATATGATTGGAGTTTAGTATATCCTGAATTAGTTGGCTTAGAAGCTGGATCAGCGAGACCAAAATTGCAAACAAACACTGATGGTTTTGCGCAATTGAATGAACTTTTTGCCAGTGCCAATATAGACTCAGGCGTCATGGAAAAGCTGGGTGCCGGAATTAATAAACTGGAAGTAACAGCGTCTAGACTCAATGATATGTCTGATGCCTCTATTGCAACAAATAATTATGTTCAAAGCATGAATACTGCAACGGAAGCAGTTAAGTCTCTAGCAGAGAATCACAATTTAAATTTGGAGTCTTACAAAAAGATGTCTGAAACTTTTAATACTTCAATTTCTAAGATGGAGGAGAACAGTGGAGAATATAACAACCAAATGAACTCATTCAATAAAAATCTGTCTTCACTCAACTCGATGTATGAGATACAATTAAAAGCTACTAAAGAGCGGTTAGACAACCAAGAAAGAGTAGGTAAAGGAATGAATGATGTGATGGAGAATCTTTCTGTAAGTCTTGAGAACTCTAAGAAATTCAAAGAACAATCAGATGAATTAGCACAAAACCTAACCGCACTAAATAAAGTGTATGGAAATATGTTGAGTGCAATGAATGTAAGCAAGTAATAATATGGCAACAAGTAATTGTCCCGAAACTCCTAGGCAGAAGATGATAGGTATGATGTACCTGGTATTGACTGCGATGTTAGCACTCAATGTTTCCAGCGAAGTACTTGACGCTTTTGCTAAAGTAGATAAGGGATTACACAAGACCAATCAGGTCACAAAATTAAAGAATAAAGAAATCATTATGGCTTTGGAAAAAGCCTATAGTGACAATCCTGTTAAGGTAAAACCTTTTCTAGAAAAGGCAAACCAAGTTACACGTGTTACGAGTGATATTATTGAAAATATTCGAAAAAATAAAGAAGATATAGTTAAATATAAAGACGGAGAAGATTTCGATATCCTGAATATTGAAAACAAGGGAAATAGAGAAGCTGCCGCTTTGGTTATGCTAAACAGTGGAAAAGCTACTGCATTAAAGAATGATGTGCATGACTATAGAGACCAATTACTTAATATGCTTACTAATGCACCTACATCTTTAAGAAACTCTATTGATGAGAATTTGACACTTTCTGATGTGAAGAAGAACGGTAAAACAATCTCTTGGGAGAAAGCAACCTTTGAAGAAATGCCTTTGATAAGCTCTGTGACTTTATTATCACAATTAGAGGCAAATGTTCGTAATGCTGAAACAGATGTACTGAATTATCTATCGCGCCAAGTTGATGCAGATTCATATAAAGTAACTGATGTCATTGCATCTATTACGGGACCTACAAATACCATTTCTGGCAGTAATGTTACTTTTCAAATTTTTCCAACAGCCATAGATGCTACTCA
Organism: Balneicella halophila; assembly: GCF_003096835.1. Lineage (GTDB taxonomy): Bacteria > Bacteroidota > Bacteroidia > Bacteroidales > Balneicellaceae > Balneicella > Balneicella halophila. Next base: position 431,455 of record NZ_QENZ01000003.1, read on the forward strand.
AGAATTTGAAGGAGAAGTAAATGGAAAACCATTTAAATTGGAAGGTGGAAAATATGAATATTCATTCCCTGCTAATAGAGTAGGAACAACTTTAATTAAAGGGTTTATCAATATCCTGAGTCCATCTGGAGAGATTGAGAAGAAGGAATTTGAACATAAGTTAGAAGTATCCTCACCAAGTGCGGTGGTTTCTCCATCAGCAATGAATGTGTTTTATGCGGGAATTAAGAACCCGATTACTGTAACAGCTGCAGGAGTTAAGCAATCAGATATCAGTATTAGCGTGGCTGGTGCTAGACATCAGCGGACTAATGATGGTTACGACATCACACCCACTGTGGCGCCAGGACAGAAAGTTAATATCACTGTTACTGTGAATGGAAAGAATATGGGGACTTCAGAATTTCGTGTGAAAAGTGTTCCCCCACCTACACCAATGGTAGGTAGTAAAAGAGGTGGTCGTGTCTCCATAGCCGAATTGAAAGCTAATGGCGGTGTTGATGCTATTTTAGAAAACTTTCCTTTTGATGGGTTGAAATATAAAATCTCAGGATTTACTGTAACAACAACGGGTAAAGGAGGATTTTCCAATGAAATGAGAAGTAATAGTAGAAATTTTACTTCTGCCCAATTGAATGCGATTTCTTCAATGCGACAAGGCAGCCGTGTTATTATCGATGATATTGTTGCCGTTGGACCTGATGGAAAATCAAGGACACTGCCTTCTTTGGTTTTTAGAATTAGATAATTTGAAAATAAAATTTGTATGAAAAAGATATTAGCTGTTATATTATTCTTTGGAGTTGCCACTTCTATGCTGAGTGCGCAAGCAAATGCTCCATGGAATACTAATAACTATAAAAAACTAATTCTTAATCCTAATAGTGCTTATACTAAAGATAATATTAAGAAGCGTAAGCCAGTAGTACTACCCCCTATTCGTGAGGCAGATGCTGTTTGGAGTAAGTTAGTTTGGCGTGTAATAGATGTAAGAGAAAAAATGAATCAGCATTTTTATTTTCCTCAATCGCCGACTACACAGCGTAAAAATTTGATGAATATCCTTTTAGAAGGCATTCAAAATCAAGGTTTAACTGCCTATGATGTCAATGATGATGAGTTTACCACGCCTATTTCTTATCAAGATATTATGAAGAAGTTAGATGCTGGTGAGCAAACCATTCAGGTACGTAATCAGCTAACTGGTGAATTGGAAGAGCAGACTGTTGCTAGTCAAGGGACTGGAACCTCAGAAGTACTTCAGTTTATGTTGAAAGAGCAGTGGTATTTTGATAAAAACAGTTCAAGACTACAAGTTAGAATTATCGGGATTTGCCCAATTCGTGTTTATGAGAAGCAAGCAGACTATGTACAACCGCTTGATGAAGATCCTGAATCAACGATTGCCTACGAGGACGAACTGCAAGATGCGAAGCTGAGGCAACAATTATTCTGGGTGTATTTCAATGAAGCACGTCCGATTTTAGCTACGCAGGAAGCCTTTAATAGGAAGAATGATTCACATCGCTTATCTTATGATGATATATTTATAAAACGTTATTTCAGCAGTTTTATTACGCAGTATAGTAATGTATATGATAATAGAGCTATTGCTGATTATACAACAGGTATAGATCAGATTATAGAATCAGAACGAATCAAAGAAGAAATTTTGAGATTTGAAAATGATCTCTGGGAGTACTAAAAGACTTTTAACTATTAGAAAATCAGAATAGCGACTAGGCAGGTCGCTATTTTTTTTATCTTTGCTTTGCATCAATGATTACTTATGAAATACACAACTACACAAACTAAAGTCGGAGATATTCTTATTGGGGGAGACTCCCCTATCGTGATCCAATCTATGACTACCACCACTACCACTGATGTAGATGCTACTGTTGATGAAGCCATCCGTATTCACAAAGCAGGAGCCAAATTGGTAAGGATAACTGCTCAAGGTGTGAAAGAAGCAGAAGCTTTGAAAGATATTAAAGAAAAGCTGAAAGAAAGAGGCTACAATTTTCCGATTTCAGCTGATATTCATTTTAATTATAAAGCCGCTTATACTGCAGCAAAATATGTGGATAAAGTGCGAATCAATCCAGGAAACTTTATCAAACATGGAAAAACTGAAAGTTTTGAGGAAGGAGTGGACAAGATCAAAGAGCGCTTTATTCCACTTTTGGATTTATTAAAAGAAAATCATGTAGCTCTACGTATTGGCGTCAATCATGGTTCTCTTTCTGAAAGGATGATGGTGAAATATGGGGATACCCCAAAAGGTATCGTTGCTTCATGTATGGAATATCTTAACATTTGCCGGGAGGAGAATTTTCACAATTTGGTGATTTCCATCAAATCGAGCAATACTGTTTTAATGATTAAAGCTGTTCGTCTATTAGTCACAGAGATGCGTAAAGCAGATATGGCTTATCCGTTACACTTAGGCGTTACAGAAGCGGGAGAAGGTGAAGACGGTAGATTGAAATCAGCCGTTGGGACAGGTACTTTGCTCAACCAAGGAATAGGGGATACTATACGGGTGTCATTGACTGAGGATCCTGAATGCGAACCACCTGTAGCACAAAAATTAATCGACTTTACAGAGAAAGGCGACCTCTCAGAGAACCTCAAATTAGATTTTGAACCTAGAAAAATCCTAAAAAGAGGCGATTTTAGCAATGCTAATGCTCCTAGGGTGCTAGTTGATGCAAGAGGGAAGAAAAGCTTCTCTACAGAGGATTTAGGCTATAAACATGGAGAAAAAGGAATTCGTGCCTGCGATTACGTTATCGTAGAAAAGTATAGTGATGACCTGCCAAAGACATTGAAACAAATAATTCCTATTGAGGAGTATGAAGAAGGTAAAGGATTTGCATTATATAATGAGGGAAATTACCAAAAAACTTCAGAAACTGAAGACCTATTCTTTATAGAAGTTGATGTAGTAGAAAGCCTCGATATGGTCAACAAGCTAAACAATGATGATAGTATTGTGCTTATAGCAAAATTGAATGAGAACAAACCATTTCAAAAAATAGAAAATTTCTTTAAAGTGCTAAATAATCTTAATCTGCAATTACCAGTAGTTGTAAACTTACAGAGTACTGCAGATAGTTTAGAAGACCTACAAATACAGGCTGCAGCTAACTTAGGTAACAGCTTTGTTGATGGTTTAGCATCAGGAATTCTTTTAACAAATAGCAACTTGCCTCTGTCACACGTAAGGGAAACAGCATTTGGGGTGCTTCAAGCCTCACGTGCTCGCACAACTAAGACAGAGTTTATTTCCTGCCCTGGGTGCGGACGTACCTTGTTTAGTCTTCAAGAAGTTACGGCAAAAGTAAAAGCACACTTCAATCATCTGAATCATCTAAAAATCGGGGTGATGGGATGTATTGTGAATGGACCCGGGGAGATGGGTGATGCACACTATGGATACGTGGGAGCAGGACCAGGAAAAATAAATCTCTACAAAGGGACAGAGGTAATGAAACGAAACATCCCTTCAGGGAATGCTATTGAAGCACTAGAGGAATTAATTAAAGAACATGGAGATTGGGTAGAGCCAAATGAATCTTAAACCGCATCAATATTGGGCTATTAATGTTACATTGTTTTTCCATGTAATTCTATTTTGGTTTCTTTTTTTTGTAGAAATGAGGAAGTCTGCAGAAAGATTAGAATATGAACTTGAATTGGCTCCAGAACCCAACAAAGAATCAGAGCTTGAAGAAAAAATTAAAATTGAAGAAAGAGCAGATGCTGAACTTAAAGAAATGATGACAAGTGAAGCATCGAAAAGACTAGTACGAGGAGAGCAAACGCACGAAGAAGTTACGACAGAAGTCTTACAAGAAGAATTTGCAGAGCTCAAAAAAGAACAATTAAAAGTCTCGAAAGAGGAGAAACCCCAACTAACGTTTGAGAAAACACAAGATACGATAGAGCGTAAAACAGAACAAAAGGAAGAAAGACAAACGATATTCTATGTTGGAAAAAGTCGGGTAGAATATTTTTTAGCAGAACGATATCGGGTCAAATTACCTATACCTGTATATCAGTGTGAAGGAGGAGGTACGGTAGAGGTTGCTATTGCTGTAAATAGAAAGGGAGTAGTTGTAGGTGCTGAAGTCGTTAAACATCGTTCTCGTTCAGCATCTGATTGTATGCATGCAGCGGCGTTGCATGCAGCTTTGGCATCAGTATTTAGTGAACGACCAGAAGCTCCAGTATCACAACAAGGCAGAATTGTTTATAAATTCGCACCTCAATAATGTTTTTTATAAATATCTTATAGGCAAGGTTTTTGTTTTACTTATAAAAGTTACATTTAAAAAATTTCAGATATGATAAAAAATACTAGATTGTTTGGAATTGCAACTATTGTCTCACTTTTGTTTCTAATTGTTGCATGTACGCCAGAGGAAAAAACAGAAACCTTTTGGGTAAATAGTTACAAAACGACTGTAGATAATGATGATAATTATCAGTTATTAGTTTCCGAGAGTGATAATTTGGAAGATGCTAACTGGGATAAATTTGAAAATTCTATTGAAGGATTTACATTTAAACCTGGGTATTTTCAAAAAATTGAAGTGAAAGTTGAGGATGTAGAAGGTCAAGAAACAAAGAAATACACTCTAAAAGATGTATTGGAAGAAAAATTGGATATGCGTTATCGTTTAAACGATACTTGGGTAGTTGTAGCTATCGATGGCAAAGATGTAGAGAAAAAAGAAGATCAAGAACTTCCACAACTTGAAATGAACCTTTCAAAAGGTCAGGTTTCTGGTACTGATGGATGTAACCGCATATTTGGTCAAATTACAGAAATTAAAGAGAATACAATTAAGTTTGACAAAATGGGTTCTACTCGTATGGCATGTCCTGATATGGAAACTCCAGATGCTTTTATGAGTGCATTTGCAAAAGTAAAACAGTATAAACTAAATGATTTAGAATTAGTACTTCTTGATGAAAATAATAACGAAGTATTGAAGTTTAAGAAAGTGGACTAAATAAGAGAAAGGTCTTTTAAAAACAAAATATTAGATTACAGCAAGAGCCGAACAAATCGTTCGGCTCTCTGCTTTTAGAAAACATCTACATCTGCACCTATATGGATACTGCTAAAACCCTTAGTTTGCTTTACGCGACTGATGGCCTCAGATGTTAATTGTTTCGCTTTAGCGTAGGAGCTTTTTCGTTCAATCTTAAGTATTATCTCTTGCAAATAGAAATTTTTAACACGAGAGACAAGAGGAGTATGGGCTCCGTAGGTTCTTGCGCCAAAGATGTTTTTCAAATCCTCTCCTAGTAAGTACGCGGCTTCTTCTACTTTTTGTTTGTTCTTATGTTTGAGCTTAATTTTCATCATATAATAAACCGGCGGATAATGGAAGGCATTTCTTTCTCTTATTTGTTGATTATAGAGAGGGGTGTAGGCACTTTCTTTCACGAGTTTTAGAACAGGGTGCTTAGGTTTATAAGTCTGAATAAGAACTTTTCCCTGTTTTTTCTTTCTCCCTGCACGCCCACTTACTTGTAGTAGCAACTGAAAACTCCGTTCATAAGCTCTAAAATCTGGATAATGCAATAATAAGTCAGCGTTGAGAATAGCAACCAAACCTACATTATCAAAATCTAATCCTTTAGCAAGCATTTGCGTACCTATTAGAATTTTAGTTTCTCCATTTTTAAATTTTGAAAGAATTTTTTCATAACTATGTTTGCCTGTCGTAGTATCCCAGTCAATGCGGTCGCTGAGGTAATTTGGGAAAAGCGCTGTTGTTTGCTCTTCTATTTGTTCTGTCCCAATACCAATCGTTGAAAAATCCTCTCCTTGGCATTCTCCACATTTATGCTTTGCATATGAGATGGAGTAATTGCAGTAATGACAATCTAAGGTGTTCGCGTATTTATGAAGGCTTAAACTCACATCACAATTTGGGCAGTGTGGAATGGTGTCACAATTCTCGCATTTCACAAAATAGGAGTAGCCCCTTCTGTTTTGGAAAAGAATGACCTGTTCACCATTCTCTAAAGTTTCATTCATTGCTTTGATGAGCTCAGGCGTAAATAATCCCTTCATTCGTTTTTTACGACTTGCCTCTGTACTATCAATGAGAATGATTTCCGGTGGTAGAATATCTTGATACCGTTGGAATAACTCCACTAAGCCATATTTGCCAAGCTGTACATTGAAATAACTTTCTAAAGATGGCGTTGCTGAACCCAAGAGAACTTTACTGTTTTGTAAATAAGCTAGGTATATAGCTGCATCTCTGCCATGATAACGTGGTGCTGGATCTTGCTGTTTAAAGCTCGGCTCGTGCTCTTCGTCAACAACTATGAGTCCTAAGTCGTGAAAAGGCAAGAAAATCGCTGAGCGGGCTCCTATGACCACGTAAGGTTTATCTTTAGCTTGTAATTTCCTCCAAACTTCAACACGTTCGTTTGTACTGTATTTAGAATGATAGACTAAAAGTTGTTTTCCGAAAAATATGGCTAAGCGCTCTGCAAGTTGTGTTGTCAATGCAATTTCTGGTAACAGAAATAAGACAAACCTTCCTTTCTCTAGTTCTTTAGCAATAAGATGTGTATAAATCTCTGTTTTTCCACTTGAGGTAATTCCATGTAGTAAAACTGTAGAATGTGTTTCGAATTGCTTTTTGATTTCTCCATATTTTTGTTGCTGTATCTCAGAAAGTTCATAAAGAGGTTTTGTTTCTTTTGGATATTTAAAACTGTGTCTATAAACTTTTTCTTTTTGACTAATAATGAACTCTTTTTTTATCAATGTCTTTATGGGAGATTCAGTTACACCCTCTTCTTCTAAGAATTTTGATTTGCTAACTTTTTCTGTTTTAGATAAATCTATGAGTCTAAGTAAAACATGACTTTGTAGTTCCGAGAGCTTATTAATTTCTTCTGTGGTAATATTCTCTCTTGGGTAAAGAAAAACGACTTCTTTCGGCTTAAATCTTTGATTGTGTTGCGTATGTATTTGTACAACTTCTTTCTCTAATAATGCTTTAAGAACCTCTAATTTCCCTCCTAATGATTCATCTAAGGTTTTTAAATCTAATGCACCATGTTGCAAAGCGTCTATTATTAATCTTTCTGTTTCTGAATCAGGGATATAGTCCGTTTTTGTAAGATGCACTTTATGTTCACTTTCAATGCGAAAACCTGCAGGGAGAGCTGCTGTCATAACTTCCCCAAGAGCACACATATAGTAGCTAGCCATCCATTTCCAAAAAGCGATTTGTTCACTGCTTACAATAGGTTTCTTATCCCATATTGAGATGATTGATTTGGTTGGATATGAGGGTTTATCTTCACTAAGTTTTAAAACAATGCCACCATAAAATTTTCTCCCGAGAGGCACCACAACTTGCTGACCTATCTGTATTTCTTTCTGAAAAGAGACAGGAACTTCATAGGTATAACATGATTGCTGGGCTATGGGCAAGACTATAATTGCATAGGGCATATTTTAGAGATCTTTAGTAAGTGGTTATTCAAATGTAGAGAAATATTTATAAAAAACAGTCTTTCTTACTTGGCAGATTTTAGAGTTTTTGGAAAAGAGAATGCTTGCATAAAAAAACCTCTATAGTAACTGTAGAGGTTTTTTCTAAGAATTTGCAGAGATGTTCTTATATTGACAAAATATCGACGATACGTAATAAATTTTTATTTAACGCCTTATCTTCTTTTATAGAGTCGCTCAGGGGAACATACACTACTTGATTGTTTCGAATTCCAACCATTTCATTACTTCTGTCAGTCAATAACGCCTCTACAGCAGCTACTCCCAATTGGCTGGCAATAACACGGTCGTAAGCTGATGGAGAACCACCACGTTGCAAGTGCCCTAATATACTTAAGCGGACATCGTATTCGGGGTGTTCTTTCGTTATCTCTTTATAAATATCATACGCCTTTATCTTTGAACCTTCAGAAACAATAATAATCCCGTTTTGTTTACTTCTCTTATGTTTTTGCTCCAAATACTCCCGAAGTTTGGTCTGATATTCTTCAAACTCAGGTAGAAGTATTGATTCTGCACCAGTGGCAATACCTGCACGCAGAGCGATAAATCCCGCATCGCGTCCCATCACCTCTATGAGAAATAGGCGATTGTGTGCACTTGCAGTATCTCGGATTTTGTCAACAGCTTCAACAATAGTATTCAAAGCTGTATCAAAACCAATCGTAGCATCAGTACCAAATATATCGTTGTCTATGGTTGCAGGAATACCAATAACAGGAATATTGTATTCATCAGAGAAAATGGAAGCACCAGTGAAGGTGCCATCACCACCGATTACCACTAATCCATCCAGCCCGATTTCTTGTATATAGTCGTATGCTTTCTTCCTGCCTTCTGCTGTCTCAAATTCTTTGCACCTAGCTGAACGTAATAGCGTACCGCCTCGTTGTATTAAATGTCCTACGGTACGGCTTCCCAATTCGAATGTGTCTTTTTGCAATAGTCCTTGGTATCCTTCATGAATACCAACTACTTTCAATCCATTATATATTGCGGTACGCGTTACAGCTCTTACCGCTGCATTCATACCGGGGGCATCACCTCCAGAAGTTAAGACTCCTATTTTTTTTATTTCTTTCATTCGTTTTGTTATTTGGTATTCGTTTCGATATGTTTTGCAACCTCTTCCATTAACCATTGGGGGGTGGATGTTGCTCCACAAATCCCAACACTTTCACAACCTTGAAACCATGTCATGTCAACTTCATCTGCTTCTGATACGAAATAGCTATGCTCATTGTGTTTTTTGCAAACAGAGTATAGCCATTTACCATTAGAGCTTTTCTTTCCGCCAACGAAAATAATTACATCGTGTTTCTGAGCAAATTCTGTCAATATAGGCACTCGGTTTGATACTTTTCTACAAATAGTATCATTATCTTTTATAACGTTATAACCATTTTCTTTTAAGGTGTTAACAAGTTTATGAAAACCATCTATAGTTTTTGTGGTTTGAGAAAAAACGACAACAGGGTAGTCTTTATCAATCTTGTAAATGTCGTCACAACTTTCACAAACTATAGCGTTACCCTCTGTTTGTCCAACCAAACCGTTTACTTCTGCATGACCTAATTTCCCATAAATCACAATTTGAGTTCCTTGATCTTTACCTTTTTCATAGGCTTTCTTGATGCGTTTTTGTAAATTGAGCACAACAGGACATGAGGCATCCACTAAAGTAATATTGTTATTATTTGCCATTTCATAAGTCGATGGTGGCTCACCATGTGCACGCAATAAGACTTTTACGTCTTTCAGTTTGCTAAACTCTTCATGGTCTATAGACTTAAGTCCCAGTTTATTTAAACGTTCAACTTCTTTATTATTATGTACAATATCTCCTATAACAAATAAATTATCATCTTCTTTTAATTCCCTCTCAGCATGCTCAATAGCATATGTAACGCCAAAGCAGTAACCAGAGTTTGGATCAATAGTTATCTTCATAAGTTTGTAGTATTTCTAATTTCGTGGACTTTTTGTAGTACAACATCTAATTGTTCTTGACGGTTCAGCTGGCTATTATCTAAAACAACTGCATCAGAAGCTTTTCGTAAAGGACTTTCTTTTCTATTTTCATCAATATAATCTCGTTCCCTCAAGTTCTCTAAAATCTCCTCCATGCTTACATCTTTCCCCTTAGCACGCATTTCATCATATCGACGTTGCGCTCTGATGCTTTGGTTAGCTGTCAAGAATATCTTTAGTTCTGCATCGGGAAAAACAACTGTGCCTATATCTCTTCCATCCATCACTATTGACCCGTTTTTTGCATAATTTCGTTGTTGAGCCACCAAGAAACACCTAACCTCTTTTATCTTAGCATAGTAGCTTACACTTCTAGAAACCTCCATTCCTCTGATTTCTTTTGAAACATCCTCTCCATTTAACAAAATGATTTGTTTCCCTTCAGCATCTTTATCAAAAGTTATTTTGATATTATCTAGCAAAGGAATAATATCCTCTTCTTTTCCCACAGTAACGCCATTTCTAAGACCATACAATGTGACAGCACGATACATGGCTCCGCTATCAATGTAAGTAAAATCGAGAGCCTGAGCCAAGTCCTTTGCCAAGGTGCTTTTCCCACAAGAGGAATATCCATCTACTGCTATGATCATTTTTCTAATATTTAAAGTATTCTTTCCTTACAAAAGTACAAAAAGACTAACACTTCTTTTACTATTTGAATAAATTGTATCTTAGTGCAAGAAAAAACGATTGCCTATGGATGTAAAAATAGCTGAAGGATGGAAAGATTTATTATCTGAGGAATTTGAAAAAAACTATTTCAAAAACTTAGTTGCTTTTGTTAAGGATGAATATAAACACCATAAAATTTACCCTCCAGGGAAGAAGATATTTGCAGCATTTGACTTTTGCAGTTTGAAAGATCTAAAGGTTGTTATTATAGGTCAAGATCCTTATCATGGTGAGGGACAAGCTCATGGATTGTGTTTTTCTGTCGCTAATGATGTGCGTATTCCTCCATCTCTTCAAAATATCTTTAAAGAATTGAACACGGATGTAGGGAAACCGATTCCAACTACAGGAAATTTGGAATCGTGGGCAAAACAGGGTATCCTGATGCTAAATGCAACACTAACTGTTCGCGCTAATTCCCCAAGGTCGCATCAAAATAAAGGCTGGGAACAGTTTACGGATGCTGTTATTGAGAAAATCTCAGAAGAGAAAGAAGGTGTCGTTTTTTTGCTTTGGGGAGCTTATGCTCAAAGAAAAGGGGCAGTTATTGATAGGACTAAGCATTTGGTACTTGAATCGGCACATCCGTCTCCCTTTGCTGCCCACAGGGGATTTTTTGGGAACAGGCATTTCAGCCAAACGAATACCTACCTTAAAAGCAAAGAAAAAACGCCTATCGTTTGGTAGGCGTTTACACATTTTTAATGATAGAAAGATTTGGATTTTACTCTCCGAAATCTTTTGGATTGATATATCCTTTCATGATTCCACGCTTAGAATTACGAACAAAAAGAATGATTTCATCACGTTCTCCTGATGCAGTCATCTGCGCTTCAATAGCTTCAGTGGCATCACTATTATTCATTCCTTTTTGATACAAATAGCGATAGATATCTTGAATCTCGCGTATTTTTTCGTTGTTAAAATTTCTACGACGCAGTCCGATAGAATTCACACCAACATATGAAAGTGGTGAACGAGCGGCCTTTACATAAGGCGGTACATCTTTACCTACTAAAGATCCTCCGGATATCATGACATGTTTACCAATATTTACAAACTGGTGTACAGCAACCAGACCACTTAGAATAGCCCAGTCATCAATTACAACTTCTCCAGCTATCTGTGACGCATTACCAATGATTACGTTATCTCCAACACAACAATCATGGGCAATATGTACATAGGCCATAAGCAGACAGTTGCTGCCAACGATGGTTTTGCCTTTGGCAACTGTACCACGGTTGATGGTTACACACTCTCTGATTGTAGTATTATCACCAATTTCTACTGTAGTTTTTTCTCCACGAAATTTTAAATCTTGCGGTATTGCTGAGATTACGGCTCCAGGAAAGATTTTACAATTTTTGCCAATTCGAGCACCTTCTAATATGGTTGCATTAGATCCAATACGTGTACCCTCTTCTATAATTACGTTCTTGTCAATCGTTACGAAAGGATCGATAACGACATTATCTGCGATTTGCGCCTCGGGGTGTACGTATGCTAGAGGTTGTTTCATCTGTTGTTTGTTTTTTGGTTCGGAGGTTTTTTATTTGTTTCTAATAATCTGAGCCATTAGGTCACCTTCTGCAACGAGCTCAGAACCTACATATGCATATCCGTGTATGCATATGATACCTCTTTTTAAGACTTTATTTATATATATATCAAACAAAATAGTATCGCCAGGAACTACTTTCTTTCTAAATTTAAAATTATCTATTTTCATAAAATAGGTGGAATGTTTTTGCGGTTCTTCAATCCTGTTCAAAATCATCAATCCACCACATTGTGCCATAGACTCTACAATTAAAACACCAGGCATTATTGGTTCATCCGGGAAATGTCCCAAAAACTGCATTTCATTGTAAGTTATGTTCTTAATCCCGATTACTCTATCGTTAGAGATTTCCAAAACTTTATCTATCAGTAGGAAAGGATATCGATGTGGGAGTAGTTTTTTTATTTGCTGAGTTGTAAGTGCGGGTTTCGTATTTGGATCATAAATTGGAGCAGCTTGTCTAGAACTAATACTTAGAATTTTTTTAGCCATCTTTGTATTAATCTTATGACCCGGACGTGTAGCGATAACACGACCTTTTATGAAACTGCCACAAAGTGCTAAATCTCCTATTACGTCCAGTAATTTATGGCGTGCGGGCTCATTACTATACCGTAGAGGCTCATTACTGATAGAGCCTAAAGTTGAAACTAATTTTGTTTCCTTCCCAAACAATTCTGCAAGCCGATCAATTTCCGCTTGGGGTACTTCCTTGTCTAAAATGACAATGGCATTGTCTAAATCACCGCCTTTTACTAAATTGTTTTGTAGTAGGATTTCTAATTCCCTAAAGAAAACAAAGGTGCGACAGTGAGCTATTTCTTCCGCATAGTCATCGATGTCTCTCAGTTGAGCAAATTGATTAGAAAGGAGTGGTGATCCATCATAAGCTATGTGTGTATCGATTTTAAAGTCATTGTCAGGCAAAAGAGTAACTTCTGCACCTGTGTCTTTGTCATATACAGAAATAGGTTCTCTTACTTTAAAGAATTTTCTTGGAGCATCTTGTTCTTCAATCCCAACCCTTAGGATTTCATCTACGAATGGTTTTGAACTTCCATCTAAAATAGGTGGCTCTTCACTATCCAATTCAATTCTGCAGTTATCAATTTGGCAACCGTAAAGTGCGGAGAGTACATGCTCAATAGTCTGTAATTTAGCACCATCTTTTTCAAGAATCGTACTTCTTGCTGTATCTGCAACGAACTTTGCGAGGGCAGGAATCTCTATGTTCTCGTCGAAATCAGTTCTAACAAACCGGTATCCGTAATTTTCTTTAGCAGGATGGAAACTAATAGTAGCTTCAGCTCCAGTATGAAGTCCTCTTCCACATAAGGTAAAGGATTCTTTTAGGGTTTGTTGCTTATTGTTTAACATCTTAGATTATATTTAATTAGTTAAAGATGGTATTTATTTTTCAGATGTTAAATCTTTTAACTTCTGTTTCAGCTCTTTTATTTCTTTGGCTAAATTAGGTAATTTCTTGAAATAGGCATAAGATTTATAATACTTAGAAACATTCATTGATGGACTCCCCATAACAACACTTCCTTCATCTAAGCTTGAACTTATTCCTGTTTGTGCCACGATCTGCACTTTGTCGGCTATCTTAAGGTGTCCGGATATTCCAACTTGACCGCCAATCATACAATTTTCACCAATTTCCACACTGCCTGCAATTCCCGTTTGTGCTGCAATCACTGTGTTTTCACCTACAGTGCAGTTATGTCCTACTTGAATAAGATTATCCAGTTTTACTCCTTGTTTTATGGTCGTTGCGTTGAGCATTGCACGGTCTATACAGGTATTCGCACCAATTTCAACATTATCTTCTAAAATAACATGTCCTACTTGGGGTATTTTCTCAAAGGTACCGTCTTTTTGAGGAGCAAATCCAAAACCATCAGCTCCAATCACTGCACCTGAATGAATAATGCAGCCTTTACCAATCTTTGTGTGAGGATAAATTTTTACTCCCGCAAATAATTCTGAGTTGTTGTCTATACTTACTTTATCCCCGATATAAGTATTCGGGTAAATTTTAACATTATCCCCGATTATAGCATTGTCGCCTATATAAGCAAAGGCACCAATGTAAACATCTTTACCTATCGTTGCTGATTTACTGACGTAGGAAGGCTCTTCGATACCGATTTTTTTAGGCTTACTTTGCTCATACAATTGTAGCAGATTAGCCATAGCACCATATGGGTCTTTTACTCGGAGCAAAGTTGTTTTTACAGACTCTTTTGGAGTAAAATTATTGCTAACTAATACAATTGAGGCCTCAGTCGTATAAATATATTTTTCGTATTTGGGATTAGCCAAAAATGTTAAAGTTTTGGGCTTACCTGCATCTATCTCTGAGACGCCAGAAACTACACAATTTTTATCTCCATCGACGGTGCCTTCTAATGCTTCGGCTATTTGTTCAGCTGTAAATTCCATGCATGTATTATAATGTTCTTGAGAATTCTTTATTCTCGTAAGCTTCAATAATATCTCCAACCTTAATGTCGTTAAAGTTGGCAATGTTTAATCCACATTCGAAACCTTTTGCAACTTCTTTCACGTCGTCTTTGAAACGCTTAAGCGAACCTAACTCTCCGGTGTAAACTACAATACCATCACGGATGACACGCACCTTTGAGTTTCTGTGAATCTTTCCGCTACGCACAATACAACCGGCAATAGTACCTACTTTGCTCACCTTAAATGTTTCCATGATCTCTAATGTCGCGGTAACTTCTTCCTTAATCTCAGGAGAAAGCATACCCTCCATAGCTTGTTTCACTTCTTCAATAGCATCGTATATGATAGAATATAGACGTATGTCAATTTCTTCTTTTTCAGCTAAGGCTCTTGCTCCTAATGAAGGGCGCACTTGGAAACCGATAATGATGGCTTCAGACGCAGTGGCAAGCATCACATCAGACTCTGAAATCTGTCCCACAGCTTTATGGATTACATTTAACTGAATTTCCTCCGTAGAGAGTTTCATTAATGAGTCTGATAAAGCTTCAATAGAACCATCAACGTCACCTTTTACGATAATATTTAATTCTTGGAAATTACCCACAGCAATACGGCGACCAATTTCGTCAAGCGTAATATGCTTCTGAGTACGTAAAGATTGTTCTCTCTGTAGTTGTTCTCTTTTGTGTGCAATATTTCGAGCCTCTTTATCAGAAGTCATAATATTGAATTTATCACCTGCTGTAGGGGCTCCATTTAATCCCAGCATGGTCACAGGTTCTGCGGGTCTTACGCTTTCTATGGTAGTACCACGTTCATTGAACATGGCTTTTACATTACCTGTATAGCTGCCTGCCAGCATAATGTCTCCTACGTGCAAGGTTCCTGATTCTACTAAAACAGTCGTTACATATCCACGACCTTTGTCTAATGAAGATTCTATAACTGTACCTGAAGCTCGTTTGTCAGGATTCGCTTTGAGTTCTAACAATTCAGCTTCTAAAAGTATTTTCTCTAATAATTCGTCAACTCCAGTTCCTTTTTTAGCAGAAATCTCTTGACTTTGGTATTTACCTCCCCAGTCTTCAACAAGGTAGTTCATATTAGCCAATTCACTCTTGATGCGCTCTGGGTCAGCACCTTGTGTGTCTATTTTATTTAATGCAAATACAATAGGTACACCTGCTGCCGAAGCGTGACTAATCGCTTCCTTAGTTTGAGGCATCACATTATCATCAGTTGCAATTATGATGACTGCAATATCTGTAACTTGAGCACCACGAGCACGCATGGCGGTAAACGCCTCGTGACCCGGAGTATCTAAGAATGTGATATGTTTTCCACTTTCTAAGGTTACGTTGTATGCACCGATATGTTGTGTAATTCCACCGGCTTCACCGGCAATTACATTCGTATTTCTAATATAGTCAAGTAAAGAGGTCTTACCATGGTCAACATGTCCCATTACCGTTACGATTGGTGGACGTGGGATTAAATCTTCAGGACTATCTTCTTCCTCTTCGTTTATGGCTTCTTGAATTTCTGCACTTACAAACTCTACATTGTAATTGAATTCACTGGCAACAAGGGAAATCGTTTCTGCATCAAGACGTTGGTTAAGGTTAACCATAAGTCCTAATGACATACATGCAGAGATAACTTCGTTAACAGGAACATCCATCATCGTAGCAACTTCACTTACTGTAACAAACTCAGTAAGTTGAATCGTTTGCTTTTGTTGCTCCATCTGCTTTGCCTCCTCTTCCTGCTTTTGGCTGGCAAGGTCTCTTTTTTCACGACGGTGTTTTGCTCCTTTCGATTTTCCTTTTGTTAATTTTGCTAAAGTTTCCCTAATTTGCTTTTGAACATCCTCCTCATTAACCTCTTGTTTTACAATCGGCTTTCTGCCTTTACGTTTGTTCGCAGCATTAGCTCTGCTTCTATTGGCGTTATTGTTGTTAGTTCTATTACCGGGTTTTTGGTTTTTGGCAACATCCTTAACATCAACTTTAGATTTTTGAATGCGCTTACGTTTCTTTTTTGCAGGTCTTGTTGGTTGGTCTTTTAGTTCTATCTTCCCAACAACGGTAAGTCCATCTAATTTTTTTACTTTAGTTTCTAAGAAGTCCTCAGAGCTCTTATTTTCTTCTTTTTTAGGAGCTTCCTCTGTCTTTTTAGGTTCTTCTTTAGTCTTCTGGGTATCTTTTATTGTCTTAGTTACCTTATCTTCAGCTTTTTTTATTGCTTCCTTCTCTGCTCGTGTTTTTTTCGTAGGACGTGTCTTTTGGTTCAGTTCGTCAAGATTTATTTTTCCTACAACTTTTGGTTCGTCACCTTTTTTAATAGGTTCAGCTACTTCCTTCTCCGATTTTTCTTCAGTTTTTTCAACTTTTTCAGGTTCTTTCTCCTCTTTTAGCTCTTTCTCGGGAGTTTTCTCTTTTTTAGGTGGATTCAAGTCAATTTCACCAACAATTTTAAGACCTTTTGCTTCTTTCTTGTGAGAAATTTCTTCTTCCTTCTCCTCAGGCAATACTGTCTCTCCGGTAGTATTCACATCATCTATAGAGACTGCCTCTGCTTTGTTGGGTTTTAGAGCAATTTCCTGTGCTCTTTGTTTTAATTGTACATCAGAACTGTACTCATTGACTAGTAAACTGTATGCTTTATCATCCAATTTAGTATTTGGATTGGCATCAATTTCTACACCTTTGGTGCGTAAAAATTCTACGATAGTAGAAATACCCACATTAAATTCGCGGGCTGCTTTACTTAGTCTCGTTGTTTTGTTTATTGGCATATAACTGAACCTTTATTCTTCTGTCTTTGTTAATATAATTACTCTTCTTCTTTTTCGTCGTCAAATTCGGAACTTAAGATATCGAGCACTTCTTGTATCGTCTCAACTTCTAAATCCGTTCGGTGTTCTAATTCTTCAGCACTTAAATCCAATACGTTGCGTGCTGTATCACAGCCGATACGCTTAAGCTCATCGATTATCCATCCGTCAATTTCATCAGAAAACTCTTCCAAGTTTACGTCTTCCTCAATCTCGTCAGTAGATAGCTCACGGAAAACTTCTATTTCATAACCTGTTAATCGGCTGGCCAATTTGATATTTAATCCTCCCTTACCGATAGCTAATGAAACTTCTTCAGGATCTAAGTGTACGGCTACGGTTTTCTCTTCTTCGTTAATATCCATGGAATTAATTCGTGCAGGATTTAAAGCACGAGTAATATACAACTGTGTATTGTCTGTATAATTAATAACATCAATATTTTCATTGCGTAATTCTCGTACGATACCGTGAATTCTAGAGCCTTTCATCCCCACGCAAGCTCCCACAGGATCTATACGTTCATCGTAAGACTGAACGGCTACTTTAGCACGTTGTCCTGGCGTGCGTACAATTTTCTTTATCGTTATTAATCCGTCAAAAATCTCTGGAACTTCTAATTCAAAAAGGCGTTCCAAGAATAATGGGGAAGTTCGAGAAATGTAAATAATTGGATTGTTATTTTTCATTTCTACTTTAGAAACAATTGCACGAATCGTATCACCTTTACGGAAAAAGTCCGAAGGAATCTGCTCCGTTCGTGGCAGTATCAATTCATTATCATAGTCGTCTAATACTAAAATTTCACGTTTCCATATCTGGTAAACTTCTCCTGTAATAATCTCACCAACACGGTCTTTGTATCTATTGTAGATACTTCCTTTCTCCATATCCATGATACGTGAAGCCAAATTTTGACGCAATGATAATATGGCACGACGTCCGAAATCTGCAATTTTTACGGCATCTGTTACTTCCTCGCCAACTTCATAATCACTTTCAATCTTTTGGGCATCAGAAAGAGAAATTTGTAAGTTTTCATCTTCAACTTCATCGTCAGGAACGATTTCTCTATTTCTCCATATCTCTAAGTCTCCTTTGTCAGGATTAATGATGACATCAAAGTTCTCGTCAGTTCCAAAACGCTTTTCTAAAGTATTTCGGAAAACATCTTCGAGTACTCTCATCATTGTTTCTCTATCAATGTTTTTCAGTTCCTTAAATTCTGAAAATGATTCTATCAGATTGATGCTATCCATTGCAATGCTATGATTAAAATGTAATTACTTCTTTTGTTGTATTTATTTCACTTGTTGGAATTTCTTCCAATTCTTGTACTTCTTGTTTCTTCTTTTTTCCTTTGACAACTACCTTCTTGGCGACCTCAAGTGTCAGGGTATTATCTCCGTATGCTGTAAGTTTACCATGTAGTTTTCTGCCATCTTTTACAGCAACTTCTACTTGTTTTCCAATCGCTTTTTGATATTGCTTTTCTACTTTGAAAGGATTGCCAATACCTGCCGAAGATACTTGAAGCTCAAAGTCTTCAACCTCTCTATCCAATTGTGACTCTAGCCATCGGCTTGTATTCATGCATTCTTCTATAGAGAGTGAAGTTAAACTATCTAAGAAAACTTTGATTCTATTATCTGGTGTCGTTTTCACTTCCACCAAAAATACATCTTGTTTATCAGTTAAGTAACTGCTTAATAATTCTTCTATCTTTTCTTTTGCAATCATATTTGGTAATATAAAAATTGGGGACTTCTGTCCCCAATCCTATCCCTCGCTATTTAAATCCAGTGCAAATATACGTCTTTTATTCTGAAAACTCAAAATTATTGACATGTAGATAGTTATCTTTAATTATTTTTCACTTAGGGAGGAAGATTTTTAAGTGTAGTTGTTTATATATAGGATCTAGTTATTTTTAGAGATTATTCTCGATAAAAATCCTTATTTTTGTGGTGAAATAATTGCGATGGCCCCATAGTTCAACGGATAGAATAGTAGTTTCCTAAACTGTAGATACAGGTTCGATTCCTGTTGGGGCTACTAAAAAACCAAATACGTGGCAAAAAAAGTAGCAGAAACTCCGCTGATGAAACAATACAATAAGATGAAGGCTCAGCATCCTGATGCCATCTTACTGTTTCGTGTTGGAGATTTTTATGAAACTTTCTCTGATGATGCCATAAAAACTGCTGATATTCTTGGAATTACTTTAACGAAACGTGCCAACGGTGCAGCTGCATACATCGAGTTGGCAGGATTTCCTCATCATGCTATTGATACGTATTTGCCGAAATTGGTAAGAGCAGGACAGCGTGTTGCCATTTGTGAACAGTTGGAAGACCCGAAGAAAACCAAAAAGATCGTAAAGCGAGGGATAATAGAACTTGTAACGCCGGGAGTTTCTTTCAATGATAATGTTTTAGAACATAAAGAAAATAATTTCCTCGCTGCGGTTTTTTTTGAAAAGCAACAAGCTGGCGTGGCTTTTTTAGATGTATCGACCGGAGAGTTTTATACTTCACAAGGGAACTTCTCTTATATTGATAAGTTACTTTCTAATTTGCAACCTAAAGAAGTATTATTTGAAAGAGGTAAGGAGAAGTTGTTCCGAGAAACTTTTGGAAAGTATTATACGTTCCCCATGGAAGATTGGGCTTTTCATTACCAAGGAGCAGAGGATAAGCTATTACAGCACTTCCAAACTGCCTCTCTAAAAGGTTTTGGAATCTCTGATTATCCACTTGGAGTTGTTGCCTCCGGAGCTATTCTGCATTATTTAGAGTTGACCAAGCACGAACAAATACGACATATTACCAGTATTTCTCGGATAGAAGAAGGAGAATATGTTTGGCTAGACCGTTTTACGGTTCGAAATTTAGAGTTGTTTTCTTCCCTGCACGAAGGAGCAAAAACGCTGGTTCAAGTGTTGGATAAAACAGCTTGCCCAATGGGAGCACGTTTGCTAAAACGCTGGGTTGCATTGCCACTAAAAGAAGTAAAGAAGATTCAAAGTCGCCAAGCCGTTGTTACAGCATTACTGAACAATCCGTATGTTTCCGAAGAATTGTTTGAGACCATACACCAAGTTGGAGATATGGAGCGTATTGCTTCAAAAGCTGCTGTGGGAAGAATCAATCCCAGAGAGATTGTACAACTCAAAAATGCACTGCAAGCAATTCAGCATATTAAAGATTTGTGTACCAGTGATGGTGCTGAAGCATTGACTAACATTTCAGACCAACTCAATCCTTGCAGTAAGCTTTGTGAGAGAATTGGCAGTAGTATTGTGGATAATCCGCCGGCATTATTAAATAAAGGAAATGTAATAAAAGAAGGAGTTTCGGAAGAATTAGATGAACTTCGCAATATTTCCTTTAAAGGGAAAGATTATTTGGTTGATTTACAGCAACGCGAATGTGAGCGTACGGGAATTCCGTCACTGAAAATAGCTTTTAATAATGTTTTTGGGTATTATCTTGAAGTTCGAAATACTCATAAAGATAAAGTTCCGGAGGAATGGATTCGCAAACAAACTTTGGTAAGTGCCGAACGCTACATTACAGAAGAATTAAAAGAATACGAGAATAAAATATTAGGAGCAGAGGAGAAAATTCAGGTTTTGGAACAGCAACTTTATGAGTCTTTGGTTTTAGAAATTGCTGATTTTCTTCCTTCATTGCAATTAGATGCTCAGTTAGTGGCTCGTTTAGATTGTTTGCTTTCTTTTGCTCAATGTGCACAGCAAAATAATTATGTGCTTCCTCAAGTAAATGATACAAAAGTTCTCGATATCAAAGAGGGCAGGCATCCCGTGATAGAACAACAATTGCCTGTGGGAGAGGAGTATATTGCCAATGATGTATATTTGGACAATGATTCTCAACAAATAATTATTATTACAGGACCTAATATGTCGGGTAAGTCAGCATTATTGCGACAAACCGCATTGATTACGTTAATGGCTCAGATAGGAAGTTATGTTCCTGCAAAAGAGGCGAACATTGGTGTAGTGGATAAAATATTCACTCGTGTAGGAGCTTCCGATAATATTTCTATGGGAGAATCGACTTTTATGGTAGAGATGAATGAGGCGGCAAGTATTTTGAATAATCTTTCAGATAGAAGTTTGGTGCTTTTTGATGAATTAGGACGAGGAACAAGTACTTATGACGGTATCTCAATCGCTTGGTCTATTGTAGAATACATTCACGAACAGCCTAAAAATAGAGCCAAAACATTATTTGCGACGCATTATCATGAACTCAACGAAATGCAAGACTCGTTCTCTCGCGTAAAAAATTATAATGTTTCTGTAAAAGAAGTCAAAGACAAAGTCATTTTTCTTCGAAAGTTAGTGAGGGGAGGCTCCAACCACAGTTTTGGTATTCATGTTGCACGTATGGCAGGAATGCCGGCATCAGTAGTGCAACGTGCCAATGTAATTTTGGAACAATTAGAAGGAAAAACTGATAAAAGCAATTTAGGAAAACCCGTGAAAGAATTAGCACAAAGTCGTGAAGGCTACCAAATGAGCTTTTTTCAGTTGGATGATCCTGTGCTAACCCAGATAAGAGACCAAATAGCAGGTTTGGATGTAAATAATCTCACACCAGTTGAAGCGCTCAATATTCTCAATGAAATAAAAAAGTTAACAGGGAAATAGTCATTATTCTTCCAACATCTCTTCCTTTGGAAAATGTTTAACGACTCCTTTTGTTCTCCATTTGCCAGAGAAGAAGTAAAGCGTAGAGAATGTAGCCCCCACAGCCCAGCCAGCTGGTACAGACCACCAAACACCAGTTTCTCCCATAAACCCTGCTAAATAATAGGCTACAGGGATACGAACAATCCAAAGAGCAACGATAGTTACAAACATTGGAATCAATGTATCACCAGCACCACGCAAAACCCCGTTTGAGTTAAACAATATTACAAATAATGCATAGAATGAGCTTACGATTACTAAGTATTCTTTACCTATTCGGATGATTTCAGGATCCTCAGTAAAAATACCCATTAGATTTTCTCCAAAGATGACGATTACGGCAGTCATTATTACACAAATAATCAAGGACTGACTTAAACTCGTCTTGTATCCAGACATTACTCGTGAAAATTTTCCTGCCCCCATGTTTTGTCCTGTAAAGGATGCCACAGCTTGGCTATATGCCATAGCAGGCATCACGGCAAGAGAATCAATACGCATCGCAACACTGTAGGCGGCGATAACTTCGGTGCCAAAACCATTGACTAATCGCGAAATAATAACCATTCCCACGGAGACGGCAACCATCTGTATTCCACTTGGCAGCCCAATACGGATTGCCTTTTTAAAGATGTCGAAATCAAACTTTAGCGAAGAGAAATTAATGCGTAAATGTACATTTTTGTGATGCACATATATACTGATTGCAATAAAAGCAATACCTTGAGCGATGATGGTGGCATACGCTACACCTTCTACGCCATAGCCAAGGACATAGACGAACAAAAGATCTAAGGAGATATTAAGGAGTGTAGAAAATATCAAGAAATAGAGAGGTGTTTTGGAGTCTCCAAGACCACGAAGTATTGCAGTGGTTGCAGCGTATCCAAAAAATAAAATAATACCACTCATGTAAATATTAATGTATCTTGTGGCTAAGTCAAGTAACTCGATAGGTAAATCTAATAGAAGAAATATTTCCTTGCTAAATATAAGGGCTAATATAGATGCTAAGGCTGAGAAAAAGAAGATAAAGAAATACATCGTAGTTATCGTTGCCTTTACATTATCATATTGTCTGGCACCAAAGTATTGAGATACTACAATGGTAAATCCTCCGGCGATACCGGAAATCAACGAAATGATAGCAAAAATCACTGGATAGGATGCACCGACAGCTCCTAAAGCGTCGTTTCCAATAAGACGTCCCACAACAGCACTATCTACGATGTTATAAAATTGCTGGAAGACATTTCCTAATAAAATAGGGACTGCAAACCAAAAAAGTTGTCTTGACGGTTTTCCTGTGGTGAAATTATTTGCCATAATCTAAATGTAGTGCAAAGCTACTGTTATTTTACTGAAAACAGGATAAAATCTACATTTTTGTCGTATTTTTGAACACATAAATATCGACTATTTTTTTCAAAATAAATTCAAGAACGTTACTAACGAGCGATAGACTTTTTAGCTATTGCTTCGTACTATAAGAGCTATGAAGATAAGAGATGTAAAAGCACAGCCACCTGTGGCAAAAAAAATTAAAAAGAAATTAACAATACACGAAGATACGCGTATCGACAACTACTTTTGGTTAAATCAAAGAGAAGATCCTGAGGTAATTGAGCATTTGAAAGCGGAGAATGCATACACTGATGCGATAATGGAGCACACTGAGGAATTTCAGCAAAATCTGTATGATGAAATGGTTGCTCGTATCAAGAAAGACGATGAATCTGTGCCTTATAAGAAAAACGGTTATTATTACTATACCCGTACTGAGGGTGAAGCGGAATATCCTTTGTTTTGCAGGAAGAAAGGGAGTCTCGATGCTGAGGAGGAAATCTTATTGAATATCCCGGAGTTGGCTGAGGGGGAAGCGTACTATAGTGTAGGAGCTTCTGAGGTAAGCCCAAACAATAAACTATTAGCTTATTCTGTAGATAATGTAAGTCGTAGAAAATATACGATTTATATAAAGAATTTAAAAACTGGTGAGATCTATCCTGATAAAATAGAGAATACCTCGGGAAGTATCACTTGGGCTAATGATAATAAAACCATATTCTATACTAAAAAAGATGAACAAACTTTGTTGCCATACCAAGTCTACACTCACAAAATAGGAAAAGATGTTGCCAAGGATAAACTGGTTTACGAAGAGAAGGACAATACCTTTTATACTCATTGCTATAAAACGAAATCGGAAAAATATATTATCATTGGTAATAGTTCCACATTGACTTCTGAGATGAGATATATTGATGCGGATAAACCTGATAGTGAGTTTCAACTCATTGCACCGCGTGAGCGTGGCGTGGAATACAACGTGGCTCATTATGGAGAAAGTTTTTATATCTATACGAATTGGAATGCACAGAACTTTTGTTTGATGAAAACTCCGGTTACAGCTACGGATAAAAGACATTGGAAGATGGTTATTGCCCCACGAAAAGATGTGATGCTTACAGGTATTGATATTTTTAAAGAGTATTTGGTCACCTCAGAGAGAGAAAAAGGATTAAATAATATTCGTATTCAAACTTGGGATGGAGCACAAGATTATTATATCGATTTCAAAGAAGAAGTCTATGATGCGTGGGTTTCTACCAATGTTGATTTTGATGCCGAGGTATTGCGCTATGGCTATACCTCTTTGACAACACCAACTTCTGTATTTGATATAAATATGAGAACCAAGGAACCCCAGTTGCTAAAACAACAAGAAGTTTTAGGAGACTTCAATAAAGATAACTATAAAAGTAAGCGTATTTGGGTAGAAGCGAGAGATGGAACCCAAGTTCCTGTATCTTTAGTATATAATAAAAACAACGCAAAGTTAGACGGAAAGTCTCCATTGTATATTTATGCCTATGGCTCTTATGGTAATAGTATAGATGCTTACTTTAGTTCGGTTCGTTTGAGCATGCTGGATAGAGGAATAATTTATGCCATTGCACATATCCGTGGAGGCGAGGAATTAGGTCGTCCTTGGTATGAGGATGGTAAATTGTTGAAGAAGAAAAATACATTTACCGACTTTATTGACTGTACCGAATATTTCGTTAAAAATAATTTGGTAGCTAAGGATAAAGTTTTTGCTTGTGGCGGAAGTGCGGGTGGTTTATTGATGGGAGCTGTTGCGAATATGCGACCTGATTTATATACGGGAATTATTGCCCAAGTACCCTTTGTAGATGTGGTTACAACGATGTTGGATGAAACCATTCCTTTAACTACCGGCGAGTTCGACGAATGGGGCAATCCTAAAGACAAAACCTATTATGACTATATGTTGTCGTATTCTCCTTACGATCAAGTAAAAGCACAAGATTATCCTGCGATGTTGGTAACAACAGGACTGCACGATTCCCAAGTGCAATATTGGGAGCCAGCAAAATGGGTAGCTAAACTTCGTGAAATGAAAACGGATAATAATCCAGTATTGTTGAAAATAGAAATGGACTACGGACACGGAGGAGCATCCGGTCGTTTTGCCAAACTAAAAGAAGTTGCATTGGAATATGCCTTTATGTTTGACCTTCTTGATATTCATGAATAGTAGGACGAAGAACTTTCAATAAAAACGCCAATAGACCTCGGTTTAGTGGCGTTTTTATTGAAAAGGGGAGGCTTATTAGTTCAAGTCAATAAATCTTTTTTGTGATTTATAGACTGGTCCTCCCATGACTTCTTTTACAGTACCGCCGAACATCCAACTCATAGGTTTGATATTCATTGTGGCGATAATGACTTTTTTGTCCTCGGTTTCATAGACTGAAATAGTGCAAGGCATCATCACAGAAATATGAGTGCTCTTAGGATCATTTATCATCTTTGAGGCATGTTCCGGATGACATATTTCAATAAGAGCCACTTTCGCTTTCGCTTCTAAATTAGCCTTCTCTATAGATTCATCTATTCTTTTAATTCCTTGTAAGCCCCAGCCTTCTTTTTCAGCATTTGCTACAATTTTTGCAACAGTCGTATCAAAGTCATAAAGGCTTTCTTGGGTATTGATCATTTTGCGGGGTACTAACCAATACACTATGAGTAAAGCGATAAAAACACCCAGTAATAGAAAGAGTAGTTCCGCCATTATGAATGTTTTTTGATGATTTCAACAAGATCTTGCTTTTGCAATAAACCGGAATGACTCCATAATTTCTCTCCATTTTTAAAAAGAATTAATGTAGGAACTCCCATAATTTGGAAATCACGAGCCATTTCTTGGTTTTTATCTACATCTATTTTGATGATGTTGGCACTATCGCCTAACTCATCTTTTACCTCTTCTAGGATGGGACTCATCATTTTGCAAGGGCCACACCATTCTGCAAAGAAATCTACCAGCGTTGGTTTTGATTGATTGATGATTTCTGAAAAATTCTTCATTTCTAAATTTTTTAAAAAGTTATGATTTTAATTGTCTTTAATTTTTAACCATCTTAAAATGTCATTCAATAAGCACCATTTTGTAAGTGATGATTGTATAAGGTTTAATGCCACGAAGAGTGCCAAGGCTAACCAATAGATATGCACAAAATATCCAAGGAGAACACTCAACAGCACGAAAGTTCCTGCAATAAATCGCACGATGCGTTCGTGTTTCGTTACTTTGTGACAATATGGTTTATTATTTTCCATTGTTTTAATATTTTGCTTAAATGTATTTATCCACAGGAACAGTGCCAACTTTTATACAAAAGTTTTTGTTTTCCACGGTGCACTGGTTAAATTCAGTTACGATATTTATTAGATTTTCTGCTTGTTTACTTGTTGTAAAAGCAAAAAACATATGAGAGTCTATACCTTCTTTGGCACCGGGAAACCAGCTGAAAGAAGAACTTTCTGAATGACTGTAGCCGTCCATCTCTGCACCACTGTATGAGTCTATTTTAGCCTTTTTCAAGAGTTTTATAATATCTTCTCGAAAAGATGCTACTGCTGTTATGATTACTAATTTCATTTTGTTAGGGTTTAAAGAAATAGTTATTTATCTGATTTTTCTCTATCCTCATATTTTTTGCGTTCCATTAGGTAATAAACCAATGGCACGACAAGCAATGTGAGAATGGTAGAACCTATCGTTCCACCCATCAGTGAGATTGCCAAACCTTGGAAAATTGGGTCAAAAAGAATGACGAACGCACCGATAACCACCGTACCTGCTGTCAATAGAATAGGAGTGGTTCGGATAGCTCCTGCCTCCAATACGGCTTGTTTCAAAGGAATACCTTCTGCCAAACGCAGATTGATAAAGTCAATCAGCAAGACAGAGTTCCGCACCATAATACCTGCTAGAGCAATCATTCCAATAAAGGATGTGGCAGTAAAGAATGCTCCCAGTATCCAGTGTCCTAAAACAATACCCACTAAGGAAAGAGGAATGGCAACCATCATCACAAAAGGAACTTTAAAATCTTGGAACCAACCGACTATCAGCATATAAATAATGATGAGTACACCCAAGAATGCAATTCCCAAATCAAGGAATACCTCGAGGGTTATTTGCCACTCGCCATCCCATTTTACGGTATAGTCATCTTCTAAGGCGGGTTGTTCCATGTAAGTTTCATTGATTTCGTATCCTGCCGGTAAATCAATAGCTTTTAGTTTATCGGTCATTCCCAGTATTGCATACACAGGACTTTCCAGCTCGCCTGCCATATCGGCTAAAATATAAACTACGCGTTTTTGATTTTTTCGATAAATGCTCTTAGGCTTGATATTCTTTTTTACCTCTATAAGGTCGGCAATAGGAACCATATTTCCTTGTTTGCTTTTTATTTTCAATTGAGCAATATCATTGATAGACGTTTTTTCTTTTTCATCTAATTGAAGAACAATTTCAACTTGATGGTTTGAATTTTCACTGTAAATAGATGCTACAGCTTTGTTGCTCAATGCCATATTCATCGTATAGACAATTTGTTGAGGAGCGACACCGTAAAGCATCGCTTTTTCTTTGTTTATTTCAAAGTTAAACTGTTCTTGGTCAGCCTCTACCATCCAGTCGATATCCACGACGTCTTGGGTGTTGTGTAAAATTTGCTGTATGCTGTCTGCAATGGCGATTTGCTGATTGTAATCAGGGCCATAAACTTCAGCAACAATTGTAGAAAGCACAGGAGGTCCCGGAGGTACTTCCACTACCTTTACATTAGCACCGTATTTCTTGGCTACCGCCTGAATACCCGGGCGATATTTTTTTGCTAAATCATGACTTTGCAGGCTTCGTTTTTTCTTGTCGGTAAGGTTTACTTGAATATCTGCAACATTACTGCCATGGCGGATGTCATAGTGGCGTACTAAACCGTTGAAAGTAATCGGGGCTGAAGTACCTATATAGCTTTGGTAATTTACCACCTCATCTTGTTGTCTGAGGTATTGACCAATTTCTTTCGCTACCACCGCAGTACGTTCCAGTGTTGTGCCCTCCGGCATATCAATAACCACTTGAAATTCGTTCTTATTATCAAAAGGCAACATTTTTACAGCTACTGTTTTTGTAAAGAACAACGCAACAGACCCTAAGAGCAACAGAAAAGTAACTCCGAGGAAGATGTTTCGCTTCATTTTATTTTCAAGAACAGGACGCTCTAATTTTTCATACAATTTATAGATAAATGTTTCTTCTAATTTCTTGGCTTCTTTCTTCTTTTGACCTTTTTTATCCTTTTCTCTCAAGAAAATAAAACCTAAATAAGGCGTTATCGTCAAGGCAACGAATAGTGAAAGTATCATGGCAATAGATGCACCAATAGGCATTGGAGACATATAAGGCCCCATCATTCCTGATACAAAAGCCATAGGAAGCACAGAGGCAATTACCGTAAAGGTCGCCAAGATAGTTGGGTTACCAACCTCGTTGATAGCATAAAGTGCTGCTTGCTTGAAAGGCAGTTTTTTCATTTTAAAATGCCGGTGCATATTCTCCGCAATAATAATAGAGTCATCGACGACAATGCCTGTTACGAACACCAATGCAAACAGCGTAATGCGGTTGAGTGTATAGTCAAGCATATAATAGCTCAACAGCGTCAATGCAAAAGTGATGGGAACTGATAGAAACACTACCAACCCGCCACGCCAACCCATGGCTAACATAACCACGATGGTTACGGCAATAATCGCTCCGATAAGGTGCATCAATAGTTCAGAGACTTTTTGCGAAGCCGTTTCTCCGTAGTTACGCGTTACCGATACATGAACATCATCAGGAATAAGTGTTTTGCGTAAATGCTCCACTTTATTCAATATTTTATCGGAAATCTTCATTGCATCTGCACCTTTGCGTTTAGCAACAGAGATGGTAACAGCAGGATATTCTGCTTGGTATTCCTTCATTTCATCGCTGGCTACTCCAAATCCCATAGAAACGTAGTTTTTTGGTAATTCCGGACCATCTTTTATTTCAGCGATTTGTTTTAAATAAACAGCTTGATTCTGATAAACTCCAATGACTAAGTTTTTCACATCATCGGAGGTTTCCAAGAAATTGCCTGTTTTGATATTGTATTCTGTATCTCCCTTCTTAAAAGCTCCTGCGACTAATTGATGGTTGTTGGCTTTTAGCATCTCTGCAACATTCAAAAAGTCTAAATGACTTTCAGCCATTTTTGCTTTGTCAAGAATTACGCTGAGCTCGCGACTGCGCCCGCCAATTATTTTAGTAATAGCTACATCATTGACTTTTTCTATTTCAGTAGCCAATTCATTCGCCATTTTCTTTAATTGATAATCATCATAATTAGGGCTCCATAGCGTTAATCCCAGCATGGGCACATCATCAATGGCACGTGATTTTATTAAAGGCATGGTAACACCTTCCGGCATGGTATCCATGTGCTTATTGATTTCATTGTAGAGTTTTACCAAAGAGCGTTCTATATCTTCGCCCACGTAAAATTGTACGATAACCATTGCCTGTTCCTCCATAGATGTTGTATATACGTACTCTACACCTTTTATATTGGAGATTAATTTTTCAAGAGGTTTTGCTACACGTGATTCTACCTCTTTGGGGCTGGCTCCGGGATAACCGACGAAGATATCTGCCATAGGCACGTCAATTTGTGGCTCTTCCTCTCGGGGAATCAAAAACGAACTATATACTCCAATGACCATAAATACAATCATCAGCAGTATCGTTAGTTTTGACCCGATAAATAACTTTGCTATTTTTCCTGCTAATCCTTCTTTCATTTTTTTTCTTTTACTTGATTGTAATTACTGTATCGGATTTACTTTTACACCGTTGTATAACTTTCCTTCTGCAGAAATAATGTAGCTTTCATCTGCTGATAGACCGGAAAGTACTTCTACGTTATCACCTAACTGTTGCCCTAAGCGTAACCATCTTAAAATAGCGGTATTGCTTTGGCTTACGGTATAGATTCCTGTAAGTTCTCCTTGTTTCACCAAGGCTGATGTAGGAACTGCAATCATTTGAGTAGTTGCTCCACTTTTAATGGGGAAATAAATTGTTGCATACATTCCTGAACGTAAAGCTTCAGGCTTTTCTTTCAAAGCTACTTTCACAAGATATTGTCCACCGGTATTTTGTGCAGAACTGCTCACTACGGATACCTTTCCTTTAGTTTTTTGATTAATTGATTTTATCAAGATTTCGACCTCTTGGTCTTTTTTTACCTTAGCCACTTCACTTTCCGGAATCATCGCAATAATCTCAAACTTTGAAGGGTTTTCCATTGTAATCAAGGGCATTCCCGGATTGGCTAAATCACCGGCATTTACATTTTTTTGTGTAATAACACCGCTGAAAGGTGCACGTATATTACTGTAAGAAAATTGAGCGTTTACCCCTTCTTTCATTTGTTGTGCCGCATATAGTCGTGCTTTAGCCATATTATATTGTGCCGTTACATCATCAAGTTCTTTCTGTGATGCACTTTTGTTTTCAAATAAATTTTTAAAACGCTTATAGTCTTTTTCAGCATTTTGAAATGCGGCTTTTGCTTCAGAGATACCTGCTTCGGCTTGGGCTTTTTGTGCATTTAGGTCCGCATTATTTATACTTAATAAGAGTTTTCCTTTTGCAACTCTTTCGCCGACTTTTACATATACTTTCTGCACGTGTCCCATGCTTCGTGTACTAAGTGTTGCATACTCTACGGGCATTACTTTTCCACTTACTGATAAAAGGTTATTTTTAGCCTCATTGCTTACTTTTTGGATTTTCACTACAACCGCATTATTTTGGTCTGTAGCTTTTTCTTTTTTATCTGAACAGCTTGTGATAAATAGTCCCAGAAAACTGATGATTAAAATAAGATGCTTCATATTATTTAGATTAAATGTTTTTTTCAATTTATTTCGTTGAGGTTAAAAATTCGATGTAATACACAGCTACTTTTAGCTGAAATAATTCTTGTAAATAGTTGAGGTGTTTTTCTTCAACTGCACTATCGTCTTTGAGTAGGTCTGTGGTTTTCTCCAGACCTTCTTCAAACCTGTTTTTACGGATTCTATAACTTTCTTTTGCTTGATTCAATGCTTTTTCAGCTAATGCAATCTTTGCCAATGCGTTTTCAACATCACGATGAGCTTTGTTTAGTTCAGCTTGACTTTTCGTAAGGTAATCCTCATAAGCAACCTCTGCTTTTTCTAAGGCAACCTTGTTTTTTTGTATATCTTTAATGTTTTGTGTTCCGTTGAAAAGATTCCAAGATAATCGCATACCTACCATGTAGTTGTCTGCATCACCTTGAAACAATTTGTGATTGTTGATTTCATATTGTCCAAAAGCATTTACACGAGGTGAAAATTTTGAGCGACTTGCTTTTAGCATATTCTTCTGTGCATCAATACCTGCTCGATAAGCCAGCAAATCATCTCTTTCTGTTTCCAAATTACTTTGAGGAAGTAAACCTACAGTAGAAGGAATTTCTTTAATTTCAGTCGTCGGCTTTAAGGTTTCTTTCGCATCTTGTCCCATGATATAATACAGCTGGTCAGAGAGATTTTGAATATTGATTTTATTATTCAATATTTTATTTTCCATATCCGTTAAGCGTACGTTGACTTCCAATTCGTCAGAGGGTTTGGTATAGCCTTGCTTACTTAGGTTTTCTACCAAATTTACATTTGCTTCTACCGTTTTTTTGGCTTTCTCCAATACATCATTTGCCGCATAGAGTAGTTGTAATTGAGCAAAAAGTTGCTTCACCTGAAAAGTTAAATACTCTTTGCCGTATGCCAGTTGATGCTTTGATGCTAAGGCTTTTGCTCTTGCTGCACTTCGCATGTAAATACCATCCAAATTAAAGATAGGTTGCTCGACTTTTACCAAAGCATTATAAGAGTTCATCCCGTCAGGATTGTTCAGTAAATCCGGAGCAAAGTCTGCTTGCTGAATAATCTTTTGCTTTAATTTTGTCCCGAATACGTTAAGCGGGTCGTTGGTTCGACCAAAAGAATAACTTGCATTTACGCGGGGAAGAAATACAGCATTACTCTTCTCTGCATCTAACTGTTCAATATCGGCTTGCAAAGCTTGTTGTTGCAGTCCCATATTGTTTGCCAATGCTTTACTCAACAATTCCTCTAAGCTGATGGTTTGTTGTGCTTGACTGAGCGACAAAAAGCCACAAAGGAGGATTAGGCTAATAAAAAGTCTTTTTGAAAACATACTTTCATCTTTTATTTAGGATTCCAAGACAAAAGTAGTTGTCGGCAAAACCACTTACAGTGACTAAAGTCACATAACGAAAAATTAAAGCATTTTAATAGAATTTCGACCTAACTGAACCAGGCCTTTGCTTTCTAAAGCTTTGAGTAATCGTGAAATAACTTCTCGGGAAGTGTTGAGATCTCGGGCTATCTCGTGATGTGTTATTTGAATTTGAGAATCATTTGACATTTCCTCCTTCTTTTTCAGGTAAGAAAGCAATCGTTCATCAACTTTTTGGAATGCAATACTATCAAGAGCTTCCAATAGTTGATTGAATTTTTCTTTGAAGGAAAGCATCACGAATTCTTTCCAACTTTTGTATTTCGAAGACCAGCTGTTTACATTTAATATACTTACAAGAATAACTTCTGTTTCTTCTTCTGCAATGGCATTTATTTGGCTTTTTTTGTTGGTATAGCAACACTGCAGGGTGTCGGCACAAGTATCTCCTTGTTTTAGATAATAGAGAAAGACTTCCTTGCCGTCCTCATTGATACGTGAAACTCTAATATTTCCGGATAGTACTAAAGGAGCAAAAGTAATATAGTCCCCAACGTTTATAATATTATCACCTTCCGAAAAAACACGATATATTCCTTCTTTAGCAATTTCATCAAGTAATGCTATTTCTGTGATTCCGGGTAATGCTTTCCGAATTTTTGTCTTCATTTTCAGTAATAAATATATTCACAATATTACAAAAAAAATCACAGTCTCCAGAAAAAAGCGACTAAGAAACATACCACAATACCCATGATGATAGGAAGAATTGCTGCTACAGTGGTCCATTTTACACTATTTGTTTCTTTATATATGGTATATATCGTTGTACTGCAAGGGTTATGAAGCAAACTAAATAGCATTAAGTTGACTGCAGTGAGTAGTGTCCATCCTCCTGCCTCTAATATCGTTGAAATTTGAGCTTCAGAACCTTCAAACATAACTCCTGCACCTTCACCCATATTTAAATCTTTTGTGACTAGCACTGTGAGCATTAAGATAGTAGGTATTACAATTTCATTGGCAGGAATCGCTAAAATATAAGCAAGAAGAATCACACCGTTTAGTCCGATAGCCACTCCAAACGGATCCAGCCAATCAATAGTCCAAAATGCTAGACTTTCACCGCCTACGTTTATATTTGAAATGAGCCAAATAGCTGCTCCTGCTGGTGCCGCAAACATTACCGCTCTCCACAAAACGATAAGCGTACGGTCTATCAATGACGTATATAAAGTTTTCCAAAACTGTGGCGGTCGGTAGGGAGGAAGTTCTAGGGTAAATGAAGATACTTCACCCTTTAGCATTACTCTAGAGAGAAACCAATTGGTTCCGAACATAAAAGCAATACCAATAAGTGCTATCAGGATAACCGAACCCGTAGCAACAAAACTTGTAAATTCATTAGGAACAACCGCTCCTAGAAAGATAGTGGCGAGTAATATCTGGGTAGGCCATCGTCCGTTACATAGCGAAAAGTTATTCGTAATTATAGCTATTAAGCGCTCACGCGGGCTATCAATTATACGTGTTGCCACAACACCCGCAGCATTACATCCAAATCCCATAGTCATGGTTAAAGCTTGCTTTCCATGTGCACCGGTTTTTTGGAATATTTTATCGAGATTAAATGCGACTCTAGGCAGATAACCAAAATCCTCTAACAGTGTAAATAATGGAAAAAATATGGCCATCGGGGGCAGCATCACAGCAATCACCCAGGCTACAGCCAAATAAACACCATCTACAAGAAATCCACTCAACCACCATGGAAAGTTTAGTGCATTAGCTCCATCTTTCAGCAGCGGGTAGAGCCAGCCCATGAGAAGATCCGAAAGCATTTGCGAAGGGTAGTTGGCTCCTATAATAGTAATCCATAAAACTACAGCTAATATCAGAAGCATAATAGGGAATCCCCATTTTTTGCTTGTAACTATTTGGTCAAGTTTCTGTTCAAAATTGAAAACACTTTCTTTACCTTTTTGCTGTACCGTTTTTCTAGTTATGGCAGCTGCATCTGTATAAATACTTTCTGTCAGGTAATCATGATAGTTATCACCAAGTTCCCAGCGTAGCTTGTCAGCTTTGTTCAGGATGTTATCTATATTTGTCTGTTTGCTCATTTCTTTATCTCCAAATCTCCTAAAGTTCCTTGTTTTACTGCGTCAATAATACTTCTATCTCCTTCAAGTAGACGTAGAGCTATCCATCGGCTATTAGGCAACTGTGGATATTGTTCCTCAATTTCTTTACTTAATTCTGCCACTGCTGTTTCAATTTTTGGTGGGATACTGCTAATTTTATGAGGTTTTGTATTTATGTTCCCAGTAGCCATATCATCAATCGTTTTTAATAACAGTGGCAAGCCCTTTCCATAGCGTGCACTTGTTGGCACTACTGGAATTCCTAATTCTCTTGCCAAAGAACGCTCATCTACCTTAATTCCATGTCTTTCAGCTTCATCAATTAGATTAAGACAGAGAATAGTGTTAGGTGTTATTTCTAATATTTGTAGGATAAGATTTAGGTTACGTTCTAACCTTGCAGAATCTGCAACAACAACGGTAACATTGGGCTTTCCAAATAGGATGAAATTGCGAGCAATCTCTTCATCTTCCGATGTGGAAAGCAACGAATAGGTTCCTGGTAAATCTACCAATTTAAATTTTTTGTCATTGTAGCTGAAAGCTCCTTCAGCACGCACTACCGTTTTGCCCGGCCAGTTTCCTGTGTGCTGTCGTAGTCCTGTGAGTGCATTAAACACTGTGCTTTTCCCAGTATTTGGATTTCCTGCCAAAGCTACTACATAGTCACTTTTAGTAGCATCAACACCTAATTTTTTCAGTGCGGCATGGTTATAAAGATCACAATTCTCACAAGCAGCATTCTTTTTATCACTCATCGTTTCCCTCCTTTTGAATTAGAATATATTGAGCTTGATCTTCTCGTAAAGCTATAAGTGTTTCTCTTACTTGGTAGGCAATAGGGTCACCCAAAGGACTGATATTAGAAATTTTAATCTCTGTGCCATTAACGAAGCCTAAGTCTAGCAATCTACGTCTATTCTCACCTCTGCATTCTCTTGAAATACCTTTAACAACTGCTTTTTCTTTCTTTTTTAATTGTGAAAGTCTGCTGATATTCTCAGTGATTTCTTCTTTTTCTAAAGGGATAATAGTAAGGGCATCGGCTACTATTGGTTGTAAATCATGCAATCTGCCTTCTGAAGAAAAACGAACCATTTCCGGAGTTATTTTCAAAATTTTTACTTGAGAACCAATGTGTATATTCTCAGCTAAGATTTGCTGATAAATGGATTCTGGTTCATCTTGAATGTGTACAATTCTGCCAATGGTTCCTTCCGGGAAAGATGCTAAAACTTTTCCTGAGATTTCAGGCATTTCTCCTTCTCCATAGGGAATAGGATCTCCGTGAGGATCGAAAAGTGGTCTTCTTAATTCTTTTGATAGTTCCTCAAGATGCTCGTCAGTGAGTCTATGTTCTGCTTTTTCAGCTAATTTATGCCAATCTTTTTTATCATATCCTGTCTTTTCAGCAAGAAACTGCTCCCAAAGTCTATGAGCGCGTACAATTCGCAGTGCATAGGTTTCTCCTTTAGGACTCAAACGGACTTTATTTTCTAGTACTTGAACCAAGTCCTTTTTTTCCATTTCACTCAATATCTTAAGTGTTTGTTGTTCTCTAAATGGAAGCTTTTTTACAAGCGATTTAATATTTGGTGTTATTTTTTCTAGTTGAGACTGGTATAGTGTTTTTAGGATATCCTCCAAAATAATTCTATCTCGCGATACCTTGGTTTCCTTAAGTCGATACCACCATCCATCCTGTGGTTTGAAGAACAGAATGAGCAAGATTATAGCTATTATGCCAAATATAATATTGAAAATAAGAGTCATCTAACTTATTTGGTATTTATTGTCTTACAAAGATAGGTTTTTTCAATAAACTTCTGATGAATTTGATTAAAATATCTTAGTGCTCTTATTAAAAAAATCAATATTTGCAGCAAGAATATAATTTCAGTATTTTTACATCAAATAAATTTTTTAAAAAAATATACTATGTTTCATTTTGGGAAAGATAAACTGACAGTTGACATAGCGATTGCTATGATAAATAAAAAAGAACAAGGTGTTTTGTCTGATGAGATAAAACAACAGATTACTAAAAGTCAAAAAAATGTTGAGGAAATTGTAGCTAGCGATAGGACAGTGTATGGAGTCAATACAGGTTTTGGTCCGTTATGCACAGTTAAAATTTCAGCAGAAGAGACCCGAAAGTTGCAGGAAAACATTTTGCAAAGTCATGCGGTAGGCGTTGGAGAGCCAATAGAAGATGATTTAGTACGGTTGATGCTTTTGACAAAACTACATGCTTTAGCACAAGGTTTCTCAGGTATCAAATTAGATACTTACGAGCGCATTCTTTATTTTTTCGAAAATGATATTCTTCCTTTGGTTCCGGAGCAGGGCTCTGTTGGTGCTTCTGGTGATTTAGCTCCTCTTTCACATTTGTTTTTACCATTAATTGGAATGGGACAGGTTAAATATAATGAAAAAATCTACGAAACAGCGGATTTGTATAAGGAGTTGAACTTAGAGCCTGTACAATTAGGAGCGAAAGAGGGATTAGCATTGATTAACGGAACACAATTTATATTAGCACACGCAACCATGGCAGTGTACCGTATGCAAAAAGCCTTACGACACGCTGACATTATTGGTGCTGTCACATTAGATGCTCTAAAAGGTTCAATCCGTCCGTTTAAGAAAGAATTACATGAGATACGTCCTTATGAAGGGACACAACGTGTTGCAGAAAATCTTCGCAATATGTTAGATGGATCAGAAATACCTGCTTCTCATGCTGATTGTGATAGAGTACAGGATCCATATTCACTTCGTTGTATGCCACAAGTACATGGAGCTTCACGTAATGCGTGGAAACATTTGAATGAATTGGTAGAAATAGAGCTGAATTCTGTGACTGACAATCCTATTGTTTTAGGAGATGGTGATGCAATAAGTGGAGGTAATTTCCACGGTCAACCTTTAGCTATGGTAATAGATTACGCAACATTAGCATGTGCTGAATTAGGCAATATTGCAGACAGACGAGTATATTTGAGCTTAGAAGGAGAGAAATTTAGTTTACCTAAATTATTATTGAAAGAAACGGGCTTGAATTCCGGTTTTATGATTCTTCAGTACACAACTGCAGCATTGGTTACAGAAAACAAGACACAGTGTTTCCCCGCTTCAGCTGATAGCGTGCCTACATCGATGGGACAAGAAGATCATGTGAGTATGGGCTCTATCAGTGGAAGAAAATGCTTGAGAGTCATTAATAATTTAGAAAAGATACAAGCGATTGAGTTGCTTTGTGCTACACAAGCCTTAGAATTTGCGCGTCCATTGAAGAGTTCTAAAACTATTGAAGCAATACAAGAATATGTGCGTAAAGAAATTCCTCATTTCGAGAAAGATGAAATATTCTCTACAGCTATTAATAAATCTATCGACATTATAAAAAGCGGAGATTTGTTAGATATTGCTAGTCAGGTAAAATAAGACAATAAAATATTCAGACTCATGCAAAAAATAATAGGGCCATTTTATCAATTATTGACCATGGCAAATCTTCCAGAAAGAGGAGCTTTGCAAGACGAACAATTAGAAATAATTGCCAATGCGGGAATAGTTGTTGAAGGAGGTAAAATAAAAGATTTAGGTAGTTGGGAGTCACTTAAGACTGCTTATCCTGATGCAGAACGTGAAGAAATTGACGAACCGATGGTGTTATTACCCGGTTTTGTGGATACCCATACACATATTTGTTCTGCCGGAAATAGAGCAACTGACTACGCTATGCGGTTAGCAGGTAAAAGCTATTTAGAAATAGCTGAAGCTGGCGGCGGTATTTGGCATACAGTTACTGCAACACGGAGTGCCAGTTTGGAAGAGCTTACAGAAGCTACGATAGAGCGGGCTAAGGTACAACTTTCAGAAGGAGTCACAACTTGCGAAGTGAAAAGCGGATATGGACTTACAGTTGAAAGCGAACTGAAAATGCTTCGTGCCATTCAAAATGCGAATAAAGCACTTCCGATAGACTTAGTCGGTACTTGTTTAGCGGCTCATATGAAACCGAAAGATTTTGAAGGAACCGCGTCTGAATATCTGCAACTGATGGCGGATGAATTACTTCCTAAGGTGTGGAAAGAAGGATTAGCATGTCGTGTTGACGCTTTTGTGGAGCAATCTGCATTTTCTGTAGAGGAAACTTTACCTTATTTGCAAAAAGCAAAAGAATTAGGTTTTGATATCACCGTTCACGGCGACCAATTTACACCGGGTGGAAGTCAATTAGCTATTGATTTAGAAGCCATCAGCACAGACCATTTGGAAGCTAGTACCGACAAAGAAGTTGAAGCTCTTGCGAAGAGTAATGTAACTGCTGTTGCATTGCCTGGAGCAACTATTGGTTTAGGAGATCGTTTTACTCCTGCACGTGCTATCCTAGACAAAGGTGGTAAATTAGCCATAGCAACCGACTGGAATCCAGGTTCAGCACCTATGGGTAAATTATTACTTCCGGCTTCAATTTTAGGAGCTTTTGAACACTTGACGATGGCAGAAACCTTAGCTGGATTAACAATACGTGCAGCAGCGGCTCTAAATGTGAGTAGCAGGGTAGGTTCCCTTGAAGAAGGAAAATTAGCAGATTTCATTGCATTTCCATTTAAAGATTTTAGAAATATCATCTATAGGCAAGGAGCTGTACTGCCTAAAAAAGTATGGAAACGAGGAGAAATGGTGTTATAACCTTACATAGAGAATAAATAGTTATTTAGAATGATTCTGTTTTAAGTTTTAAGTTTTAGGTGTAAGTGTCTGATAATAAGAGGTTTAAATAGCGATTGTGCTTTAAAGCAAGAACCTATCAGACTTTTAAATATTTATCTTTACACTTTGAAACACAAAGTCCTTAAAAACAAAAAATTATGATGTTTGATTTAGATTTAATTCAACGAGTTTATAAACAAATGCCAGAGCGTATTGCAAAGGCAAGAGAACTTAAAGGCGGACCACTTACTTTGAGTGAAAAAATCTTGTATTCTCACCTTTCTCAAGGCATGCCTACAGAAGCCTATTCTGGAGGAGAAGATTATGTAGATTTTGCTCCTGACCGTATTGCCTGTCAAGATGCTACCGCGCAGATGGCTCTTTTGCAGTTTATGCAAGCCGGAAAGCCAAAAGTGGCTGTACCAACTACAGTGCATTGTGACCACTTAATCCAAGCTAAAGAGGGGTATGAAAAAGACCTCCCTCGAGCTAAGGATACAAACAATGAAGTGTATGATTTCTTGGCTTCTGTGTCTAATAAATATGGTATTGGATTCTGGAAACCCGGAGCAGGTATCATTCACCAAGTTGTTTTGGAGAATTATGCATTCCCAGGTGGTATGATGATTGGTACTGACTCTCATACTGTGAATGCCGGTGGACTCGGAATGGTTGCTATTGGTGTTGGTGGTGCTGATGCTGTAGATGTGATGGCAGGGATGCCTTGGGAGCTGAAGTTTCCTAAGTTGATTGGTGTAAAATTAACAGGAAACCTGAATGGTTGGACTGCAGCTAAAGATGTTATTTTGAAAGTAGCGGGTGTATTGACTGTAAAAGGTGGTACTGGATGCATCATAGAATACTTTGGAGAAGGTGCTAAAAACCTTTCTTGTACCGGTAAAGGAAGTATCTGTAATATGGGTGCTGAGGTAGGTGCTACTACTTCTACGTTCGGTTATGACGAGAGTATGGAGCGTTACTTGAGAGCCACAGGACGTGCTGAGGTTGCTGATGCTGCAAATGAGATAAAAGAACATTTAACCGGAGATAAAGAGGTTTACGAAAATCCGGAAAAATATTTTGATCAAGTTATTGAAATTAATCTAGATACATTAGAGCCACACTTGAACGGTCCATTTACTCCTGATAAAGCGACTCCCATCTCTGAGATGAAGGAAGAAGCTAAAAAGAATGATTGGCCAGTAGAAGTAGAGTGGGGATTGATTGGTTCTTGTACGAACTCTTCTTATGAAGATATTTCAGGAGCTGTTTCTATTGCTCAACAAGCATTAGATAATAATATTAAGCCAAAAGCAGAATTTGGTATTAACCCAGGTTCAGAGCAGGTACGTTATACGATGGAGCGTGATGGCTTAATCGAAGTATTTGAAGAAGTAGGAGCTAAGGTTTTTGCAAATGCTTGTGGTCCTTGTATTGGACAGTGGGCACGCTACAGCGATCCTAAAAATGCACCAAAGAACTCAATTGTACATTCATTCAACCGAAACTTTGCTAAACGTGCTGATGGTAACCCAAACACTCACGCTTTTGTAGGTTCGCCTGATATGGTGGCAGCTATCGCTATAGCAGGACGTCTCGATTTTAACCCACTGACGGATACATTGACTAACGAAGATGGCGAAGAAATCAAATTAGCTCCACCAACACGTTACGAACTTCCTGTCAAAGGATTTGAGGTAGAAGATCCAGGATATGAAGCACCAGCTAAGGATGGCTCTAACGTAACAGTAGATGTTGCTGAGGATTCAGAAAGATTGCAATTATTAACACCTTTTGAACCTTGGGATGGTGAAAATATCGAAGGTGCTAAGTTATTGATAAAAGCTTACGGAAAATGTACCACTGACCATATCTCTATGGCAGGACCGTGGTTGCGCTACAGAGGACACCTAGATAATATCTCTAATAACTGCTTGATTGGTGCCGTTAATGCTTTCAATAAGGAAACCAATAAGGTGAAGAATCAAATCACAGGAGAATATGGCGAAGTGCCTGACGTACAACGTGAGTACAAAGCTAAGGACATTCCAACGGTTGTAGTCGGCGATCATAACTACGGTGAGGGGTCATCACGTGAGCATGCAGCTATGGAGCCACGTCATCTCGGAGTAAGAGCGGTATTGGTGAAGTCATTTGCTCGCATCCATGAGACAAACCTTAAAAAGCAAGGGATGTTAGCGGTTACGTTCGATAACGAAGCTGATTATGATCTCATTCAAGAAGATGATACATTCAACTTCATCGATTTGAAAGATTTTGCTCCAGGAAAACAGCTTGCAGTTGAGATTGTACACGCAGATGGAAGTAAAGATACTATCAAAGTAAATCATACTTATAATTTGAGTCAAATCAATTGGTTCCGTGAAGGAAGTGCATTGAATATGATTAAAAAGCAAAATAAGGCTTAGATACTTACAAAAACTATGAAATAAGAAAGGGAAGACTTAGGTCTTCCCTTTTTGTTATTTGTTTAAAATGCTAGTTGTCGATGTAGTCAGTGGAAATAATTGTGTTACTCATCACACTTTTGTACTGCTTTCAAAAGAAAATTTGGTATTTCTCCTCTACAAAAAAGGAATAATCGTTAAACAACTTTTTCTTTTTTCCAATTTTTTATAATGAAATAGGCTCCCACAAGAATAAATGGAATGCTTAGCCACTGTCCCATGTTTAGAGTCATGCTTTCTTCAAAGGCCTCTTGATTTTCTTTTACAAATTCGATAAAGAAGCGTGCGGTGAATATCATCACTAAGAAAACTCCAAATAATAAACCTAACTTATCTTTAGCTTCTGTTTTCCAGTACATATACATCAATGCAATAAATGTAGCTAAATAGCATAGCGCTTCATAGATTTGTGAAGGATGTCTCGGGATTTCAGGGTTTTCAATACTAGCTAAGTGAAAACGAAATCCCCAAGGTAAATCAGTTGGGGCACCTATAATTTCAGAATTCATTAAATTTCCTGTGCGGATAAATACTGCTACCAGTGCTGTAGGAACAACAATTCTGTCTAAAATCCAAAGCATTGGTTTTTTACTTACCTTTTTTGAGAATATCCAAAGTGCGATTAAAATACCGATAGCCCCACCATGAGAGGCTAAGCCTGCATAACCAATCAACTTCCAGCCTTTAATGAGCCCGAAGAACATAGAAGCTCCTTCTTGTTCTCTAATAGGTAAGAGTATTTCTAATAAATGATTTTGGAAATATGCCCAATCATAAAAAAAAACATGTCCTAAACGAGCACCAAGCAGAGTGGCTATAATCATATACATAAAGAGCGGATCTAACCATTCTTTATTTATATTCTCATTGGCAAACATTTTCTCCATAATTTTAAGACCAATGAGAAATCCACCTACGAACAGTAAACCATACCAGCGGATAGAAATTCCAAATATATTAAAGATCTCAGGATCCGGACTCCAATCGATATAGTTGAATAGGTGCATAGTTATTTTTTATTTATAAATATCTTAATTTTTACCGTGACAATGTTTGTATTTTTTACCGCTACCACATGGGCATGGCTCATTACGACCAATCTTTTCTGCTACACGTACTGGTTGTAACTTTTGCTCTTCCTTCTCTGGAGAACCTCCATCACCATCAGCACTTTCTTTTTGAGTTTGTGTCTTGCTATAGTCCGTATGCTTTTGTTCTGCACGTTTCACCTCATCTGGAGTATTTAAGTATATCTGACCTTTCATTAGCGTATTGATAATGTCAGAATTTACTTTATTCATCATCGATTTGAAAAGGTTAAACGATTCAAACTTATAAATCACTAAAGGGTCTTTTTGTTC
Organism: Balneicella halophila; assembly: GCF_003096835.1. Taxonomy (GTDB): domain Bacteria; phylum Bacteroidota; class Bacteroidia; order Bacteroidales; family Balneicellaceae; genus Balneicella; species Balneicella halophila. The sequence continues at coordinate 474,708 of NZ_QENZ01000003.1, forward strand.
GTAGCTGGCATTTTGTACCGATTGTTTCAAATCGTCCAAATCACGAAGGTGTGTTTTCCATGCATCATCGATATGTGCTAAAACGACTGATTTCTCATAAGAACGCATCAATTCTTCACCCTTCGATTCATAAGCTTTTTCTAAGTTAGTGATGATGTTATAGACCTTTTGGCCATCAGTAATAGGCACTGCAATATTTTGGTAGGTTTCCTTTTTGTGCTCGTAAACGTGATTGATTACAGGTTGTGCCTGTTCTTTAATCTTTTCAACTTTTCGCTCATAAGCGTCACGAACTGCATCATAGAGTTTATCAGAAAGTTGACTTACATTTAATGATTTGTATTCATCTTCAGTAATAGTACACTCTATGGCTAGGTCACTGAGTACATCCATACTAAAGCTCTCATAACTGTTGGTATTATGGTACTTCTCTACCAAGTCTGCACAGACATCGTACATCGTATTGGCTACATCTACTTGTAAACGTTCACCATATAATGCATGACGGCGTTTTTTATAAATAGCCTCACGTTGTGTGTTCATGACATCGTCAAACTCCAAAAGACGCTTACGAACTCCGAAGTGATTCTCCTCAACCTTACGCTGTGCTTTTTCGATTTGTTTGGTCATCATTCCGGCTTGAATATCCTCACCTTCTTTCAATCCGGCACGGTCTAGCCATTTTATCATTCTATCAGAACCAAAAAGACGCATTAGGTTATCTTCTAGCGAAACAAAGAATACAGAAGATCCAGGGTCACCTTGACGACCCGCACGTCCACGCAACTGCCTGTCAACACGGCGAGATTCGTGACGTTCTGTACCTACAATTGCTAAACCGCCTGCTGCTTTTACTTCATCAGAGAGTTTAATGTCGGTACCACGACCTGCCATATTGGTCGCTATGGTCACCTGTGCTTTTCTACCTGCATCAGCTACAATATCTGCCTCTTTCTGGTGCAGTTTTGCATTCAGGACGTTGTGTTCGATTCCCTTCATCTTCAGCATTCTGCTCAATAATTCAGAAATTTCAACAGAGGTTGTACCTACCAATACGGGACGACCTGCATTGACTAACTCTTCGATTTTATCAATAATAGCAGTGTATTTTTCACGCTTCGTTTTATAGATAATATCATTTTGGTCATCACGTGCAATAGGTCGGTTTGTTGGAATAACAACGACATCAAGCTTATAGATGTCCCAAAGTTCTTTAGCTTCAGTCTCCGCAGTACCCGTCATACCAGCCAGCTTATTATACATACGGAAATAATTCTGTAAAGTTACCGTAGCATAAGTTTGTGTAGCTGCCTCTATCTTTACATTTTCTTTTGCCTCTATAGCTTGGTGCAATCCGTCAGAATAACGGCGACCATCCATGATACGACCTGTTTGCTCATCAACAATCATTACTTTGTTGTCCATAACCACATATTCCACATCACGTTCAAATAATGAGTATGCTTTGAGTAATTGATTTACAGTATGAACACGTTCAGCTTTGGTTGAGTAATCTTGTAAAATAGCATCTTTAGCCTCTACTTTTTCTTGAGTGCTCATCTCGCTATTCTTCTCGATACTATCTAAATCGGTACTAATGTCTGGTAAGATGAAGAAATTTTCATCATCGTCATCTTTAGAAATAAGGTCGAGACCTTTATCAGTCAGTTCTATCGTATTTTGCTTCTCATCTATAACGTAAAACAACTCGTCGGTTGCGATGTGCATATTCCGATTGTTATCGGCCATATAGAAGTTTTCCGTCTTTAAAAGTTGGGCTTTATTTCCTTGCTCACTCAAGTATTTAATTAGAGGTTTGTATTTTGGAGCCCCTTTAAACACTCTGAATATTAGTAATTCTCCTTCTTCTCTTTCCTTTTTGTTATCACTTGCAACAAGTTTTTTCCCCTTAGTGAATAACTCTCTAATCAAAGTGTTTTGAGCACGAACGATGCGTTCCACTCGAGGTTTCATCTCATCAAACTCTTGATTTTCACCTTTAGGAGTTGGTCCTGAAATAATCAGAGGTGTACGTGCATCATCAATCAATACGGAGTCAACCTCATCAATGATGGCGTAGTTGTGTTTGCGTTGCACCATATCCTCAGGATTGATTGCCATGTTATCACGCAAGTAGTCGAAACCAAATTCATTATTGGTACCATAGGTCACATCTGAATTGTAAGCTTTGCGACGTTCTTCTGAGTTCGGGCGGTGCTTATCAATACAGTCCACTGAAAGTCCATGGAATTGGAAAATAGGGCCGTTCCATTCAGCATCACGTTTTGCTAAATAATCATTGACAGTAACCACATGCACGCCTCTGCCGGTTAGTGCATTTAGGAATATTGGTAGAGTAGATGAAAGAGTTTTACCTTCACCCGTTGCCATCTCTGCAATCTTACCTTTATGCAATACGGTACCTCCAATAAGCTGTACATCATAAGGAATCATATTCCATTCTATTTCCGTACCTCCGGCTTGCCAGCGATTTGCATAAATAGCTTGGTCTCCCTCTATGGTTACAAAATCTTTTGTAGCGGCAAGGTCTTTATCAAAATCATTAGCGGTTACCCGTAATTCTTTATTTTCTGAAAGACGACGTTCCGTTTCTTTAACGATAGCAAATACCTCTGCATGGATGTTATTAAGTTCTTTTTCAAGCTTTTCAGTAATATCCTCTTCTATCTTATCTATTTCGTTGTAGATATCTTCACGCTCATCTATAGGAGAATTTTCCGCTTTTGTCTTTAAGTCAGCGATTTGCTTGTATTCATCCAGAACAGCTTTCTGTAATTGCTTCTTATGCTGTACTACTTTTTCACGGAGCTCATCATCAGATAAACTTTGTAGTGTGCTATAATGCTTGTTGATGGTTTTTACGTAGGGAGACAATTCTTTCATGTCTCTATCTTCTTTACTGCCGAATAATGTCTTCAGTATTTTATCAAATGCCATAATTTTTGCTTAAATTATATATAACCTTGCAAAGATAACGCTTTTGTATGATTTTAGATAATAGAAACAGAAACGTAAACTTCTTTTAATGAGAAATTACGTAATACTAAATTATTAATACTTGAGTTATCTCTATTAGTCTATATGTTTAAAACTTATTATTTAGATCTTTCACCTACAAAATGGTCTTCTTTTTCCTTGAATAATACGTTGAAAGTAGTAAGACTACCATAAATTCGAGTGATATATTGCTGTAAGTCTATTTTTTCTTGATCATCCAAATTTTTACTAGCGTTTATTTTTTGCTCCATCACTCTGATGCGATCACGTACCATGACGATTTTGTGAAAGAAAGTGTCGATAGGAATTTCTTTATTAGATAGCGTTTCGTCTTTCGGTTGCAAAATAATATTTCCCCCTCTCCATTTGTCAGCGATACGAACTACCTCAGAAACATCGCTCCATTTCTTTAATAATTTACGAAGACTGCTTTCCACTTCAAAGAAACTTACAACATCTAGCTCATCTCTTATAATTTCAATAATTTCGAAATCACTATTTATATCTATCGTTTCCAGTCCGCTATCTTGAAAGACAACCCAGTATTGCTTGCTGTCTGAATTGGTAACTACTCCAAACCCTAATTCTGGATGATTAATTCTTGAGCCTATTCCTAATAATTCCATTCTCTTTGCTTTTAAAGTTATAAAAATAATGATTTTAGTGTAGTAACAAAAAATTAATACGTATATTTAGAGGAGACCGAGAAGTTTTACGTATTATTGTATAATTTTAAAAAAAATAAAAATATTATGAATTTAGATTGGTTTTTACCTGTTATTAAAAATCATTACATTGATTTTTCAGGACGAACAAGCAAAAAAAGCTTTTGGATGTATATGTTATATTACATTGTTATAGCTATTGTACTTGGAATTATTGATAGAATCTTGGGATTAGGTTATGGTTTTCAAGGTCTGTTTGGATTGGCATTATTACTTCCTACTTTAGGAATTCAAGTAAGAAGGTTACAAGATACTGGACGGGATTGGTATTGGATTTTAATAGGATTAATTCCGTTGATTGGAATAATCGTATTGATTGTATTTTGGGTGCAAGATGGAGATGCAGGAGCTAACAAATTTGGACCTTCGCCAGTCGATGTTGTTGTAAATGATAACGAGATAAATCAAGCTTAATTTAATTTAAGTATTTCTTGTAAAAGCTACTCAATTTATATCTGGGTGGCTTTTTTTGTGCATATCTGCAAATGTTGTGTTATTTTGTATCGCAAAAATTGAAGAGTTATGAATATTGAAGTTGAAAATGCGGGGCAATTTGTTACGATAGCCAAAGAACATAATCCTATAAAAGGTTTAGCCTTTCAAGCTATAGATTTAAGAGATTATGAAGATATCATATTCAATAAAGAATTTAAAAATTGTGTCTTCCTTGGCTGTGATTTGTCAACGAAAGCACAAAATAAATTGATACAATCAGGGAATATGTTCTTCCCGAAGATGGATTTACCTTTTCAAGTGTATCGCAATAAATTATATAATCATAGTGATTTATATAATGGATTTTCTTTTACTAAACCAGAGTCATACGCTAGTACCAATGACTTTTTGATTTATAAGTACTACGAATCAAAAGGGAAAGGAGAACCGGAAAATATTCAGGATTCTTTGGCACAGCGCCTACACGACCATGCGATTACAGATGCTTTATATGATTATCTTTCGTTGTGGGATAGCCGTCGTATTGTTGCGATAATGGGGGGGCATAGTTTGCCCCGTGATGCTGAGGACTATCGTAAAATTGTGCTTATTTCTAAAGCACTGGCAGAAAAAGGTCACTTAATGATTTCCGGTGGCGGACCAGGAGGGATGGAAGCTACTCACCTAGGTGCTTGGATGGCATATAAAGATGAAAAGGCAGTGGATGAAGCTATCGAAATCTTATCAAAAGCACCTCTGTACAATGATAAATTATGGTTAAGTGCAGCATTTGAAGTGATGCAAGCATATCCAATGCAGACTATCGTAGAAAGTGTCGGTATTCCGACATGGTTTTACGGTCATGAACCACCAACGCCTTTTGCTACACATATTGCTAAGTATTTTGCCAATAGCGTACGAGAAGAAGGTCTTTTAGCCATTGCTAAAGGGGGAGTGATATTTGCTCCGGGTAGTGCAGGTACTGTTCAAGAGATATTCCAAGAAGCAGCCCAAAACCACTATGAGACGTTTGGCAACGTTAGTCCAATGGTATTTTTGAATAAAAAGTATTGGGAAGAGGAGAAACCCGTTTATCCTTTGGTGAAAAAATTGGCTGACGGCTATAAATATAGTGAGCTCCTAGGAATAGCAGATAAACCTTCTGAGATTGTAAAAACTATCTGTAACTTTACAGGAAAATAAAACGTGGCAACACTTCGAAAATTAGCGGGCGATACCGTATTGTACGGAATCAGTAGCATCCTAGGACGTTTTGTAAACTGGATGCTAGTGCCGTTGTACACAATGGTTTTCCAAGAACCTAATTATCCCAAAGCAGAATACGGCATACAAACACAAATCATGGCGTATGTTGCGGTAGTGATGGTTTTGCTGACTTATGGAATGGAAACCAGTTTTTTTAGATTTGCTTCTGACCCAAAGAATGATAAAAATCGGGTCTATTCTACTACGCAAACTTCACTAGCTATTACTTCACTGTTTTTTGTCGCTTTAGTGGTTGTCTTTTTGCCAAATTTAGCAAGTACTTTGAGTGTTGAAGAAAGGAGTTATATCATTCTTCTGTTGGCATTTACTGTTGCAATAGATGCCTACAGCAGTATCCCATTTGCAAAACTGCGATTAGATAATCGACCAATACGTTTTGTAACCATTAAATTGATAAATATTGGTGTTAATGTAGTTTCTAATCTTTTCTTTTATTTGTTCTGTCCGTATTGGTTGAGTAAATATCCTGATTCTTGGCTGCAAAATATTTACCATCATGATATTGGTGTGGGATATGTCTTTATTTCCTACTTTCTTGCCGCCCTTGTTACTTTGATTTTATTGTTCCCGACTCAAAAGGGAGTACGCTTTACCATTCAAAAGCCTTTATTCAAGAAGATGTTAAAGTATGCATTGCCTGTTATGCTGGTGGGAATTGCGAGTATGCTCAATCTTAATTTTGATAAGATGGCAATGGAGCGTTTACTTCCAGATCCTGATGCTTTAGGCAAGTTGGGAGAGTATGGTGCCGCTTTTAAACTGGGAGTTCTAATGACGATATTTACGCAAGCGTACCGATATGCATTTGAACCTTTTTTCTTTTCCAATAAAACACAAAAGAATGCAAAAGAAATCTATGCTGATGCTTTGAAATTCTTCACTGTTGTTGGTTTGGTTGGTTTTTTAGGTGTAACTTTTTATATTGATATTATTGGAGTAATTATAGGGAAAAGCTACCACGATGCTTTTATTGTAGTTCCATACATTCTATTGGCGAACTTATTTCTCGGAATGTATTATTCGTTATCACTTTGGTACAAATTGACGGACAAGACACATTACGGCGCGTATATGGCATTTGGAGGCGTAGCCATTACGATTGTGCTAAATATCATTCTCGTGCCTAGGGTTGGCTATATCGGTGCGGCTTATGCTTTTTTAGCCTCTGCATTTGCGATGTTTTTGGTTTCGTTTCTTTGGGGGCAGAAGTATTATCCTATTCCGTATGATGTAAAGAAAATATTCATGTATTTCGGTTTAGCAATTGTTTTATTCTTCACGTCAATTTGGCTTACGATTCCAAACGAGTGGTTAAATTATGGCTTTAGAACATTGCTCTTAGTTATTTTTGTGGGTGTCGTTTGGTGGCAAGAACCTCAGTTGAGGAAAGTTTTGAAAAGGGAGTAATGTAAGAGAAGTTATTACGTTTAATCTAAAAATGATAAGTTCAGATAACTTAAACGTCTATTTAATTTTTAAGTCCTTTTTTTGTTTTTTTATTCGACCTTGATGTGCACGGCTAGAATTACACTCCTTTCGTACAATTCGAAGTAATGCTTTTTCTTTATGATAATTTCTAAAATTCTCTGTTAATTCATCATATTTGAATATATAGAGATTATTCTCATCTATTTTATATTCTACCGATTCTAGGTCTATCTTGAATAATTCTACAAATCTATCTACAATTACAGAAAATGTATTTGGTTGTCTATGATCGACAACTAATTCTGTCCATTTAGATTGGACTCCTGTTTCTTGACATGGCACAAAACCTTTTTTAGAAAATTTATCAAAATAGTCTTGTTTAACATTTAAAATATCCTCATAAACAATGTTTCTAGCTGTTTTTCTAAAGATGTTTAATACATTTTCTTTTGGTTGAGTAATTCTAAGCCGATAAGAAATAATGTCTGTTTCTCCATTTCGATACATTAATTCAAAACATTTTGTGTTGAATTGAACTTTACCAATCCTAATATCTTTAATTATATAATTATCACTTTCTGTATTCTCTATTTTAGATTGTTTTTCTTGAAGTTCAGGGATATTATCCGTATATGAAGTATCATAATTTAATAAGTCAATGATGTCATTGTAATGTTCATCAGATAAGATTTCACCAAAATCATAAGAGTTAAGAATATTTTTATAATAATTAAGAGCATCCTTCTTGAATTTAAATTCTTTATCTCCAATTTTAATTAACTTTCTCATGATTGTGCTATTCTTTGTGTAGATATTCCATAATGAACAAATATACATAACTCAGATTTAGTGCAAAAACTTCATAAATAGAACTTTCTGAATATCTATAACATCACAATAAAAATAGAAATTTTTTATTTTGTACATTTGGTTTATCGTAAACCATACATTTTCCAAATTTCTATATTATGAAAAGCAAAACTATGCAAATCAAAGCCAATGATGGCTTACCCTTATACGCCTATAAATGGATGCCAGATAATGATGCTGAGTTAAAGGGAATTTTATTGTTGATACACGGTTCGGTAGAACACGCAAAAAGATATGAGCGATTTGGCGAATTTCTAACTACAAACGGTATTGGTGTTTATACGTTTGATATGCGAGGACATGGGGAAACAACCGATTTGAATAGTCCTGAGTTTGCCCATATCGCCTACAAAACGGGCTGGGAACAACTTTTAGATGATGTTCTTGTAGTACATAATCAGTTGAAAAAGGACTATCCTCAGCAACCAAGGTTTCTATTTGGTCACAGCATGGGTTCGTTTTTAGTTAGGGATTATATAGCAAACCGCTCTGCAGATTTTAATGGTTTGATATTGAATGGAACAACTATTGGTGAAGCTGGACCTATTAAATTACTATTGAAGATCACAAAATTTATGACGTTATTTCATAAACCTACGTATAAGAGTAAATTTATTCATAACCAAGTTTACGGTAATTTGACCAAGTCGGTTGAGAATCCGGAAACCCCCGTTGATTTTATCTCTACAGATAAAAAGGAAGTACAAAAATATATGGATGATGAATTGTCAGGAGCACGAATATCTATCGGATATGCCCATGAAATGGGAAAAGGACTTTTAAGGACTCGAAAAGATGAAACGATTAATAAAATTCCTAAAGAGCTCCCGGTATTGATTGCTTCTGGTAAGAAAGATCCATTAGGAGGAAAAGATGGAGAACAAGTAAAAGCTCTATATGATAAATACATAGACGCTGGAATTAATAATGTTACTTTTAAACTATATGAAGGAGCTCGTCATGAAATATTAAACGAGGTAAACCGAGATGAAGTAATGGATGATATTCTATTTTGGATGAATAAAAATAGCTAAGAAAAGCTACAGGTCATTAAAAACCCCATATTACATTTAAAATATGAGGTTTGACGTTTTACAATATGTGTTTGTAAAATCAATTATTAATAATCTACCCTTTCTTTGATGAAAGTTCCGTTATCAAGCTCATCAAAAGTATCTTGTAATTCCTTTCTGGTGTTCATAACGATAGGTCCTGCCCACGCGATAGGTTCATTTAATGCTCTAGATTTTATGTAAAGAACTTGTGCTTTATTACCCTTGTTTTTTATAGAAATGCTGTCACCATTGGTCAATTTTACGGCAGTTTTTTCTTCAATCAATTCATCTCCGACATAAACATCACCTAGAAGAGTAAACAGCATTAACGAATCGTCCTCTTCCATATTTAAAGTAATTTCAGATCCGGACTTAAGATGTATATCGTAATAATCAAGTGGTAAGAAGTCTCCTTTATAGCCTTGAGTATCTTTATAAGATCCAGCTAAGACTCTTATTTTTCCACCATCGATAGGTACTTCTTTAATATCTTCTTTTTTAATACTGTTATAGGTTGGAGTACTCATTTTATCCTTTGTAGGAAGATTTAACCAGAGTTGCACTCCTAGCAATCGATCAGCGGCTGGAACTAATTCTTCGTGCAGAATTCCTGAGCCTGAGTTCATCCACTGTACTTCTCCGTCAGTAATACCATCTTCATTTCCAAGGCTGTCTCTATGAACCATCTTTCCTCGAGAGAGGTAGCTTATCGTCTCAATTCCCCTGTGGGGATGCATTGGAAAACCTGCAGTATAATCTTCAGGATTGAGGCTGTCAAAAGAGTCAAGCATTAAAATAGGATCAAACTCTTTTGTTGTTTCGCCACCTAAGACCCGTATTAAGTTTACTCCTGCACCGTCTACTGTTTTGTAACCTTTAGCCTTTGTCTTTATTCTTCTTTTCATAATAAATTAACTCCTTCTAATAAGTTAGATTAAATATAATATGACAAAAAGTATGCTAGACTTTTATGATAGAAATTTTATGTCAAAATGTCTTATAAATGTATTTTATTATAAATTGGCAAGCTGTTATTGCAACTGTTTAATCTGGTTTATTCATATTTCTCTCTCAAATGTGTATTTTCGTAAAAAAAAGATTTATTTCTCGTTAATAAATTTTATGAAAAGAAAACTTGCTAAATATGTGATACTCACTTTTCCCCTATTCCTTTTGAATTGGGTGTTATTGTATGGAGAGGATTTCTCCTTAAAAAAGAACGTGAAAAGTATATTAGTTCTCCATTCTTATCATCAGGGGATGCAATGGACTGATAGTATTACTAAGGGTATACAGCAGGTGATAAAATCGCAGCCTGAAGAAATTGATGTTTTTTTTGAATATCTAGATAGTAAACGCTATTTAGATGTAAACCATGCAGGACAAGGACAGATTTTTAATCAAAAGTATAAAGATCGGAATCCATTTGACGTAATTATAAGTGTTGACGACGATGCTTTAAATTTTTTAGCTCAAAATAGGAATTCGCTTTTTGCTAATACACCGATTGTGTTTTGCGGTGTTAATCAGCCTCTTATTGAGAAGGTTCTCAGAGATACTCTGATTACAGGAGTTCAAGAGATTCCTGATATCAAAGAAACATTCAGTCTGATAAGAAAATTACATCCAAACGCCAATAAGATTCATATTGTTAACGATATTTACTCGGAAACAGCAAAAACCAATAGAAAAGTCACTGATAGTTTGAAAAATCAATATCCAAAGGAAATTGCATATCTTGATACTTTGTCTTCAGAAGAATTGAAAGAAAAAGTGTCAATGATTCCTGAAGATGACGTCATTCTTCTATTAACCTTTAATCAAGATAGGAATAAGAACTTCATCTCGTACAAAGACGAGCGTCGTATCGTGTTGAGTAATGCAAGTGCCCCAGTATATGCCGTTTGGGATTTTTTTTTAGGTAAGGGAGTTGTCGGAGGTAAAATTATTAAAGGGAAAGAACAAGGGATTTTAGCTGCAAAGATGAGTTTGCGTGTCTTAGAAGGCATACAGCCAAGTAAAATACCAATTGTCTCACATTCTCAGTCTTCATTTATATTTGATTATAGGCAGCTAAAAAAGTTTGGAATTGCTAATACTGCATTGCCGACAGGATCAATTGTTCTTGAAAAACCTAATTCAGGATATGAATTTAATGAAAGAGAATTGTTTTGGGTGATTTTTATTTTTGCATTGCTATTAACCTTGGTTATAATCTTAATTCAATTAGTTAATAAGAACAAAGAGGCCAGGGAGGCTTTACTTATTAAACAAGATTATTTAGAGATTACATTAGGACAAAATATTTTAATTTCAAAAATCGTAACATTTCTAAATTCTACTAATGATTTATCGGAAGTCGTCAATGATGTACTAAACACAATAACGGGGAGTGGACATGCAGACAAAGCTTTTGTGTTCTCGCTTCGAGAAGAAAATAAGATTGATAAAGCTATCGGTTTACGCTACTCTGAAAATGGTGAAATTGTAACTGATAAGGAAAAAGAATATTGGAATTTTAATATCCATAGGCAACTTCGTTTGATTTTTAACAAAAAAAATGTTGTTAGTAGTAATTTACATGAATTCTCACATAATGAACAAAAGTTTTTTCAGGCTAATGGGATTAAATCTATAATGTTATTACCGATTGAGGTAAGAAGCAAAGTTAATGGGGTTGTTGGATTTGCATTTGCTTCGGAACACAATTGGACTCCAGCTGAAATGCGTATTTTTTCAACGCTAACAAGAGTAATGGCAAATGCTTGGGAGCGGAACTTTCAGATGAACCAATATCTTAGCATTGAGAAACAACATGGAGTTGCATTACGCCTTATGGAACGTACCTCTCGGTTAGCTTCTATTGGGGTTATAACTGGAGGCATTTCTCATGAAATTAATCAGCCCCTCAATGCAATTAAAATAAATACAAGCTTATTGCTAAGGCAGCTTAAAGGAGAAAAAAATCCCTTACTCAAAAAGTTGAAATCAATTGATAAAGGAATAAATAGAATAGACCAGATAATCCTTCAGATGAGAGACTATTGGGTAAAACCCGGATTAGTTGAGGAAGACCAAGTATGGGTGGATTTGAATAAAGCATTACAACGAAGTTGTTCTCTAGTTGAGCGAAATTTAAAAAAGGAAAATGTTAGGTTACATACTCAATTAGCTGGAACACATTTATTAATTGAGGGGAATAAGATACAAGTTGAGCAAATCATTATTAACTTGCTGATGAATGCAATACAAGCAGTGAAACGAACAGATAAAAAGGATAAAATAATACTTGTGAAAACATTTAAACAGTATAAATCAGCTCTATTAATTATTGAAGATAATGGTCCTGGAATCCCCAAAGAAATAGGAGAATATCTGTTCGATCCATTCTTTACAACAAAAGAGAAAGAAGAAGGTACAGGGTTGGGGCTTGCTATTGTAAAAGCATTTGTCGTTCGGATGAAAGGACATATTCGCTATGAGAATATAAATGGTGGAGGCGTGAGGTTTGTCGTGGATTTTAATGCTCTAGAAGATGAGAAAGTGAGCATAACACCTAATTTTTAAAAAAATAAAGATAAATGAGAGTATTGGTTGTAGAAGATAACAAGTTGAGCAGAGAAGCCATTATTAGTTTCTTAACAGAAGAATTAGAAGTGCAAGTTGCTGAGGCAGAGGATGGATATGAAGCAATGGCTATTTTAACAGAAAAATCTTTCGATTTAGTAATTTCAGATATCAGGATGCCTAAAATCGGAGGCTTGGAACTTCTAAAAAATATAAAAAAGCTCTACCCACAAACAGAAGTTATCTTAATAACAGGTTTTGCAGAGATTGAAGATTCTATTACTGCATTGCGATGTGGTGCCTTAGATTATTTGATGAAGCCTATCAGTATTGAGGAGCTTGGTATTATTATTCAGAACCTTCAGGAACGCAATAATCTGCGTTCTGAGAATCGGAATCTTCGAGCTTCAGTACGAGCTATAAATGATGATGTAACGGAAGCAAAGAAAAGAATACAGGGATTGCAACAGAAGATACAGGAAGTTCAGTTCTCTGAAAACATGGCTATTTTTTCCACTCATATGAAGAAGGTTGTTAATCTCGCTTTGGAATTTCATAAAAGCAGAGATATTCCTGTTTTAATAGAAGGAGAGACAGGAACAGGAAAAGAAATGGTTGCTCGCTTAGTTCATTCAGGAAAGGATGGAGTCACTGCTCCATTTATTGCAGTGAATTGCGCTGCAATATCTTCACAATTATTTGAAAGTGAACTCTTTGGTTATGAAAAAGGAGCATTTACGGGAGCTAACCAAACCGGAAATATAGGAAAATTAGAGTTAGCTCAAGGAGGAACTATTTTTTTAGATGAAATAAGTGAATTGCCTCTTGATCTGCAGACAAAGTTATTAAGAGTAATTCAGCAGAGGGAGTTTTTCCGTGTCGGTGGTACGTCATTAATCAAATTGAATGTGCGTTTTATTTTTGCTACCAACAAAAGATTACAAGATTTAGTTACTCAGAATTTATTCCGGGCTGACTTATTTTATCGAATAGATATAGGTAAAATTGAAATAAAGCCTTTGAGAGAACGGAAGGAGGAAATACTACCCTTGACACAATATTTCTTAGAAATATTTTCTAGAAAAAGGAATAAGAATTTCAAACAGATAGGTCAAGATGCTCGTTATATAATAGAAAATCATGAATGGAAAGGCAATATTAGAGAGTTGCAAAATGCAATTGAAAGGATAGTGTTGTTGTATGATGAAGAAATTCTTGAAGGTTGGCATCTAAGTCACATTACGACCGAAAATGTAAAAATGAAGAAAAAATTAGGAAGTCTAATTGTGCCTGGACAACTTCTCTTGCCAGATACTCCATTTTCAATAGAAGATTTGGAGATAGAGATTGTTGCGAAAGCTTTAGAGCGTTTTGACGGGAATAAGAGTAAAACTGCAGACTATCTTAATCTTACACGTTCTTCTCTTCGTAGTAGAATTAGAAAAATAAAAGAGAGAGGTTCTTGAATTAAGCTGTTCATAATCGCACTGTTGTTCATAATCGCACACTTCGTTTTGTGTTATTGGGCATCATTGCACTATCCCGGTATTTAGATTCAAAAAAAACAGTGTGCGTGCTGTTGTTTAAAGCACTGATAATTAGTGCTTTATTTTTACTGCAATCGTTTTAGTGTTGTTTGGTGTTTTATGGCATTCGTATTGATAAATATGGAGCTGGTAACGTTAACTAAAAAATAAAACTATGAGTGCTTTACTAGCTTTTTTACCCATTCTCGTAACAATTATTTTAATGGCAGGTTTCAATTGGCCTGCTAAAAAGGCCTTACCTCTTTCATGGATTTTAGCTGTAGCTGTTGCTTTGTTCTATTGGAAGATGGATTTTCTAAATGTAATAGGGGATTCTCTTTTTGGAGCATTAAAGGCTTTTGATATACTTATTATCATCTTTGGTGCAATTCTCATTCTAAACACATTGAAAATATCAGGAGCTATGGCGACTATAAACAATGGATTTAACGGAATTACACAAGATAGACGAATTCAAGCTATCATTATTGGCTTTATGTTTGGTGCGTTTATTGAAGGAGCTGCAGGTTTTGGTACTCCAGCGGCTTTAGCAGGTCCATTGCTTGTTGGTCTAGGTTTTCCTCCATTGGCTGCTGCTATGGTGGCATTAATTTTTAACTCTGTGCCGGTTCCTTATGGAGCTGTTGGAACTCCAATCCTGGGAGGAGCAATGAAGACGTTAGAGGGTAATTTAAGCGGTGTCGTAGCTCCCGAGAGATTTATGATGTCTTTAACAGAATGGGTTGCAATTCCAAATGCTTTGGTTGGTATTTTTGTGCCTCTTTTAGGTATTTGTATAATGACTAAATTTTTTGGTAAAGAACGTTCAATAAAACCAGGATTAGCAGTAGCTCCCTTTGCTATCTTTGCTGGTTTGTCTTTTACAATACCTTATGTGTTAATAGCGTCTATACTGGGGCCAGAGCTTCCATCATTATTAGGTGCATTTATTGGCTTAGGCATTGTCGTGTTTGCGGCGAAAAAAGGGTTCTTGGTTCCTAAAAAAATATGGTCTTTCCCTCCAAGAGAAGATTGGGAGTCAAGTTGGAAATCAAAAGATTATACTGGGGATACAGGGGAGGCAAAAATGAGCCTATTAAAGGCTTGGACTCCTTACGCTCTTATCGCTATTATTCTGGTAGTTACTCGTATACCCTCATTAGGATTAAAACAAATATTAGCATCACAAACAATGAGTTTGCCTGATATTTTTGGAATTAAAGGTTTGGGATATGTTTTACAATGGGCATACTTACCAGGAACAATCCCATTTATTTTAGTTGCGATTATTACCAATTTCATGTATCGAATGAAGAAAAAAGATGTTGTAAAAACATGGAAAATGACTTTTAAACAGATAACAGGTGCTGCAATTGCTTTAGTTGCTGGTGTGGCAATGGTGCAGTTGATGTTAAAATCAAATATAAATGAAGCTGGTTTTGACTCAATGTTAACTGTAATGGCAACATCAATAGCAGACTTATCAGGTAATTCTTATCCTGTTATTTCTCCACTTATAGGAGTTCTCGGATCCTTTATGAGTGGATCTGCAACAGTTTCTAATTTATTGTTTTCATCTCTGCAGTTTGAAACAGCTACCATTTTAGACCTTCCAGAAATATTAATAGTTTCACTTCAAGCTACAGGAGCCGCTTTTGGAAATATGATTTGTGTTAATAATGTTGTGGCTGTTTGTGCTACCGTTGGTTGTATTGGAACAGAAGGGACTATAATAAGAAGAAATGCTATACCTGCTTTCATTTATTATATAGCAGTGACATTGATTGTTGGGTTAATCCTATTATCTGGATATGATCCTTTACCCCTTTAGTCTTAAATAAGATATTAAGGATAAGAATTAGAATAAATCAGATTATAAATCCAAAAAGGAATTAAAAAAATGATAAAAAAAACAATAATATTATCCGTATGTATACTTTGTGCAAGTATTTTATTTGCTCAACAAGAAGAAAAAGTTAAACTGAAAATTAGTGGATTTGTTTCTGCTGAAGCAGTGTTTGATACACGAAAAGTAGTTGCTGCTCGTGATGGAGATGTGTTATTATATCCTGCTCCTGAAGTATTAGATGACAATGGGAAAGATATAAATGAAGATGGAGGGTTCAGCTTTTTCAGTATTCATAGTCGCCTTCGTGCAAGAACGACTCCATATAAATTATGGGGAGGGTTACTTACAGCATTAGTTGAGGTTGATTTTGTAGGGACAACTGATGATAAGATAAGTATGGTTAGAATGCGTCATGCTATGATGCAATATAAGAAGGGTAAAAATTCCATTATTGCAGGACAATATTGGCATCCAATGTTTGTTACCAGTTGTTTTCCTGAAATTTCATCATGGGGAGCCGCGGTTCCAGTAAGCATTCTTTCTAGAAATCCTCAGATTCGTTTTACACGTGAATTTACTAAATATTTTAGAGGAAGTATTACAGCACTATCTCAGGTAGATTTTAAATCAAACGGACCTAAAGGTGCTAGTTCTGATTATCTCAGAAATACAAGTATTCCAGAATTTGATGTACACTTAGAGTATGGAAATCCCAATGATTTTGTTTTCGGTGTTGTTGCTGGTTCAAAAGAACTAAAGCCAAGAGAACTCAATGAGAAGGGAAACAAGGTTGAGGAATCTATCCGGACATATCATGCATTAGCTTATGCAAGCCTTAAAACTTCAAAAATGCAATATAAACTACAAGGTATTTATGCAGAGGATGGTTATAATATGTTGCTTTTAGGAGGCTATGGTGTGAGTGATGTAGATGCAAAAATCAATGAATATTCATACGAATCTATAGCTTCATCCACAATTTGGGGAGAAGTTGTGTCTCATTATGATTCTCCGGTTAATTTTGGTCTCTTTGCGGGATATGCCAAAAATATGGGAGCTGATAAAGAGATTTTGACAGATAAAGGTATTTATGCAAGAGGTGCAAATATTGATAATGTTTTAAGGATAGCACCTAGAATTATTTGGGGATATAATAACTTTAAGATAATGGCGGAGGTAAACCAAACCTTTGCCAGTTATGGGACGCCCAATAGCAAAATGGAGGTGCAAGATACAAAACGAGTAGGAAACACAAGATTACAATTACATTTTAAATATTCTTTTTAGATTATGATGAAAGATTTAAAGAACATGAAAATAGGGCTATTTATTCCCTGTTATATTAATGCAGTATATCCAAATGTAGGTGTCGCAAGTTATAAGTTGCTAACCTCAGTTGGATTGGATGTGGATTATCCTTTGGATCAAACTTGTTGTGGGCAACCTATGGCAAATGGAGGATTTGAAAAAGATTCAACAAAACTTGCCCATAGGATGGATGATTTATTTGAGAAATATGATTATGTGGTAGGACCATCTGCAAGTTGTGTTTGTTTCGTAAAAGAAACATACCCACGATTATTAGAAAAAGAAGAACATGAGTGCTTAAGTAGCAAGATTTACGAAATCTGTGAGTTTTTACATGATATTGTTAAGGTTAATCATATAGATTCATATTTCCCTCATAAAGTAAGTATTCATAATAGTTGCCATGGAGTACGATTAATGAAATTATCTTCTCCAAGCGAACTTAATATTCCAAAATATTCTAAACTGCATAATTTATTATCCCTAGTAAAAGGAATAGAAATATATGAACCTAAACGAGTTGATGAATGTTGTGGTTTTGGAGGTTTATTCTCAATAGAAGAGCCTGAAACATCTACTTGCATGGGAGAAGATAAAATTTCAGATCACATGGCAACAACTGCAGAATACATTACTGGAGCAGATAGTTCTTGCTTAATGCATATGGAGGGAGTAATTAAGAGAAAAAAATTACCAATAAAGACAAAACACATTGTAGAAATTTTAAGTGCATCATTATGAGTTCACACGCAAAAGCAGCAGCACAATTTATAAAAAATACTGAGCGTACAGCTTGGCATGATCAAGCATTATTTTTCGTACGTCAAAAGCGAGATAATGTAGCAAAAAATATTGATGAGTGGGAAGTTCTAAGAACTAAAGCAAGTCAAATAAAAGAACATACTGTTAGTAATTTGGAGCACTATCTGACGACTTTTGAAAAGAATGCCAAAGCTAACGGGATTCAGGTTCATTGGGCAAGTGATGCCGATGAACATAATAAAATAGTAGCTGAGATTATTGAAAATCATAAAGCTAAAAAATTGGTAAAAAGTAAGTCTATGCTTACTGAAGAATGTGAGTTGAATCATTTTTTGGAGGAGAATGGAACAGAGGTAGTTGAGACTGACTTAGGAGAAAGGATTATGCAGTTTTTAAAATTGCCTCCAAGTCATATTGTATTGCCAGCTATTCATGTTAAAAGACAAGAAGTTGCAGAAATCTTTAATAAAGAGATTCATACAGATGCTAATAATAGTGATCCCGCATATTTGACACAAGCAGCACGAATGCATTTACGCGAAAAGTTTATCGAAGCTGATATTTCAATGACGGGAGTTAATTTTGCTGTGGCAGAAGAAGGTGCATTTGTGGTTTGTACTAATGAAGGAAATGCAGATATGGGAACATCATTTGCAAACGTGCATATTGCAAGTATGGGAATAGAAAAACTAGTTCCTAACTATGAATCTTTAGGAATATTTACTCGTTTATTAGCACGTTCAGCTACGGGACAGCCTATTACTACCTATACGGCACATTACAAAAAACCGGCAAAAGGGAAAGAGATTCATATTATTCTGGTTGATAATAATCGTACTGAAATCTTAAAAGATAAAGACCATAGTAATATGCTAAAATGTATACGTTGTGGTGCTTGTATGAATACCTGTCCGGTATATAGACGTACGGGAGGTTATTCATATTCATATTTTATCCCAGGACCATTAGGTATTAACCTAAGTATGTTGAAGGAACCTAAAAAACATTCAGGTAATGTGTCTGCTTGTTCTCTTTGTTATTCTTGCTCTAATGTTTGTCCTGCTAAAATTGATTTAGCAGAACAAATTTATAAATGGAGACAAGACCTTGATAAATATGGAGAAGCAGACCCGATGAAAAAGATGGTTGTAAAAGGTATGAAAAAAGTTATGGGTAGTCCTGGATTATTCTATGCAGCTATAAAGTCAGGCAGATTAATCAATCATATGCCACGTTTTATGGTTTACAATGGCTTGAATGACTGGGGAAAAGGCAGGGAGATGCCAGTAATAGCACTTAAAACATTTAATGAAATGTGGAAGAAAGGTGAGGTTCGTTCAAATGAATCATCAAAAAATAAGTAGAAGTAATGAATAGTAGAGAGAAAATATTGAAGAAAATAAAGTCTTTTCCTATAGAGAAGACACCGATGCCGAAATTTGATGTAAAAGCTATAGCTTCTGAAGATAGAATAGAAGCTTTCAAACAATCAGTTAAAGTTGTCGGAGGACAAGCTGTAATGTTGAAAGATTACGGAACAATTGATAATTTAGTAACAGTGTTATTTCCTGATGTTAAAAGAATAGCAACTAATCTAGAGGGAATAAATTGTGCTACTGAAAATCCTGATAATTTCAGTATGGCATCAATGCTTAATGGGGTTGATGTCGGAATTGTAGAGGGACACTTTGGAGTAGTTGAGAACGGAGCAGTTTGGGTTACACAAGCCATGAAACATAAAGCACTCTATTTTATTTCAGAAGCACTTATTGTTATACTTGACGCTGACCAACTAGTGGAAACCATGCATGAAGCATACAAACGAGAAGAAGTCTACGGCGATTATGAATATGGATGTTTTATTTCAGGACCATCTAAAACAGCTGATATAGAACAAGCCCTGGTTATTGGAGCCCATGGAGCAAAAGCTGTGACTATTGTCTTGACATAACTATTATAATAAAGAATAAAATTTACTAAATAGTGAAGAAAGATTGCTAAAATAAAATTGATTTTTATCACAATCTTTTGTATTTTAACGAATCAAACATTTGCAACTATGCTTACACCTATCTAACAGAATTTATATGAAACATTAAGTAGAATTATTTCAAAAGATAGGATTTTTCACGATCCTCTCCATACGCTAGCTTATGGTACTGATGCTAGTTTCTACAGACTTATTCCTTAGATTGTTATTTTTGCTAAAGATGTAAATGAAGTTTCTTTTATCATGCAAGAAGCACAGAAACAAAAATTACCTGTTACTTTTCGTGTAGCTGGAACTAGTCTGGCAGGACAGGCTGTTTCGGATTCTTTATTAGTTATTACTGGTGATCATTGGAAAGCTTATGAAATTCTAGATGATGCAAAAAAGATAAGATTACAACCTGGAGTTATTGGAGGTAGAGCCAATATCTATTTAGCTCCGTATCATAAAAAATAGGACCAGATCCTGCCTCTATCAACTCTGCTATGATTGGAGGTATTGCTGCAAATAATGCCAGCGGAATGTGCTGTGGCGTGAGTGATAACTCATATAAAACGGTGGAGAGTATGAAGATTGTTTTTGCAGATGGTGCATTTCTTGATACCGGTGATGAAGAAAGCAAAAGGGCTTTTCGAAATTCTCATTCTGAGTTGCTAAATGAAATCGAAAAACTTGCCAAGGAAACAAAGAACAATGAAGTGTTGGCAGAACGTATCCGCCACAAGTTTAAGATGAAAAATACTACCGGTTATAGTCTTAATGCTTTCGTTGATTATTCCGATCCTTTCGATATTATTAATCACATCATGATTGGTTCGGAAGGAACTTTGGGCTTTATTGCAGAGATAACTTACCGAACGGTAGAGGATTTGCCGAACAAGGCGAGTGCATTAATGATATTTCCAACAATTGAAGATGCTAGTAATGCAGTAACCATATTAAAAAACCAAGATGTTTCAGCTGTAGAATTGATAGATAGAGCAGGCTTGCGTTCAGCAGAAGATGAAAAAGGAATGCCTCTATATCTTAAAGACTTATCTGACACGGCAACGGCGATTCTTGTAGAAACTCGAGCAGATAATCCAGAAACTTTGAATAAGAATATCGATCATATTTTAGAAGCAATCAAAGATATTACTCCAGAGATACCTATAGAGTTTACGGATAAACCCTCAGAGTATGCAGTTTATTGGAAAATAAGAAAAGGTCTGTATCCATCTGTTGGAGCAGTAAGAAAGTTGGGAACCACTGTAATTATAGAAGATGTAGCTTTTCCTGTATCAAGATTGGCTGAAGCTACGTTAGACTTACAAGCTCTATTCAAAAAACATGATTATACAGAAGCAGTGATCTTTGGTCATGCCCTTGATGGAAATTTACATTTCGTATTTACCCAAAATTTTGACGAACAGGATCAAGTTAATCGATATGAGCGTTTTATTAATGATCTTGTTAATCTTGTAGTAGAGAAATATGATGGTGCTCTGAAAGCAGAACATGGAACAGGTCGTAACATGGCTCCTTTTGTGCAGAAAGAATGGGGAAAGGCTGTATATGTAATGATGCAAAAGATTAAAAAAATATTTGATCCGAATAATCTCCTGAACCCTGGAGTGATTATCAATGATGATAAGCAAGCCCATCTTAAAAATTTAAAACCGCTGCCTGTTGCTAATGAATTAATTGATAAATGTATTTAGTGTGGTTTTTGTGAATCAAATTGCGTTTCACATGGACTTACCTTATCACCTCGTCAACGAATTGTTGCTTATCGCCACATATCGGCTTTACGAAACAGTGGCAGTAAAAAAGAGGAGTTAGGAACAATGTTATCCTCTTACCAATATCAGGGTAAAGATACCTGTGCTGCTGATGGACTTTGTGCTTTAGCTTGTCCTGTTAAAATTGATACAGGTAAATTTATTAAGGAATTACGATTTGTAGATATTTCTGAAAAGGATAATAAAATAGCTTCTTGGATTGCAAATCATATGGGATTTGTGACTGCGACTATGCGGGTCATGTTAACGATTGTTGGTTTCTTTCATGATATTTTAGGAGATAAATTGATGCATAAAATAGCTATAGGTCTTAGGTGGATTTCCGGAAATAGAATTCCTTTGTGGAATAAATATATGCCAAGAGGTGCTAAGAGGTTGAAAATCATTCCGATAAGCGAAGCTAATCCTAAGAAGGTTGTGTATTTCCCATCATGGATTAATAGGTCTATGGGAGTTTCTAAGAAGGATAAGGAAAAACAACAACTTACACAGGTTATGCAAAATTTATTGAAAAAAGCAGGCTACGAAATTGTTTATCCTGAAGGACTCAATAGTTTATGCTGTGGAATGCCTTTTTAAGCAAAGGATTTAAGGAGCAGGGTAAACAAAAATCAGATGAGCTTGAAGTTACTTTGCTTAAAGCTAGTAAAAATAATAAATATCCTGTTCTTTGTGATATGAGCCCATGTCTTTATACTATGAAAGAAAATATGCAAGATTCACTGCATGTCTACGAACCCGCAGAATTCATTCTGGAATATCTGAAAGATGAACTAAAATTTACTCCTATTCAGGAAACGGTATCTATATTCCCAGTATGCAGTTCTAAGAAAATGGAAGTTGATACACTACTTGTCGAGTTAGGAGAGCTCTGTGCAAAAGACGTAATAGTTCCGGAAACTAATTGTTGTGGATTTGCAGGAGACCGAGGGTTTACACATCCTGAGTTAAATGCTCATGGACTGCGAAACTTGAAAGAGCAAATATTTGACAATACACAAAGAGCTTATGCAACTTCCAGAACATGCGAGATAGGTCTGTCAAAACATAGTGAAATAAACCATGAATCCATAGTTTATTTAGTTGACGAAGTTACAGAGCCTAAGTAATGACGAATTATTAATCAAATATCTTTAAGAAATCTTTATGAGATTTCCAATAAATGTGAGTATAGCCAGCAATAACGTTCTTATATCGAAAGAGTTTCGTAGGAACCGGTTTATTTTTAGCACTGTAGAGTTGTGCAATGCTCGGTTCGTGATTCTCTGTAAGTGATGAATAGTGGAATTCATGACCTTTCAGAGGTATGCCATTGTGTTCAAATTGACGATAGCCAAGCTTTAGCTTCATTTCCTCTAGAGTTCCTTGGAGGTTTAAGATATTCGCAAGAGGATAAGTATTTCCGCTTTCATCACTCATCTGTTGGCAGAGGTAGAGCATGCCACCACATTCTGCCCAGATGTATCCACCTCGTTCGGCAAACTCCTTTATAGCAGTTTTCATAGAGGTATTTTGACTTAATTCTTCCAGAAAAAATTCAGGATAGCCGCCCGGCAAATAAATATGTGTAAGTTTTTCAGGCAATGCTTGGTCTCTGATTGGACTAAAAAATGAAACTTCTCCTAAAGAGGCTAATTTTCGAACGTTTTCTGGGTACATAAAGTTGAAAGCTTCGTCTTTTGCAATGCCAATTTTGAGGTTTTGAGATTTCGGAATTCTGAACTTGTTTGTTGACAATATTTCTTTCTTTGTAGATTTTAGAAGTAAATCAATATCAACATGATTCTGTACATGATTGGCTAATTCATCAGCGTAAGAAGTCAACCTGTATTTTTCATCTATATTTAATCCTAAATGACGAGAAGGTACGGATATGTTTTTATTTACAGGCACATAGCCAAAGCTCTTTAATCCAACAGACTCAGCTGCATCCTTTAAAATTTTATAATGGCTTTCTGTAGATACATTATTAAAGATAACACCTGCAATGCGGATGTCTTTATCGAAATTTTTGTATCCGTAGAGCAGTGCAGCCATTGAGTAGGCGACAGATTTTCCATTTACTACCAGAACGACAGGAATATCTAAGAGCTTAGCAATGGCGGAGCTGCTCCCTTTTTGTCGGTCATAGCCATCAAATAGTCCCATGACTCCTTCAATAATTGCAACATCTTTATCTTTAGCATAGTAGTTAAAGAGTTGTTGTATTTCATCATCTTCACAGAAAAACATATCTAAATTGATAGATGGCTTTTGCGTAGCCAGCTCATGAAATTTTGTGTCTATATAATCAGGACCGCTTTTGAATGCTTGTACTTTCATCTCTCTGTTGTGTAATGCCCTAAGAAGACCAAGTGTAAGAGTCGTTTTTCCTGCTCCTGATGATGGAGCTGCTATGAGAAATGCAGAAGTCGTCATGCTTTTAATTTTAGTTGCTAAAGATACGAAAATAGAGAAAAAGACTTAAAACTATTTTTCTTACTTGAAAAAACTTTACCTTTATCATTTTAGAAAATAAGACAACTTTAATTAGGATGAAATTTACCGTAATTGGGATTGATGATAACCAAGAACAACATTTTCAGCAAGACGTTTTAGCTATTATTGCCAATACATCCGTTTTTAGTGGTGGCAAAAGGCATTATGAGATTGTAAAAAAATACTTGCCATCGGAGCATGCTTGGGTTGAAATAAAAGTACCCTTATTGCAAGTGTTTGAAGCATACAAGGCGTATGATGAAATTGTCGTTTTTGCTTCCGGAGATCCGCTTTTCAATGGTTTTGGCAATACGATTTTACGAGAATGTCCTGATGCTGAGGTTAAGGTTTTCCCTTATTTTAATTCGCTTCAACTGTTAGCACACCGCATGTTGTTGCCTTACCAAGATATGCATACCGTTACGCTTACGGGGCGTCCTTGGGCAAAGTTTGATGAGGCTTTGATAAAAGGCTGTGGTTTAATTGGTGTCTTGACGGACAGGAAGTTACACACCCCTCAAACCATTGCAGAACGAATGTTGACCTATGGTTTTGATAACTATATGATGACAGTCGGCGAATTGTTGGGAAATAACGAACGGGAAAAATACACGACTTTGTCGTTGGAAGACGTGGGAAAACATACATTCCAATTTCCGAACAATATCATTTTACAGAAAACGCACAGTTTGCCTCGTCCTTTTGGCATTCCTAAAACGGATTTCCATTTGTTGAATGGCAGAGCCAAGATGATAACCAAGATGCCCATTCGTTTGTTATCCTTACATCTTTTGGATTTGAGGAATAGATCAGTTTTTTGGGACGTCGGCTTTTGCACTGGCTCGGTTTCCATAGAGGCTAAAATGCAATTTCCTCATTTGCAAATATTTTCTTTTGAAATAAGAGAAGAAGGAACAGCCTTGATGCGAGACAATAGTCGGAAATTCCATACGCCAGGCATTGAATCGTTTATTGGGGATTTTTTAGCACAAGATGTGGAAGAATTACCACGACCTGAGGCTGTTTTTATAGGAGGATACGGAGGAAAATTGAAAGAATTTATGATTAAAATCAACAATTATCTTTTGCCTAACGGAGTAATCGTCTTTAATTCGGTATCTGAAAAATCCTTGGAAACCTTTAAGAGTAGTGTACAAGAATTGGGAATGGAATTGGCGGAGAACATTAGAATCAGAATAGATGATTTTAATGAAATAACAGCATTAAAAGCAATAAAAACGAGATAGTATAACAACATAAACAATAATATATAGTGGAGAATACAGCGATAATTTTAATATCAGAAGTTGGCTTGCCTCTTGCAGAAACAATAAAGAGAGACTATCCTGAGGCAAAGATATTTTCGAAGAATAAGTTTGACGGAGTTGAGGAGATTGATTCTATCAGTGAATTCTTAAAGGAAAATCATTCAAAATATGATGCATATATTTTCATCGGGGCGATGGGAATTTGTATTCGCAGTATTGCACCGTATGTAACTCATAAGTACTCTGACCCTGCAATTATCAATATAGACAGCACAGGAAAGTTCGTCATTTCCGTGATGAGCGGGCACGTAGGAGGTGCTAATGCCTTGACTAAAGATTTAGCTTTGTTGTTGGGAGCAACTCCTGTTATTACTACGCAAAGTGATAATTTAAATGTATGGAGTTTGGATATTTTAGGCGAGCGATTTGGTTGGAAAACGCAGACGAATTGCTCCAACTTTAATGAACCACTTACGCTTTTCGTCAATGGTAAAAAAACGGCTCTTCTCTTAGAATGTCGAGATAAAGGAACGGCATACTTAGAACAAAATTTACCAAATTATACCACTGTGTTTTATAAGTTTGAGGACATTAATCTTGCTGATTTTGAATTGCTTTTGCTTGTTTCCCCATTTCTGTATCCTGACGTAGCGATTCCTTGTATTCAATATATTCCTAAGGTATTGCATTTAGGCGTAGGTTGTCGCAGACAATGCAAAAAAGAAGGAATTGCAGATTATGTTGAGAATGAATTACGAAAACAAAACATTTCAGCTGATGCCATTGCAGACCTTTCCACGATTACATTGAAGAAAGACGAGCCGTTAATGGCAGAAATACAAACACATTTTGGAGATATTCCGATGAATATTTATACTTCTGAAGATTTGCAGAAAATAGATGTTCCCAATCCTTCCGAAAAAGTGAAACAAGTTACACAATCGGTAAGCGTTTCGGAAGCCTCAGCAATAGCAAGTGCTGAAGGAGGTCCATTAATTATTGAAAAACAAAAAGGGAAATTGAGCGAGGGCAATGATTTTACCTTTGCAGTTGCTTTTTCTCAAAGATACATTCGCCAAGGTCATGTTGAAATTGTAGGTGCCGGACCCGGCGACCCTGAATTGGTGTCGGTAAAAGGGAAGCACTTTTTAGAAATGGCTGATTTGATTTTGTATGCAGGCAGTTTGGTTCCTAAGGAGTTGACGTACTATGCAAAAGACGGTGCTACAGTTCGTAGTTCTGCAGATATGGATTTGGAGGAGCAATTTCAGACAATGAAGACCTTTTATGATAAAGGTTTATTAGTTGTTCGTTTACATACAGGCGACCCGTGCATTTATGGAGCTATTCAGGAGCAAATGGCATACTTTGACGAATACAATATGTCGTATCATATTACGCCGGGGATTTCTTCATTTCAAGCTGCAGCTGCTGAATTGAAGTCGCAATTTACCATTCCTGAGAAGGTGCAGACTATTATTTTGACACGAGGAAGCGGACGTACACCGATGCCTGAAAAAGAACAGTTAGCGAAGTTGGCGAAGTCACAAAGTACGATGTGTATTTATCTGAGTGCCGGTATTGCCGAGAAGGTGCAGCAAGAATTATTGGAGCATTATCCACCGACAACACCGGTAGCCGTTTGCTATAAATTGACTTGGAAAGAGCAGAAAATTTTTAGAGGAACATTAGAGAATTTGGCAAAGTTAGTGAATGATAACAATCTGAAATTAACGACTTTAATGGTTGTGGGCGTGGCTATTGACAACCGCAAAGGTTTGTCGAGACTTTACGCTCACGAGTTTAAGCATATTTTCAGAAAGTAACAAAGTTTATTCTTAAAGATGCCTAACTAGCAAAAAGACTCTTCATTTAATTCAGAGTGACAATATGATTTGTTGTCATGCTGAACGAAGTGAAATATCTCAACCTACTATTATTACGTAGTGAATATGTTCTCCCTTGGCAAAGGGAGTTAGAGGGATTGAAAAAGTCAATCTTCCTGCCCTCTTCTCCAAGAGGGAAAACACGAAATTGACGAGCACTTTTCTGTCACTCTGATGAAAGGAAGAGTCTCATGCAATAATGAAAAATTAAAAATTATCTGTTACCATTATCGCGTAATGAGGACAGACATTGAAAGCGTTGCGTAAAAAAACAAAGTTTTGTTGTCGTGAAGAAAGTATCACGAGGCTGTTCGGAAAGCATTTTCGACAGACTCTGTGGTACTTTTAGACAGCGAAACATTTGTTTTAGCATAAGCTTTCACAGTCTTGAGTTTTTGGTTCGTTTTGGGTCAAGCCAAAATGAATAGAAAGAAAAAGTTTCTTAGCGTGGGTTTTTTCATTGCATTCAGAAAGACATATTAATCGGTGTCGTTCTGAGCAAAGCGAAGAATCTCACATTTCTATTATCCGATACCATTATCACGTTGTGAGCAATTTCTCCCTTGGCGAAGGGATTTAGAAGGATTGAAAAGAAATATCAATCTCACTACCCTCTTCTCCGTGAGGGAAGAAGAATATGTAGTTATTTCAAGTGTTTTTCTTTTGAAAAAAAGAAAAATGTATCGAGAAATTCAATACAAGTTCTTCTTGAAACAATTTTTCACTCCTTATACTCGTAAAACCCGCTCAAACAAAGAAGCGGAAAGTTATTTAACCTCTAAAAGCTAACTCCTAATAGCTAAAAGCTAATCTAAACATCTCTACCTGGACGAAGTTTTTCTGCATCATCAAAAGTCAATATCGTATTAACCAGTGTAGCTGCAAGATTACTTCCACCCTTACGTCCCTCTATGATTATCTTCGGTGTATCGGTGAATACTTTTACTCTATGTTTTGATTCACGTACATTTACAAAGCCAACAGGAGCAGCAATAATTCCTGCAGGTTTAATGTTTTTCTTTCGGATAATATCGCACAACTCAATCAATGCCGTAGGAGCATTCCCGAAAGCATAAAGTGCATCAGGGTGTTCTTTTGTAGCCAATCGTATTCCCGCCTGCGTACGTGTAATTCCTTCTTTTTTTGCCAACTCTGCCACTCTCGGGTCATGCAGATAGCATTTCACTTCAATGCCTAATCGTTCTAAAGCACCTTTGCGAATCCCCGAAGCTACCATCGTTACGTCAGTGATTACTGTCGTTAGCTTTTTGTCTTTCACTGCTTGGTAAAGTTGCTCTACTGCGTCATCATCTGTGTAAACAAGGTCTTCCATTTCAAAGTCAGCAGTGGTATGAATAGCGTGAATCATAGCCCATTTTTTTCCTAAAGGAATATCAGGATTTTTTAATTCTCCGGCGATAGTTCTAAAGCTTTCTATCATAATAGATTGCCCTAAGTTTTTACCATCACCCTCAGCATTGGTGTAGTACCCACGTGGTGTAGCCATATGTTTACCGATGAAGTGCGTTTGTGAGTTCCCAATGATGACGATTGTAAACATATCAACCTGCTCAGGGTCAAAATCCTGAAGCGTTGTGAGTGCTATTTCTTGTTCTTCTCTTCCAGCTTGCCTTACGATGCCAACAGTTCTATTTTCTTGACATTCTTGTAGAAAAATTTCTCTTAGTCGATACAGTTGCCAATAGCGTCCTTTACTTTTAGGATTATATATTGCGGTCACAAAATCACCATTAGCAGCAGCGAAAATACGCTTTTCTATCTTTTCCCAAGGAGTTAATAAATCAGATAGGGAAATAATGCAAAAATCGTGACCAATCGGTGCTCCTAACAAAGCCGAAGCTTTTTGAAAAGCACTAATTCCCGGAACGACTTCGATACTTACCTCTTTATCAAATTCTTTTTGCATTTCGAAAAGCAAAGGAGACATTCCATAAATGTTGGCATCCCCGGAACTAATCACGCAAACAGTTTTTCCTTCTATAGCCAACTCAAATGCTTGTCTTGCTCGCTGTCTTTCTTGACGCATTCCTGTATCGATACATTGTGCATCTTCACGAAGATAAGCTTCTATAAATTGAAAATAATATTTATAACCAACAACTACGTCAGCTTTTTTTACTGCGTCTAATGCTTCTGCAGTTATATCTCCTATTGAGCCCGGACCTATACCGACCACAATGATTTTTCCTTCTTTCATGATATTTTATTGTCTGTTATTTCTATTATGTTTCCAGAGTTGTCAATCAGCAAAACTTCTAAAGTTCCAGTCTGAAATAACGGCTGACAGACCTCTTGGCATTTTCTAAGTAATTCTTGATAGAATTTATTAGTTCTTTCGGGAATAATATCCCAAAGTTCACGAGCCATATTCATTGTTGCTATCTTTTCAATAACCTCCTCAGAAGCGTTGGCTTCTTTAGCGAGCGAAGTAATGAATTTTTTGTTCATTACGACCTTTTTACTGTGCGTGTCTAAGAATCCTTCTGCTAATTTTACCGCCTTTCCAATCATTATTCCCAAAGATAATTTTTTGATACCTATTTTATCAGCAACCTTAATTGTTTTGCCTATAAAATTGCCATAGTGTATAAATGACTGGCTTGGCAAATCTGGATAATGTGATTTTATATAAGCTTCACTCTTAGCACCGGAATTAATAACAATGTGCGTAGCTCCTAAGGCTTTTGCTACTTGCATCTCTCTGTGAATAGCGGCGACAAATGCTTCTGATGAAAACGGCTTTACAACACCAGAGGTGCCAATGATGGAGATACCATCAACAATTCCAATTTTAGGATTAAATGTCTTTGTTGCTAACTCTTTACCGTCAGGCACAGAAATAGTTACATCAATTCCGATAGACAATTTTCTATTCGGAATCTTCTCTTGATGATGGCGAAGCACCTTAAAAACCTCTCGTTTCATCATCGTTTGCGGTGTTTTGTTTATCGCAGGAGCACCGATTGGTAAGCCAACTCCTGGCAATGTCACACGACCTACGCCTTCTCCTTGCAAAAACGTAACGCCTTTGTGGTTAGGATTTAGTTTAATTGTCGATTGTATCCTCGTTCCATTTGTCACATCTGGGTCGTCGCCGGCATCTTTTATGACGGTAGCACTTGCTTCATCCTCATGGACTTCAATCTTTGAAATAGGAATAAACACCCACTCTCCATTAGGTAAAGTTATGCTTACTTTTTCTTGGTTCTCTTTTGTAAAGTAGGCAAGAAGGGCTGCTTTTGTTGCCGCGGTAGCACAAGTACCTGTCGTAAATCCTGTTTTTAGTTTGAAAAAGCCATCAGTGAGCCGGTCTATTTCTTTTCTTAATCCATGTTCTCCATATACATTTATAAAATGTTCAGAAAGTTTTGGACGCTTGATGACTAAAAAAGGAATATTTAATTCGCGAGCTGCCGAAAGTTTCTTTGTAAACCCACCAGACTCTCCACTTTCTTTGGTAACTATAGCGTCAGGTTTGAGCCTTTTGAATAAACGACTCTCATCTTCATCTTTGTGATAATAGAGAATTTGCTCTTTAGGGAAACCGTTGGCTGAGGCTACTTCTCTAGATTCATTTCTGTCCAAAATTCGAAACCAACAGAAAGTGTTTTGCCAAAGTTTTTTGAGCTTTTCAATAGTGTTAACGCCCGTGAGTGCTAAAATATTATTTTTGTTCGTTCGTAAAAGATATTCCGTTGCCTCGTCATAATTGTCGAACCATAAAGCATTTTTATAAGATTTTGGATATTGTCTTTCTAAACGAACTACTGGAATGTTTGTTTCTTTGGAGACGTTAGCTATGTTTTGGTGTAGGTTTTCTGCAAAAGGATGTGCTGCATCGATGATTAACTGTATCGCTTTTTCTTGACAAAATTTAATTATCTGTTTGTCATCCATCCCTCCTGTTAGATGTATGGAGTGAGCACTCTCAATCATTTGCTGATTCCCTTTGGTAGCATAGTAGAAAGGTGTGCCTGCTTGGTCACAAACCTTTACCGCTTTTCTCCCCTCTGTAGTACCGCCAAAGATGAGAATCATTAGTTATTGCTTTTTTGAATAATCATTAATGAAAAATAAGGAAATTTACGTGCTAATATTTCGTTTTTGCTTTTGGTATAATATTCTTTTTCTTCTACTCCAACATTTTCGAAATAATGAAATGTTGTGTTTGCAAAGTCTTGTATAGCCGTTTTTATAATCTCTTCACTCTGTGACATTTTCATAATCACAACGGTATTTTTAGCCTCGCATTCTTGTCTTAATTCTTCCATAGTGAAAACCCCGGGTAGTACCCTTAAGCGTTCTTCTTGTTTTACAATATGGATATTAGCTAAAGTTCCCGCTGCAATAAAAGCAGGAACGCCTGCAATTCGCTTTATCGGCAGATTTTTAGCGGTCAATAACTCACTGATGTAATATACTGATGAATAAAAGCTTGCATCACCTTGTGCACATACGACAATATCTTTTTCGGCTTTTTCGAAATACGAAGCAATCTTTTCAGCGGTTGTTTCGTAATCTTTCTTGGTCAGTGAACGTTCTTTGCTCATAGGAACATCAAACGGATGAATCTTCCCCTCATCAATTCCTAAAGTCTTCATAATTTTTAAAGCTCTTGAGATAGTTTTGCCTGATTTTGTAGTCGTTGAGGGACAAAAAATAGCTTCGGCATTTTCTAAGCATCTTAGTGCTTTTATAGTGACTAATTCAGCATCTCCTGGTCCTAAAGAAACGAAAAAAATTGCTTTGTTCATACTTTCATTAAATTTCTATTCAGAAATGTCCCTTAAAAAAAGACTTGCTTATCCTTTACAAAGATATATTAAATGAATTAAAGATTTCTGTTCTCTGTTTATTTCTTTGCTTTCTCAAAGAGACTTACCAAAAAAACTCAAGACTGTGAAAACAGTCTAAAATAAAGCACCGTAGCCTAAAACAGCAAAACTGCTCAAACATTTCCTGTTTCTTGACGGTCACTAACAATCTGTATAGTGCATAGGGCGGAAAGCGAGTATCTGAGGCTTCGGCTACTTAACGACTTGAAAAGTTATTGATTTCTAATGCCCTACGAAATCATACACTCACCGTTTGGACGATAATGCCTATGGCACACAAAAAACACTCTGACATTTTCTAAAGCCTAACAGTTAATTCCTACGCCTAACAATTAGCCCCGATTGTAGTGATTATCTTTTTTTTATGGTTGGGGAATAGGTGTGAAGGTGAAAAGATAAAAACGGAAAGCGGGACTTCGTTCCACAAATATCGTAAAACGTAGCGCTACAAAATCAGAATATTCTGTTAAAACTGGAAAATAATACTAATTTTGTAATTGTTGAAAAAATGGTGTTTGCAGAGAGTGCAAAAAAGGAAATTTGGTGAGAATCCAAAACTGTACCCGCAGCTGTAAATTCTATGCTAACTGAGCTACGTAATAGCCACTGTCTTTAGTTAAAGATGGGAAGGGGTAGTGAGGGATGAGAATAAGTCAGAATGCCTGCCTTTTTTTAATAAAACAAACTTTCGGGGTTAAAAGTTTTATGAGTTTTTACAATTTATCGATAGATATCAGGAAACAAAAATGTGTTGTAGTAGGCGGTGGTAGAGTTGCTCTACGCAAGGTGAGGAAACTTTGTGAAGCTGATGCTCATGTTGTTGTGAATGCCTTAGACTATCTTCCCGAATTTTATGAAAAGCCTTTAGCGTCTCAAATTTCAATAGAGCAGTCTGAGTATTCTAAAGAATTACTAAAAGGAGCGACTTTAGTCTTTGCAGCTACTTCGGATTTCCAACTAAATCAACAAGTATGTGCGGATGCAAAAGAGTTAGGGATTTTAGTGAATTCTGTAAACGGTGAAGAATATGGTTCTTTCATTATTCCTGCGACTTATTCGAATTCCATTTTGACTTTAGCGATTACAACTGACGGACAAGCACCACTTTTATCCAAAGAATTGAGAAAATATTTCCAAGAAAAGATAGAGAATGTTTCCACTGAATTGTTAGAGGAAATAGTACTTCTACGTAAGGAAATGGTGAGTGAAGATGATGAAAAAGAGAAGCAGGGTTTGGAAGAAAAATTACATAAAAAAATAAAACAAATAATCAATCAAATAGAAAGAGTTTAGATGAAGAAAGGGAAGGTATATTTAGTAGGAGCAGGACCCGGAGATGCAGACCTTATCAGCGTGAAAGCTGTTAAGCTACTTAAGCAAGCGGATATAGTACTGTATGACTATTTGGTTAATGTAGAACTGTTGGACTATTGTTCTGATGATTGTGAGAAGGTTTATGTAGGGAAAAGAGACAAACAACACACTTATCCCCAAGAAGAAATCAACAGAATGCTGGCAGATTATACTGAAAAATATAACTGTGTTGTAAGATTGAAGGGTGGAGACCCATTTGTTTTTGGTCGCGGAGTAGAAGAAATTCAGACGATGGTAGCAAACGAGATAGACTATGAAGTAGTGCCGGGAATTACTTCAGGTGTGGCGGTGCCTGCATATATGGGCATTCCCGTTACCGCACGTAATGTTGCATCATCAGTGGCTTTTGTAACAGGACATTCGGCTAAAGGGTCTTACACTCACGTTGATTTTCAAGCCTTAGCTAAAGCAGTCGATACTTTAGTTGTATATATGGGGGTTACGAATACCAGTAGAATTATGAAAGAGTTAAAGGCAGGCGGTAAGAGTGGGGATACTCCTGTGGCATTAATCCGCTGGGGCACGTATCCCGAACAAGAAATGGTAAAAGGGACTATAGGCACAATAGTTTCAACATTGAAAGGGTCTGGATTTAAACCTCCTGCATTGATGGTTGTTGGTGAAGTTGTTAATTTTTCAGATAAATTAAATCCTATTGTATTTGAAGCAAAAGAAAAAATGACGAAATAAAATGGAAAAAAAAGGAATAATGCTTTGCGGACACGGCACACGACTGAAAACAGGAGTGGAGGCGTTCAATCAATTTGCAGAAGAGTTTCAAAATCAGATAGATGGTTATGAAACTACTTCGGCATTCATGGAGTTTGCACAACCAGATTTTGAGGCTGGTGTCAAGAAATTAGCTGATAAAGGTATTAAAGAAATTATCGCTTTACCGTTATTTTTGTTTACCGGAGTGCATACTGAAAAGGATATTCCTTGTATGCTTTATCAGTTGGGCAAAAAGTATGATGTTTCTATAAAATTAGGAAATTATATGGGAGTTTGTGAGGAAATGGTTACTGTATGCGAAAATTTGATACGAGAAGCTGCACCTGAAGAATTTATAAACGATATTGGTAGCACTACCTTGGTAATTGCGGGTGTTGGTTCATCTAGAGTCAAGGCAAATGCTGATTTAGCATCAATAACAAGATACGTACAGGAACGGTTTCGCTTTCCATCTGCCACGGTAGGCTATTTGAGCCGAATGACTTTCCCTCCTATTCAAGAGGTTATAGATGATGTTTGTTTATTACCGTATAAAAATATTATCGTGTTGCCTTATTTCTTTTTTGATGGAATATATATGAGAAGAGCTAAAGTGGCTATGGAGAGAGGGCAGCAATCGCATCCTGAAAAGAATTTTGTATTTACAGATTTATTGGCTTCTGAAAACACCTTGTTCGAACTGTTAAAAAAACGCTTAAATGAGGTTATTTCCGGAAAAGTTGATGCTATTCAGGATATTCCAAAAGAGGAATTAGAAAATTATCATGGTCATCACCATCATCATGGACACGGTCACCACCACGATCATAGTCATCACCATCATCACGGGCATGACAACCACCACTCAGAAGAATGTAACCATAAAAAAGACAACTAAAATGAAAGATTTAAAACTATTTATACAGAATAATTTTACTCATTATTTATTCTTGTCTATATTGGTAGCTTTCCCATACTTCGCTTACAGTATGCATATTATGGAAGGTTATCTGCCATGGGAATGGTGCTTGGTTTGGAGTTTAGTCTATCTCCCTTTCTTCTTTTGGGGATTTAAAAATTTGAAACATTATTTAAAAGGAGATACAGACATCAAAATGCTCTTAGCTATGGCAGTTGCTTTTGCCTTTTTGCTTTCGTCGTTAAAGTTGCCCTCAGTATCAGGAAGCAGTTCACACGCTACAGGCGTAGGATTTGGAACAGTCTTGTTTGGACCTATGGTAATGGCAGTTTTAGGAATTATTGTATTAATTTTTCAAGTATTTCTATTGGCACATGGCGGACTAACGACCTTAGGTGCTAACGCGACGTCTATGTGTGTGGCGGGACCATTGGTGACTTGGGGATTGTATATATTGTTAAAGAGAATGAATGTAAAATGGCAGTGGGCTGTTTTCTTAGCTGTAATGATTGGCGACTGGGCAACATATCTCGTGACTTCGATTCAGTTAGCTCTTGCTCATCCTGATTTACATGAGGGATTCTGGGGAGCTGTTGTGAAATTTATAAGTGTTTTTGGTGTTACACAAATACCCATTGCAATTATTGAAGGAATCTTAACAGTAATGTTGATGAATGTTTTGGTAAAGACCAATCTGTTTGATATTACTAGCGGATATCCAAAATTGAAGAAAAACGATGTTGAAATAGCTTAATATTTAAGAATTATGAAAAATAGAAATTGGAATATCATTTTATTGCTCCTTGCTATTGGTGTAGTCATCGTTTCGTTATTATGGGGTGGTAATGCAGAGTTTGGAGGAACAGATAACAAAGCTGTAGATATTATAGAAGCCTCAAATTACAGACCTTGGTTCGATTATATTCTTGCGCCCTCAAGTCCCGTAGTTGAGAGTTTTTTGTTTTCACTACAGGCCGCTATCGGTGCAGGAATACTTTTTTATTGTGTTGGTTACTTTGTAGGCAGTAAATCCAAGATGGATGAACGTCGAAAGTGATAACAGGAAATCATCACTCAAACTAAGCATAGTAGAACGTTTTACATTTACCGTAGGACTGTTAACTATGAGTTTAGTAATGACGGAAACTCCTATTGCACCTATACTATCAATTGTTCTTATTCTATTCCTGAAAGCTGAAAGAATAGGCTGGTTACAAATACTCCGTTTTTTACTGATTCCTCTTGTATTTATCGCAGTGGGTTTAATTAGTATTGTTTTAGTTTTAGGAGTTGATGAACCGGATACCGTTTTTGTGATTTCGAAGAAATATATTCCTTTATCAATTACGCTGGAAAGCCTTCGTATGGGAGAGGTTGTGCTATGGAGGTCTTTTAATGCTTTGCTATCACTTTATTTTCTCATTGCAACCACCACACCAAAAGAGAAGAATTTGTTAGCAATAAAACTGCACTTGCCTCAGGAAATGGTAGAACTGGGCATCTTATCTTATCGATACATCCAAGTATTGCAGAAAAAAAAGGAAGAGATACGTTTGGCTCAGCAATTAAGATTAGGTTATACGTCTTATCGGAAGTCGTTTCGTTCCACAGCATTACTATTGTCAACGGTTTTTATTTATAGTGCATATGCTTTCAGATTAAATCATCAAGCTTTACTTACCAGAGGCTATAATGGACAACTTTATTTTAATTCGGAAAATAATGCTACGGTTGAGCGTTGGTGGCTTATTGTTCTTTTTATCTTACTCGGAGCTACACTTATTCTTACTTATAATTACTATTTTTAAAAGATGGAAAGTATTTTAGAATTGAAGAATGTTTGTTTTACTTATCCAAGAAGCTCGAAAGGACTTTATAATGTTTCTGTTTGTATTCCTGAGAAACAAAGAATCGCTGTTTTAGGACTCAATGGAGCTGGAAAATCGACACTTTTTCTCACTCTTTGTGGCGTTCTTAAACCTAAGTCAGGAGAGTACTATATTGATGGAAAGCAATTTAAATTTACCAAGAAAGAACGTTTATTATTAGGCAAGCAAATTGGTTATGTTTTCCAAGATCCTGAAGTGCAGCTTTTTGCCGTTACTGTTTATGATGATATCGCTTTTGGATTACAAAATATGGGGGTGACAGAGAGTGAAGTGAAACAGCGAGTGGAGAAATACATGCAGTTCTTGAATATTACTCATCTAAAAGACAATGCACCTCACGAATTGAGCTACGGACAGAAAAAATTAGTGGCAATCGCTGGCGTTTTGGTAATGGAACCGAAAGTAGTCATTCTTGACGAAC
The DNA here is from genome assembly GCF_003096835.1 of Balneicella halophila. Classification (GTDB taxonomy): domain Bacteria; phylum Bacteroidota; class Bacteroidia; order Bacteroidales; family Balneicellaceae; genus Balneicella; species Balneicella halophila. The sequence continues at coordinate 512,111 of NZ_QENZ01000003.1, forward strand.
CTTTTGCTTGGCTTGATGTAGTGCAAGAAGAAAATATGAAAAGCATGTTAGAAAAGCTTTCCCCGCAAGGAATGACTATCGTTATGAGTACACACAATTTAGATTTTGCCAAAGAGTGGGCAGATTATGGCATTGTGTTGAATGAAGGAGAGTGTGTAGAAGAAGGTGAAATGAAGCAACTTAATATTGAGGAGCTAATACATGCTAATCATTAAAAATCAGAAAAGCAGTTATGAAATCTCACAACTGCTTAATACTTAGAATATAAAAGTTAAATCTTTGTTAATTATTCTTCCAATATTGATTTTCCTATTCTTTCATCTTTTGTCTCAAAATTTAACAGATGAGCAATAGTGTTAGCTATTTGGTTGGTGTAGTAAGTTTACCATCATTTATCTCACCTTTAGCATCGATACCTTTTCCTAGCATTGCGATCCAAGTATATTCAGAGTCTTTGTATTTAGTGCCGTGATGCCTCCATGACTGTTTGCCGGAATCAGGATCAATACCACGTCCGTGATCAGTAGTTATAATTAACGTAGTATAATCCCTGTAAAATGGGTCGCTTTGTAAAAACTCCCATATCTCTTGTATCATTTTATCGGTATTGTGAGCAGACTTTAAGTAGTGCTCATACCTGCCATCATGAGCAAAATCATCAGTTTCTCCATAGCTTAAATAAACCATTTGAGGATGTTCTTTTTTTAGTGTTTCCAGTGCATAGTTATGAGTGAAAACGTCAAAACGAACGCCAGCCCATCGTCTGGGTGTTTTGTCTTGGATTTTATTCAAAAACAGGTCTTTCTCCGACGGATTTTTTGCCAAGCTATGACTATAGCCTGCATTTACAGGAATTTCACTTCGTTTATCATTGATTATATACGGGAATACGTCCTAACTGGCAAATGCATAAACACTTCCACGGAATAGGTCATCATTATTAAGTTTTTCTAAAATGGTGATGTTTTTATTGTAAATTTTATCATTGCTATTAATATTCTTATCATCTGCATATCCTGTTAATATCTCGTTATAACCGGGATAAGAGAAGCGCATTGTGTTTGTTAGTTTTACTTGAGAGTTTTTATACATATTTCCAAGAATAGTTCCATCTTCAACGATCTTACTCCAAAAGAATGGCATCAGTTTTTCTCTTCTTTCCATTTTGTCAGCTCCTGCAAATAAAGAGTCGAGTTCATTTTTATTTTCTACAAATTCTTTATTGGCTATTAGTGAGGAGTCTGCACCGGCAAATAATTCTTGCCAACGTAAGCCATCTATGGTTATTAGAACTACCTTTGGCTTTTCATTTGGTGACGTGTTTTAGCTTCAGTAGACTGTGATTTGCATGTAAGACTCCAAAATAAAGTTAGGACTATTAATGTAAATTTAATTGTTTTCATATTGATTTAACTATTTGTTTGAAACAAAAGCACTTATAAATACAAGTTTTAGGGTTACTTAATTCTTATCAATAAGTATAGATATCATTAAGATTTTAAGGATATTTCGTTATGACCTAAAATTAAGTTTCACAAAAAACTATTAAAATTACATTCGTTGTGCAAATAAAATCCGGGAAATAATCTTCTTAGAAATCAATAAGAATTGAGTTTGTTTGCTGGCTGGCAATAAAAAAGCGATTAGGAGTTGAATCTCCTAACCGCTTATTTATGGTTTGTAGCGAGAGGCGGGCTTGAACCGCCGACCTCATGATTATGAATCATGCGCTCTAACCAGCTGAGCTACCTCGCCAAAACGATGGGCAAAGATATAATATTATTGCTAAAAATGCACCTGTTTTCGTATTTTTTTACGAAAAAAGTAGTATATTGTCAGTCAAATTTAGTAACAAATGCCTGTGAAGACCAAATTCGAAATAGAATACCCGTTACGCGCTTCAGCCGAGATGATTTATAAAAGAATAAGTAATTCTGCGGGACTCTCAGAGTGGTTTGCAGATAATGTCACACAACAGGGCTCAATGTTCACATTTGATTGGAATGGAAACAAACAGAGAGCTAAACAAATTGAAAACGAAAGATTACGGCACGTCACTTACCAGTGGATTGATGAATGTGATGAAGAAGGTTCTGTTTTCAAATTTCTATTGAGAGAAGATGAATTAACAAAAAGTTTATCGCTTATTATTGAGGATTTTGCAGATGAAGATGAAGCTGATGAAACTATTGAACTTTGGGACAAGCAAATTGGAGTATTAAAAAGGAAATTGGGCATTTGAGAGAATTCTTCTACTTTTGTAACTCATCTACAAAAGAGCTTTCATGAAGCGACTACATCTTTATATAATTAAAAGTTTTACAGGACCTTTCTTGTTTACGCTTTTTATTTCAGTATTTGTCTTGTTAATGGCAAGTATTTGGAGATATGTAGATAATCTAGCTGGTCGGGATTTGCCAATTTCAGTTCTTATTGAATTTTTTGGTTATTATTCCATTACTACATTATTTATGGCTATCCCTTTAGCCATATTGCTTGCTTCCATCATGACTTTAGGTAATTTAGGTGAGCGTTATGAGCTTATTGCAATGAAGGCTGCAGGTATTTCATTATTTAGAATATTACAACCACTTATTATTGTAGTTGTTTTTCTATCTTTTCTTACTTTCTATATCTCTAACTATATCGTTCCGATATCTATGTTTAAATCTAAAACATTGCTATCAGACATGGTGGATAAAAACCCTGAGTTTTTATTGAAAGAGGGAACGTTTATCTCCGATATGCCCGGTGCTACTATTAAAGTTGAGGGAGTGAGTAAAGATGAAGCAGGACTATTTTATGACGCTATAATCTATGAAAGAGCACCTAGCGGGCGAATAGCCAGAACCATAACTGCACAGTCCGGTAAGATGCTTGCCTCTAAGGATATGAGTTTTATGACAATATGGCTTTATAAAGGGAGAATGTATGAAGAAGATAATCAATCGAAAGGTGTTCCATTTACTCGCACATCATTTGATGAGTATATGGTTATCACACCAATGGAATCCTCTGACCTGGAGCGTACAGAAAAGGAGGTTAACAAACAAGACTATAGAATGTTAACCTACCAACAATTAGATACATTAATAAGCAAGACTAAAACACAAAGACAAGATGAATATGCTAGGACATATAATCATTTAAGTGACTACAGGTTCTTTAAAAAGTTGCCTAAGGATAGTGTTGAAATAGCTAAGGTTAACAATGCTGTAAATGTGGATAGTATCGTAGAAGCATTGCCAAGCAGTGAGAAAGCAATCATCTTTTCATCTGCACTTGGAGAAGCAAAATCGATGCAAAGCTATTTGTTATCTAAGGAAGAAAGTTATAGCCAATATCAAACTTATATTGCTAAAGCTGAGGAATATTGGCATCAGAAATTTAGCTGGCCTTTTGCGTGTATTATTTTCTTTTTAGTAGGTGCATCTTTGGGTGCCATTGTAAGACAGGGTGGTTTTGGAATGCCGGTATTGATTTCTATAGTGCTATTTATTTCTTACTATATGATTACTAAATATGGAGCTAACTACTTTGTGTCTAGAGGTTATCTTCCAGCCTACATTGGTAATTGGATTGCCACTGTTTTATTCCTAATTCTCGGAATTTGGTTGATGATTAAAGCAGCGACGGACTCTGCATTGATGGATTCAGATGTTTATGAAAAGTTTATTAAGAAGATTTTCAGAGGTAGATTGCCGAAACAAATTAGTAGGTTTATACCATTTACGAGAGATCGTATCGATTAGTCTATTTTTTTAACGTAAATAAATATGAAAGAACAACTTAGGATTGTATATATGGGTACGCCGGACTTTGCGGTAGCACCATTAGTAAAATTGTTAAATGCGGGATGCAATATTGTGGGAGTTGTAACGAATCTTGATAAACCAGCAGGTAGGGGGCAGCGTATAGTTTCTTCGCCCGTAAAACAATTTGCAGAAAAAAAAGGACTGCCAATTCTTCAACCTCATAAGTTCCGCGATGAACAGTTTTTAAGAGATTTGAGAGCATGGAATGCAGACTTACAAATTGTAGTAGCATTCAAGATGCTTCCTGAAGTTGTTTGGTCTATGCCTACATTCGGAACTGTAAATCTTCATGCATCGCTCTTACCTCAGTATAGAGGAGCTGCGCCGATAAATCATGCTATTATCAATGGAGAAAAGACCACAGGAGTTACTACATTCCTATTGCAGAAAGAAATTGATACAGGAAATATCTTGTTGCAAAAGGAAGTTGCTATAGATGTGGATGAGACTGCAGGTACATTACATGACAAATTAATGGATGCTGGTTCTGATTTGTTAGTAGAAACCGTAGACTTGATAACTTCTGGGAAATATGAAGCAAAGCCACAGCCTAAGGTAACAAACCTAAAAACGGCCCCTAAGATTTTTAAAGAAGATTGTCGCATTGATTGGGATGTAGAAGGACAGTTTATTTCTAATTTTATTAGAGGATTATCTCCATATCCGGGTGCATGGACTACTTTGAACTCTGATAATAAAACCGTTAATTTGAAAATTTACGAATGTAAGTTTGAAAGTGCTGTTCATCAACATGGAGTAGGGGATGTAGTATCTGATGGGAAAACGAATATGAAAGTTGCAGTGAAAGGTGGCTTTATAGCCATACTGAAGTTGCAACAGGCAGGCAAAAAGGCTCTGGATATAGAGGCTTTTCTTCGTGGTTTTAAGCTAAGTAATAATGCCGTATTAGCGTAATAGAATGTATTGCCCCTCATAAGGAATACGTACATCTTGCATCCCATTTCTTTCCTCAAGAATCTTGAAACGTATAGCGTATCGCTGTGCAATATCATGCAAAGTTTCTTTACCGTCAGCTATGTGAATCGGGTATTTTCGTGGAGTAGATTTCTTCTTCTTTTTCAAATAAATAGGCTCACCTAATACCAAGGGCTTGTACTTTTCAAAATCATTGTACTTAGCTATGCGTTTACGCTTTAATCCTAATTCTTGCTCTATAGAGCGGTAGGTATCACCCTCCATCACAATAAAATAAGGTACTCCATTACGGTAACGAATTCGTTTTTCAATAGAGACATTATTCTTGAGCTTTGCAGAAGGACTTACTTCTGCATATTCCACCATTTTCTGTGTAGAAATCTCATCATATTGATGAAGGGAATATCTTTCTATCAATGAAATCAATCGGTGAGCATAGTCTGGTGCAGTAGCATATCCTGCTTTTTTGAGTCCTTTAGCCCAACTTCTGTAATCCTTAGGGTGTAATGAGAATAATGGCGCATACCGTTTTTTCCCGGTGAGAAAATCAGAATGGTCAATAAATGATTCATCAGCAGTTCGGTATTTCCGGAAACACTCATTTCTTAAATCATCGTCTTCAAAAATACGTCTGCCAGTCCAATTATGACACTTTATTCCAAAATGATTATTCCCTTTTTTGGCTAATCTGGAGTTGCCGCTGGCTGATTCTAAAATTCCTTGGGCAAGGGTAATGCTAGCGGGAATTCCTGTGCGTTGCATCTCTCTGATAGCCATATTTTTATATTGAGAAGCATATTGCTCAGGCGTTTGGCGCTGTGCAAATGCCAAAACTGGTAATAAAAGTATTGCTATGTAAAGGAACAATGATCTTCTGTGCATAATTCTTAGCTATTGTCTGAGGCGTACCATTCTGAGTATGAAGTTGGTGTTTCATACATTTTTAAAGAAAATAGTTTCACATCTTCTGGCAAATGTTTTTTTATACGCGAGGCAAAATCGGCAATCATATTTTCACAAGTAGGTTGATAGGGTAGCAGATAATAGCGCTCAAAAAGAGCAGAACCCTCGACCTTAATAATCTCTTCTTTTTGTGATTCGTTTAAAACAAGAGAATGATCAAACTTATCTACAATCTCTCGATTCACAATCTCTTTTAAATCTCCAAAATCAATAACCATTCCTAATTTTTTGTTGGAGATGTCAGTAATTGGCTCTCCGATAACGGTTACAAAAAGATGATACGAATGCCCGTGGATGTTTTTGCATAAGCCATCATAACCATGGAGTGCATGTCCCATATCAAAACGAAATTCTTTGGTAACTCGAATCTTCATTATCTGTTATTTTATAAATTAAAAATAAGATGCTTTGGCTTTTAATTCTTTACGTGTGACTAATTCTTTTAATACACTATTTGCAAGTCTTGAAGCTCCAAATCTAAAATAATCTTTATCAATTCTATCTTCTCCTAAGATATAAGAAACAACAGATGCATAATCTAAGGCTTCATCTAAAGTAGATATTCCCCCAGCAGGTTTGAAACCCACCTTTCTGTTGTGTTTGGCTTCGAATTCCTTGATTGCGGTACACATTACGTAACTTGCTTCTAATGTAGCATTTTCTTTCACCTTGCCTGTAGAGGTTTTGGTAAAATCAGCACCAGCCTCCATCGATAGAATCGATGCAATTTTTACATTCGTCAATGTATTTAATTCACCTGTTTCCAATATCACTTTCAGATGTTTACGACCTACGGCTTCCTTCATCGCTCTTACTTCATTGAAAACCTTCTCGTAATTCGCATCTAATAAAGCGCCTACCGGAATAACAACATCGACCTCATCAGCTCCCTTTTCAATAGCCATCTTGCATTCAGCTGTTTTTATTTCTAAAAAAGATTGAGAAGATGGGAATACACCTGCCACTACAGCTAAACTCACCCCTTTTGCGACTAATGTTTTTCGTGCCAATTCCGTAAAAGACGGATAAAGACAAATAGCGGCAACGGGAGAAATATCCGGATAGATTTCCTCAAACTTATTCACTTTATCTATAAAGTTAGTGATATTCGTTCTAGAATCAGAAGTGTTCAATGAAGTTAAATCAATACAAGAAAATATTTTCTCAATAATTGAAGTGTTTGAGGCGAGCTTTTCTTTTAATTCAGCAAGAATAGTTTGTACTTCTCCCTCCACGTAGTCACGTGAAACAGCTGTGTTATAACTTTCTAATATATTAATGTCCATATTTATCCTTAAATATTTAATTCAAAGGTACAATTTTTTTCTATCCTAAAATCATTCCAACTAATGTTGCTGAAAGAAGAGACGCTAAAGTTCCTGCAAGTAAAGCACGCATCCCAAACTCGGAGAGTAACTTCCGTTTCGTGGGGGCTAAAGTACCAATTCCTCCAATTTGGATACCAATAGAAGCAAAGTTTGCGAAGCCACATAGCATATAGGTTGCAATCAAAATTGATTTGGAAGATACAAAGGCTCCTGCTGATTTGAGCGATGCCAAACTTACATAGCCGATAAACTCTGTCATAATCACTTTCTCTCCTAACAATCTTCCTACAAGAGTAATATCTTCGGTGCTAACGCCAATAATCCACATTAGTGGAGCAAAGATATAACCTAAAAGCATTTCTAAAGAAAGTTGATTATACTGTCCTCCAGTCCAATCTGCCACGAAACTATTTAGTGTAGTGATATCTCCAAACCATCCTAAAATATGATTCGCCATTGCTATCAGTGCTACAAAAACGAGCAACATTGCAGCAACATTAGCGGCTAGTTTTAATCCTTCACTAGTTCCGTTAGAGATAGCATCTAATACGTTAGATCCAATTTTGTCTTTAGGAACGTCAACATCGGTATTTATATCTTCTGTTTCAGGAACAAGGATTTTGGATATAATAATAGCACCAGGAGCTGCCATAAAAGAGGCAGCCAATAGATGTTTTGCAAAGAACAAGCGTTGTACAGGATCATCTCCTCCCAAGAATGCAATATATGCAGCCAATACACCACCAGCTAAAGTTGCCATGCCACCTGTCATTACAAGCATGATTTCGGAGCGAGTCATCTTTTCCAAATAGGCTTTTATCATTAATGGAGATTCTGTTTGCCCAAGGAAGATATTTCCTGCTACAGAGAGGCTCTCCGGACCAGAAATACCAAGTAATTTTGTCATCACCCAAGCAAGTCCGTAAACGATTTTTTGGATAATTCCCAAGTAAAAAAGTAATGATGTAAGTGCTGCAAAGAAGATAATGGTAGGTAAAACCTGGAAAGCAAATATAAAGCCCATAGTATCTACATCCATAAATCCTCCGAAAAGAAAGGTGCTACCTTCTTTAGTAAAGTCTAAAATGACAACGAAAAAACTACCAATTGCTTCGAAAAAGCTTTGCACGAATCCTACTTTCAATATACCAATAGCTAGTAGAACTTGAAGTATCAACCCAATACCTACGGTGCGCCATGATATTTTTTTTCTATTTGTACTAAAGAGGAAAGCGATAGCTATCAATGCGATAATTCCTAATAGTCCTCTTAATATTGAGATAAATGAAAATGTAGTTTCTAAAGAAGGAGGTTGGTAAGATAACTCCCAAGTATCTGTATCACTTTGAAGAACCAGGTTTTCCAAATCCAATTGCTTGATGACTAAACTTAGTTCTTTTTGACTGATGGCGAGTTTAAAATCTTTAGGATTTATTTCATGTTGATTACCCTGCTCGTCACTTAGAACAAAATGTTGCTGTCCTTTTTCTGCGACTATGCTCATAGAATCTATGCCTAATACGGTGTCTGCGAGATAGGTCAGTTTTAGTAAGCCTTGAGAATCTCCCCTTTCAATAAATTCCCAGTCTCCATTGATTTCATGTGTTCCAAATAGTCCTCCTGTAGCGGTAAATTTTTGATGCATTTCTTTCTTTACTGCCATACCACCTCCGTCAACGAACTGCAGGTATTTAGACTCGCTTTTTGTGAGATGCAAAACACTTCCATCTAGAGCCGTCCATCTTTTTTGAAGTTGGGTGAAATCATCAATTTCTTCTGCTTTCTTATTGCCACAGGAAATAAGAAGCAGTAAACTGATGGTTATATAAAAGATATTTTTCATAGTACTTAGTCGTTAGATTCCTGTCTTTTTTCTATTTCTTTCTTTAGACGTGCTGCTCGTTCATAATTCTCCTCTTTTACAGCTTCATTCATCATCATTTCTAATTGTTTTTGCGTGTAGTCGCTAAATGATTTCGTGTCGCTGGACGTTGGCTCGTCGTTCTCACCATCCTGCATTTCTTGAGCATGCTCTTCCATGATAAAACTCGCCATCTGCATTACCTCTTCAGCACAGTAGATAGGGGCATCAAAACGAAGAGCAACAGCAACTGCATCAGAGACACGAGCATCTATTTTGAAGACATGCGTGTCTTTTACTAAGCAAATTTCAGCATAAAAGACGCCTGCTACCAATTTCGTAATATCTACTTCTATTACTTCACCTTGTAAAGTTTCAGTGATCACTTTTATTAAGTCATGAGTAAGCGGTCTTGGTGATTCTAAATGCTCCAGATAAATGGCGATAGCTTGTGCTTCGCTCTTTCCAATGATGATTGGCAATCTTCGATCACTGTCTTCTTCTGCTAATATAAGAGCATAGGCTTCAGTTTGACTATGACTATACGTTAATCCTGTTATATTTAATTTTACTCTACCCATACAATGCTATTTTAACTCTGTGTATATAAGAATATCATTCAAAAAGAATGTCCTCTTGAACAACTTAATCTAACATGCACGATGAGTTATTTTACTAAACAAATATAAGTTTTTCCTGAAAGCTTAACCATAAATACTCGAAAATATTTATTTTTATCGTATAAATGCTTTTTAGATTTAACAATAGATAAAATTAATAAACGATGAAAGTAGCGGTAGTAGGAGCCACGGGAATGGTTGGAAGAAAAATATTAACCCTATTAGAAGAGCGTAATTTTCCTGTTGAGGAGTTGCTTCCTGTAGGGAGTAAAAGCTCTGTGGGAAAGCAGGTTCTATTTAAGGATAAAGAATATGTAGTGCTATCTGTAGAGGAAGCAATAGAAGCTGAACCAAACTTAGCGATTTTTTCTGCTGGTGGATCACTTTCATTAAAGGAAGCACCTCGTTTTGTAGCCACAGGGACAACTGTGGTTGATAATTCTTCTGCATGGAGAATGCATGTAACTACTCCTTTGATTATTCCGGAAATTAATGCGAAGGTACTGAAACCTACAGATAAAATAATTGCTAATCCGAATTGTTCTACGATTCAAATGCTGATGGCTCTTGCTCCTATACATAAAGAATACGGAATAAAGCGAATTATTGTTTCAACTTATCAATCAATAACAGGGACTGGCGTTAAAGCTGTGGAACAAATGGAAGCTGAGCGTAGAGGAGAAGATGCAGAGAAAGTCTATCCCTATGAGATTGATAAAAATTGCTTGCCTCATTGTGATGTGTTTTTAGAGAATGATTATACCAAAGAAGAAATGAAACTGGTAGAAGAAACACAAAAGATATTAGATGCTCCTGAAATGCGGATAACTGCTACTGCAGTGCGTGTTCCTGTTGTGGGTGGACACTCTGAGAGTATTAATGTGGAGCTAGAAAAAGCGTTTACCATTGAGGGAATTAGAGAAGTCCTTGGAAGTGCTGATGGGGTGGTGGTGCAAGATGATGTGGCAAACTTGCTATACCCCATGCCTTTACTAGCACATGATAAAGATGAAGTTTTTGTAGGGCGTATTCGCCGAGATACTTCCTGCCACCAAGCATTAAATCTTTGGGTAGTAGCAGACAATATCCGAAAAGGAGCTGCTACCAATGCCGTTCAGATAGCCGAGTACCTTTTGAAGAAGGACTGGTTGTAGTAAGTCAAAAATATTTTCTAACTTTATAAACTGTAATCCCCAAAATATATTGTTATGAAAACAAAAATCTTTTTGATTACAATCTTTGCTTTATGCTTTTCTTTAGGAGTAATAAGCTGTGATGATGATAAAAATGGGAGAGAAGATAAAATATTGTCAGTAAAGGATTTTATAAAATCAAAATCAGGAAAAGCGATTTTCCGTTAAATATAGTTTTGAGTAATAATAAATCAAAGAAAGAATTTGAATTCCAGTATAAAGACGGAACTGATTGGATGAATACTGATTTCTTAATAAACTCTGATAATGATTTTTCAATTTTGGGGTATTCCTAGATATCTCCTATAAGCTCATTTATAAAGAGTATCAATGTTGTTAAATTTTCTATATCTCTGTTTATTTATACTTGACTCAAAACGAACCAAAAACTCACTTTCGTTCAAACAGTTGATGTTTTCGGAACGGTTACATTACACTATTTCTTAACGCTTTATTTTCAAGGTTTCTCTTAAACTACTTGATAATCGTAGCGTGATATGCCTTCTCTCTTCAGCATGTCAGCAAAACAGTTTTAGTCAGTTCGATTTCTATGACAAAAGCAATATTCCCCCTTGTAGAAGAGGGACAGGGAGATTGACTATTATATTTCAATTCCTCTAACTCCATTCGCCAAGGGAGAATTTACTCACTATTGGATAATACTAACGTGGGACTCTTCACTGTGTTCAGAGGACAAAAAACAAGGATAAAATAGGCTGCATGACAAACCATGAAATATAGCCCCGATTGTAGTGGTTATCCTTTTTTGTAAAAAATATAGTGTAAGCGCAAAAAAGATAAAAACGAAAAGCGGGACTTTGATTACAAAATAGGATAACCTACCGCTACGAAAAAAACAGTTACAACTAGAGTTCTGTAACTTAATTTATGTTGAGAAAACACTAATAGAAGATATGCTTGCTATATCGTGAGTGAATTCTAATATTTCTTAGAATTAAAAACATTTGTTGACCAAAGTGCCCAAAGTATTAATAATGGCTGAAAAAACAGACGTATTAGTCTTTTAGTGTCAGTATTAAGAACAAATGCATTTATTTCATTCATATATTGAGATAAGTTTCCGAAGAATACTAACACTAGAAATATAGCCAAAGCTATTCCCACAGCTTTTCGCTTGCGAACAATGAATAGAATTGCCAATCCAAATAATATTTCTACGATTCCTGACGAGACAACCATGAAATCTAGAAATTCAGGATTTTATGGTAGCCACAGAGGAACTAACTTTTGAAATTCTACTCGTTGAGAGGTAAGATGTGCCACTCCTGCGTAAATCATGAAAATAGCGAGGAGAATACGCATTATCCGCTTAAATAACTGCATTACTGTATTCGTTAATTATTTGATTTATTAAATAGGTATTTTAAGGCACCAGTAGACCATAAAGCCCATAAAATTAACACGGGCTGAAAAAACAATCTGACTAATCTTTTAGTATCAGTATCTAAACCAAATGCATCAATACCGTTTGTGTATTGAGAAATGTTTCCAGGGAAAACTAAGACAAAGAATATGGCTAGCGCAATACCAACTTTGATTTTGTGCTTCACTAAGAATATCATAGCTAAACCAAAAAGGATTTCCACGATACCTGAAGATACAACAACAAAATCTATAAATGCAGGGTCAGAGGGTAACCATCTTGGTACCTGTGCTTGAAATTCTTCTCTCTGAAAGGTTAGGTGCCCTATTCCTGCTAAGGTCATAAAACCGCCTAAAATGATTCTTGCAGTGTTTTGAAAAATATTTGTTTTCATATAGCTATAGTTGTTTTGTATGGAATGTAATTCCACAAAAATACAGGCACAGGGTAAATAATTTGTCGTTCAGTTTAAAGATTTAATAAAATAGAAAGCTAAGTCTTTTATACTTTTTTGCTACTATAGCCTTTATCAGTAAGTATTTTATGAACCTTTTCTTTATTGTCTCCTTGTATGATGATTTCGCCGTCTTTAGCATTTCCGCCTACGCCACATTGTCGTTTAAGTTGCTTGGCAAGTTCAGCCAAATCTTCATCAGAACCTACAAAACCTTGAACTAAAGTTACAACTTTCCCTCTACGTTGCTTTCTGTCAAGAACTATTTTTAAGTGTTGCTCTTCGGGGACAAGGGTTGTTTCTTCCTCAAATTCATCTTCTATTTGGAAATTAGGATTGGTCGAATAGACGATATTTCGTTCTTTTTTCTTACTCATCGCTAGTAAGTTTGTTCAATACGAGTTCGATCAATTCCTGTACCTTAGGATGGTAATCAGAATTAGCTTCTTTAAGCACTCTATTAGCAATAATAAGACAACAACAAGCTGCTTGGTGTCCTAAGAGTTTTGAGAGTCCAAAAATTGCAGAACTTTCCATCTCATAGTTCGTAATATGGAAATTTTTATACTCAAAAGATGCTAACTTATCATTCAATTCCGGGTCAGCTGTTTTTAATCTCACTACTCGCCCTTGCGGTCCATAGAATCCATTTGCTGAGACAGTTACGCCTTTCATCATGCTCTCGTCCATTAATTTGTCGAGTAGTTTTGTACTAGCATCGACAATATAGGGTGAGGCTAAATTAGGCATCCAATCCATATGCTTTTTGAATGCTTTTTCAAATTCCAAATCTGCTACCTTATCGCGGTCTGCATAGAAATTTAACATTCCATCAAAACCTATAGATTTTTCAGATAATAAAAATGAATTCACAGGAATATCTGCTCGTAATCCCCCAGAAGTACCAACTCGAACTATGTTAAGTTCTGTGTGTTGTTCTTTCGGTTTTAAGGTTTCAAAATCCATATTCACCAAAGCATCTAACTCTGTGATGACTATATCAATATTGTCAGTGCCGATTCCTGTAGAAACTACACTTAAGCGTTTGCCATTATAGTATCCAGTTTTGGTTACAAACTCACGGCTGCTTACATGGTGTTCTACACTTTCGAAAAAACTTGCTACTAGGTCGACTCTCCCGGGATCACCAACGAGAATCACAGTTTCAGCCAATTGCTCTGGACGTAGGTGAAGATGGAATATACTTCCGTCTTTATTGATAATCAATTCAGAATTTGTTTCCATGAGAGTTGTTTGTTAGCGTATCATTAGCATTGCATCACCGTAAGTACCAAATCGGTATTTTTCTTTGATAGCCACTTGGTAGGCATCCATAATCAATTCATGACCTCCAAAAGCCGTTGCTGTCATCAGCATTGTAGAATAAGGCATGTGGAAGTTGGTAATCATTGCATTAGGAATTACCACATCATAAGGAGGGAATATAAATCGGTTTGTCCATCCTTGAAATGGTTTTAATAAACCTTCAGAAGTTATTGTGCTTTCAAGGGTACGCATAACGGTTGTTCCCACTGCACAAACTTTATGATTGGTTTTTTTTGCTTTATTCACAATCTCACAAGCCTCTTCACTTACAAATATCTTTTCAGAATCTACTTTGTGTTTTGCCAAAGCTTCCACATCTACGCTACGGAAGTTGCCGAGACCTACATGCAAGGTCACAAAAGCTGAGTTAACACCTTTTATCTCCATTCGTTTTAACAGCTCACGGCTAAAGTGTAAACCTGCAGTAGGTGTTGCTACCGCACCTTCATGCTTAGAATAGATTGTTTGATAACGTTCTCGATCTTCCTCATCTGGTTCACGCTTGATGAATATTGGGAGTGGTGTCTCGCCGAGTGAATACAGCGTTTCACGAAACTCCTCATAACTGCCATCATAAAGGAATCGTAACGTGCGCCCTCTTGAGGTTGTATTATCAATAACCTCAGCTACAAGAGCTTCATTTTCACCAAAATACAATTTGTTGCCAATACGGATTTTTCTTGCTGGAGAAACGAGAACATCCCATAATTTCATTTCGTTGTTGAGCTCTCGTAATAAAAAGACCTCAATCTTAGCTCCTGTTTTCTCTTTATTTCCGAATAGTCTTGCAGGAAAAACTTTAGTATCGTTAAAGACAAATACGTCGTCTTCTTCGAAATAGTCTAAAACCTCCTTAAAAACACGATGTTCAATATCACCTGTTTTGGTATTGATAACCATCAAGCGTGATTCATCACGATGCTCTGCTGGACGTTGTGCTATAAGTTTCTCTGGTAAGTTGTATTTAAAATTTGATAATTTCATGTAAGGAAAGTATATTTTATGCGCAAAAATAAGTGAACAAAGTTAGTGATAATTTTTGATTTTTTCAAGACAGCTTTCAATATCACTCGCCTTGGATAAATCGTAGCTTCCTATGCGAGAGCGAATTAATCCGGTAAGATAAGCTCCACTTCCTAATGCTTCGCCAAGGTCTCTCGCGATAGAGCGAATATAAGTTCCTTTCCCGCAAACAATCTTTAGTCGGAGTTCTTGTCCTTCAAATGAGAGGAATTCAATGGATTCTATCTTCACAGGGCGAGATTTCAACTCAAAATCCTGTCCGGCGCGCGCGCAATCATAAGCACGTTTACCTTTTATTCTCAAAGCAGAAAAGTTTGGAGGAATTTGGGAAATCTCACCGACAAATTGCTTCAGTTGTTCTTCGATAAGTTCCTTGGTAATATGTGAAAACGGATAGGTCTTATCCTCAGGCTGTTCGGCATCGTAGCAAGGCGTTGTTGCACCAACTTTCAAAGTCGCAATATATTCTTTATCCAATCCTTGGAAATCTTCAATTCGTTTTGTATATCTTCCGGTACAGACAATGACAACACCTGTAGCTAATGGATCAAGGGTGCCTGCATGTCCTATTTTTATTTTTTTGAACTTTCCTCGAAATTGATGTAGCAAACCAAATTTGAGTTTGTTGACTACTTGAAAAGACGTCCACCCTAAAGGTTTATCAACTACGAAAAATGCTCCTTCTTGAAAATTTTCTTCTTCTTTAAATTCGATCATTTGATTTAAAATAAGGTATATACAACAGCAATAGTTCCAATAATTGCACAGTAAATAGAAAAGTACCAAAGTTTAGCATTCCGAACCAGTGCAACCATCCAACGGCATGCAATAATACCAAAAATAAAAGCACCAATGAAACCTGCACTTAAAGAGGATAGCATTTCATTTGAAAAATGAAGTGTATCAGCATCAAGCAGGTCTTTTGCCATAGCTCCGAAGATAAGAGGAATCACCATAAGAAAAGAGAACATCGCCGTTTTGGAACGGTCATTCCCAAGAATAACGGAAGTAGCAATTGTAGCCCCTGAACGTGACACTCCTGGAAGGATTGCCACAGCTTGTGATAGACCAATGATAAAAGAGTCTATAAAGCCAATATCTTTCTTGGTTTTCTTTGCACGTCCTGCCAGAAGTAACAATAATGCAGTAAGTAACAACATGCAACCTACCAGCAGAATATTGCCGGAGAATAATTTCTCTATGGTATCTTTCATAAAATATCCGACTAAAGCTGCAGGAATCATGGAAACGATGATTTTTAAAGTGAAATCTATAGCCTCATTTTTTCCTTTAACTAATCCGACTAAAATTTCTCCGACTTCTTTGCGAAAAACCACTAGCGTACTCAATGCAGTAGCCGTATGTAAGGTGAGCGTAAAGAGTAGGTTTTGATCACCTTCCAAGTCAAGACCCAGCATCACTTTGAAAAGTTCAATATGTCCACTCGAGGAAACAGGTAAAAACTCGGTAAGTCCTTGAACTATTCCTATAATTAAGGCTTTAAAAATTTCGTACATGGATTATTTTTTGCGAGGTTTTTTGATGATGGCATAAAATACCGTTGCAAAACCAGCTATCACGATAAAAGGGGCTAAGGTTATTCTGCGAAAGCTAAAAATGCTATCATCAAAAACCGCAGGGTCTTGTGAGCCTGAGCCTGTCATCAAACTAAAGCCTAATACTACAACCCCAAATCCTATAGCAATAAGAATATAGTTTTTTGCAGATAGCGGATATCCCTTTTCGTTATTTTCTTTGTCTGTTTGTTTCATTTTACTAACAATTTGAACTACAAATTACGTCAAAATTTTAGAGAGTTTAGACAGAAACGTTAAAAAAGTAAGTTTTTATCCTTGCTTACTACTGATTCTGTTATAAACGAAAAGCTCTTTTACACATAGCAAAAGAGCTTTCTTTTTTTTAAAAGGCAAATAAAACCTATGCAGGAGTTTGCATATGTTTGAGCACAAAATGTCTAAATTCTTTCATAAATTGTACACGCTCCCATGAAGCGGTATCACCTTCTCCTTTGTGATTAAGTTTACCTCTAAAATCCTCAATAGACTTATATTCTTTTTCTTTCATCCACTTTTCAATGAATTCAAGCATTTCTCCGACAACTGTGAAGTTATTTTTGTAAAGTGCTGTTGCTATTTGTACTAAAGGCGCTCCAGCTAATAATAATTTTACAACATCTTCACCAGTATGAATACCAGTAGTTGCAGCCATATCTGCATCAATCTTATCAGACATTAATCCGACCCAACGCATAGGCAGTGCAATTTCATTATTATGACTGAGGACAAATGCAGAATCCAATGTTTCGTCATGAATGTTTATATCTCCGGAGTAGTATCTGTTGAAAACAACAATACCCTTTGCACCTGCTTCTGAGAATCTTTGAATCATGTGTCCCATAGCAGTGAAATAGTGACTAATCTTCACAGTTACCGGGATATTCTTTACTTCAGAAATCACTTGTTTAACGATAGAAATATAAGTGTCCTCAATTTCTTGAGATGTTTTATTGATATCAGATGGTAATGCAAACATATTCAATTCGATAGCATCAGCACCTGCTTTTTCAATTTCTGAAGCCAAGTATGTCCATTTCTGATTGCTTACTGCATTTATACTGGCAATAATAGGAATATCAACCGCTTTTTTACATTCTGAGATTAAACTTAAATACGTACGAATAATATCTTCGTGTTGATCTTCTTCCATATAGTCTAGGGTCTCAGGATAGACAAATGGACGTGCAGTCATTTTCTGCATCAACTCTTCCATCTCAATAAGAATTTCTTCCTCAAAGATAGACTTTAGTACCACTGCACCTACGCCTGCCTCAGCTAGTTTTTTAACTCTTGGCAATGAATCTGTGACACCAGAGCTAGATGCTATGATTGGATTTTTTAATTTTAATCCTGCATATTGTGTTTCTAAATTTGCCATGTATGTATTTTTTTAAGGTTTGTTTTTTATTACTAACAAAGATAAAAATATTTTATGAGTTTTGTAACGATTGCGTGCTTCTTTAGATTATTTTTAGATAACTAGTAATGAGGTTATTTGCCAAACTTTCCTAAAATAGAAGCTATAGTCATATCACCTGTTACATTAACCACTGTTCGGCACATATCTAAAAGTCTGTCAACGCCCAATATGAGAGCGATACCTTCCATAGGTATTCCCGCAGAACTCAAAATTACGGTAAGCATAATAATACTTCCTCCAGGGATTCCCGGTGTTCCAATAGACGATGCCAGTGCGGTGAGGACGATCGCTATTTGGTCTGCTAAAGTCAAATCTATGCCCATCACTTGTGCAATAAATACAGCGGCTATGGCTTGGTAGCAACCAGTTCCATCCATATTTATAGTTACTCCTACAGGCAATACAAACTCCGCAACATTTTCTGGAATGTCCAATTTCTCGGTGGCTTGGGAAAGCGTAAGAGGTAATGTGGCTGCACTTGAACTTGTGGAGAAAGCTGTTAGTTGCACAGGAAGCATATGCCTAAAGAATTGTCTGATATCGACAGTTTTTAAGAGCATAATAAGTGTAGGATAAAATATCAAGATGAGTGCAAGCAGAGAGCCAGCAACGCATAGCACATACCAACCAAGCGCTTTAAATAATGCAATATCTCCTGAAAAATCGATGATTAGGGCTGCTAATAAAGCAAAAGTACCGTAGGGTGCTAACAACATGATGATATCTATTATTTTAATAATGACAGCATCAGTAGCATCTATCACTTTTTTCAGTGGTTTTACTTTTTTCCTCCCAACTAGCACCATGCTAATGCCAAATAAGAATGCAAAGAAGATTACTTGTAGCATTTGCTTATTATCCATTGAGGCTTTAAAAATATTATCAGGAACAAGATCAACTAAAGGTTGCAGTTTAGGCTGTTCTTTCACCTCACTGGCTTGTAGTTTGAGTGTTGCCGCATTGCCCCCGTATTGTTCAAGCAATTCGTTTCGCTGTTGTTGCGGGAAGGTATCGCCTGGTTGGAAAGCATTGGCAACAAATAATCCTAAGCTAATGGATACGATGGTCGTAAGGGTATATAAAAGAATTGTTTTCCCTCCTATGGAAGACAGTTTTGCCATGTCTGACATACTCGTAATCCCTTTGATGAGGGAAAGAAAAACTAAGGGAACGGCGACTAGTTTTAGTGCTTTTATGAAAATGGTTCCCCAGGGTCTTATCCAATCATTTGTGAAGTCAATAAAATTGTATTCAACTGCAATAAGTCCCCAAATAACTCCAAATACCATTCCTAATAGGATTTGTACATACAGAGGTATTTTTAGTTTCCTTTTCATATTGCTAAATGGTTCAGTAGGGCAACAAAATTTTATGTGTTTTCATTATTTAATTTGACTAGTTCTTCTACAAACTTCCGCTCATTAGATAGGCGAGGAACTTTATTTTGTCCTCCTAGTTTGTTGCGTGATGCCATCCAATCATAAAACAATCCATGACGTGCTTTATGAAAAGTAGGATACCTTAAGGTGATATCTTTGTAGCGTTTGGCCGCATAGTCAGAATTAACAGCTTGCAATTCTTTATCTAAGATTTTACAAAATTCATCAAAATCAGTAGGTTCTTGCTCAAACTCTATCACCCATTCGTGAGTTCCCTGCTCATTATTACCCATGAAAACAGGAGCAGCAGTATATTCTTTAACAATCGCTTTTGTAGCATCACATGCCACTTTCAAAGCGTTCTCTGCATTATCAATAATAACTTCTTCGCCAAATGCGTTGATAAATAATTTTGTGCGTCCGGTGATTTTTATTTTATGGGGATATAATGATGTAAATGTGATAGTATCACCAATCATATATCGCCAGAGTCCGGCATTGGTTGTTATGATTATTGCATAATTTTTATCTTTTTCTACTTCCCCGATGGTATAAGTTTTAGGAAGTTCTTTGCCGAGCTCGTCTAATGGCATGAATTCATAGAAAATACCATAGTCTAACATCAAAAGCAGGCTGTCATCCGTCAAGTCATCTTGTATAGCAAAGAATCCTTCAGAAGCATTATAGGTTTCTAAATAAGTCATATTGTCAGAAGGAATCAACTCCTGGTATTGTTTTTTGTAAGGAGTAAAGCTGACACCTCCATGTATAAATAATTCAAGGTTAGGCCATACTTCTAATAGGTTTGAGGCACCCGATTCCTTCAAGATATTTTTGATAAGGACTAAGTTCCACGATGGAACGCCTAAAAAAGAGGTAACGTTGGTTTGCAATGCTACTTTTGTGATTTCAGCAAGTTTCGTTTCCCAATCATCAATTAAAGCCACGTCTGCTTTGGGTGTACGTATAAAATTAGTCCAATAGGGTGCATTTTCAATCAAAATAGCAGATAAATCACCGTAGTAGGAAACATCACTACTCCCATGATAAGTTCCACCTAGAGTAAGTCCTTTGCCCGAAAAGATATTAGATTCAGGTCGCTGGGCAGCAAAGAAGGCAATAATATCTTTTCCACCGCGATAATGGCAATCGTCTAGAGCCTCTCTGCTCACGGGTATAAATTTGCTAACGTCGCTCGTAGTGCCTGATGACTTGGCAAACCATCGTATAGGACTTGGCCACAAAATGTTTTCCTCACCTTTTCGTGTTCTATCTATATCGGCCTTTAGCGTATCATAATTTTGAACTGGAACACGTTCTGCAAAGGTCTTCGCATTATTTATTGAAGAGAAGTCATAGCGCTTACCCCATTCTGTATTTTTGGCTATTTGCAGTAAGTCCTGTAAAGTTTCTGCTTGAACTTCCTCGGGCTTTTGTCTGAATACGTCTATTTTTTCTAATCGTTTGTTGTAAAACAAATTGATTAGTGAATTTAGTAAAGGCATATTTTTAATTTAGAAACTCAAATGTAGCTTTATTTTTTTGAAAATTTTTATTCAGCCTCAGTTTTTTCAGGATAGGCTATGCGAGAATGATAAATATCTGTTAGTTTCTTGATAAATATTTTTTTTGTGAGTTCAATCTCTGCAAAGGTAATTGGTGCATTGTCAAACCTGCCCTCGCTTTTCTGAAAGTCTATGATGTCAGAAACCATCTTAGAAATATTAGTTTCGTTTTTCTTTTTTAGGCTTCGGGTTGCCGCTTCGCAGGCATCAGCCATCATTAGGATTGCTTGCTCTTTCGTAAAAGGATCAGGTCCAGGATAGGAAAAATACGATGGATTCACTTCTTCATCAGGATTTTCTTTGATATATGAGCGGTAAAAATATTCTGTTTTGCCTTTCCCATGGTGCGTAGCGATAAAATCAATCAATTGCGAAGGCAAATTATGTTTTTTTGCCATTTTTATGCCATCTGTCACATGGTTGATGATGATTTGAGCACTTTCTTCATTAGACAGTTTACTGTGCGGACTGATGTCTCCATATTGATTTTCCGTAAAATACATGGGGTTTTCCATTTTCCCAATATCATGATACAGAGCACCGGCTCTTACTAAAAGTGGATTTCCTTCTAGTTTTCGGACTGCTTCTTCTGCCAGATTCGCCATCTGCATAGAGTGCTGGAACGTTCCGGGTGCCACCTGTGATAGTTCGCGGAGGAGTTTATTGTTTGTGTTACTTAACTCTATTAAAGTAACATCAGATAGGAATTTGAATGTTTTCTCGAGCAGATATAATAGAGGATAGGCGACTGTTAAGAATATGGCATTAAGTCCTAAACGAACAAAAATCATCGGATTCAAGGTTTCTATTTTCCCTTCTCCAGTTGTATATATGGCAAGATAAATAATTGTATAGGAACAAAATACGATGAGCGCAGTGCTTAGAAGTTGTGAGCGTCTATCGAGCTGTTTTAAATAAAGCACGGCTATTGTACCCGTAATAAAATGCATTGTGACAAACTCATAGCCTTGGGGTACTATAAAACTGCAAATGAGTATGGTGGCTAAAAACGTGAAAAGTGCGGTTCTGCTATCAATAAAGGTACGGATAATTACCGCAAGCAAGGTATAGGGAATAAGTAAAATTTCAAAGCGCCCAAAATATAATAAGGCTCGAGTAAGTGCTACAGATACGATAATGCTGAGAAGGATAAAGCTAAGTTCCAATGGCTTATCAAGTAATCTTACCCTATAATTTCGTAGAAATAAATATAAGAAAGACAGACAGAGTGCGACAAATAGGAATTGTCCCAAAAGCACATAACCGATATTAGATGTTTTGCCTACTAATTTGGAGTATTGGCTCTTTAGGGATTCTAATATTAGGTAAGTCCGCGGTGTTACAATTTCCCCACGTGAGATAATCAGCTCGTTCGCTTGAACTTCCCCCATATAGGCAGAAATATTATCAACATTATTTAAGGCTTCTGTTTGTTGTTTGTCAAACCTTAAGTTTGGAGCGATATACTTCCTCATTGCAGCCTTTTCTTCTTCGCTAAAAGCTTGCTGATCTATTAAGTTTAGAACAGAGGTTATGGTGCGAACCTCAGATACATCCATCTTTGTGGAAATATGATCTTTGATAATAAATACAGACTCGCTTTTTGTAGCCAGACTATCTAGCGCCAAAATAGGTTGTGCATAAATATTTTTTAAAAAATCTATTTGTTTAGTATGCAATTGGGCATCCTTTTTTGCCTCTATAATTTGTTTTTCTCCTGTAGCTGACTCATAACGATAGTAGGGAACCGATGAGGCTAAGAGTTGCTCTTTCTCACTGGCAATTTGCTCAACTGATTTTCTAACAGGAAATTGGAAAGGAGCATAAAGTGTTTCATACTGCCAAGGCTTTCCGGCTTGATAGCTGTATCGAAAATGCTTAATGTTTGGATACAAAAGCAAAATAATCAATAAGGTCAAGAGAAATAAACTGACAGCCATTCCTCTGCGAAACTTCGTATGGGGTGTATTTCTTCCGTATTTCATTATTCACAAAAATAACGAAATTTAAGTTATGAACTTATTTAAATCTTGATTATAAATATTTGCCACCATACGTATAGTGGCTTTGAATGATAAAATAGGTTCATTCTTTTTGCGGAAACGGTATGTAGAGATTGGATTTTCTATGGGGTTGTTATAGAAAACATTCTTTCCCGAAAGAGTTTGAACTCCTCATTTTTGGCTTAGCATTCTTCTACCTCTCTTTCAAGTTCTTTGCTCGGCATTACCCACCAACAAGCCATCGCGAAGTAGATAGCTATACAAATCCATACTGAAACGAAAGATAGAGGAATAGCAATGAAATAGAAGAATATCGAAAGCTTTTCTTTGCGTCCCTCTCGGTGCAGTTTTCTTAAAGGGAACGATTTATCATGAGATTTTATTAAAGCCCCTTCGAGGATACGGAAAGCAATGGCTGACATAAGTAGCACGCCACCATAAAAAGCAATAGGAATAGGGGCTAGATGATTTTTCCCTACCCATGCAGTAGTAAAGGGAATAAGAGATAACCAAAAGAGCAAGTGTAGATTTGCCCATAATATTTCACCATTGATACGGCGGGTCACTTGCATAATGTGGTGGTGATTGATCCAATAAATACCTACGTAGATATAGCTCAATAGGTAACTTACAAACACTGGCAACACAGGGTATAGGGCTTTCAGGCTCACTTCTTCTGGAGTATCCATGGCGAGAACCATTATCGTAATGATAATTGCCAATACACCGTCACTAAATGCCTCAAGTCTGCCTTTGTTCATTAAGTTGTTTTTTTAATTTGTTTTTCCAACTAAACTTAAAAGAGAATTGACACGACCTCTATTAGAAATAGGTGTCGTGTAAAAACTATCTAAGAGTAAGCATGTTAGTTGTATTTTGAATCCTAAAAAAGACTTTCTTTGAGATTTTATGTCAAGTTATACATTAATACCTCGAAGAATAATTTCTCTCCATTCAGGATGCCTCTTTATATAAGTAGCTACAAAAGTACATAATGGTACCAATCGTAAATTTTGTTTTTTAATATCGATAAGTGCTTTCTCAACAAGCTGTGTCCCAATTCCTCTGCCTTCAAGTGCTGAAGGAACTTCGGTATGCGTCAAATATATCTCGTCATTCTTGGATTTAATATATTCTATCCTTGGGGTGTAGCCATCAATATGAAATTCATACTGTTTCTTCTCTTTATTATCGATAAGTTCAAGATCAGTTTCCATCATCATCCTTTTTTAACTTATTCTATATTCTTCTTGACTAAAAGTGGCTCTTATTTATGTACGAAAAGTCTTTCGTCAATAGGTTTCATATCTTTATCACCAGGCTCACCAGTTGGAACACCAAATGGCATTTGTGCCACTAATTCCCAGTTTGGATTCAAATCCCACTCATTTCTTACTGCCTCATCAATGATAGGATTGTAGTGTTGCAATGATGCTCCAAAGCCTTCATCTTCCAGCATTGTCCAAATCGTAAGTTGATGCATAGCAGAAGTGTGCTGTGACCATACAGGGAAACGATCTTTGTAAGTTGGGAAAGATTCTTGCAATCCGTTTACCACTTCATTATCTTCATAGAAAAGAACGGTACCATATCCTGAAGCAAAGCTTCCATCAATTTTTTCTTCTGTTTTAGAAAATGCCTCTGCAGGTACCATCTCTTTAAGAATCCCCTTAGTGATATCCCATAATTTTTTGTGGTTTTCACCTAATAATAATACTAAACGGGTTGATTGTGAGTTGAATGCAGAAGGAACATGAGTAAGTGCTGTTTTAAGAATTCCTTCAATTTGCTCATCTGAGATAGGAGACTTTGCTGATAGTTGATAGTAACTCCTTCTGTTCTTTAATGCTTCTTCAAGATTTCTTGACATACCGTTTTTATTTAAATAGTTATTATGCTCTATTTCTAAAAAATTCAGATTCAAAAAAAGGCTGAGCTTTTTAATCCTTATTTTGAAAAGCCTATTTTTCTTATGTTACAAATATAACAATTCTAAGGCTAAAAGTCCAGAGCGATTTTTCAATATTGATATAGATTTTGTCTATATTTTATAGTTTAATATTGGCATCGTTTTGATGATGTAATGGTGCTTCCCAATGGTATTGTGAAAAGTATCTTGCAAATCGAGTTTATCCATAGATTTCTGAAGAATAATATAGTTTGTTTTGTCTATACTCATAATCTACACAAATTCTCAAATGATTTTTGTACTCCTTAGTTTTTACATCTCAATATCACTAAAACAGGGTATTGTAATAATAAAATACTTTTTGTTCTTTTGTTGAGTTGGAAGTTTTTAATGACACTGAATGAACTCTAAATGATAAAACTCCTTAGAAAGTATCACAAATGGATTGGTCTTATATCAATACTGTTTGTGCTCCATTTTGCTATTTCTGGAATCTTGCTCAATCATCGCAAAGCCATATCAGGAATTGATGTGTCAAGAAACTTATTGCCTAAATCATATCATTTTGAGAATTGGAATAATGGAGCAGTTATAGGAACCTTAAAAATCAACGCTGACAGTATTTTGATGTATGGAAATAGTGGGATTTGGCTCACAGATTCTTTATGCTCCAAAGTGGAGCCATACCACACAGGCATTAGCAAAGGAATTGATAATCGGAGTTTCCGAGCGGTGAAAAAACTTGGCGATAATGCTGTTTTTGGAGTCAGCACTTATGAGCTTTATCGGCTTGATATCACAACCAATTCTTGGGAGAATCAAACTTCAAAATTAGATGTAGAAGGAGAAAGGCTTTCAAACTTAGCCCTAAAAGGAGATACTTTATTTGTGGTAAGTCGTTCTCATGTTTTTAGGTCTGTGCCACCTTATGATACTTTTGAGAAAATACAACTGTTGCCGCCATCAGATTATTCTCCTAAAGTTTCGCTTTTCAAGATGATATGGATACTCCATAGCGGTGAAGCCTATGGCTTATTCGGAAGACTTTTGGTAGATGCTTTGGGGTTAATCATCATTATTATTACACTTTTAGGACTTGCTCTCACGCTATTCCGTATTCCTATTCGTAAACGAATAAAAAAGAAAAGAGATGCTGAGCGTTTAAAAGACGCTTGGAAATTTTCACTAAAATGGCACAATAAACTCGGTTTTGGGTTGTTTTATTTGTTGCTTTTTGTAGTTGTCACTGGAACTTTCTTACGACCTCCTTTATTAATTCCTATTGTGCGAGCGAAAGTAAATCCCATTCCATTCTCCACATTAGATAGTGATAATCCATGGAATGAAAAACTACGTGTTCTTCGTTACAATGAGCATACTGATAGTTGGCTTTTATACTCCTCAGATGGTTTTTATCAATTCCCAGACTTTAACACCACACCAAAACCCTTGGCTAATAAACCTCCTATAAGTGTAATGGGAGTGACTGTTTTAGAACCCCAATCAGAAGAAGTTTGGCTTGTAGGCTCATTTTCAGGCTTGTATCTATGGAATAAGAAGACTGGAGCCTCTTATGATGCATTTACAAAAGAACTTTATGTGCCGGAGAAGACTTTTGGACCTCCGGTACTATCCGACCCTATCAGTGGTTATTCTGATGATTTTTCGATGGGCGAGGTAGCTTTTAATTATGACAAAGGAGCTGTAGGCTTGTCTCAGCAATCTTTTGTAGAGATGCCTGCCATTGTAAAAGCTGCACCAATGTCGCTTTGGCACTTTGCCTTGGAACTGCACGTGGGTAGAATGTATAGTCCGTTTTTAGGTGCTCTATCACCGTTTTTCGTCTTCTTTTCGGGCTTGTTGTTCTTTTTTATCTTGTTTTCAGGCTATAAAGTCTATAAAAAACGACACAAAAAGC
Organism: Balneicella halophila; assembly: GCF_003096835.1. Classification (GTDB taxonomy): domain Bacteria; phylum Bacteroidota; class Bacteroidia; order Bacteroidales; family Balneicellaceae; genus Balneicella; species Balneicella halophila. Next base: position 538,785 of record NZ_QENZ01000003.1, read on the forward strand.
GCAAAAAGAAAAGAGTGAGATAGAATTTCTAGCTCACTCTTTTTTTATAATGGTTTGGTAAGTTTTTAGTGCTTACCTTCTTCTATTTCTTCGACCATTTTATCCATAAATGCTGGAAGATCGTCAGGAGTTCTGCTTGTTACCAAGCCTTGGTCAACTACAACTTCCTCATCTACCCAATTTGCTCCAGCATTTTCTAAGTCTTTACGGATTGAACTATATGAAGTCATATTCTTTCCTTTAACTGCTTCTGCATTTATCAATGTCCATGGGCCATGGCATATTGCTGCTATTGGTTTTTTTACGTCGCTAAAGTGTTTTACAAACTTTACAGCATCTTCATTATTTCTAAGGGTGTCCGGATTTACAACACCACCCGGTAAAACTACCGCATTGTATTCTTCAGGAGACACCTCATCAAAGGTTTTATCTACTGCAATGGTCTTAGTCCACTCTTTACCCTTCATCGCCTGAATTTCTCCTTTTTTAGAAGAAACAATATGTACCTCAGCACCTTCTTTTTTTAATCTATTATACGGCTCAAATAATTCAGACTCTTCAAATCCGTTTTCTGCTACTACTGCTACTTTTTTATTCTTCAATTCCATAATAATTATTTTTTTAATTAGTACTGTTTAGACTTGTATTAAAGTCATAAATAAAGGCACATAAATCATTCCACGAATAGGCAAAAATACAGTTGATTGAGATTTTTTATATAGATTTAACATTTGAAAAGAATTGCTATTTAAACATGATAAGTTCGTTCTTGTCAACCTCTTTTTATCATTTCGTTGAGTTCTCAATAATTTCTATTTCTTGGGGAGTTAAATCATAAAGCTCATACACCATTTGGTCTATTTCTTTGTCTGTTTTATCAATTTCTGCTTTTAATTTGGCTGCTTTTGTTTTTTCTGCAAGGAAATAATCTTCCCACTCAGTTTCTTCTGAAAGGCTTAGTTTTACTTTTTTCCTACTCAACTCTTTTGTGAATTCCTTGTAAGATAAAGAATGCCACTCTTCTAACTTCTTGCTGAGTTTCTCTATTTCAAACTTCCTGTGAAGTGTACGTAGAAATTTATCAGTAATTTGTTGCAAGTATTTGTTCAACGATAACATTTGGTTTACATTATCTATTATCGCATTAGGATTGTCAGGTATTTCAGGTAGAGGAAATGGTTTTAAATAATTGGTTTTGAATCTAAAATAACCACCTCTTAACTCTGTGCCTGTATTTTTTAAGAAAAACCACAGAACTTTAGAGTTCATAATACCTAAATAAAACTTTTCATCTACATCAAAGCTATCATTTTTTACAAATGAATAAATTGTTGTAGGATGATAAAATTCTCCATTTTCATCATAAGTCATATTACAACCAGAGGATATTTCTTGTGTCATTATTTTAGGATGATGAAATTTATTTAAATTCTTGGGGTATATGTATAAATACCAGTCTTCCTCAATATCCATTTTCCCACGTTCCCTACCTCTAATTTCTGATTCGAAGTGTTTTAAATATTCATATGTCTTAGGAAGATTATTTAGAATATAATCCTCTTTCACTGAAATACCTTCTTCTGTATAAGGGAAAAAAACATAGTGAGTATTATTTAAATCTCGAAACTTTGAAATTTCATTGCCCTTTATAAAAGGCTTAACAATTTCCTTTTCAATTTCAAAATGATAATTATATTTACTGTTATATCCTTTAATAATATTACCTTCTTCTACACCTTCAAATACATATATAGCATCCAAACTAGTTTGTAGTCCTACAAATATTTTATCAAATACTGTTTCTATTTTATATGGTTGTGTATTCAATTTTTCAATTAATTCAAAAACCTTTTGACTTTGTAAGTTCCAATTAGTTTCATCTAAATTTTCATATAATATATAATCCCATTTAAAAGGATTATTAATTTCCATAGGTTCTAGTTTTTTAAAAAGAAGCCTTTCCTTAGAATGCTTATTTAGGTTAATTATACATGTATAAGTTGAAGCATCTGCAAAAACCATATGAGAACCAAAATGGATAAGCTCACTTACTGCGTTACGTTCTTTAAAAAATGCTCTGATACCTTCTCCAAAATCAGCAACCAAGAACTTATGGGGCAAAATAAATGATACAATACCATGATTTTTAATCAATCCAAAACTTCTTTCCATAAATAAAGCATAGATATCATAATTACCAGTAGCGGATTGAAATCTATCCTCGTAGAAAATAGTTAATTCAGGATAATTTTCCATTAATCCTTGTTTTCGGATATAAGGCGGATTCCCTATCACCACATCAAAGCCCCCTTTGGCAAAAATATGGGGAAATTCCTCTTGCCAGTTGAAAGCTTTATCTCCGGCTACCTCTGGTTCATCTATTAACGAATTACCACATTTTATGTTATTGCTCAATGTATTTAGCTTCCTGCCTTTTTGGGCAGTTTTCAACCAAAGGGAGAGTTTGGCAATCTCTACAGATTCCTCATTAAGGTCAACACCATAGATATTTTTCTCCAAAATGTCATTTGTAATATCAGCGAAAACCAAACCACCACCAAAGAGCTGTGCCCTAAGTTGATCTATTTTTTTATGCTCTTGTATCAAAAAGTCCAAAGCTTGGTTGAGAAAAGCTCCTGAGCCACAAGCAGGGTCAAGGATAGTAAGTGTAAGTAGCCAATCTCTATAATCTGTAAGCTTTTGGTCAAGCGTTTTTATAGTATCTTTCTTTCTGTTTTTACGTCCTTTGCCATATTCTTCATCTACAATATCAAACTCTTTACGTTTTTCTTCACAGAGCTTGCCTACCGTATTTTCAACAATGTATTTAGTAATGTACTTTGGCGTATAGAAAATGCCATCTTTCTTACGCTTGGTCTTTTGAGTATCTACTTGCTCACCTTTTATCTCAGCCTGTACATTTTCAATCTCACCCAAAGAGTGTTCAAAGATATGTCCTAAGATATTTACATCTACATCTGTTTCAAAGTCATATTGGCTCAACTTTAAGGTATGGGTGTATAGTAATTCATCATCAATAGTAATAGCATCAAGCACCTCATCAGGTGCAAACAGTCCACCATTATAGGCATAAATGTCATAATTCTTACCTTTATAGCCGGTATTCATATATCCAAAATATTTTTTGAACCTGTTATATAAAGGTACATAGGCATCTAATTCTTCTTTGAGAGTCTTCCACTTTTTAATAATATCTCCAATAGAATTTGGAGGAAGCAGGAGTCTGTCCTCAGCAAAAAATATAAAAAGAAAACGGTCTAATAATTTTTGTGTTTTCTTAAAAAGTAACAGTTTATCAGTATTAGGATTATTCTTTACAAGGTTACTGTAAATCTCTGTACGGAACTTGGAATAATCAGCATAAAGTTCTTTAGTGATATTCTCTTCTTGTATTAATGATGATTCCTTTATTTTTAAAGGAATATCCCTCAATAAATTTTCCTTTGCCAAGCACAACCAAAGGAGTGCAAATTGCTCTTTAGTTAAGTTAAAGAGGTCAAATTCCAAATATTCAATAGCATTGTGTATATAAAAGCGAAGCTTCTCAAAGTTAGAGGTAATAACATACACACATTTAGGATGATGATTTTTATAGCCAAATGCTTGAGCTTCTACCTTATCTAAGTCCGGTGTATTAGTTCCTTTTAGTTCAATGACAGCTACTGCATTATCATCTTTTATAATTGCACCATCAGCTTTCTTACTGTTGGCTATATTCTTGAGTTCTGTAGTAAGATTAAAATCAGGCTGAGGGTTAGGGGTGTATCCTAAAATATTCACAAACAACTCCCTTAAAAATCCTTCTTGAAATTGTTCCTCTTTGGCATTTCTGATGTTTTCCTGAATTTCAGGATTTCCAAAATACATTTGGAAGATGCTATATTTTTCTTGGACTAACTCAGCATCTAATTGACTTAGGTATTTTTTCTCTACTGACTTTTGAAATAAACTCATACTTAAATTCTAAAAAACCAAAACCTGCAAGATTCAAAGATAATGAAAATAGGTTTAAACAAACTTTACTCTTCATGATAAAAAACTTGATTATCAACAATTCTCGCTGGGGAGGTGTAAGGATGTTCTTTTGGTTCGTTTTGATTGATAATATGTAAAACTTCCCAACCTCTGACTTTTAAGCTATCGGAAATCATTGAGCGATGGCATCGCCACCAGACGGCTTCCGCACACATTATTGTAGTTCTTTTTTTTTGAGGCAATTGACATTAATCTTTCTAAGACTTCTCGGTATTCTTCTGTGCCCATATAGTCAGCATAGCCCTGAAAAGATTTATTCCTCCAACTTGTATTTATCGAGTTCTTCAATACTTGTCGTCGACCTCCTAATTCTTTCATATATATGTACTCAATATCCTCATTCTTTAGCGTTTCTGAGAGTACCTCTTGGTTGTACTGAGGAAATTTATTAGAGCCGGGTAAACTTCTTACATCTACCAAAGTTTTCATCTTATTTGTATGCAACAAGTCTATGAATTCCTCAATGGGACGAGTGGAATGACCTATAGTATAAATCGTCTGCTTTTTTACATTCTTCATAAACTTGCCTTTTTAGATCTCACTTGTTAGAGCATTTACGTATTTGTCAATATAAAGTTCTCGCTCTTTGTATTTATATTGTTGGATATAGCGAGGATGCTCTAAGACTACCATTTTGTTGAATAAATTGGCTTCATCATTTAGTTTTTGAATGAATTTCGCATTTTTCACTCCCAAGATATACACTTCAGAGGTGTACACTCCCATTTCAATATGTTTTCTCAAACTATCAATCATATACTCTTTTGTAGAATCAAAGAGAGCTTTGCTATCATAGTAATTCGCGTTTAACCAATTACCACTTTTCGCTAACATTGTAATAGCAAGAGTGAATGGGGAGTTTACATAGAAGTCAGAATAAAAACGTTGCGGACCGCCATAGGCTTTTACCACATCATAAAAGAATACCGATGATACTTCATGGGTACGTATGCTTTTCATCTTAATGCCACAAACGCTCTCTAAACGTTTCGTGTCCGTGAAAGGAATGCCTGTAACACCTGCACCATGACGACTCGGATTGATACCGATGATGAATTTTCTTTTTTTGGTGTCGTTGTAGTATTTAGTATAAAACCTATCCATGACTACTTGAGTTTCTGGAAGTTCCATAAACGGATTAATTACCTTAAAATTCTCAGGCATAGCACCGTTGTATTCAAGGTTTTTATTGAATTCAAAGAAACCTACTTTTTATCAGATGATGATATAGGTAAGATGAAAGCCATTGATGTGCCAGCAGAGAGAACAATTCAAGATTATCGTTCTACCTATAATGACATACGCGATTGGTTGCGAAGACAAAAAGAAGGTAACCAGCCAGAGGAATCCAATATTGATTGGGATGATGTGGTTTTTGAAATCGATTTATTAAAATCTCAGGAGATTAATTTAGATTATATTCTCGAATTGCTTTTTGAACACAATAAAAAGACACGCAATAAATCGGATTTGGTAGAAGAAATTCGCCGTGTAATACGTTCCAGCGTTGGCAATAGAGCCAAAGAAAGTTTGGTGGTAGATTTTATTAACGAAACAGATTTAGACAAGATTAAAGATAAAACCAGCATTATAGAATCTTTCTTTTCATTTGCGCAAGAAAAACTAAAAGAAGAAGCGACTGAACTTATTGAGGAAGAAGAATTAAACGAAGAAGCCGCCAAGAGATATATTTTATCCTCCTTAAAGCGAGAATATGCCAGTGAAAACGGCACAGAACTTAATGCTGTATTACCTAAAATGAGCCCACTCAACCCAAAATATCTAACTTTAAAACAACAGGTTTTTGAAAGGATATCTTCTTTTGTAGAGAAATTTAAAGGTGTTGGTGGTAATGTATAGTATATTGACTATATTTATGCTATTAATTACATCATTTTGGAAAGATTATTGTGGCTTTTGGGAATGATTTTATTCTGATTTAAAGGATTTAATATTCATCTAAAAAAGAATAATCTCTTGGGGCTTTTGGCAAGTGCTTGTGGTTAATATATTTTTTGCTCTTTGTTTTTACTTTGTTGTTAAGCGTAAAACTACGGCAAAAGCAAAAATAGCAGAAACAGTATGGATAGTTTTAACAGGAATATTTGGACCTATAGCTGTTCTTGCTTTGGAGAAGAGAAAATAGATGTTTAATAGTATAAAAAATGAATAAAATGAAAAAAACAGTATTCTTATTAGGATTGGTGATGGTATTTTTTGCTTGCAATAGTAAGACAGATTCATCTAAAGAAAACGAGAATGTAAATGAAGAATTGAAAGTTCAGACAATTGATGAAGTCGTTGCAAATACAGAACGAAATGTTGGTAATACCATATTCGTGAAAGGCTTAGTAACCCATACATGTGAGCATTCTGGGCGACGTTGCTTTATTGAAAATGACGATGAATCGTTATCACTACGAATCGATGCGGGGGGTGACATAAAAAGTTTTAGCAAGGAATTAGCAGGTTCAATCATAGCGGTTAAGGGTACATTGGAAGAGAATAGGTTAACTAATGAGTATATTGATGAATATGAGGCAAAAGTAAAAGCTAAAGAAAAGGAGGAAGATATCGAAGAAGGAGGAGAACACTGTAGTGCTGAAATAAGCAATATTATAAAGATGCGTAAGTGGATGAAGGACAATAATAAAGATTATTATCCCGTTTATTATATAACTGGAGAATCATATGAAGTGGTGGAGTAAAAAAAGTCTGAATAAGCTAAATAGAACATTACATCGTGACTTGGGCTATTTGTTTATTGGATTGACTGTTATTTATGCTTTTTCTGGAATTGCGTTAGTATTAAAGCAATATAATATTGATATAGAATATAGCGAAGAAACAATAAAGAATGAGTTTTCGCCAAATCTATCTAAGGATGAGTTTAAACTTGACTGGAGTAAGCAGGATGAACTTCCTAGACTTACTCGAGTCAAAATAGATAATCATTCAAATTATAGACTACTTGTAAAGGGCGGTGAGGGTGTTTATAATATAACTACAGGGGAAGTTAAACTCTCAATTTTTAAGACGAATAAGTTGATCAAATTTGCCAATGATATTCATTATAATATTGGTAAACGGTTTACTTGGCTAGCCATTTTATACTGCTGTATGTTGATTTTCTTTGCTATATCCGGAGCTATTATAGTAAAAGGTAAAAAAGGATTTAAAAGACGTGGAGTTTGGTTTGCCCTTATCGGAATTGGAATTCCAGTTATTTACTATTTTATAGTGTAATGTTTTTTGTAAAAGATGAATTTGGTCTAGTTATTTAAAAATCATTTTATTTAGAATGAATAAATCTCCTATGTTGGATATTGAGGAAAAACTGTAAAGAATAAGCTCTGTTCTTGTAAACAAAAAAGCCACCTACATTTTCGTAAGTGGCTGATATCTAGTGTGGTCCCACTTGGGCTTGAACCAAGGACTCCCTGATTATGAGTCAGGTGCTCTAACCAACTGAGCTATAGGACCCGAAAAATCAAAAGAAAAGTTTTACTATCTTTGATTTGGTTTGCAAAGCTACATTATTCTTAGCAATTTTCAAATAAAATGCCGTAAAAATGTCGAAATATGATGAATATGAAGTGTTAATTTTTGATTTAGGTAATACCATTTTGCCTATTGCTCCGGAATTAACCATTCAATCTTTCCAATCATTAGGATTTGAAGGAGATATTCTGAAACCTCATGTGAAACTAAAGAGGTTGCTCTCGAATTATCAAAAAGGAGAAGTTTCTACGACATATTTTCTTTCCTTTTTGCAAAATGAGCTTTCAAAGGAAGTCGCTGAATATGAAGTAGTTGAAGCATGGAACGCTATGTTGCTTGATTTCCCTAAAGAACATATTGCCTTAATTAAGCAACTGAAAGAAACGCATCAGTTGATATTATTGAGCAATACAAATGAGTTGCATACGCAGTGTTTTCAAGCAAAAGCAGCATCCTTGTATTTTCGTCTCAGTGATTATTTTCATAAAGTATATTATTCTCAGGAATTAGGGATGAGTAAGCCTGATAAGGAAATCTTTGATTTTGTGCATAAGGAGAATCTACTAGATGGGAAGAAAGTGTTATTTTTAGATGATTTGGAAGAGAATTTAGTATATCCTCAAGAAATAGGTTGGAACGTAGGGCAAGTATCAACAACGAAAACAATATTAGAGTGGGTATGAGGCATATTCATAGATATATAGAGGGTTTCACTCACCTGTTTTTCCCAGATGTTTGTCTAACATGTTCACATCCGTTACTGTATGGAGAACGTACGGTATGTTATCGGTGCATTTCAAGATTAGAACCAAGCAGATATAACGAGTATTTCGACAATGAAATCACTCACGTATTTGATGGGCAAGTGCAAATTCAATATGCATTTGCCGGCTTCCATTATCATAAAGAAGGACTTTTACAGCGACTTATTTTTCAATTGAAATATCATCATCATAAAGAGATCGGAGTGATATTGGGCAGAGAAATAGGCTATCGCTTAAAAGACACAGTTTTTGAAAATGTAGATTATTTAATTCCTGTACCTTTGCACTTGAAGAAAAAACGTAAACGAGGCTATAATCAATCGGAGCATATCGCACGGGGGATAGGTGAAGGATTGGAGAAGGAAGTGCTTACAGATGTGTTGATAAGAAAAGTACATGGTGTATCCCAAACTCGAAAGAGCAGAATGGAGCGCTTTGAAAATATGGAGAAAACATTTGCTGTAAAAGCTGGGGAGGTGCTTAGAGGGAAGCATGTTTTGCTTATAGATGATGTTGTAACCACCGGAAGTACATTAATAAATTGTGTGAGAACCTTGCAAGAAAGTAGCCAAGACCTCACAGTTAGCATCGCATGTTTGGCTAAAGCAGATTAAATATTCGACTATGGAATTAAACAAAGGATTAGTGCTGAAATCGACAGGGAGTTTCTACCAAGTGGTCTTGGAAAATAATCGAAAAATCACTGCAACTCTCAAAGGTAAGTTGCGGACTAAGGGAATTCGTACAACGAATCCTGTTGCTGTTGGGGATTATGTGCAGGTTGAAGTAGGTGAAAATGACACAGGAGTCATTAAATCAGTCATAGAGCGAAAGAACTACATTATTCGAAAAGCTACGAATCTCTCTAAAGAAAGCCATATTTTAGCAGCAAATATAGACCAAGCTTTGTTGCTCATCACTCTAACTTCACCGGTGACTACAACGATGTTTATCGATCGATTTTTGGTTTCGGCTGAGGCATATCGTATTCCTGTGATTCTTATTTTTAATAAGATAGATCTGCATTCCAATGATGAAGAAAAATACTTGCAAGAGCTTCGTACAATTTATGAGAAGGTAGGATATCCTTGTTATGCCATAAGTGCACATAATGAAGCCGATGTAGCCACAGTAAGGGAATTGCTGAAAAATAAAGTGTCTATGGTAGCAGGGCATTCCGGAGTGGGGAAATCAACTTTGATAAATGCTGTAGATTCACGTTTCGATTTGAAAACCGGCAAGATCTCAACATCGCACAACAGTGGAAAGCACACGACCACTTTTGCAGAAATGTTCGAATTGGCATTTGAAGGTTATATTATTGACACGCCCGGCATCAGAGGTTTTGGTTTGGTGGATATTGACAGAGAGGAATTAGCCCATTTTTTTAAGGAGATATTCAAATATTCTCATGGATGTAAATACAACAACTGCAAGCATGTTTATGAGCCTGAGTGTGCTGTAAGAGAGGCAGTTCAAGATGGTCTTATTAGTGAATCTCGTTACGAAAACTACTTACGTCTTTTCTTAGATGAGGATACCAAACATCGGCAATAAAAAAAGAGCAGAACTTCAAATTTCTGCTCTCTTCTGTACTAGTGTTTCTAAGATTATTTCTTAAACATATTTCCCAGTAAAGATTTTCCAATATCAGCAACATCGTCCATGATGCTACCATCATTATCTTGGTCTAGAAGCTTTTCAATAATTGTTTGTTCTTTACTACTGGTTCTCGTATGCATTTCACCTGTAATACTATCTAAAATATTCCCTACATTGGTATTAGAATTTTGTTTCTTTCCAGCTAATGCTCCCATAATTACAGGTGCCGCTGCACTCAAAAGCTTATCCACAATGCCTGAAGAAATTCCACTGTCTTTACTTACAAATTGCTCTACGGTACTGCGTTTTCCTCCTAAGACATGATCCAGAATTTTACTCCCCTCAGAGGTGTTAGGTTGTTCTAAATAATCCGTAATATTTTCTAAGATAGAAGGGCTGTGGTCTTTTTGTAATGCATTTTCCAAGGCTCTTTCGCCTTCTGGTGTTGATGCATTGCGTTTCATCGCTTGCATTATAATAGGAAGAGCTGTAGCCAATGCACTTTGTGCTTGTGACTTTTCAACTCCAAACTTTGAAGCCATTTTTTCTGTTGCTTGATCTTGCATTAATGTGCCGAGCACGTTGTCTAGTAATCCTGACATATTGTGATTGTTTTTTAGTGATTTATAATGATTTTGATAGTCTATCTTCTTGCTGCAATATTAAATACCAAGTATAGCAAAGTAGCGATAGAACCAATTGCTGCGACTAAATAGGTGCGTGCTGCCCATTTTAAGGAATCTTTTGCTCCGCTATGTTCCTGGTCAGTCACTATATGCTCTCTTTGCATCCACTTTAGTGCCCTATTGCTAGCATCATACTCCACAGGTAGTGTTATCAGGCTGAATAAAGTAGTTGTTGCAAATAATGCGACTCCGAGCCAAGCGACTAATGGATTTCCTGTAGTGGCAAGAATACCAATCCCTACCATAATAACAATATTAAATGCTTTTGCACCTATATTAACCACAGGTACCAATTTAGAACGCAACGTAAGCCATTGATAAGCTTGAGCGTGCTGTACTGCATGCCCGCATTCGTGAGCTGCCACTGCCGCAGCCGCTGCATTGCGTTGCATATAGACTGGCTCACTAAGGTTTACGGTTTTATTTCTAGGATTGTAATGATCTGTTAATTGACCACTAACGGATATAACCTTTACATCAGTGATGCCATGATCATGCAACATCTTTTCTGCAATTTCTTTCCCGCTCATGCCATTTCGCAATGATACTTGGGAGTAATATCTAAATTTTGATTTGAGTTTGGCACCGACCCAACTGCTGATAGCAGCGAATATCACACCAATAATTACATAACCTATATACATTTTTCAATTTAAAATATAATTATATAGCTTCTACAATACAAATAGTATGCCTAAGATTGTTACTGACAATTAAGGTAATTCAAATAACAAATCGATGCTTTTAGATGTAGCCATCGCGTTAGGATTTATTCCTAATTCTCCTTCTGGTATAGCCACTTGCAACTCGTTGTAATATTTTATCCAAGTAGGATGAAAATGATCCTTTCCTTCTTCTTTGAATGTCATCGGTTTCGGTGTAAATGCGTGATTTTGTCCTGCATAGCTAAACATTTTATAGCTTAATTCTGAGCAATAAAATGCTTCGTCGTTCCAAGAAAAGGGGTTGTCATAGGGTTTTCCAAGTTGCTTTTTCCCATATTCTATGAGTTTTTCGAGATCAAAAGGATAGTTCGTCTTTAATCTTCCTACAACTATTATCACTTCTTCTCCTTTTGCATATGAGGAAAAACCAGGAAGTGTTGATATGCGCACACCATATTCGGGAACAGCTTCCAAGACTTTCCATTCATTATTTTCAAAAAATAGGACTCCTACATGTGAAAAGCTAAAATTACTAGCTGAGGGTGTTACATCTTTTATCGCTTGCGAAATAGCGTTGTTTCGTGTGTCTTTGAACAGTAAGTCCCCTTCTTTGAGAACATAATTTTGAGAGAATGCTGTTAAGCAGTTTGCCGAAACAATTACGAGCAAGAGTATTTTTAAGAGTTTGTACATTATGTAAATCTGTGACTAAAAAAGAAAGCTATCTATTTTTAGTTAGATAGCTTTTCTATATTTTAATATTTTCTAATTCATTATTTAATCCTAAAACTTGTAGAGCCGATAACTTTTCCGTCTAATACGATATCTGCTTTGTATTGTCCTTTTATTAGGCTCTTGTCATTATCCCAAAATAATGAAACAGGAAGTACTTCGTTTTCGTAATATATAGTACGCTTCATGGTGTACGTCATTTGCTCGTCGTTGTATTCGAAAGTTTCTCCGAGAGGATTGCTTACAATAACATCGTCAGGACGAGTGATAACGACATACACGTCTTTAGCACCTTTTTCTACAGTTGGGTTTTTAGGGAATGTGAAATCAACTTTTATCTTACGCGTCCAGCCTAATCTGCGTACTGGTTTATTCCGTCTATTTGCAGGATATGCCTCTAAATTCATAGGCTCTAAGATAGATGCACGGCTTACGATTTTCTGTAATTCTTCATTAGTCATTGATAAACTATCAACAACAGCCGTTTTCTTTTCTGCCTCTTCTTTGTAAAGGTCTTTCTCTTCTGCTAATTGCAATGAAAGCATATTAAGAGAATCAACTTGGAATGAATATTCTTTTACAAGAGCCTTTAGAGAAGCGATTTCGTCTTTATATTTTTTGATTTGAGCATACGAACTGTTTTTTGTTTGTTTTAGCTCTGTAATCATCTTCTCAATTTTAGCTTTCTCTATTTCAAGCTCATAACTCAAAGTGTCGTTAGTTGTTTTTAGTTTGTCATACTCTGCCGAGAGTGACTCTAACTCTGTAGTTAATTCTTGTTTTTCATCTTCTAATACTTGTTGGATCTCATTATTTTTGTTTCGCTCTTGAAAATACATAACCGATCCTCCGATAAGTAATAAAGCTAAAACGACAATAGCTGCAATATACCCAGCGTTATTCCTCTTCTTTTCCATGTTCTTAGGTGTTTATTAATTTAATTACCTATGTGCAACAATAATTGTACCACTTAAACGAAAAGTAGGGATTCAATTCTATGGGACTTCGAATATAGAAATAAACTGACTGTGTATTGTATTGAAAACAAATCATTTATGTCTCTTTTTTAATGAAGAAATAATTATCTAATAAACTTACTAAAGCATTTTTGTATTTTTGTGGAATAGATATTTATAAAAAGGATGATGAAAAAAGGGATAATTAGGATAGAGGATATGAAGTTTTACGCCTATCATGGGTGTTTTGATAAGGAAAAAGTCGTGGGAACTCCTTTTGCAGTTTCGGTGCGAATGGAATATGATGCTAGTAAAGCTATGGAATCAGATGATATTGATGATGCCCTCAATTATCAAAAAGCGTATGAACTTATTGCTGAAGAAATGCAAGAAACTTCTAACTTGTTAGAGCATGTGGCTCAGCGAATCTTGAATTGCTTGTATGATAACTTTTCAGAGTTGTGTTTTGCCAGAGTGCAAGTTAAAAAAATTGCTCCACCAATGGGTGGTGAGATGAGTAATGTTAGTTTGACTTTAGAACGATAATTGTGATGGATAACGATGCAACATACGAACAGATATTTTCTGAGAGCATTCCGAAGTCTGAAACAATTATTTTTGAATCACTTTTGCCGAAATATAGAAAATTAAAAGCGATAGAATGGGGCATTTTCTTTGGTATTTTATTAATAGGGGCGATTGCAGCGTATATTTTTATTGATGAGATTCCTAGTTGGATATTTATTTTATTTATTTCACTTTATGTGCTGACTCTTAATTTTGTTTACCTTTCTATTTATCGTGGATTTAGACATAAAGGTTTTGCTATCCGAGAAAAAGATGTGCATTACAAAACAGGGTGGATCACTCGGAGTATAACCACAGTTCCAATGAGTCGCATACAGCACATGAAGGTACAACAAAGCGCCATAGAAAAGCTTATGAACTTGGCTAAGCTAAATATTTATACTGCAGGTGATTCTTCTAATGATATGACCATAAGAGGAATATCTTTCGAAAAGGCACAGCAACTCAAAGCCTTATTGTCTGGGAAAATTGAAGAGAATGACCAAGATTGACTTTAGCATACCACAACGGAAAGATGTGCTTGGAGTTATTCTATCCATAGGATTTTTTTTGAGGAAATCCTTTGAAGCTTTCTGGGCATTTTTTGCCTACCTATTGTTGAATAGCCAATTAGATATTTTCACAGATTACAAAACCTACATCGTTTTTTTTATTATAATTGTTATGATTGCCATACATAGCTATTTGTCATGGAGGTATTTCTATTTTTATATTAAAGATGATGAGTTTGTCATTGAAAAAGGATATTTGAAAAAGAGTATCACAACCTTGCCTTTAGAAAAAATCATTTCTGTAAATACCAATCAGAAATTGTTACATCAGTTACTTGGTGTGGTCGAAGTAAAGGTGGATTCTGCAGGTACTGACAACAAGGAAGTTAGTATCAGTGCTGTGAAAAGAAAGTTTGCTATGGCTCTCGAAGAAGCACTTAGTTATGCATCAAAAAGTAGTATAGAGGATAAAGAAGAGGCAGAAGTTGATAGGAATTGTGAAGAAATCATTTCATTGTCACCGTCTAATTTGCTCAAAATAGGTATTGCTAGAAATCATATTTACGGACTGATGTTGTTGTTGGTTTTTGGCAATCAAATTTATTATCAGATTAAAGATTTTTTTGATGATGAGATTGATAAGGTCTTGTCTGAGACTGCTTATACGCTGGAGCATGCCAGTCTAATGATATGGGTTAGCGTAATCATTTTTATTGTCATTGGGGCAATTATTATTTCATTTGTAAGAACATTTTTAGCTTATTATGATTTTAAGTTTTTGAAAGTAAACAAGGTATTTTTGCTCCAATCAGGTTTGTTGAAGCGAAAGAAGATTACAGTTCCATTTTCAAGAGTGCAAGCTTATCAGCAGTCTGCAAATCCTTTACAGAGATTACTCAAAATAAAAACAGTGCGATTAATACAGGCGAGTAGTGGAAATGTGACAAAAGATGCAGAGAAAGTCTTAATTCCTGGTTGTGAAAACGTTCAAACTGACCGCATTAAATCAGCAATATTCTCTAAAAAATTAGATGCTGGACTGGTCATAAAACCTCATTGGGCATTACGCAATAGATTGTTTTTTGAAAAATGTTTTCTTCTGCCTCTTCTAGTGATTCCAGCATTCTTATACCCATGGTTCTGGGTGTTGACTTTTATTTATTTGGTTTGCATTCTACTGCTTTCTCATTATGAATATAAAAGGCGCGAGTATCGAATTGATAACACACTGCTGCATGTAAGGTCTGGAGGTATAGTCCATGCTAACAGTTTCATAGAGCATTATAAAGTACAAGCTGTTCGTATTTCTCAAAGTTATTTTCAAAGGAGACGAAATACAGCCTCTTTACATCTTGGCTTGGCAGGTGTTGAAGTTTCTTTGAGCTATATACCTTATGAAACAGCTGTGAAAATCAAAGACTTCTTATTGCATGAGGTTATAAATACCAAGAAAGATTGGATCTAAGTTACAGCTAAAAATTATAAAGCACATGCAACTGGAAACGGGTCAATCCCACTCTGTTTGTATCTTTCACCTTCATTTTAACATTTGGAGTTCCATAATCGGCATATATCTGAGTAATTTCTGCGATAATTTTAAATGTTTTGTGTTGTAACGAGATGCGTGGCGCTACTTTAAAAAGCTGGTTAATGTCTTTACCTCTTGTATAAACGCCGTTTTCTGCTATCACTTCTTCTGATGCTCCTAAATTCTTTGAATAAGCAGCAAAAAGCCCAAAATTAACAAGAGAGGGATAATGAGAAACTATTTCTCCCCAACTTGATAATGAAGCAATTGGGGTATAATTATATTCTCCCTTTGCTTGATTAATACCACTTACCGCATAGCCTCCAAGTAATCTCATATTATTGCCATTTTCAGCATATATTCCCTGTAGCTTATATTCCATTTTGGAAGTTTTCACAGCGCTATATACAGCGAGATGGTAACTCTGAATGCTTTCATCAACCTTATTATTTTCGTCATTTACCGTACGGGGCACTAACTTTTTGGTTCCACCGACAGCTCCGATTGTCCATTGTGATAACGGTTTTGCTTCTATATGAAGATTAAATTCAGGGATACCGGAATTAGAGATGTAGTCTGCACTTGCACCTTGAGGGCCATCAGATTTGAAATTTAGTTGAGAAAGAGCAGTAATGGAAGCCTTAATGTCTTTAGTAAAATGGTATGTATAACGTATTTGCGGGTTTCGAGAAAGCACGCCTCCCGGGGTCCCTAAGCTAATTAAAGAAGTTGTGGGATAACAACTTGTAACAAACATAGGGTGCCAATATTGTCCAACAATTAAATTAGATTTGTTTCTTTTATAATCTAAATATGCATGCCTTATTCGGAATTGTCCAATATCTCCTTGACTGATACCATAAAAATCGGCCTCTAAATATGAAGAGAGACTCCCACCCCATAATGAAAAAGATGTTGTTTTGACTCTAAGTCGGCTATGGAGTGTATTGAAATGGAATTTTGAGACATCATTCAGATCATTGCCATTATCATCAATAATTTCAGGTGCAGGGTAAAAGAGAAAATCTCCGTTGCGACTGCTAATGCCTTCACGCGTATCGTAGAAAAATTTAGCAGATATAAAACCGCTAAGTTCCACTTTAACTTTGTCATCTGTTTGTCCGAAACTGCCATTTATTGCACTAAGGCTCGCAATGATAAATAATATAAATTTTTTCATAGTACTAATAATTTATGCTTCTGCTTTAAGGGGAAAAATAGTTTACAGGTAATAAAAACGAATGCAAATGTAAGTCAAGTTGTATAGATTACTTGCCTGCTTGTTTATGTTATATACCATTTTGTAATCTTTTTCTAAGATGAATTTTCTTAAAGTAGAGGTTTGTAAGAATCGAAGCTGGATTCACTGTTTTTCTTAAATAAGGTTAAGAGTGGTGCTATTTTTGTCAATTCCTATAACTTTGTATTTGTAAAAATTATAATCATCATGAAGAAAATTTATATCATCAATTTATTTTGTGTCTTTTTATGCACAAGTACTTTTACACATGCGCAGGAAACAGATAAAGCCGCTTTTGATCTTTCTAAGAATTTAACCATCTATCATAATATCCTAAAAGAATTAAACCTTCTTTATGTGGACAGCTTAGATAATGAAAAGCTCATTAATAAAGGAATTGAAAGTATGCTGGAGGAATTAGATCCTTATACTATCTATCTGAATGAGAAGGATATGGTTGACTTTAAAACACAAACTACTGGAGAATATGGGGGAATCGGAACTCTTATTGGAAAACGTGATGAGCATGTTTTTATTTCTCAAGTTTATGAGGGATTGCCTGCTGACAAAGCCGGACTGAAGGCTGGTGATAAAATTATCTCTATAAATGGGGAAAACACCGTTGGTATGGATATGCAAGAGGCTACCGATATTATGAAAGGCAGACCAAACACTTCATTTACTATGACAGTGGAGCGCCCCTATTCGGATCAAAAGGTACAAACATTTACGATACATAGAGAAAAAATCCAGTTAGACTGTGTTCCTTATGATACTTTGTTGAACAACAATGTTGGTTACTTATTGTTTACCAATTTTACCAATAAGGCAGAGCAAAGAGTGAAAGAAACAGTCAAAAAGCTTAAGAAAGAAGGAGCAACTTCTTTGATTATTGACCTAAGAGGTAATCCCGGGGGCTTGTTAGACCAAGCAGTAAAGGTTGTGAATTTATTTATCCCTAAAAATGAAACTGTTGTAGCAACTAAAGGGCGTATTTCACAGTGGGACAGAAGCTATCAGACCACAAAAAACGCATTAGATGAAGAGATTCCTATTGTAATATTGATTAACAGGGGGTCTGCTTCGGCTTCAGAGATTGTTGCAGGAACTATCCAAGATCTAGACAGAGGGGTAATTATGGGAACGCATTCTTTTGGAAAGGGGTTAGTAC
This sequence comes from Balneicella halophila, assembly GCF_003096835.1. Classification (GTDB taxonomy): domain Bacteria; phylum Bacteroidota; class Bacteroidia; order Bacteroidales; family Balneicellaceae; genus Balneicella; species Balneicella halophila. The sequence goes on from NZ_QENZ01000003.1 coordinate 556,765, forward strand.
AGACGACTCGAGAAGTTGGTTATAATAGCAAATTGAAAGTGACCACTTCAAAATATTACATACCTAGTGGTCGTTGTATTCAGGCTTTAGATTACACGCACAGAAATGACGACGGAAGTGTAGGACACATACCTGATTCCTTGATCAGTGCTTATAAAACTCGTAATGGTCGCACAGTGTATGATGGAGGAGGTATTATGCCGGATATAAAGGTAGAGAGCGAAGACTTTAGCAATTTAACAAAACAGTTGTCAAGAACTTATCAGATTTTTGATTTTGCAACTTGGTATGCAAACACACAGCCTAAACCGAGTAGTTTAGTTACAGTAGATGATAATTTATTCGAAAAATTTGTTTCGTTCGTCGATACCTCTGACTTTGATTATGAATCTGAGAGCTATTCAATGCTGAAGAAACTCAAAGAGGCTGTAGCTAAAGAAAAACACGAGCACGCTCCAGATTTATCAGCTGTTGAAACATTGCTAAAACCAAAGTTAAATACTGACTTGTGGTTGTATAAAGATGAGATTGAAGATTTAATCGAATTTGAAATTAACAAACGATTTTTCTATCAAAAAGGAGGCTATGCCCAAGCCGTTCATACTGACGAAACTGTTGAAGAAGCTGTAGAGTTACTCAATGATGGAGAGAAATATAAGGGGATGCTAGATGGAACTATTCCAGTAGATAGTAGTATAAAACAAAAGCAAGAGAAAGATGACTAGAGCGTCTTTCTCAGAAATGAGGCAAGGGCTCTTACAGCCTTGCCTCTATGGCTAATTTTGTTTTTCTCACTGCTAGCCATTGTTGCGAAAGAATCTTCATACCCATCAGGTAAGAAAACTGGGTCATAACCAAAGCCCTCATTTCCTTGTTTGCTCTCTAAGATTTTACCAGTTACTTCACCTTCAAATAAATGCTCATGCCCATCGATGATTAAAGCAACAACAGTACGAAAACGAGCTTTTCGATTTTCAATACCCTTTAACTCTCTTAATAATTTTTGAATGTTGTCTTCAAAACTGCAATCATCACCTGCATAACGAGCAGAATAGACACCGGGAGCATTATCAAGAGCCTCCACTTCTAAGCCAGTGTCATCAGCAAAGCAGTTCTTAGAATATTTATCGTAGATATACCTGGCTTTTTGTAATGCATTTCCCTCAAGGGTATCTTGCGTCTCGGGAATTTCTTCTACGATACCAATCTCCCTCAATGATTTTACATCAATATTTGCAGGTAAGATTTCTTTTATCTCTTCAACTTTATGGGAGTTATTGGTTGCGATGATTAGTTCCATAACTAATTACTCTTCATTCTCAAACACACCGTTGGTGTTATTAAAAACATTGTTTGAATGCTTTAAACCACTATAGTTTTTAAGAACACCTTTCACAGAACCTACACGAATTTTTGCTTCTACCATAACAGGAACTTTATTTTCATCTTGAGTTAGCCAAACACTCATTCCATCACCGTCCTCAAACATAGCACCGTTTGGAAGCACTGGTGTTATACGGTAGCATTTAACTTTTAATCCGCTCTTTGTCTTAATTTCTTCTTTGCCACGGTAGCGAATTTCAACATTGCTTATTTCTGCATCTACCAACATTTTAATAGGTATTCTATCTCCTTTGTTAAGAGCTTCATAATCAATATTCCGTGCATAATAAAGAACGTTCATTAGATTAGTCACGCATCCATTAAAAGGAATGCTTGAGTTTTTTTGTTTGCCTTTTTTATTAATAAAAGCATTTATTGTATTGTTAGAATAATTGTAGGTATAGACATGTCTGGCTTTATAACTTCCTTCATTAGTAATTCTATCTAATGAATAGGGAATAAGGGTTTCCTTATCAACAACCGAAGTTAAAGTGTCTCGTAATGAAAAAAACATATCAAAGGCTTTTGCATTACGACCAATGCCTTTTAACTCATAGGCTGGTTTCCCTAGAAACTCCGTTTTTTTTACATTCATTGTTATTTTACCCGCATTCACCCAGAGAAGTCCCCAGTTGTAATATCCGGTAAATTCTAATTTTTCTCCTGCAGTAAATGCGTTGTTTTCTATACATTGTGCATTCAGATGAGATACGCTAAAAGCACTTAGTGCAATTAATAATATGACAGTCTTTTTCATTTTTTCCTTTTTTAATTATTTAGATTCCAATCAACTTCTAATTCCCAATTGGATCTTAACTCTATTTCTTTAGAAAAGATTTTTGTTCGTTCAGGCTGGCGTTGAGTTTCATAATCTCCAACATCCCATTTACCGTTACCGTTGGTGTCCCATAGCGCTTTTAGCTGATAGGTTGCTGGGGGTAGATTTTCAAAAGTAATTACTTCGCCCTCTGTCCAATTTTGTTGTGCTATGACTACATTCGGATTACTTTTCTTCACCAGTTGTATGAGAACATTTTCTTCTCCTCCTGCAATCATTACAAAGAGTTTGCCATAAAATGAATTATCATAAGTAGAGAAAGAGTTTTCTAGCTTTTTATTCGGTCTTCCTCCGCTGTCATAGACAGCCATTGAATCTATTCTAATAGTATATTCTTCATTAGGTTCTATTTGGAATATGACATGATACTTTCTGTGTGGTAAGATACTGTCAGGTGTTAATGTTAATTCAATAGGAGAACTGATAGTATCCTTTTTTGTAAAAAGAGCGACATGCTCTTGATTTAAAGTTGTGACTGGTCGTTCAAATGTCAAAATAAGCGGATCGAAATAATTTATTTGACCTGACATATTTGTCTGAATATCCATAAACTCTATATTGGCCCCTTCTTCTTCCTCTTTTTGTTCTTTTTTGCTTTTTTTCGGTTCTTTGTAAACCAATTTTAATGTGTCATCATAAGGGCTGAGATAACCTAAAGTGTCAGTTTTTAGATAAGATAATTTTGCTAATAGTGTGTCTTTTTGTGCTATATCTTTATCCGCAATCCAATAAATTAAACTGTCATTAGTTTCATTACTTTCAGTATAGAATGGAACGTCTTTTGAACTATTTAGTATTTCTATAGATAGAGAATCTTTAAGTGGCGCATTAAAAAGGAAATTCAGTTGTTCAGGCAACGGGCGAGTATAATCTTCTAGATATTGCAGACTCTTTACTGGAGTATACATGCGTAGTTGTAAACTGATGTTTTTGAATAAAGTATATTTATCCAACTGTAGAGAATCTTGATCTCCTCGGTCGGTTTCTGAGGTATGCACATTCTCTTTTAGAAAAGCTATAGGTTCATCATAATCAAGCATGCTATTGCTGTTCTCATCTTGAAAAGCGATTATTTTGTATTCTCTGTCCACAATATTGTTAAACATAAAAAAACCTAAAGTATCAGTTTGGGCAATGTAGTCAGGCAATTTTTGAAAAGGATTTAGGGTGTCAGTAGGAATATACAGTGCTACAGTAGCACTTTGTGCAACAGTATCTACTTGTGCCCCTTTCACATAACCTGCAATACCCATTCGGTCAATTTGATCACCAGTGGAGAACACATAACGATATTCGCCAAGCGGATTTCCTTCATTATTATCTACAATGGCTTTCCCAAAGTCTAGAGTGTAAGTTGTATTCTCTCGTAACGTATCTCTTAAATCTACCACAATTTGCTTTTCTTTGAGCCGTAACTTAGGTTTTTTCTTTTGTGGTGGTGAAATCATGACATTTTGAGAAGCATTTTCCAGTTTTACAAATTCATTAAAGTCAATTACAATCTTGTTTCTATCAAAATAAAGTGTATAGTTTTCTGGGTATGTTCGAGTGATTCTTGGTGGTTCTTCATCTTTTTCTCCGCCTGTAGGGATGCCTGGATTAGCACAAGATAGCAGGAGGAAGGTAAAAAATATGATGATTTGATATTTTCTCATAAAATAAAAAGTTCAAAGGTTTTTCCTTTCGTTTTTTGAAGTAAACAAAGATACAAACTTTTATTACTATTAATAGCTAAGCTCTTATCGCTTTTTTACGCAGTAACGAAATTAAATAAATAATTTAGAGTTTCATCTGTACTGGAAAAACAGAAGGAGCAATTCGCTAATATATTTTCGTTATTTTTGTAAATTACAATTAAAAAAATAAATACGAATTAGCTATATGGCAGTAGAGAAAAAATCACTCAATTTTATTGAGGCTATCATCGAAGAATATTTAGAAGAAAAGGGAGAAGGTGCAAAGATACACACACGTTTTCCTCCTGAGCCTAATGGATACTTACATATTGGGCATGCAAAGTCAATTTGTTTAAATTTTGGATTGGCTGAGCAATATAATGGCCTGTGTAATTTACGTTTTGATGATACAAATCCTGCCAAAGAAGAACAAGAGTATGTAGATTCTATTAAAGAAGATATTAAGTGGTTGGGCTTTATGTGGGATAACGAATGTTTTACCTCAGATTATTTCCAGCAACTATATGATTGGGCTGTACAAATGATAAAAGACGGTACCGCTTATGTAGATGACCAATCTCCTGCTGAGATTGCAGAGCAAAAGAAAACTCCCACAGAGCCAGGAATTAAAAGTCCCTATAGAGATAGAAGTGTCGAGGAGAATCTAGACCTTTTTGAGCGAATGAAGAATGGAGAGTTCCCTGACGGATCTAAAGTGTTGAGAGCTAAAATAGATATGAGTTCTCCAAATATGCATATGCGCGATCCAATTATGTATAGGATTTTAAGAAAAGCGCATCATCGGACTGCAGATAACTGGTGTATCTACCCAATGTATGATTATGCACATGGTGAGAGCGACTACATCGAAGGTATTACTCATTCTATCTGTACACTAGAGTTTGAGGTGCATCGACCTTTGTATAATTGGTTTTTAGAGCAAATCAAAGATGGAGAATATGCGCCTGTACAGAGGGAATTTGCACGCCTAAACCTTTCGTATACCATAATGAGTAAAAGAAAGTTATTGCAATTAGTCAATGAAAGGCATGTAGCAGGCTGGGATGACCCAAGGATGCCAACCATTTCGGGAATGCGTCGTAGAGGATATACACCAGCTGCCATACGAAAGTTTGCAGATACTATCGGGGTTGCTAAACGTGAAAACGTTATCGATGTAGCATTACTTGAGCATCACGTGCGTGAAGATTTGAATAAGATAACACCTCGCATGATGGTAGTAACCGATCCTGTAAAAATCATATTAACAAATTATCCTGAAGGGATAACAGAAAAAGTGTATGCGGATAACAACCCAGAAGACGAGAGTGCAGGAAAACGAGAGATGACTTTTTCAAGAGAACTTTATATTGAACGCAGTGACTTTATGGAAGATGCTCCAAAAAAATATTTTCGTCTTTCTTTAGGTAATGAAGTGCGATTGAAGCATGGGTACATTATTAAAGCTGAAAGTGTCGTAAAAGATGAAAATGGAGACATTACAGAGATACATTGCTCCTATGATGCTGATAGCAAGAGCGGTAGCGGTACTGAAGCAAGCAAGCGTCGGGTGAAAGGAACGCTCCATTGGGTGTCTGCGGAGGTTGCCCTTCCAGTGGAAATACGTTATTATGATCGTTTATTTACTGATGAAGCTCCAGATGGTCATAAAGACAAAGACTTTTTAGACTTTATCAATGAACATTCCTTAGAGGTTTCCCACAAGGCCTTGGCTGAACCTGCTTTAAAGGACGCTAAGCCAGAAGACAAGTTTCAGTTCCAGCGCATTGGGTATTTTTGTGTAGATAAAGATAGTACGCCTGAACACCTAGTTTTTAATAGAACTCTAACGTTGAGAGATACTTGGGCAAAAATGCAGAAGAAGAAATAAGCAGATTCATTGAAAAAAAATAATTTGTATTAAAAAACCATGAAGGGTTATCGAATTATCGATAACCCTTTTTTCGTGAATCTATATCATTTTCTAGTTTAAAAATGATAAATTTGTAGGTTATAAAAACAAATATTTTTTATCAAAACCAAATACAATGAAGATATTAAAGTCTATGAGTTTATTATTAATTGGCGTGGCTATGGCTACGGCATCATGTGACAAGAAGGCTGAAGACCAACCTCAAGATCAGCAAGATTTTGAGTGGTTAGCAGAAAAGTTTGCAGACCTCAAAATTATTAGATACCAAATTCCACAATGGAACAAACTTTCATTGAAACAAAAGGAACTGGTTTATTACCTTACTGAAGCTGCGTATAGTGGTAGAGAGATTATCTATCAGCAAAATTACCGTTATGGTTTGGAAATCAAACGTGCTTTGGAAAATATCTATACAACCTATGAAGGCGATAAGTCGACTGAAGATTGGAAAAATTTCCAGACATACGTAAAACGTATGTGGTTTTCCAGTGGTATTTTTCATCACTATGCGAATGTAAAGTTTGAACCTAAGTTTTCCAAAGAATATCTTACTCAATTAGTAGAAGAAACTAACACAGAAATTTCTGATGATGCGTTTGATGCTATATTCGACAGATCTGATGCTAAGAAAGTAAGCTTAGACGCAAACAAAGATTTGTTGCTATCATCAGCTGTGAATTTTTATGGAACTGATGTAACTGCTGAGGAGGCAGAACAGTTCTATGCAGAACAAAAAAAGAACGAGAAAGATCACGACCGTCCTAATGAGTTAGGATTGAATACCAGATTAGTAAAAGAGAATGGCGAACTGAAAGAGCAAGTATATAAAGTTGGAGGACTTTATAGTGAAGCTATCGAGGAGATTGTTTATTGGCTAGAGAAAGCAGTAACTGTTGCAGAAAATGAAAAGCAAGCGAAAGCCTTGAGGATATTGATTGAATATTTCCAAACAGGTGATCTTGACAAATGGACTGAATATAACATTGCTTGGGCAGAAGCTACGGATGGTGATGTGGACCATATTTTAGGTTTTGTAGAGGTGTACAATGACCCAATGGGGTATAAAGGTTCTTTTGAGTCTATCGTGCAAATCAAAGATTTCGATATGACGGAAAAGATGAAGGTGGTAGCTGAAAATGCACAATATTTCGAGGACAATTCTCCAATCATGGATGAACACAAGAAAGAAAATGTGGTAGGGGTTTCATATAAGGTAGTTAACGTTGCTGGTGAGGCAGGTGATGCTTCTCCTTCCACACCTATTGGAGTGAATTTGCCTAACAATAACTGGATACGTGCAGAGCATGGTTCTAAATCAGTTTCTTTAGGAAATATTGTCTATGCATACTCACAGGCTGGAGGAGAAAGTATCTTGAAGGAATTTGCTTATGATAATGATGAAATAGAACGCTCTAAGAAATACGAAGGAGTTTCTGACAAAATGCACACAGCATTGCATGAGGTTATCGGTCATGCATCAGGTAAGTTAAATCCAGGAGTTGGAACTCCAAAGGAAACCTTGAAAAATTATGCTTCTACACTGGAGGAGGCTCGTGCAGACTTGGTGGCTTTGTATTATATGCCAGATACTATTTTATTGAACTTGGGATTGTTTGAGAATGAAGAAGCTGCTAAAGCTCAATATGATGGTTATTTGCGAAATGGATTGATTTCTCAATTAATTCGTATAGAATTGGGGCATGATATCGAAGAAGCACATATGCGTAACCGTCAATTAGTATCTAAATGGGTCTTGGAAAAAGGCTCAAAAGACAAAGTGGTAGAATTGGTGAAGAAAGATGATAAAACTTACGTTAAGATAAACGATTATGCTAAACTTAGAACTTTATTTGGAGAGTTATTAAGAGAAATCCAACGCGTAAAATCTGAAGGAGACTATGAAGCGGGGCGTGCGTTAGTTGAAAACTATGGAGTGAAGGTAGATCAAGAACTTCATAAAGAAGTTTTAGCTCGTGTAGAGAAGTTAAATATTGCTCCTTATGGTGGATTTATCAATCCAAGATTAGAAGCCGTTATGGATGCCGATACAGTTTCTGATGTTAAGGTGCATTATGACGAAACTTTCGAAGAACAAATGCTACGCTACTCAAAAGAGTACAGCTTTTTGCCCACGAAATAGTGGAGCGTTAGCATATTAATTTTTGAAAAAACGTTCGGGGCAAAGCTTCGGACGTTTTTTCATTTCAAAATAATATTCAATACAATCTGGAGAGATATTGAAATTCAGAATTTGACTACCTTTACAAAAATATGGCGAGTAAGAAAATACATAAAGGAGACTTAGAAATGAATAATACAGCAAGGTTTTTACAGTCTCAAATTTCTAAAATTCCTTTTCCCACACCAGAAAACCATACATTCCAGTTTATAGATTTATTTGCAGGTGTTGGCGGTTTTCGCCTGGCTATGCAGAGTGTTGGGGGAAGGTGCGTCTATTCCAGTGAATGGAACAAGGATGCCCAACAGACGTATTATACTAACTTTGGAGAACTTCCTTTTGGTGATATTACCAAAGATGAGACAAAAGATTCAATTCCTCAAGGATTTGATGTTCTATGTGCAGGATTTCCTTGTCAAGCATTTTCTATAGCAGGGCATAGGAAAGGATTTTCTGATACACGAGGAACGCTGTTTTTTGATATAGAGCAGATTATAGAGAAGCATAGACCCAAAGCCGTATTCCTTGAAAATGTAAAAAATCTTGTTTCTCACGATAAAGGAAAAACATTTAAAGTAATTCTTGAGATCTTATATGAAAAGTTAGGCTACACAGTGTTTTATCAGGTTCTAAATTCCATGACTCACGCTAATATCCCACAAAACAGAGAACGAATATTTATTGTCGCTTTTGATCCCAAACAAGTGCCTAATTACGAGAATTTTGTCTTTCCAGAATCCATTCCTCTGACTCATTCTATTCAAGATTTTTTAGGTAAAGGGAAACAAGAAGATAAATATTATTACACGAAAGCACATAAGTATTACCAGGAGTTGGAGAAAGCAATGACGAATAAAAATAACGTTTATCAATGGCGTAGAGTGTATGTCCGGGAGAACAAAAGTAATGTATGCCCAACACTTACAGCCAATATGGGGACAGGCGGTCATAATGTTCCTCTAATAATAGATGATTTTGGATTTAGAAAGTTAACACCTAAAGAATGTTTTGCTTTTCAAGGCTACCCAATGGAGAGATACGTATTGCCGGATATTGCTAATGGAAAACTCTATATGCAAGCCGGTAATTCTGTAACAGTACCGCTAATAGAGCGTATCAGCAACCAAATTTTAAAAGTTTTGTAAAAGTAGAATGATTGTTTAAATAAAAAAACCGAATACGTGGTGTATCCGGTTTTGCTATAACTTTATGGATTTTAATTATTTTTTTAGAATCTTGTCTAGTACAGTGTCTTTATCTAATTTTTTTGTACAGAAGAACCAATCTTTACAATCTAATTCTTCTTTACCAGACATGCGCTCCTCAGCTAGATCTGACGTTTTTGCAGGTGGTACGATTACGTCATCTCCTGGTCTCCAGTCTGCTGGGGTAGCAATTCCGAACTCATCAGTAGCTTGAAGAGCAATCAGTGTTCTGTAAATCTCATCGAAATTACGTCCGGTACTTAGTGGGTAATACATTAATGTACGAATGATTCCTTCAGGATCAATGAAGAAAACCGCACGAACAGCTTGTGTGGTGCTTTCACCAGGCTGAACCATTCCATATTTCTTTGCCACGTTCATAGACACATCATCAATTAGAGGGAATTTAACCTCTACATTCTTCATGCCGTTATATTCTATCTTTTCTTTGATTGTTCTCAACCATGCAATGTGACTGTGTATTCCATCAATTGATAGACCTATGAGTTCACAGTTCGCTTTTTTGAATTGCTCATGCATCACTCCGAAAGTCATAAACTCTGAGGTACATACAGGAGTAAAGTCAGCTGGATGACTGAACAGAATTGTCCACTGTCCTTTGTAGTCACTTGGAAAGTTAATTTCACCTTGAGTAGTTACTGCTTTAAATTCAGGTGCTTTGTCACCTATTCTTGGTAATGTTACCATTTCTATTTCTTGATTTTCCATGTCGTAATACATTTTTAATGAGTTAATTAACGGTTTTGTCTATACATACAAATCTAAGATTTATAATCGATAATAAAAAATAAATGCAGAGGATTTCGTATTGATAAAATCAATGTAATAAACAAGGTTTATTATATATGAAAAATAAAACTTTAAGTGCTAAAAAAATGCTTTTTCAAACTGACGTTAACTACTTCTATAAATATAAGTTCATTATGCTTTAATTAAGAAAGATGAATAAATTTTGTGAGTCATCAAATACGTGATAATTTTGCATCTATTCTAAAATGTAAAGGAGTAAGAGGATGACAGAATATAGTGAGGAGCGGGAGGCTAAGGTTAAACGATATATGCCTTATATTTTAGCCACAGCTATTTTTATGCAGATGTTGGATTCTACAATCCTGAATACAGCCATTCCAGCTATTGCTAGTGATTTAGGAGAATCCCCATTGAATATGCAAGGAGCTATTATTAGTTATGTGCTTACATTGGCTCTTTTTATTCCAATAAGCGGGTATTTTGCTGATAAGTTTGGTACTCAGAAAACCTTTTTGGTATCCTTAGTGATATTTATCATAGGTTCTGTTTTATGTGCATCATCACAAAGTCTCAATTTTTTAATCTTTGCGCGTTTTGTGCAAGGTCTTGGTGGTGCTTTGATGACGCCAGTGGCGAGATTGGCATTAATCAAAACTTATCCGAGAAACGAATATGTACAGGCGATGAATTATGCCATTATTCCTGCTCTATTAGGACCTATTGCAGGACCATTAGTTGGTGGATATCTAGTGGAATATATCAGTTGGCATTGGATATTTTTAATAAATATACCTTTTGGTTTGTTAGGCTTTTACATGGCATTGAAATATCTGCCCAATTTTGAGGGCGTAAATACAAAGCTTGATTACAAAGGATTTTTAATTTTTGGTACAGCTTGTCTTTTGCTCTCTGTGGCACTGGAATATTTAAGTGAACTTGATAGGATTGTTATTGTTTCACTTTTAATTCTTGCGGGTGTGATTTTGTTGTATTTGTATTACTTGCATGCTAAAAAGGTGGGTAGATCAGCTATTTTCCCTTTACATTTGTTTCAGGTTAGAACTTTTAGAGTAGGTATCGTAGGGAATCTTGTATGTCGCTTAGGAGTAAGCAGTATTCCGTTGTTAATCCCTCTTTTGATTCAAGTGGCTTACGGAAGGTCTGCAAGTACTGCAGGCTGGATTATTGCCCCTATGTCAATCTCAGTAATGGCTACAAAGTCAGTGGTAGTGCCTATATTAGATTATTTTGGGTATAGGAATATTTTAAAAATTAATACATTGATCATTGGTGTTATAATTATTATCATTGGTTTTGTTCCACAGAACTGGAATATCTTATGGTATGTGGGTATATTGATTATTCTTGGTTTTTTCAATTCTATACAATTTACAACAATGAATGCCATCTCCATAGCTGATTTGAGAGATCATCAGACAAGTAGCGGTAATAGTTTACTCTCGGTTAACCAACAACTTTCTATGGGATTCGGAATTGGAATAGGACTAGCCATATTGCGTGTTTTCAAGAGCTCAGAAGTTATTACAAACAACGATGTTTACTTTGCCTTCAAATATACCTTTATTTTTATTGGATTACTGACTATTCTTTCCAGTTTTGTATTCTCTCGATTGAATTACAGAGATGGCGATAATCTAAAAACTAAGAAAGCAAAGTAAAAAAGCACCGCCAGTATTGGCAGTGCTTCCGCTTTTCAAGATAAAAATGAGCTTTGTTAAACGTATATGAAAGATTTATCTTGTAAAACTATATTTTAACCCCATAAAGATGGTGCGGGGCTTTCTTGGTCCATAAATGTAACCGGCGTCACGGTCAGCACCTTTGTCGAAGTCATCTTGGAAGCTATTAAAAGCATTTTGTATTCCGGCAAATAGTTCTAAACAATTATCTTCGTTAAAGTCCCAGTCATATGATATTTTAAAGTTATTCTCAAGGAAAGTGGGTGTTTCTTTAACCACCGTAAACTCGGTGTCTGGTTCTATAATATGAGGAACATGCATCTTACCAGTGTACACTCCCGACCAAGAAAGACTAAGTGGCTCTATAGGGTTGTACGTGAAAGAAAAGAACCCATATGCATCTGTAGTCCGTAATATTTTGTCTGTAAAAACTGCACTTCTTTGGTCGTTTGCATCGGGCTCCCAAACTAATTCGGGCGTGTTGTATTCTGATTTTTGTAACGTAAATCCTAGCTGTGCTTGGAATTTTTTAGTGTAGGCAACGTTTAGTTCAATATTTCCCCCGGCTACTTTCACAGCATCTCCATTTTCTTTTCTTTTTACTTTTACTCCTGAAGGTAGAGTCTCCACCTCAAGGCTCGTAAATGGATCATTAATTTTTGTATAAAAACCTTCAAGGACAAAATTTGCTTGAAAATCTCCTAAGCTTTTCGTATAGTTTAATGATCCTGTGAAATTATGAGATTTCTCTTCTTTTAAATCTGGAGATAGTTGTACAAAAACAGCATCGCCTCCTACGGTTTCAATATGTAGGTCTTCATCAAAAGCTTGAGGACCTCTATACCCTTGTGCATAGGAAAATCTTAGTTTCATTTCTTTGTTAATATCATACATTGCTGTCGCTCTTGGTACAAAAACATCAAGAGTTTTGTCTGTATCAAAATTTTCTCCGCTAAAACGATATTCACCATCAATATTTACATGATCATACCGTCCTCCTAGTAGGAATGTTAAAGGTTCAATAGGTTTTATTTCTAATTGAATATAGGAACCCAACGTATTTACTGTTTGGTTGATACTTCTATTGTAACCACCCATTTCATCATTTACGTCATTGTGTTGATATTCTCCTCCTGCCGACACTGTAAATTTGTCATTGATATCATAACTATATTGTACGCCTGATGCAGAAGATATAACTTTAGAACGACCGTAAGAATTCAGTGCTAATAAATCATCTTCAGTGAAGGTGTCTCCATCGGAAAGCACTCTGCCTCCACCTCCATAATAACTCTTACGTTTCGTATCTTGAACAGAGGTATAAATAGAGAATTTATGTTTGTAATCATTTGAGTACTGTTCAAAAGAGAGCCCCCCTGCAATAATCTTATGATCCAGTTGTTCTGTTAGGTCAGTTTGATGAGGTTCTAAGTCTAATTTATTTCCTCCGCGACGAAATTCATTGATGCTATGCATATTGAGTTTTAACTTTCCTTTTTCTGAGGTATTCCAAAATGCGTCCATCCCAAAGGTATTATTTTCTAATTTCGTTAACTCTGTGTATCCATCATCATTTGCGTCCCAAGGCTTTCTGTTTCTGTTAGAAGCAAAAATGCTGATCCCTTTGTCTAAGTCATCACTCACGATATTTCCATTCAAGGTTATTATTCTGTCTGAACGATTCATGTCTGTGAACCCTTGGTTAAGACCAAATTGAAAAGAATCATTTATCGGATCCTTGGTAATGATATTCACAGTACCTCCGATAGCGCTACCGTCGTATAGTGCCGAACCTCCGCCTTTTACCACTTCTACACGGTCTATCATATTGGCAGGAATCATATCCAAGCCATAAACACCTACAAGTGCAGAGTAGATAGGGGGACTATTAATAAGTATTTGAGAATAAGCACCTTCTAACCCATTCATTCTCAGCTGAGAAAATCCGCAGTTCTGACAATTTGTTTCCACACACAGTCCAGGTGAGAAAGCAAGACCTTCAGATAATCTTAAGGATTGTGTAGATTGAAATAATTTAGGAGAGATTCTGCTTACGATAACAGGAGCTTCGTACGTAGCTACTCCATTTCGAGTTCCCGTTACGACTACCTCATCAATATTCAACAAGTCCTCTTCTAAATTTACATTTGCAGTAATAGCTTCACCTGCACTTACATTTACATTTTTTGTTGCTGTATGAAAACCTAAGCACGACACCGATAAACTGTATTCTCCAACAGGAACTTTTTGAATAATATAATTACCTGAAGAATCTGTTACGGCACCATTTCCCTTGAGTCCTTTTATTTCTACTAGACAACCAGGCACTGGTTCTCCATGGGATGTGACCATTCCCTTTACAACTCCTGTGTTAGCATAACTCACTACTGCCAATAGGAGTAAAGAAATTAATAGTATTGTTTTCTTTTTCATTTTACAAGTCTTTATTTTTATTCTTGTGTTGCAAATACAATAAGTTAGATTAGCCTAACAATAAAATTCAAAACAATTTCTTATTTTTGTGTTGAAAACTATAAATGAGAGTTCATTATGCCGTCCGATACGAAAGAGAATTACCTTAAAGCTATATACAGTTTAGAAGAGAATGGAGAAAAAATATCACTATCTGCCTTGAGTAAACGTATTGATGTGAGTATTCCTACGGTAAATAATATGGTAAAGCGTCTGCAAGAAGAAGGCTGGGTTATTTATGAGAAATATAAGCCTATTATCTTAACTGACGAAGGACGCAAGGTAGCCTCTCATATAGTTCGTAAGCATCGCTTAGCAGAGATGTTTTTAGTGGAGACTATGGGGCTAGGCTGGGAGGAAGTTCATGATATTGCTGAGGATTTGGAACATATTAATTCTGAGACTTTCTTTAATAGAATAGATGAAATGTTAGATTATCCTAAGTTTGATCCCCACGGTACCCCGATACCTGATAAAAATGGAAAAACGGTTTCTCAAAACTACGAAAGTCTGTCTGCAATAGAACCAGGTCAAAGTGCAGTTTTAAGAGCGTTGGATCATGAACAAAAAGAATTCTTAGTTTTTCTGAATAAAAAGAACATTGCTCTGGGAACTGAGATAAAAATAGAGGAAAAAGAACCCTTTGATGAAAGTGTGGTAGTCGCTTATGACCAATTTAAAAATGTAGTCTTAACGAAAGATGTTTGTGATAAACTTCTTGTTGAAAAGGTTCACAAATAGCAGTAATTTTATATCTTGCACAGAATTCATATGGACGATTTTTTAAATATACAGCATTTAGCAACAACGAATAAGGAAGAAGAGTTTGAAAACAAACTTCGTCCTATTTCTTTTGCTGATTTTCAAGGTCAACCTCGAATAGTAGAAAATCTTCAGGTATTTGTTGCTGCAGCTATTCAACGAGGCGATGCACTTGATCATGTATTGCTACATGGACCTCCAGGCTTAGGAAAAACTACCCTTTCTAATATTATTGCAAATGAATTGGGAGTTGGTATAAAAGTCACTTCTGGTCCTGTTTTGGACAAACCGGGGGATTTAGCCGGATTATTGACTAATTTGGAACCGAATGATGTCCTGTTTATTGATGAAATCCATCGATTGAGCCCTATCGTAGAAGAATATTTATACTCTGCTATGGAGGACTATAAAATCGATATTATGATAGATAAGGGGCCTGCAGCCCGTTCCATACAGATAGAGTTAAATCCTTTTACACTTATTGGTGCTACTACACGTTCGGGATTACTTACGAGTCCATTGAGAGCAAGATTTGGTATTAATTCTCACATGGAATATTATGATGCCCAAACGATAAAGTCTATTATTGAACGTTCTGCTAATATTCTTCAAGTACCTATAGATGAAAAAGCATCTTGGGAGATTGCATCACGTTCCAGAGGAACACCACGTATTGCTAATGCATTATTGCGACGCGTTCGTGATTTTGCTCAAGTAAAAGGTACAGGTACTATTGAAATTGAAATAACAAAGTATGGGTTAGAAGCTTTAGATATTGATAAGCATGGATTGGATATTATGGATAATAAAATCCTAACCGTTATTATTGATAAATTTAAAGGCGGACCTGTCGGTATCTCTACTATAGCTACGGCGGTAGGTGAGGATGCCGGAACGATTGAGGAAGTTTATGAACCATTTTTAATTAAAGAAGGATTTATAAAACGCACTCCAAGAGGCAGGGAAGTTACTGATAGAGCCTATAATCATTTAGGAAAATCAAATCCTAATGCTATGAATCCGCAACAAACATTATTGTAAAAATTAAAACATTCTATAACATAGTAGTTTCTCTAGCACTAATTCTTGTCGTATTAGGAATAGTATTATTCTTTGGTATGTATCCTTTTAGTATGGCTGTTATTATACTTGGTTTTTTACTTTTGAGCATTCATACATTAAGTACCATACGCTTTCAAAAACCTAAGCTTAGAGATTTTATTAAAATAGTTACTGTGCTAATGTTTGTAGCTGTTGCTGTATGTTTTGCACTTGATTTCAGTTGGTTTTATTGGCTATTGATTTTAGGTGTTTTATTGCAGATTGTTGTTTCAATTTCGGGTCTGCTCATAAAGGATTAAATACTATAATTATTTCTCTGTATATTTTCTAAACCTATAGGTTATTTAAATAACTTATTCCTGCATTTTGCTGAAAACAAGAAAAAATATTGTAATTTTAGCTACATATTAGACTATGATAACTTAACTTTTAAAAACAGATATAATGAAAAAACAAGTAAATTTAGGATTGTTAATTTTGAGACTTGCAGTTGGTTGCTTGATGTTATTGCATGGAATAGCAAAATTAAAGCACGGCATTCCCGGAATCGAAGGAATGGTAGAGAGCCATGGTTTACCAACGTTTTTAGCGTATGGTGTTTATGTAGGAGAGGTTGTAGCGCCTCTTTTGATTATCGTGGGTTACAAAACAAGATTAGCAGCTTTAGTTCTTTTCTTTAATTGTATAGTAGCTACTTCATTAGCACATGGAGGGCAAATTTTTTCTCTCAATGAAACAGGAGGATGGGCACTAGAACTTCTAGGGCTTTATGGATTTGGAGCTTTGGCACTATTTTTTACTGGTGCAGGTAGTTATGCTGTAGCCAGTAGAGGTCGTTGGGATTAATTTAATTGCTCTTTCTCTTTCGTGAAATTGATAAAAGGAAGTTTGTATTCTAAACTTTCTATTTGACTAAGAACTTTTGCCTTGAACTTTTGATAGGCAGAAGTTTCTTTATTTATAGCTCGATGATGTAGTGCCTTATGTAACTTTTCTAAGGCAGGAAACAAGGCTTGACTCTCTTTTTTAATGTATGTTTCGCAGAAACGCTCCCATATATAATTTGTGCCTAATTCGTTTAGGTGAGTAAAGTCTTGTGCATAAAATCGATAATCTCTTAATTCATCCATGGCTATCTCGTATGCAGGGAAATAACCAATAGTTTTATCTACTTGCTGTAGCTTTTCTATACCCAATAATAGCGTAGCTTTGCTTAATTGGTTTTTATGTAAACCGTCTTTTAAGTGCCTTACGGGACTTACAGTAAATATAATTTCAGCAGTAGAATTCAGCTCACGTATTTGATGAATTGCCGTCTGCAATGCGTTAGTTACTTCTTGAATACTTAGCTTCCTTCGCCTAAAATGCTTAGCCGGTAGCTTGTGACAATTAGTTACAACCTGTTCTGTTGCTATGTGTTCGAAAACCCACGAAGTCCCGAGCGTTAAAAAGATATGAGAAGCCACGACTATTTGGTTATATCCTTGTTTTATTTCTTCAGCTATCAACGTCTTTGTTTTATCCAGTTCTTGCTGTGAAAACCTCCCATGATGATGTAAACTATGCCATAGGTCATCATTAAAAACAAAGTCATTTTCTTTTAAACACTTATTTTTTGAAATTAGTGCAATAGTATTAGTTGCGGAAATGGGATTATAGGCTATCCCACAAGGGTTTATAACAGTTTTAAATTTGTAGGCTAATGTTTTGTTCCCGATATTTTCAGCAAAACAAGAGCCAATAAATAATAGGGAGTCCAAGTGTGATATCCGGCTCTTTGGCTGTTGTATGTCAACAGTTGTCTGTAGGTTCATCTTTTTTATTTAAATGCATTAACGTTCGCTTTATTCCGGTATATTTTGCTCTTTTCATGGGTGAGCCTTTAAATTTCTCTCCAAACTCATGTGCGGTTAGCTTATTCCAATCCTCTCGGTTCATTTTCATAAGGTTTGCTAAAGGCTTAAATCCTGAAGTAGTATGTTCTCTCGCTTTCCTATTCCACGGGCAGACATCTTGACAAATATCACATCCAAATAGTCGATTTTTTATATCCACATCATCAGGAATATGACCTTTTTTCTCAATGGTAAAATAAGAAATACACTTTGAGGCATTGATGATTTTACTGGGAAGGATGGCATTGGTGGGACAAGCATCTATACATCTTGTGCATTTTCCACAAGGATCTATGGTTTTTGATGCATCATAATCCAATGCCATGTTAAGTAATATTTCACCTATAAAAACATAGGATCCTATTGGAGTGAGTAACAAGGAGTTCTTACCAATCCAACCTAATCCAGCGCGTTCAGCCCAAACTTGCTCTAATACCGGAGCACTATCCACAAAATAGCGACCTTTAGCTTGGGGGGCTAATTCTTGGATGTATGAAAGCAATAGGTTTAACTTGTCCTTCATGATAAAATGATAGTCCTTGCCAAAGGCATATTTTGAAACTACAGGAGCACATTCAGGCTGTTTCTTATCAGTATAATAATTGAGCATAACGACAATTACAGACTTAGTGCCTTCTTCCAGTTTTCGGGGATCTAACCGTTTCTCAATATTACGCTCCATATATGATAAATCACCATGGTAATTAGCGTCGAGCCATTGAGTAAAAGGTTGAACTTGTTCTTCTAAAAAATCGGCACGAGCTATTCCACATCCATCAAAACCAAGTTTGTGGGCTTGTTGCTTTATAAGGTGTGTTATCTCAACTTTATCAGTCATTCTATTTTGCAAAATAAGCCTTTATTCAGGAAATAAAAAATGAGCACATTGTTTTAAAGGATTAACATTTGTATATTTGAAGTATGATGACACTGGATTTTTTATATGGCATAGTTCTTCTTAGTATGATTCCTGTACGTTATGAACCAGCTGAGCAGAGTGAAATGGTTACACAATTGATGTTTGGAGATACCTTTAGGGTTATTGAAGAAGATGGCAATTGGTTGCACATTCGTAATGATTTTGATAATTACGAAGGCTGGGTCTATAACCGAACCGTTTTCCAGTTAGATGAAGAAACTTACAGAGAAATTACCGAGAGTAGACCGGCTATTGTTGCTTCTTTTCAAGCAACAGTCCAGGAAGAGGATAAACCCTTAACACATATAGTTCAAGGTAGTTCTCTTCCCAATTATAATCATGAAACTCAAACTTTTAGGGTAGGAGATAGGGTTTTCCATTTTGATGGTGAAGTTGCAACAACACCAGAAAATTGCAGAACACAATTAATTGAAAATGCAAAGACATATCTTAATGCTCCGTACCTATGGGGTGGGAAAAGTGCTTACGGAATTGATTGTTCGGGATTTGTGCAACAAGTAAGTAAAGTAGTTGGCATAAAGCTACCTCGAGATGCTTCACAGCAAGTACTATTAGGCGATGATGTAAGTTTCTTAGAAAATGTAAAGCCTGGTGATTTAGCTTTTTTTGATAACGAAGAAGGACGAATCATTCATGTGGGAATTCTATTGAGTAAAGATAGAATAATACACGCCTCTGGTCAAGTAAGAATTGATAGTATTGACCAAGAAGGTATATATAATTTGGAATTGGGTGAATATACTCACAATCTTAGAACGATTAAAAAAATTATTGAGTAATGACCACTTTCTGTTATAAATATCCTCGTCCAGCAGTAACTGTAGATGCTGTTGTTTTTTCATTGCTTCCGATACCACACACGCAGGTATTACTGGTCCAACGTAAGAATTCACCTTTTGAAAATCAATGGGCACTGCCAGGCGGGTTTTTAGATATGAATGAAACCGTTGAGGAGGCAGTGAAAAGAGAACTTCAAGAGGAAACGGGATTACTAGTCAAAAACTTGAAACATTTCAAAGTGTTCAGTTCGCTAGATCGTGATCCTAGGGCTAGAACTATTTCAGTAGCTTTTGTTTCAACCTTAACTATGGAGCCATTGCCATTAGTGGCTGGTGATGATGCAGAAGATGCGCAATGGTTCCCAATTGACAAACTCCCAGAACTAGCATTTGATCATAAACAGATTATTGAAGAAGCTATTAAAATGTATATTGATTACTAATCATTATCCTCATAGGAATACATTAAAAAAGCTCGGCTAAAATTAGCCGAGCTTTTTTAATGTATTCCTATCTTAGTTAATTTATTCTTTAATAAGATATTTATTTAATCTCTTATTCACTTCTACACAGTCAGAAGAAATAATTTCAACCGTGGTTCTTCTATTTACTTGATGCTCTACCTCAGAACATTTAACGCCGTCAGCACAACCGTTGAGTAATTGTGTCTCACCAGCACCACGTGCGGTCAATCTTTCTCTAGCAATACCTCTTTCAACCAAGTAATTAACTGCAGATTCGGCACGTTTTTGAGACAACCATTCGTTGTACTTATGTGTTCCTCTACTATCTGTATGAGATACTAAATTAACACGTATTTCTGGATATTCTTTTAAGAATGAAAGCAAGTCATCTAATGAAGCACTCGCATCATCTCTGATATAATATTTGTCAAAGTCATAGAATATGTCTTCTAAAGTGATTTCGGGGCAGTTTATTTCCTTAGGTTCAGGCTCTGGAGTCTTTTCGAGCTCTATTACAGCAGTTACGAACTTGCCTTTTGGAAGTACAACTTTTGTTTCACCAGGCTCATATCCATCAGCATTTGCACAAACAAGATAAGTCTTAGCTGTTAATTCACGATTGAACTTCGCTTGATCATTTAGTTTGATGTCTTGTTCAATGAAATCACCAAATTCAGATTTAAAACATCCATTTGCGGCTAATATAGGTTGCTTGGTGTCTTTGTCTATTACCTGAACTTCTAGCATTGATACCAATTTCTCAAAAGCAAAAATATCATCAGCTCCTTTATCTCCTACCACACCTTTTCTTCCTGAGTTAAAATAACCGGTTGCATCATCACTGTTATATATAAAACCGAAATCGTCAGCTTCACTATTGATAGGAGCTCCTAAATTATAAACATCGTCTTTACCATCTAAAAATCCTGGAATCCAAAATACATCATAACCTCCAAAACCGTGTATACCACCGTCAGATGCAAAATATAAATTACCATCTTTATCAAGATGCGGGAAATTATCCCTGCGAGCCGTATTAATCTTTTCTCCTAGATGAACAGGAGAGCCCCATGCGGCATTTTCTCTTTTACTCATCCATAAGTCTGTTTCACCCACACCACCAGGCATGTCTGAAGCAAATACCATAAAATTACCATCATGAGAAATAGTAGCACAACCTATAGAATACTCTGAACTGTTGTATTGGAATGGCGCCAATTCTGACCATTCACCATTTTGATTCTTTTTACTTAAATATAGGTTAATTTCTACAATGCCTTCTGCACTTTTTTCTAATCTCCCTTTTGGGGAATAATTACTTCGAGTTACATATGCTTCTGTAAAATCAGAATTGAAAGCGACAGGACCATCATGGTATTTATTCTTTTTTGCAAAAGTAAACTTTTCAGGCTCACCATACTTTCCATCATTTATAGGAACATAATAAAGTTGAAGAAAATTCGTATTATCCCAAGCAAATTTACGCTTTACATCTACTCGCTCTCCACGCTTTTCTGGTGAAGCGAATAAGATTCCATCTTTATAATATGTTGCACCAAAATCATGTTCTGGACTATTGAAATTCAGCTTAGTAATTTTATATTTACCAGCATTCTTTTTTTGTAAATCTTGCAAATAATTTGGATTTTCTTTCAAATATTTAATAAAATCAGTAGCAAAGCCACCATTTTCAAGATAATCATTCATTACTATTAATGATTTTTCATAGCTTCCATTTTTTCTTAATAATAAGAAGTATTCATATTTGTCATTAGTAGTTGCCCAGCCTTTAGTATAAAGCACTTCGTACCACTTAACTGCATTTTTTGTATCTCCAATTTTGTTAAAACTATCTGCAGTTTTTCTAACAATTTCATCGTTTGCTTTTTTACTTTCAGCCAATTCAACGTAGTAAGGAATTGCTTTCTTGTAAGCTAGGTTTTCATAATACGAATCAGCTACCTTTTCTTTTATCCCCTTTGCATTTGCTTCGCTATAAATTGAGAATAAGCAAAATAGAGATATTGTGTATATAATCGTTCTTTTCATTGTTGTTCTGTCTTTATGTTAGGTTACTTTTAGAAGTATCTAGGACTTTTAAACCTCTTCTTGTCAAACTCGAAATCATAACTTAGCATAAATTCATGAGTACCACCTGTATATTTTGTTAAATCGTTAAAGATATAATCATAATTATAACCTAACCTAAGCTG
This sequence comes from Balneicella halophila, assembly GCF_003096835.1. Classification (GTDB taxonomy): domain Bacteria; phylum Bacteroidota; class Bacteroidia; order Bacteroidales; family Balneicellaceae; genus Balneicella; species Balneicella halophila. The sequence continues at coordinate 579,037 of NZ_QENZ01000003.1, forward strand.
AGGAGTAATGTTAGCCGCTAAATAACCCCTTACAGACTCATCATGACGGTAGCCAACACCTATCCATAGTCTGTCATATAACAATCCTGCTAACTCTGCATCGAATTCTAGAGGAGAACCTGCTACAGCTTTAATTAAACCAGAAGGTTTTAATTTTAATGAAGCGTTGATGTCAAATACATAACCTCCCATTAAATAGAAATGACGTTTCTGTTCCAATGCATTGATGTCATCATTGTCTAAAACTGACGCTTCTAATAATGTTAACGAAGACAGACCTAGATAATGTTTTTCTCCATAATAATAAATACCAGCACCGAAGTTTCCTCTCATCTTATTTTCAATATCATATTGCAAAGGATCTCCAGAGTCTGTAGCATCTAGATCAGACAAAGGAGCGTCAAACATATTGATACCTCCTTTCAAACCAAAAGACAATCTGTGTCCTTTATCATTCAATTGAACGTAATATGAAACATCTAGATAAGCACTCGTAGCTTTTGATATTCCAATTTCATCATAAGTTAAATCAGCACCAATTGAGAGCTGAGTATCATTAATAGGTGAGTGAATGGATAAAAAAGTGGTGTTAGGAGCACCATCAATTCCAGTCCATTGGATACGGTGAATAGCATTAATCGAAAGTGCATCTCTTGAGCCAGCATATGCTGGGTTGTAATTCAAGGGATTAAAATAATACAATGAATTTTGCGCTTGTTGCTGTGCCCAGCTAGTTCCTATTGTAATACATAGAAACAATAAAAGTACAATTTTTTTCATAAGTCGCTTGATGAAATTAGTAAATTATTTAGTTTTTTTAATTTATTTTTATAGTTATGTGCTAAAAACAAAAACTAAGCCACAAATATCGTAATAAATTTCTTAAAAAAAAATACCTTAATAATTTAATTTTAGTATCGTTCTATTTTTAATGAGATTATATTTATTTATTTGCTTTGGTGTCAATAATAATTGTCACAGGACCGTCATTAATCATATTGATTTGCATGTATGAACCAAATATACCAGTCATTATTTTTTTATTGATTTCTTGTTGCAATTTCTTAACAAAAAGTTCATATAAAGGTTTTGAGATATCTGGATGAGCAGCATCTATATACGCTGGCCTATTCCCTTTTTTTGTTCGAGCATATAGCGTGAATTGAGAAACTACAAGAATTTCTCCATTAACATCTATTACAGAAAGATCTTTAACGCCTTCATCATTATAAAATATTCGAAGATTTGCTATTTTTTTTGCTAACCAACTTGCGTCTTCTTCAGTATCTTCATGTTCTATTCCCAGTAAAACCACCAATCCTAATTCGATACTGCACTTAGGTATGTGTTCAACACTCAATATTGCTTCGCTAACTCGCTGAATAACTGCTCGCATGATTTACTCTAATTATTTAGACTCAAAAATACTAAAACTCGTTGAAGTATTGAAATCCTTATTTTTCATTATCCATTCGTTTCTTGTATATTTGTACGTTTTTTTAATGAAGTAAAAAAGATCTTTAACGTAAAAGAGTAGTACATATGAAGTTTCCCGAGTACAAGAAATTTAACCTCTCAAATGTGGCTAAAGAGGTTTTGGAGCAATGGAAAACCGAGAATACATTTGAGAAAAGTCTAGAAAATAACAAAGGTGCAAAAGAATTCGTTTTTTATGATGGTCCACCTTCAGCGAATGGAATGCCTGGTATTCATCATGTTATTTCACGCTCATTAAAAGACATTGTTTGCAGATACAAAACATTACAGGGATTTCATGTAGAGCGTAAAGCAGGTTGGGATACTCACGGACTACCTGTAGAGTTAGGAGTAGAGAAAGCGTTAGGTATTACAAAAGACGACATTGGTGAAAGTATTTCTATAGAAGATTATAACAAAGAATGTCGTACCAGTGTGATGAAATATACGGATTCTTGGAAGGAGTTAACAGAGCAGATGGGTTATTGGGCTGATATGGATAATCCTTACATTACCTATGACAATAAATACATTGAAACCCTTTGGTGGCTTTTAAAGCAGTTGTTTGAGAAAGGTTATTTGTATAAAGGGTTTTCGATTCAGCCATATTCACCAACTGATGGTACTGGTTTGTCTTCTCATGAATTAAATCTTCCTGGTTGCTACAAAGATGTTAAGGATACTACAATAGTGGCACAATTTAAAATTGTTAAAGATGCAATTTCTGAGAAGTTCTTCTCTGATGTTGATACAGATTTGCATTTCATTGCTTGGACTACTACACCATGGACATTGCCATCTAATACCGCTTTAGCTGTTGGCCCTAAAATTGACTATGTTAAAATTCGCACATTTAATCCTTACACAGGAGAACCAACCACAATTATTTGTGCAAAAGCATTATACCAGAATTACTTCAGAAAAGAAGACGCGGAGCTTTCATTAACTGAGTATGAAAAAGGAGGTAAAGCTTTACCCTATAAGATATTAGATACCTTTAAAGGAGCTGAGTTGGAAGGTGTGCGTTATGAGCAGTTAATGCCTTATCAACAACCATTAGTGGGTGATGCTTTCCGTGTTCTTGTAGCTGATTTTGTTACGACAGAGGACGGTACCGGTGTCGTACATATTGCTCCAAGTTTTGGTGCTGATGACTACAGAGTAGCACAACAAAATGGAATAGGAGCATTAACTTTAGTCAATAAGCAAGGGAAGTTTATTGAAGGAACTGGAGACTTAGAAGGACGCTATGTAAAGAATGATTACGATAGTGAACTTACGGATAAAGATGAAACGGTAGATGTATACATTGCTGTAAAATTGAAAAACGAGGGCAAAGCTTTCAAAATAGAAAAATATGTCCACTCTTATCCACATAGCTGGCGTACAGACAAGCCAATTTTATATTATCCTTTAGATTCTTGGTTCATTAAAACCACTGCGTCTAAGGAACGTATGATGGAGCTGAACGAGACAATCAATTGGAAACCTAAGAGTACCGGGGAAGGTCGATTTGGCAAGTGGCTTGAAAACCTAGTGGATTGGAACTTGTCACGTTCTCGCTATTGGGGAACTCCTTTGCCAATATGGGTAACAGAAGATGGTAAAGAGATGAAGTGTATCGGTTCGGTTGCTGAACTTAAAACGGAGATTCAAAAAGCAATAGTTGCTGGATTCGTACAGGAAAATCCCTTGAAAGATTTTGTAGAAAATGATATGAGTAAAGAAAACTATAATAGTTTTGATTTACACCGTCCTTATGTGGATAACATCATTTTGGTAAGTGATTCCGGAAAACCTATGAAACGCGAGAGTGATTTGATAGATGTGTGGTTTGACTCAGGAGCGATGCCTTATGCTCAACAGCACTATCCGTTCGAAAACAAAGAGAATTTTGACAAATGTTTCCCTGCAGACTTTATCGCTGAGGGGGTTGACCAAACGCGTGGATGGTTTTTTACGCTTCATGCTATTGCAACCATGTTATTTGATTCTGTAGCATTTAAAAATATCATTTCTAATGGATTGGTACTTGATGCAAAAGGCAACAAGATGTCTAAGCGTTTAGGTAATGGCGTAGATCCTTTCGAAACGCTTGATAAATACGGAGCAGATCCCGTACGCTGGTATATGATTACCAATGCACAACCTTGGGATAATTTAAAGTTTGATGTAGCAGGGATTGATGAAGTGCGTCGAAAATTCTTTGGAACTTTATATAATACGTATAGCTTTTTTGCATTATATGCAAACATCGATGGATTTAAAGCTGCTGACGAACAAGTTCCATTTGAAGAACGTCCAGAGTTAGATAGATGGATACTCTCACTATTAAATACATTAGTGGAAGAAGTTACGGAACATTATGATAATTATGAATTGACTAGAGCAGGTCGAGCCATTCAGCATTTTGTTACCGAAAATCTTTCCAACTGGTACGTACGATTGTGTCGTAAGCGCTACTGGGGTGGCGAGTATAATACTGATAAGATTTCTGCGTATCAAACATTATACGAATGCTTAAAAACCCTTTCAATTTTAGGTTCGCCAATAGCACCATTTTATATGGATAGATTATACCGAGACTTAATGAAAATACAAGGCGTTGATGAGTCAGTACATTTAACTACTTTCCCAAAACCAAATATGGAGTTTGTGGATAAGGAATTGGAAGCAAGAATGGACTTGGCACAACAAATATCCTCAATGATATTAAGTTTGCGTCGAAAAGTACAAATCAAGGTGCGCCAGCCATTACAAAAAGTATTAATACCTATTTTAGATCAGAAGGTTCAGGAGCGTATTGAGGGCGTTGAAGATATCATTCTATCAGAAGTTAATGTAAAAGAGATAGAATATCTTACAGATGCTTCAAATATCTTAGTAAAGAGTATTAAGCCAAACTTTAAGACTTTAGGTCCAAAGTATGGAAAGATGATGAAACAAATTGCTGGAGCTATTGCTAAATTAACACAAGAAGAAATTGCAGCATTCGAGAAGAATTCAAAATTTGATCTAGAGGTTGAAACTGAAAATCTTCCATTAACATTAGAGGATGTAGAGATTGTTTCTGAAGATATTCCAGGATGGTTAGTTGCTAATGAAGGAGCATTGACAGTAGCTTTAGATATCACAATTACAGATGATTTACGCAATGAGGGAATCGCTCGTGAGTTAGTTAATCGTATTCAAAACATACGTAAAGAAAGTGGCTTTGATGTGACAGACAAGGTAAATATTAGTATTTCAACCCATGAGGTTACTGATAAAGCCGTGAATGAATACAAACATTTTATAGCCTCACAGACATTAGGAAATGAAGTGATGCTTGTCGCAAATTTGCAAGAAGGGAGAGAGCAGGACATTGAGGATGGAGTTGTTTTGAAAATTGATGTGAAAAAATTGTAACAACTTATGATGGCATCATATGTTGGCTATTTATTAATCTAAATAGAGAATTAGAAGATGTTTTAATTTCCCTAAACTATAAATACTAAAACTGAGAAGTAGATGCCTAAGCAAATAATCATGCGAACATCAAATTATATTGGTGATACCATTATGATGTTGCCAGCTTTAGAATTGGTGCAGAGAGAATATCCAGATGCGTCTATTACAATTGTATGTAAAGCTAAATCAAGAGACATTTTTCGGGGTAAAGGCATCAAAGACATAATTATCGATGACACCAAAGGCAAAGGACGTTTTTTTCGGACTTTACAATTTGTAAGAAAGTTACGAAAGAATAAGTATGATTTAGGAATATTATTTCATAATTCATTTCTTACCGCATTGCTTTTTCGTTTAGCAAAAGTCAAAACATTGATTGGTTATCAAAAGGAAGGACGTAAGTTTTTACTTGATTTTTCTTTACCTATTGACAGGAGTTGGCATTACTCCAATCATTATGCTAATTTGGTAAATATATACTGGAATAGTAAGTATGATTATTTGCCACCAATGATTCTAGAATTTAAAAAAACAGAATTGTTTGATAAAGCCGGAAGACCTTTAGTTGGCTTTTTGTTAGGCGAAGAGTGCGCAAAAGCACAAAATCATAAGGATAGTTATGCTTACAGAATAAAAAAAGGAGCAAGAAGATACCCTCTTAATTTAGGAGAAAAATTGTTTGAATATTTAAGTAAAGAGGATATAGATTTTGTTTTGTTAGGAGATTCAAAAGATTGTAAAAATCATAGAATTTACACTAATTTACTCAAAAAAAATATGAAACACGTAGTTGATTTGACAGGTAAAACTTCTGTAGGAGAATGCATAGATGCTATTGGAACTCTGGATTTATTAGTAACAATTGACACTTCAGCAATGCATATGGCTGCAGCTACAAATACAGAATTTATTTTACTGCAAGGCAAAGGCACTAGTCCGCTATCTGTAGTATTTCCTATAGATGGGGAGGGACATGTTTTAAATAAAGGGCAACATTGTTTAAGAGGGGAGGATATGATAAGTGCTATCAAACCTGATGATATTTATCATAAAATAATGGAACTACTTGAGAAAAAAAGTTATCTTTGACAACTTATTATTCTTAAACAAAGAATTTTACATAACAAATTTAAAATAGAGCGTTATGGAAATAAAAAAAAGATATAGTGACGAGGAGTTACAAGAATTTAAAGAATTGATCTTAGAGAAACTAGAAACGGCTAAGAGAGATTATGAAATGCTAAAGGAAGGTATTTCTAATACTTCAAATAATGGAATAGAAGATACTTCACCTACTTTCAAAGTTTTGGAAGAAGGAGCAGCTACATTATCAAAAGAAGAGGTTGGGCTATTAGCTCACCGCATGGCAAAATTTATATCGCACCTAGAGGCCGCTCTTGTACGTATCGAGAATAAGACCTATGGAATATGCCGAGTGACCGGTAATTTAATTGCTAAAGAGAGATTGCGTTTAGTTCCACATGCTACGCTAAGTATGGAAGCTAAAATGAAGCAGGACTAAAAACTTATGTGGAAAAAATACATTCCCATACTGTTTCTACTATTACTTGCTGACCAGGCGTTGAAGATATGGGTGAAAACTCACATGCAACTTGGAGAGGAGTTTTCGGTGATAGGAGACTGGTTTTATATCCATTTCTTAGAAAATCCGGGAATAGCGTTTGGCGGGAAGATTGATCATCCCTATTGGAAGCCTATTCTTACCATTTTCCGATTGTTGGCAGTTATTGGCATTGGCTGGTATATTAGTAGGTTAATCATGAAGAAAAACTTCACTAAAGGGTTCATTTTTTGTACAATCTTAATTTTTGCAGGAGCAATTGGTAACGTGATTGATAGTGTGTTTTATGGAGTGGTGTTTGGAGACAGTTACTATCAGGTTGCGCAGTTTCTGCCCGATGGAGGTGGATATGCACCGCTTCTATTTGGTAAAGTGGTAGATATGTTTTATTTTCCCTTGATAGAAATTGCTGAAATGCCGAGTTGGATACCTATATTAGGAGGCAAGCCCTTTGTTTTCTTTGCTCCAGTTTTTAACTTAGCAGACAGTTATATTACAGTTGGTATCTTGTTGCTTTTGTTATTTTATCGTAAAGAGCTTAATAAGAAATTATAGTATCTTTAAGCTTAGTTTTCCTTGTGTAAATCATTTTTGCACAGACAATATAAATTCATAATATTATGGAATCTAAAGGATGTTGTTCTGGCTGTAGTGCCAATAAAAATATAGATTATAGATCACGTTCATCAAAATTAAAAGTATATGACTGGTTAGAGAATCTCCCTGTCTCTTCATTATTTCCTCCAATTGTGGAGATACATTTCAAAAATACACGTAAAGGCTATTTCATTAATGAGAATGGTATTCCTTTGTTTAAGGATGACATTGTAGCTGTAGAGGGTACACCTGGTCATGACATTGGCATCGTTTCTTTAACTGGTGATTTGGTGTTTGAAAAAATGCGTGAAGAGGGCATAGATTATAAAAAAGAAGAATTCAAAAAAGTATATCGACAGGCTAGACCAAATGATTTGGATAAATGGCATCAAGCTATGGAGCGAGAAAAGCCGACGATTATACAAACACGCAAAATCATAGAACGCATGGGCTTAGATATGAAGCTAAGTGATGTGGAGTATCAAGGAGATAATACGAAAGCTATTTTTTATTATATTGCAGATAAGCGTGTGGATTTTAGGCAACTGATAAAAGTGTTAGCTGATGAATTTCAGATTCGTGTAGAGATGAAGCAAATTGGCTCTAGGCAAGAGGCTGGTTTAGTAGGTGGTATTGGTCCTTGTGGTCGTGAACTTTGCTGTTCATCATGGTTGACTAATTTTTCATCAGTATCAACAGGGGCTGCTCGTAAGCAAGAGTTGTCCCTGAACCCACAAAAGCTTGCTGGTCAGTGTGGAAAATTGAAATGTTGCTTGAATTATGAATTGGATGTTTATGAAGAAGCTCGTTCCGAGTTTCCGCGTACTGATACTATTCTTAAAACTGAGCAAGGCGATATGCGATGCATTAAAACTGACGTTTTAAGACAAAAGATGTGGTACGTATATACTGATCCTAAAAAAATAGGAATGGTAGAAATCACCGTTGAAAGGGCTATTGAAATTCAAAAACTTAATAATGAAGGCAAGCTTGTCGAAGATATCCAAATGAAAGACAGTCAAGAAATTGAAAAGTCACTTTCAAACTATGGAGGTGATTTAGTTGGGCAAGATAGCTTGAACCGTTTTGACGGTAAGAAACCTGCTAAAAAACGCAGAAAGAAGCGTTATCGTAATCCTAAAGGAAAAAAGAATACTAATGGAAATTAATCTCAGAAATAGTAAGCACCTGTTTTTAGTTTTTTTCGGATTCTTGTATTTTAGCTGTGACACCTCACTGTCTTATGAGACTTTTAGAGAAGTTGACGAAAATGCCTGGAACTATAGCAACGAAAAAAAGTTTCTAATTCCAATAAAAGATGTACAACCGCTAGAACTGAGCCTTGCAGTGCGGAATACGAACAAATATCAGAAGGCTAATCTTTGGTTGTTTTTATCCTTACGCTCTCCATCAGGCAATTTACAAAGAGATACACTCAATTGTTTATTGGCTGATGATTACGGCTATTGGTTAGGTGATGGATTTTCAGGACTTTATCTCACAGAACATAAGATGCCTCATTCTATTTCCTTTGACGAAATAGGTGACTGGGAACTGACCGTGACACATGGTATGCGCGAAGAACGTATAAAAGGGATAAGAGAAGTGGGTGTTTTACTTAGGAAAAAAGAATAAAAGATAGCGTTTTGGGTAAAGGAAAGTTAGAAAGGTTCGAAGAGAACAAACACTTAGACAATGTGTATCAACCTACGATAGACGAATTGAAGTCTGGATATTTGCTAAAAGGAAATTGGAAGCAGAAAGTCTTTAGGAATGAGGGAGATATCATTTTGGAATTAGGTTGTGGCAAAGGAGAATACAGCGTTGGTTTGGGAAAACAGTATCCTGATAAGAATTTTATAGGTGTTGATGTAAAAGGAGCAAGACTTTGGCGTGGTGCGAAAACCGCTATTGAAAAAAAACTTACTAATGTGGCATTCTTGCGAACACATATTGGTAATTTGCCAGATGCTTTCGCACCTAATGAAGTGTCAGAACTGTGGTTGCCCTGCCCTGATCCGCAGATGAAAAGAGCACGAAAAAGACTTACAGGTTCATTCATGCTCAATCGGTATCAAAACTTTCTCGTTGATGGAGGTTTGGTACATCTGAAGACCGACAGTAATTTTATGTTCCAATATACTAAGGCACTTATTGAATACAATGAACTGCCTCTGTTGGTTTTAGAGGAAGATATTTATTCGTCAGAGTTCATAAAACCAGAATTAGAAATAAAGACGTTCTACGAACGACAATTCCTTTCACGAGGCATTACCTCCAAGTATATATGCTTTACTCTTCCACATAAAACAATTGAAGAACCTGATGTAGAAATACCTAGAGACAGCTATCGCTCGTTCGGAAGATAGCTGATTTTATTATGAAAATCTCACAAGAAAATATTTTTGAAATTGTTCGAAAAATTCCTAAAGGTAGAGTGACTTCTTATGGTGCTATAGCTAAGTATTTTGGGACTGTACGTTCAGCACGAATGGTAGGGTGGATTATGAATACTGCACATGGATATAGTCCATACGTACCAGCTCATAGAGTGGTCAATAGAAATGGATTGCTGACGGGTAAAGCCCATTTTGGTGGTGAAAATACAATGAAAGAATTATTAGAGTCTGAAGGAATAGTGATAATAAACGATAAGATTGTTAACTTTGAGGCTGTGTTTTGGAATCCAATTGAAGAATTAAAATAATGAATAGATGATAACTAAAGAGCAAATAAGACAAATTCTAGCTCAAGTAAGCTATGCAGACACAGGGAGAGATATCATTTCTCTTAAAATGGTTCAAGATCTAAAGGTAGAAGGAGATAAGGTATCCTTCAGCCTAATATTTCAACGTGCAGATGACCCCAATATCGTTCCAACAAAAAAAGCTTGTGTACAGCAACTAGAAGCTAATTTTGATAAAATTGATATCAGGGGAAATATAGCTGTAAAAATTTTAGATTTAAAAGCGAACCCACCCATCTTTGCTGACGTTAAAAATATTGTAGCTATTGCTTCTGGTAAAGGGGGAGTTGGTAAATCTACTGTAGCGGCAAACTTAGCAGTTACCTTAGCAAAACAAGGGTATAAAGTGGGACTGTTGGATGCAGATATCTTTGGCCCTTCTATGCCTAAAATGTTTGGCGTAGAACAAGAAAATGTCTCTATACGCACTGTAGGTGAAAGAGACTTGATAGAACCTGTTGAGAAGTATGGCGTAAAAATGTTGTCGATAGGATTTTTTGTAAATCCTAATCAAGCTACTGTATGGAGAGGTCCAATGGCAGGAAATGCCTTAAAGCAAATGATGCAAGATGGTGATTGGGGGGAGTTAGACTATTTGCTAATAGATTTACCTCCAGGAACAAGTGATATTCATTTAACAATGGTTCAAGGCGTATCAGTTACCGGTGCTGTAATTGTGAGTACTCCACAAGACGTCGCTCTAGCAGATGCTATAAAAGGTATTGATATGTTTGAAAGTGACGCCGTAAACGTCCCTGTGTTAGGTTTGGTTGAAAATATGGCTTGGTTTACACCTGAAGAATTACCAGAAAATAAGTATTACATCTTCGGTGAAGGCGGTGCAAAACGTTTGGCGCAAGACAAAAATGTAAGCCTATTGGGCGAAATCCCTATTGTGCAAAGCATTCGAGAGTCTGGGGATATGGGAGCGCCTATAGCTTTGAAAGATGAGCATCCTGTAGCTGAGGCATTCGCTACGGTTGCACATAATATAGTAGCAGCAATTAACAGACGTAACCAAGATTTACCTCCAACTCAAGTTGTGGAAATGAATAATTAAACTATAATAGTGCACTTTCGATTTTTGTAATTAACTTTGACTGTTTCACAAGTACTGAAATACATGATGTCATTAAAAAATAAATTAGCAATTACTCTTTGTTTTATTATTGTTGTTGGGGTGATTAGTAGTTGTTCCAATCAAGTAAATACTTGGGGTTCCCGGCAATATCACATGGCAACAACGCGTTGGAATGTATATTTTAATGGAAAAGAGAGTTTAAGAAAAGGTCAAGAGATTATTGAACAATCTCACCAAGAAAATTTCGACAAACTATTACCTGTTTATTTTGAGAATGATATCCAAGCTCGGGAAAGTGCTTCTGCTGAGATGGAGCGTGTTGTTAGTAAGGCAGTCAAGGCTATAGAGTTGCACTCTATCACCGCAAAGCCAAAGCGTAAAAAAGGAAAGCGGGAGTCTGAAAAATACCGAGAATTTCGTCGAAAAAAGGAGTATAATAACTTGATTGATGAATGCTATTTACTTCTAGGGAAAGGACAATTTTATCGAAGAGAATATTACAGTACAGAGCGGACTTTCCGTTACATTTTGAGAGAATTCAATGATATGCCGATCTATTATGAATCGGCTATATGGTATGCTCGCTCCCTCGCTGAACAGGATAAATATTTTCGTGCACTGCGTACCGTAGATGATGTTATGGCAGAAGAAGGTTTTCCTGAAGAGTTAATTCCTATGGCACGTATAGCTAAAGCTGATATGTATATCCGAAGAGGACTATACGATAATGCAATCGAAGAGTTAACATTTTTAAAAAATAATACCAAGAAAAAAGATGGACAAACTCGTTATTATTATATCCTAGCTCAACTATACCAAATGCAGGGTGAGATTGAAAAAGCACAAGCAACATATGCAGAATTAGTAGATACTCATCCGGAATATGAATATTCTTTTCATGCAAAGTTGAGCAAAGCTTTATTATATGGAGAGTATGACCTGGCTTCAGGAGATACTAAGGTGAAACAAGAGTTGAGAAAGCTGATCAGAGATTCTCGAAACAAGGAATATTTAGACCAAGTGTATTATACATTGGCTAGAATACATGAGAATGAAAGAGAATTTGAAAAAGCTGAAGAAAATTACTTGCTCTCAATAGAAAATTCAATGGGGGATCAAAAGCAACTAGCTAAGTCCTATCTGGCTTTGGGTGATTTATATTTTAATGAGAATAAAAATTATAATTTAGCTCTTGAAAACTACCAACAAGCAACGCCTTTGCTTTCAGAAGATTATCCTGACTATGAAGAAGTAAAATTGCGATTAGACGGATTGACGCAACTTGCACAGAATCTTAACACGGTATACGAGCAAGATAGCTTGCGCAAAATAGCACAAATGCCTACTTTAGAAAGAGAAAACTTTATCAAGAGTTTAATGTTAGCCGAACGTGATGCAGTGATTGATAAAGATCGAAAGTTGAAGAAGGTCTTAAAAAGTAGTATTAAAGAGATAGATCGTCCTATAGGCGAATGGTATTTTTATAATCCTAAAGCTGTTGCACAGGGTAAAAAAGAGTTTCAGAAGAAATGGGGCGTTCTAAATCTTACAGATAATTGGCGAAGCAATCCTGAAAAATTTCAACTTTCAGCAGAAGAAAGAAGTAAGTTAAGTAAAGATACGCTCTCTTTTAGGACTTATGAAGATTATGTAGCAGATTTGCCTCTGACACCAGAATTAATGGAAGCTTCTGAAGAGAAAAGCATCAATGCACTCTATGATGCAGGAGTTATTTATGAGGACGAAATGGATGATTATATTCAAGCAAAATCAAGCTTCGAACAAGTGCTGGAGCGTAATCCTAAGAGTGATGAAAAACGTTTACGAGCCAATTATCATCTCTATATGCTCCACAGTTTGTTGGATAATGATATTGAAGCCAATCGGTATAAAAATATTGTATTAAATGAATATCCTGATAGCGATCTAGCAAAAGTGCTCCAAGATCCTGCTTATTATAGTAAAATGGAACAAAGAGCAAAAGATGCATCGCTGTTATATGAAAAGGCTTATACCGCATATAGTGCAAATAACTTTGAAGAAACAAAAGCCTTGACGCAACAAGGAATGTCAAAATATAAAGGTACCACAACTTATCAGCGTTTTGCTTTTCTGAATGCGATGACTAAGGCATATACAGAATCTCCTGAGAACTTTAAAAAAGCGTTGCAAGAGGTAAATGCTGTGGCTACGGACAGAAAAATCTTAGCTACGAGCCAGGAATTATTAGCAAGATTGGAAAAAGGAGATGTTCCTAATAAAAATGTAAGAGATATAAAGAGAACTTATACAGCAGAAGATTTTGAAAAACCAGAGACGATTAATAAAACTGTTGAAGTTCCTTTACTTTCAGAAATAGAAATTCCTGGAAATTATACAATGGAGGTGGATGCTAAGCATCTTGTAGCATTGATTCTTCCTCGAGATTTGAGAGGAGACATTGTTAAGGCGATAGAAGATTTTAACAGCAAGAAATTTGCAGGTGAAGATTTACGAGTGCGTCGTCGTAATTTTAGTTTAAATACTGATATTATTTTGGTAGAATCATTTAAAGGTAAAGAGGATGCACTAAACTACTTTGGACAACTCATCATTGCACAGAAAGAGTTCCTAAAGAGAATCAACGAAGTTGATTATACGAATCTAATTATCTCTGAAAACAACCTTTTGAAATTAACTACAGATAGAGATGTCACACCATATTTAGACTTCTATGCTTACCATTATTTTGGCGAAGGAAAACCTGTTGGTGAGGAGGAAGTTGAAGATCAAGAAATTAACAACGAAATCAATACTTCAAAAGTAAATATTGAGAACTTGCAACCAGAAGTTGGCTTTACAGAACACTCAAGAGGCGCTCACAACTTCGTTTTAATTGTGCCTTCAAAAGGTGTTGATGTGAATTATTTATGGACAGCATTACATAATTTTAATAAAGATTTTAGGGTCAAAAAAGAAAAGCTAGGCGATAAGCGTATGCTTATAGTTCAAAATGTGGGAACAAGCGGAGAAGCCATGAGCTATCTGAAAGAAGTCGTCACCGTCGATTATATTTATGAGAATCTGCAACAGGTAGAATACCGTAACTTTGTAATAACCAATGAGAATTTAAAGCTGTTGCGTTCCACGAATGCAGTAGACAATTATGTTCAGTTTTTTAAAGATAATTATTTAACAAAATAAACAGTATGATTAAAGGTAAACTTTTGTGGGTGGATGATGAGATAGATTTGTTAAAAGCCTACATTATCTTCTTGGAGGAAAAAGGCTATGAGCTTACTCTTATCAATAATGGTGCAGATGCTATCGATAGAGTGAGAGAGGAAAAGTTTGACTTAGTGCTACTAGATGAAAGCATGCCTGGACTTTCTGGATTGGAAGTCTTGGAGGAGCTTAAAAAAATACGTACAGGGATGCCTGTGGTCATGATTACCAAAAATGAGGAGGAGGGACTCATGGACGAAGCAATAGGGTCAAAAATAGCCGATTATCTCTTAAAACCAGTTAATCCTAAGCAAATACTGCATTCCATAAAAAAGCAACTCGACGGTAAGCGTTTGGTCTCAGAACGGACCACTTCAAGTTACCAAAAAGAGTTTACCCAATTAGGTATGAAAATCAATGACTGTAGAACTTTTGATGATTGGACCAAAGTATATCGTGATTTAGTTTACTGGGAGTTAGAGTTGCAACGCTCTGGTGTCTCGGAAATGGAAGAAATTCTCTCTATGCAACGCACAGAAGCAAATAGATTGTATGGTCGTTTCATTAAAGAAAACTATTTAGAATGGATGAGTGGACGTGCTGAAGATGCTCCTTTAACATCTGCTAATATCTTTAAAGAGAAGCTCTTTCCACGTATCAACGACGGAGAGAAGTGTGTGGTAGTCCTTCTTGATAATCTGCGTTTTGATCAGTGGAGAACTTTATATAGAGATGTCATCAATGAATATTATTCGATAGAAGAGGAAGTAGTTTTTTCGAGCATCTTGCCAACTGCAACACACTATGCGCGTAATGCTATGTTTGCAGGGCTTATGCCACGTGATATTGAAGGTATCATGCCTGACTTTTGGGTGAATGATGATGAGGACGAAGGGAAAAACCTCTATGAAGACAGACTTTTGGAAACACAGGTCAATAGATTAGCACCAGGCAAAACATTGAATTACCAAAAGGTGCTCAATATGAAGAAAGAAAAGCAAGTTTACGATAATTTGACACAAATCTTAGATGATGATGTCGTAATTTTAGTGTATAACTTTATTGATATACTATCACACTCACGTACTGAGAATAATACTTTAAGGGAATTATCAAAAGATGAAAAAGGCTATCGAGATATTGTGAAATCATGGTTTAAAAATTCACAATTGCTAGAGACGATAAAGGAACTGGCATCTCAAAAAATAAAACTAATTATCACAACCGACCATGGTAGTGTGAAGGTGGACAAGCCCCAAATAGTTCAAGGACTCAAAGAAGTGAACACCAACTTACGATACAAGCAAGGGAAACATCTAAAATATGACCCTAAAAAAGTATTTGCAGTAACGGATCCAATAGAGGCTAAATTGCCTCAAGTAAATGTTAGTTCAAAATATTTATTTGCTTTAGATGATGACTTTTTTGCTTATCCTAATAATATGAATCATTATGTCGGGTATTATAAAGATACTTTCCAGCATGGTGGCGTCTCATTAGAAGAAATGCTTGTACCTTTTGTTGTGTTAGAACCAAATCGTAAATAAATGTCTGTTGTATCTAAAACATATCGGGCAAACTCTTTAGAAGGGCTTTTAGAAGTTGCTGATAAATTCTTACAGGATTGGGGAGAGCACAAGTTGGTCACATTAATTGGAGAAATGGGGGCAGGAAAGACCACATTTGTAAAAGCTATTTGTGATGTCTTAGGAGTTGAAGATGCCGTGAGCAGTCCTACGTTTTCGATTATCAATGAATATACTACCGCTAATGGTGAGACCCTTTTCCATTTTGATTTTTACAGAATAAATGATGAACAGGAAGCCTTAGATTTTGGGGTGGAAGAGTACTGGGAGTCCGATGCCTATTGCTATATGGAATGGCCAGAGAAAGTTGAAAATATATTGCCAGAGGATATCTTAGAAGTGAGAATTAAGGAAGAAACAGACGGCACCAGGCTCATTTCAGTCTTCAAACATTAACAAAAACTCATGAAAAGGATTTTTATAGTTTGTTTCAGTGTTTTATTACTTAGCTCTACAGTTGCACAGAATGCTGAAGACAGAGGCGATTATCGTATTGTATTCTATAATGTAGAGAATCTTTTTGATGTCGAAAACGACAGCCTTACGGTAGATGATGATTTTACGCGAGAAGGCAGAATGTATTGGAGTTTCAATAAATATAAGAAAAAGATCAATCGAATAGCTCAAGTAATTATGGCAGTTGGCGGTTGGGAGATTCCAGAGATTGTTGGACTTTGTGAGGTAGAGAATCGATACGTTTTAGAAGGTCTTACACGATATACAGCGTTGGCTCGTTTCCATTATGACATTATACATTACGATTCTCCTGATAGAAGAGGAATAGATGTGGCTATGCTATATCAAAAGGATAAATTTACACCATTGTATACAGAAGCTCTCAAGGTTGATTTAAAAGACTTAGATGGAGGAACTACGCGTGATATCCTCTATGTAAAAGGAGAAACCACTACGCAGGATACGTTACATATTTTTGTCAACCATTGGCCTTCAAAATATGGTGGAGCTTTACAAACTGTCCCTAAAAGAAATAAGGCTGCACTTACACTAAAAGCCAAAACAGACAGTTTACTTCAAAACGACCCTCTCGCAAAAATCATTATTATGGGCGATTTGAATACAGAAGCTGACCGTACTCCCATTGTAAAAACCTTAGGAGCAAGAATAAAGTGGGAAAACACTGATGAACTCGGCTTGTACAACCTGAGTGCAAGGTGGAATAAAATCTCTGGCTACGGTTCGCATAAATACCATGGCGTTTGGGGTTCGCTTGACCATATTATTGTTTCTAATGGTATGTTTAAAGGACGAGGTTCCTTATTTGTTTACGAAAATGATGCAAAAGTGTATTGTCCGGCTTTTCTTTTAGAAGATGATAAAGAAGGAGGACAGAAACCTTTTCGCACAAATATTGGAATGAAATATAATGATGGATTCAGTGACCACCTACCTGTGTATTTAGATTTGTGGAGAGAATGATTTATTCCGATATAAAACGGATATTTTCTTCTTTAAGTAAATCCATACCTTGCATTTTGAGGTAGAGCTGGGTAAGAGCAACTACATCTGCTTCACAATAGTTTACAATTCTGTCAAGGCCATTCTCCTGCCAATAAATATTCCCAACTTGACTACCGTTAATATCTTGCTTAGGAGTTGGGATGTCAAAGATGTGGCAGAGTAAATCCAACGAAGTATAGTTTTTATAATCTCCAAAGCGCCATAAATCAAGCGTGTCTAAGAATGGAATTTCCCAAGGTTTTTTGCCCTGTATCTGAAGGAGTTTAGGTAAACCAATACCATTGATTAGCATTCTTCTGCATAGATAAGGGAAGTCAAATTCCTTACCATTGTGTGCACAGAGCCGGGCATTTCTGTTACTGGAAAACTTAGTAAGGCTCTCTTTGAATTGTTTAAGTACCACGACTTCTTCATCTCCGTAAAATGATTTGATATGCAATGTCCCTTTTACGATAGTGCCCACCGAAATACAAATGATTTTCCCAAATTCTGCGTAAATTCCAGCTCTCTCATATGAATCTTCTACGCTAGTTTCTTTACGCCATTGGTTTGATTTCTTTTCCCATAGTGTTTTGCTGCGTTCTGATAAATTTTCGTAGTCTGCCTCTTGGGCAACGGTTTCAATATCTAAAAAAAGGATATTTGCTAATGTATTCATACTTTATAAAGTTAAAAGGTACTGTAATCGGGAAGCAACCATATCAATGCCGACATTGTTGCCTCCGCCTCTTGGAATAATAACATCTGCATAGCGTTTGCTAGGCTCTACAAATTCGAGATGCATAGGCTTTACCGTTTTTCGATATTGCTCTTGCACACTTTCAAAGCTACGTCCTCTTTCTTCCATATCTCTGGAAATACGGCGAAGTAGTCGCTCATCATCATCAGTATCTACAAATATCTTCATGTCAAAAAGTTCCCGTAATTCCGGGATAGCAAAGATCAAAATTCCTTCAACAATCAAGATACGAGCAGGTTTTACTGTTGTTGTTTCTTTTTTACGAAGATGATTCGTAAAATCGTAAATCGGTTGTGCGATAGGGAGTCCCTTTTTTAAGGTTTTAATATGTTGGATGAGTAAGGAAAACTCAATAGCATCAGGGTGGTCATAGTTTACCTTAGCTCGTTCATCTAAACTAAGTTCGGGCATATCTCTGTAGTATGCATCTTGCTCTAAAAGGGAGGTGTGTGCATTTACTTTTTCTAAAATGGCTCCTGTTACAGTAGTTTTTCCTGAACCCGTTCCACCAGCTATTCCTAAAACAATCATAGTTTCCAAGTGATTTATTCGTACTTTTGTGAAATATACAACAAAATAAAGAGAAATTTAAAAAGAGCCAAAATGAATAAGCTATATCCTCTGAAGTTTAGTCCAATATTTAAGGAAAAAATATGGGGTGGAGAAAAACTCAGAAATTTGCTAAATAAAGATGTGGAAGGAAATAATATAGGTGAGAGTTGGGAGATTTCGGGTGTTCAGGACAATGTCTCAGTAGTTTCTAATGGATTTCTTGCTGGAAATAATATAGAGGAATTGGTAGAGGTTTATATGGGCGACCTTGTAGGAGATAGCGTTTATGAAAAGTTTGGTATTGAGTTTCCTTTATTAGTAAAATTTATTGATGCCAAAGAAAGGCTTTCCTTGCAAGTGCATCCTAATGATGAGATGGCGAGAGAACGCCATCATTCTTATGGAAAGACAGAAGTTTGGTACATCACACAAGCAGATAAAGGAGCAGAACTCATTAGTGGCTTTAATCGTCCGATAAGTAGAGAAGAGTATCTTCAGCTTATGCGAGATGGGAAAATTGAGGAAATTATCAATAAAGAAACAGTTAAAGAGGGCGATTGTTTATATATGCCTTCAGGACGCATTCATTCTATTGGAGCAGGAGTTTTGCTCGCAGAAATTCAACAAACATCTGACATAACTTATCGGATATTTGATTGGAATAGAGTAGATGCTGAGGGAAATAAAAGGGAGTTGCATACAGATTTAGCACTAGATGCTATAGATTTTTCCTTTCATAAGGATTATATGACACGCTATGATGCTCTGAAAAATAAGGCTACTACCTTAGTTCAATGTCCTTACTTCACTACTAATTTAATCTATTTTTCCGACGAGATGTCGCAAGACTTTCATCAATTAGATAGTTTTGTGATTTATATGTGCGTAGATGGAAAGCTATCGTTGCTCTGGGAAGAAGGTGAGATTTCTTTAATAAAAGGAGAGACAGTGTTAGTTCCAGCTTCTATTGACGAAGTTACACTCGAACCGGATGGGGAATCCAAAGTTTTAGAAATTTACATATCATAAGATGAATATTAAGAGCGCAGAATTTTTAATGAGTAATAGTAAGGTGCATTTATGTCCTGAACCAAATCTTCCTGAGTTTGCCTTCATCGGTCGGTCTAACGTAGGAAAATCATCTCTGATTAATATGCTGACAGAGCGTAAAAGTCTGGCAAAAACGTCATCTACTCCTGGGAAAACTCAGTTAATCAATCATTTCATTATAAATGACGAATGGTATTTGGTTGATTTACCTGGTTATGGTTATGCTAAGATGCCTGAGAAACCTCGAAAGAAATTGAAGGCGATTATCGAAAACTATATTTTAGGAAGAGAAAATTTGACGAATATATTTGTTTTGATAGATAGCAGGCATAGCCCACAACAAATAGATTTAGAGTTTATGGAGTGGTTAGGAGAATCTCAAATTCCATTTTCAATCATTTTTACAAAAACAGATAAACTGTCAAAAGGGGCATTACTAAAAAATATAGAAACATATCGTCAAGAAATGTTGAAAGTTTGGGAAGATATGCCTCCATATTTTACTTCTTCATCCACGAAACGAGAGGGGCGTGACGAAATATTAGATTATTTAGATACTATTTTAAAACAAATCTAAATGTAATTATATCTCTTAAATAACTTCGTAAAAAAATATAAAAGCGGTACTTTTGTATCAAAATCTAACAACCTAAAAACAATGAAACTATCTACGTCAACGAAACTTAAAATTTTTTCAGGAACAGCTTCAGAATATTTTGCAGAGGGAATAGCTAAGAGCATTGGACTTTCTGTTGGAAAATCTACCTTACAACGCTTTAGCGACGGTGAAATACAGCCTTATTTTGAAGAGTCTGTACGTGGTGATAATGTATTTATTGTACAATCAACGTTTTCTCCTGCTGAAAACATTATGGAGTTGCTTTTGATGATAGATGCAGCAAAGCGTGCATCTGCATACAAAGTTATAGCTGTAATTCCTTATTACGGTTATGCGCGTCAAGACCGAAAAGACAAACCACGTGTAGCGATTGGAGCAAAAATGGTAGCTAATCTTTTACAGGCTGCCGGGGTAGATAGAATTATGACAATGGACTTGCATGCTCCTCAAATACAGGGATTTATTGATGTGCCAGTGGATCATTTATATGCATCAAGTATGATAGTGCCATATATCAGAAATCTAAATTTACCTGATTTACTCATAGCATCTCCTGACATGGGAGGTTCTAAACGTGCAAATGTGTATGCTAAGTTTTTGGATGCCGAAATGGCTATTTGCCATAAGTCAAGACTAAAAGCCAATGTGGTAAGTGATATGAAAGTCATAGGTGAGGTCGAAGGTAAAAACGTAGTCATTGTTGATGATATGATTGATACTGCCGGGACTATTGTAAAGGCCGCAGAAATGCTAAAAGAAAAAGGAGCAAAGACAGTGAGAGCCGTGGCAACACATCCGGTGCTTTCTGGGCAAGCTCACGAGCGCATAGAAAATTCAGCATTGGAGGAAGTCATCTTTACAGACTCAATACCTTTAAGAAAGAAGAATTCTAAGATCAAAATCCTTTCTGCAGCAGAGCTTTTCGGGAATGCAATTTTAAATGTACACCAAAGTCGATCAATTAGTAAAGGATTTTTAGAATAATTGATTATCTTTGCACCCTCGTTTTCATTACCGCAGTGTAATGGGAATTCTCCGCAATGGTTGTGGACGAATTTGAGTAGCACATTTTAATTTTAAAAAATTATGAAAACATTTGATTTAGCCGGTGAGTCTAGAGAGACTACTGGAAAAAAAGCCGCAAAGGCATTTCGCGCAGAAGGTAAAGTACCTTGTGTTGTTTATGGAAAAGGAGACAATGTACATTTTGTAGCTGAGGCTAAGAGCTTTACAAAATTAATTTACACTCCAAATTCCTACATCGTTAATCTTTCCATTGATGGGAAAGAGGAAACTGCTATTGTAAAAGATGTTCAGTTTCATCCAGTTTCTGATGAAATTCTTCATGTGGATTTTGCCCGTGTAGATACTAAAAATCCTATTGTTATTGAAGTGCCAGTAAAAACTGAAGGTCTAGCAAAAGGTGTAAAAGCTGGTGGTAAATTACATTTATCAACACGCAAATTAAGAGTAAAAGCATTGATGGAAAATCTTCCTGATGTGCTAACTGTGAACGTTACGAATCTTACTTTAGGAAAGAGTATTTTAGTTGAAGATTTAGAGTTTGATAATATTGAATTGGTAAACTCTCCAAAAGCCGTTGTCGCTCAAGTGAAATTAACAAGAGCTGCAAAATCTGCAGATGATGATTTCGATGATGAAGATGAGGATGAAGAAGAGTCTTCTGGAGAAGGAGAAGAGAATAAAGAAGAAGCTGCTGAATAGCATTTCAACTTTTATATTTTAAAAAAATAAGATTCCCTCACAGTTTGCTCTGTAGAGGGTTTCTTTTTAGTTATATATTTGTAGTATGAAATATCTAGTTGTTGGCATTGGGAATATTGGTTATGAGTATATGAATACTCGTCACAATATTGGTTTTGAAGTCTTGGATACTCTTGCAGAAAAAGCAGGATTAGAATTTAAATCAGAACGATACGGTGCACGTGCACAATATCGATTTAAAGGACGTATTTATGAACTGTTGAAACCTAATACATTTGTGAACCTTAGTGGTAAGGCTGTTAACTATTGGCTACAAAAAGAAAAAATTCCTCAAAGCAATTTACTTATTATTGTTGATGATTTAGCCTTGCCGTTTGGAACATTACGTTTAAAGCTGAAAGGTAGCGATGCCGGGCATAATGGCTTGAAAGATATTAATGCAGTATTAGGAAATCAAAACTATGCAAGATTAAGGTTTGGAATAGGAGACAGTTTTTCTCGTGGACATCAGGTCGATTATGTACTTGGTAAGTGGGAAAAACAAGAGCAAGAACATTTGCCCTTGCTCATAGATAAATGTATTGAAGTTATTCGCTCTTTTGGGACAATAGGTGCTTCACGCACTATGAATACTTTTAACAAAGATTATTTACCCAAAGAGGAAGAATAAAATAATTATTTTTCTTCATCTTCGGTGTACCAACTAGCATACATACTATAACTGTTTGCAATTCTATTGATCTCACCTTCTAACAAATCCGGGCTCAACTCTTTTATTTTTTTTGCAGGAGTTCCCGCAAATACACTTCCTGACTTCACTACCGTTCCCTTAGTCACTACGGCACCTGCAGCTATGATGCTGTTACTTTCTACCACTGCGTCATCTAAGACAACAGCATTCATGCCTATAAGTACATTATCATGAATTGTGCAACCATGCACTATAGCGTTGTGTGCGATTGAAACATTATTACCAATATTGGTTGGAGATTTTTTATATGTAGCATGTATCGTTGCATTGTCTTGAACGTTTACATTATTTCCAAGTCTGATGCTGTGTACATCACCACGGATGACAGCTCCGTACCAAATACTACAATCATTTCCCATAACTACATCACCAAGGACTGTAGCATTTTCTGCGAGAAAACAATTCTTACCAAACTGGGGAGAAATTCCTTTTACTTTTCTTACTAATGCCATATTTTATAAATTTTTAGTCTAATTTTAACCTTGTTATTTCAAGTACAAAAATACGATAGTTTTGTATGTTTACCAATAAACAGAAGATGTCCTTTTATTTTTATACTTTTGTATGGATTATGGCAAAATGCTATAGAGTAACTTAACTACTTATTTATTGATAATCATGGCATTATTTGGACTGTTTAAGAAGAAAGAAAAAGAAAATTTAGATAAAGGCTTAGAAAAGACAAAAGAGAGCGTTTTCTCCAAACTTTCTCGGGCTGTTGCCGGGAAAAGTACGATTGATGATGCTGTTTTAGATAACTTAGAGGAAGTATTAATTTCGTCTGATGTAGGTGTTGATACTACCTTAAAAATAATTGATAGAATTACAGAACGAGTTGCAAAAGACAAATACGTCGGAACTAGTGAATTGCAAAAGTTGTTGCAAGAAGAAATAGTCGGACTTTTGGCTGAGAATCCTTTAAAAGTAGATTATAGTTTAGATGGGAAAGGAGATCCTTATGTAATAATGGTTGTAGGAATCAACGGAGTTGGTAAAACAACAACTATAGGGAAGATATCCTATCAATTGAAGAAGGACGGAAAAAAGGTTGTGATTGGTGCCGCTGATACATTTAGAGCTGCGGCGATTGAGCAACTGGAAGCTTGGGCTGAACGCGCTGATGTGCCTTTAGTAAAACAGAAGACCGGATCTGATCCAGCTTCTGTTGCGTTTGACACCTTGAGTAAGGCAAAGAATGACCAAGCAGATGTTGTAATAATAGACACAGCAGGTCGTTTACATAACAATGTGAATTTAATGAATGAATTGACTAAAATAAAACGTGTGATGCAAAAGGTTGTTCCTGCTGCTCCTCACGAAATATTACTTGTACTTGATGGTTCTACTGGACAAAATGCATTTGAACAAGCTAAGCAATTTACCAAAGCAACGGAAGTGAATGCTCTAGCCATTACTAAGTTAGATGGCACTGCAAAAGGGGGAGTAGTTATTGGTGTCTCAGATCAATTTCAAGTTCCCGTAAAATACATTGGAATCGGGGAAGGTGTAGAAGATTTACAGGTATTCAATCGGGAAGAATTTGTCGATTCTTTATTTTCTATTTAAACTCAAATATGCAGGTTGAAAAAAAAGAAAGGATAAACCTAATTAGTTTAGGTTGTTCCAAAAACTTGGTGGACAGCGAATTATTAATGGGTCAATTGTTAGCTAATGATTATGAGGTAGTCTGCGATGATGAAAACCTTAATGCTGACACTTTAATTGTAAATACATGTGGTTTTATCGGAGATGCTAAGGAAGAGTCTGTTAATACGATTTTACAGTGCATTGAGGCAAAGAAAAGAGGAATGACCAAGCAAGTCTTTGTAATGGGATGCATGACAGAGAAATACAAAGATGAAATGCTTAAAGAGCTTCCAGAAGTAGATGCTTTTTTCGGAAAATTCCAAGGTAAGGATATTGTTACACGTTTAGGTAAAAATTACAAGCAGGATATTTTAGGAATTCGAATGTTGACTACACCTAGTCATTACGCATATTTAAAGATTTCTGAAGGTTGTGATAGAAAATGTTCTTTTTGCGCTATCCCTTCTATGACTGGAAAACACACCTCTAAAACTATAGAAGCTCTCGTTCAAGAAGCTGAATTGTTAGCACAGAAAGGGGTAAAAGAACTTCTTGTAATAGCACAAGATTTGTCATCTTATGGTCTGGATATTTATGGCAAGCAGAGCTTAGCTGACTTACTTGAAGAGTTAGTTAGGATAGATGGTATAGAATGGATAAAACTCCATTACGCTTATCCAACCGCTTTTCCCTACGATATTCTACCTTTAATGGCAAAACATGAAAAAATTTGTAATTATCTAGATATCGCGCTACAACATTCTAGTGATAATATGTTGAAAATGATGCGTAGAGGAATTACTCTTGAGAAAACAGAACGACTGATTGAAAGGATAAGGGAAGAGGTACCGGGAATTGCAATTAGAACGACCTTAATGGTCGGACATCCTGGTGAAACGGAAAAAGACTTTGAGAATTTAATGAATTTTGTACGAAAAATGCGCTTTGAGCGTATGGGTGCTTTTGCTTATTCAAATGAGGAAGGAACTTATGCGTATGATAAATATGAAGATATTATACCTTCACAAGTGAAAATGCAACGTTTAGATGAACTTATGGAACTCCAAGAACAAATTGCTGAGGAAATAGCGAATAGTTTTGTAGGCAAGCATCTAAAGGTTATTATTGATAAGGAAGATAAAAATTATTTTGTGGGTCGTACGGAATATGACTCCCCAGAAGTTGATCCAGAAGTATTCATAAAAAAAGAGAAAAGCATTAACGTGGGTGAATTCTATACTGTTAAAATCACTTCTGCTAATGCTTTTGAATTATTTGGACGTTTAGTATAGTTCTATTTTGTGATGCTAATTATTGCAGCTAAAGAGGCTGCAATTCCTGCAATTCCACTTCCGATACCAATCCAACGCTGGGCCTGTCCTGTTCTGTCAATCTGTGGTTTTTCAGGAACAATAATTTCAGCTCCAGGTACAACCTTTGGAGAATTTCTAAAAATGAAACATCGCGTAGCATGTGCTTCTCCATTAGGATAAACCACATAAACTTTATTTTTCTTTGCATTGTTAGCGAAACCACCACTCAAACGAATATAGTCATAAGCACTCAGTTTTTTGTCGTATGTTAAAGATACTTCGTTTAAAACAGCTCCTTTTATTGCTATAGTTTGCATTTTTGCAGGAACAAAGATTTGGTCTCCATCTTGCAACATCAAATCTGTACCACTTCTTTTATCAGACATAATGTCTTTGAGGTTTATAGCAACTGTTTTATATTCTTCTCTTGTTATTTCTTTTACATTCATTGTAGAATCTTGCTCTGCAATTTTTACTTTGGATTGATATTGAGCATCAGAAAGTATTTCTCTTCGTTGTAATGAAATGCCTTGAATATAAGCTTCAGGAGTTAATCCACCTGCACGCTCAATTATATCAGAAATACGTTCCTGTTTATTAGAAATACTATAACTTCCTGTGTACTTTACCTCTCCATTTATAGTTACACTGCCCTGTCCTTGATTTAATCCTGGTGCATTTCTAACATATACGTGATCAAATGGCATTAAGACCATGTCTTTATCTTCTGAAATCAACTGTAAGTTTCTATCTACTGATATAGTATAAGTATGAATCAAATTGTCTGAATACTCTTCTGCCTCATCGTAGTTTAGTCTTCTTGCAATTTCAATGTTAGAAATGGAGGCTTTTTCTTTAAATCCGCCAGCTAGAAAAATTAAATCCTGAACTGTCATATTTTCTGAGTATGAAAAAGTTCCTGGAGACTGTACAGCACCAACAATCTCAACAGTGCGATCTTCACGCATATCAAAAATAGATGATATAATTACATTATCTTCTTTACGAAGTGTGATATTTTCTTTTCCTTCGAGTATATCCTTAACAGAAAACGAAATTGTTTTTAATTCAAGATTGTCTAGTTTGCGAGTTATGATCGCTCTTTCTACGAAAGCATCATCTCTAAGACCTTCGGCATTTTCTATGAGTTGCTTCAATGTAAGTCCATCTGTTAGCTCATAGTTTCCAGGTCTGTATACGGCTCCTGATATTGAAACTCTATTCTCATAAAGTTCAACAACTTTTCCTGATTCAATTTGGTCACCATTTAAAATTGGAGTAGATTCATACTGTTCTGCAGTTATAGTTTTGAAACTAAGCGTGCGAGAATTATTTCTTGTTAGACTAACCTGTTTGTTGTATGCATTTGCAGTAAATCCTCCTGCAAAACGAATCACATCTGCTACTGTTTCGCCAGGTTTTGCCTCAAAAATCCCTTGACGCTTAAACGCACCTTCAACAAAAACTCTGTGTAAATAAGGCTTTATTAGGATAACATCATTGTTTCTAAGCTGAATATTACCACGTGTATCACCATTTATTAAGTAGTGGTATACATCAGTGGTTGCAACTGTTTTTCCGTCACGGACAATGTCAATTTCTCTAAAAGAACCATTAGCTCCTGGACCACCAGCTAAATATAATGCATTAAATACGTTAGCTGTAGCAGGTAATGTATAGGTGCCAGGTCTGTTTGCTTCTCCAATAACATTAACATTAATTCCTGAAATATCAACAACATTTATAGAGACAAACGTATTTGGGTGATTTCCCTGCATTCCATTATAAATAGAGGAAAGGCGCGTTTTTATTAATTTTTTAGCTTCTGCTATTGATAATCCACCTATATAAACTGGACCTATGTTAGGAATATTTATGGCTCTGTTTTTTCCTACTTGTAAGGCATAATCACGTTGGGAAACCCCATATACATTAATATGAATGTTATCACCGACACCAATAATATAATCCTCAGACAGAGGGGTGTTTAGATTGGAAGCAAAATTAAGGTTCTCCGTATTGAAAAATTGAAAGCCGAAGGGTTGCTTCTCTATATCTAGCGAGTCTATATTAACTTTTTGAGAAAATAATGTTGAGTCAATAATAGCATCTATGGTATTAGAACCTTCAAGTAACTGTTTTTCATTTTGTTCCTCTTCCTTCTTTTCAAGAAAATCTTTTATTCTAGCCTCTAAATCTCTTAGTTGTGTTTGCGTTGCACCTTTAGTTCTAGCTATATTTAATACTTCGTCAAGTGATAAGCCGTTTTCCTCCATTTGTGAAACAAGTTTCTCAATTTGAGAATCGGAAACTTCTTCGATGGATTGTAGGTTGGAATGGTTTAGGTTAAATATTCCTTGGGCTTTTACGTGAAGAGGGCTAAGTAAGAGTAAGAGTAAAGTAATGAATAATGATAATTTTCTCATTATATTTTATATTTAGATCGTTTATTCTGTTTTCTCTATTTCATCAGGTGATGGTAACGGGCTTTCATCAACAACAGGCGAAACTGCTATGTCATCCTTTTCAACATCAGGTGCTTTGGGTCCTTTTTTATACTTTATTAATGCACCTGCCATAATCAAACTTGTAGCAATAATCATAAAAAGAAGGGTTCCCGTCTCGAAATCAAATAGAGCATATTCTTCAGGTATAGAGAAGAATAAAAGAATCGAAATTAAACCTCTAGGTGAAATGTATAACTCAGGTATAACATCTTTACTGACAAAGATTCTTAAAAGCATAAAGCGACTACCATATAAAAGCAATAAAGCAAAAAGACTAATAATCCAAACCTGTGCAGTAAAAATTGAAGCTAAAGTGATACTAAATCCAAAAACGACAAAAAAGAAAGTTCTTAAAATGAAGGAGCTTTCTAGTGTAATGAGGTTAAAGTTTGAAAACACCTCTACAAAATCATCGTTTTCTATTTGTTTACGAATAAATTTAGGCAGTAGAAATTGATTTCTGAGCATCAGTCCAAAAATTAAGATAAGGAGTAGTGTTGACAGATGAAAAAGTTTTCCTACCGAAGTAAAAAGCATCAATATAGCGATAAGGAGAAAGAGTTTTACTTCTCCTTTTAATCGATGGAATATCAATAAAATTAAATAAGATGCAACAACCGATACTATTAAAGTCAATACCAGATTACTTCCTATTGACCAACTCGCTTCTGCAAAACTCGTTGCATTAATATTATCTCTAGCTGCGTAGAATATCATGATACCTAATATGTCGGAAAAGGTACTCTCGTATATCATGAATTCTTTTTTTTCATCTTCTAAGTCTGCTACACTTGGAATTACAATGGCACTACTCATTATTGAGATTGGAATTGCATAAATGAGTCCGACTGAAAATGTGATACCTCCAACAACCCATTGGATGAGGAATGCCAAAAAAACAGCATTAATAACAATTCCCAGCAAGGCAACAAGGAATGAGTTGGTTATGAGTTTCTTCTTGTTTTTCCGAATCTTTAAGTCTAAAGCTGCCTCAAGGACAATAAGTATTAAACCTACGGTGCCCAATATCCCTAAATATGGCATTACATCAAAATTTGACAAACCGAGAATTGGAGCAACATATTTTAATATTATCCCTAGTGCGATTAATAAAAGGACGCTAGGAATACCCGTTCGCTTGCTTATCCCATTAAAGAAGTAGGATGCAATAACGATTAGTGAAGCAACAATAATAATGTAATAATCAGATCCGTGCATAAAACAATCTTTATTTTACAGCAATAGTTTCAATTTCTACTAATACACCCATCGGTAAATCTTTAACAGCAAAAGCAGCTCTAGCTGGAGGGTTTTCAGTGTAGTATGAAGCATAAATATCATTGAAATCTTTGAAATTGACAATATCGCTTAATAAACAAGTGGACTTAACGACATCATCAAAACTATAACCAGCCTCCGAAAGTATTGCTTTTATGTTTTCCATTACCTGTGTGGTCTGCTCCCTTACTCCGCCATCGACTATCTTGCCTGTTTTCGGACTTAGCGGTATCTGACCTGAGATATAAAGTGTACCATTAGCTTCTACTGCTTGGCTATATGCTCCTACAGCTGCAGGTGCTTTATCTGTTGAAATAATCTTTTTCATAAAGTTTTTTATTTATGCTAAAATTTGAACTCAAGTTAATTTAGTCAAAAATATTAAAAATTATCGTACCATGAGTCTCTTTTCTGTAATTTTAAATCTTTCAAAAGAGTAGACTTAACACCAATATGGAAGCTGAAGCTTTGTCTTTGTCCAAAAGGAATTGCAGAGAACCTCATTTCCCAACAATGTAAATCTCTAAAAACTGAGAAGCTAGTAGTCGTTACTTCACTTTGGCTAAAGTCGTATCCTGTACTTACTGAAACTTTCCATTTAGGCGTTATACTTACATCACCAGATAATCTTAAATATTGTGAGGTATTGGCTTTGTCTCTTGGTTTTGTATATTGGAAATTGTAGTCTAAACGAACAGACCATGGAATGTCAAAATCAACATATTCATTAATGTCGTTAAATGTTTCAACATCATTGAGGTCTCCGAATACCTCGTCGCCACCGATTACCCCATCATTTACAGCATCTACATCATTCGGAGGTGTATTGTTATCAGTTCCTTTTGATTTAAATGTATCTCCATTAAATGCAGTTCCGACAGAAAAACCAGCGCTTGTCAAGCGTCCTAAACCTCCTGCAAATTTATTAATTCGTACACCTGCTTCATCTATAGCATACGGATCAATGGATCCAGACATTTGTACATTTACTTTATTATTAAAGAGAGAAGTTCTTCCTGATAAACTAATATTGCTAAAATTCATAGAATCTCTAAAAACATCATAGCTAGTACTAAGTCGGAAACTTTCAAGAAGCTTAATTTTTTTCAGATCTTCATTGCTAGTGGTATCATCTGTGTTGCGAACTTTCATTTCAATATTATTATCCAAACTAAAGTTGATATAACCAGACTGCATAGCCTTCT
The DNA here is from genome assembly GCF_003096835.1 of Balneicella halophila. Classification (GTDB taxonomy): domain Bacteria; phylum Bacteroidota; class Bacteroidia; order Bacteroidales; family Balneicellaceae; genus Balneicella; species Balneicella halophila. The sequence continues at coordinate 609,564 of NZ_QENZ01000003.1, forward strand.
GTGGCACACCATACACCCCTTGTGACAAAATATTGTATCGAATAAGCTCATCACTTACATTATTATCAAATGAACGGAATAATCTATCATTTTCAATTCCCAGGTCAGGAGTATAACTGAACGACAATGATGGACTTAGTACGTGGCGTATTGCCTGAACTTTGCTGTCTTTCTTGAAATTATACATACCAAAGTATTTTGGAGTATAAGAGACAGATGTGTTAGTAGTAAAATTGTGTGCATACTGCAGTCCGTCGATAGTGTCATTAACGACCTTGTCCAGCATGGGGTCATAACTTTTTCGTATAGAGTTTATATATGCGACCGCACTATATCTTACATTGGCAGAGAACGTTAAATCTTTAGCTAGCTTATAGGAAGCGCCTATGGGTATATCATGCTTGAAACCGTTTCTCCAATCACGCTTAAGATCTGATTTAAAAAGTTTATCTTCATGCGTGCGAATGGTGTTAGTGAGTCTGGCATTATAGCTTACACTAATCATATCATACCACTTTAATTCTCCTACTCTCTCTTTCGATCGGAATGGATATTGGGTTTGCATAGAAAAACTCACATTGGGCAGAGTAAGACTAATCGTTGTGTCTCTTCTATTTTGCGAATGTTGTAGAGCAACACTCAGGTTGAAAGGACTATCAGGCCATCTGCGACTATAGGAGACACTAGACTGTTTTGTACTATTTACAATGTTTTCAATAGAGCGAGCATTTCTATAATCATTTTCAGAAGTTGAAATGTTTACTGAAGCGCTCAAGGTTCTATAGGGATGTGCTTTACTGTCCTGTGAGTGTGTCCACCTCAAGGAAAAGTCTTTAGTTTTTCTATAATCATCTAATCCTTTATCACCAAATTGATTCATTGCGTAGGAAAAATTAAATCGACCATTATATCGATATCTTTTTTTGTAGGTTGTGTTGGTATTTACTTCCCAAGAACCATTTGTATAAATACTACCATTCAGCCTGAGGTCATAATAGTCATTTATGGCCCAATAATAGCCGAAGTCACGAAAGTAAAATCCTCTTGTTTTCTCCTCTCCAAAAGAAGGAATAATAATCCCAGAAGAATATCTTTTTTTCAGTGGGAATAAACCAAAAGGTAAGCCTAAAGGAGTGGGCACACCTTCAATAACAAGATTTGCTGGTCCTGTGATAACTTTATCATCCTTTATCATTTTTGCCTTCTTTAGCTTAATGTAATAATGTGGATGATCATGATTGTCACAAGTTGTATAGCGCCCGTCTTTAAGGAAAAAAGTGTCTTCTGCAATACGTTTAGAAACATCGCTTCGTATATAGCCTTCTCCTTCTTTAGTAAGTATATCCTTGACCACCGCTTTTTTGGATTTTATATTGTAAGACATCTTTTGAACTTCATATTCGCTTTGCCTGTCCTTAAAAACAGGATAGCCAATTTCATTATCAGCTGTGTCTAATCCATAGTTTGCATGTACCAGATTTTTTTGGATATCTACCTCAATATAGTATGCATTTATTTGTTGTTCTTGGGTTTTTACTTGTGATTCATTGAACATTTGCATTTTTTCAGACTCTAAGTTTATTTTAATAGAGTCTGTTGCTTGATAATCAATAGGAGAGCTAAAGCTGGTATTCTTGTTAGAATCTGCACTCAAAGTAGAGCTTGCAGTCGATGATGCGGTACTAGAAACAGCGGAGCCATCTATAGCAAGTTCATTGGTCTCAGAAGTAGTAATTGTCTTTAAGTCTTGGTCGCCAGTTTCTGGGATGACGAATGTAGTGTCGACAGATACAGTACTGGTCTGTGAGCTTGTAGTTTTGGAATAAACATCCGAGAGTTCAGTTGTATTGGTTGATAAATCGTTATCACTAGTGGTTTCAGAGACTTGTTGTGTGTTTTGAGTGAAAGCGCCATTTTCGATCTTGGTGCTATCAATACTCACAGTACTCGAATATAGAGCTGAAGGAGGTGCTATACTTATGTTTGCATCAACTAATGTGTCTGTTCCCAATTTGGTACTATCAATATTAGATAGTTTATCCTTGGAAATTTGAGTCATAGCTTTTTTGTTTGTTGTAGAACAACAGATTAATGTCAAACAACAAGCAATAACTAGCAAGAAAATATGTACGCTTTTCAAAAACAATGCTAAATTCGTATTTTTGTGTACAAATATTTGCCAAAACTACATAAAATTTCTCGTGTGGCGGGATTTTTGGTGTTAAAAGAGCAAAAACTTTAGAGGATTTAAAAATCGGAGTAAGTGGAGATGGTATATAAAAAAATCGGAATAGTTCTATTGTTCTGTTGCTTATTTATGGAGTTTTCTTTTGCACAAGCAGTCCGGAAGGTTGTTATCGATGCAGGGCATGGTGGTAAGGACTCTGGAACAGTTGCTAGAACACGTAAACATCAGCATGAAAAAGTGATTGCATTGGCTATAGCTAAGAAAGTAGGACATTATATTGAAAAGAATTTCTCCGATGTAGAAGTTATTTATACCCGAACAAAAGATGTATACTTAACACTGAATCAGCGTGCAAAAGTAGCCAACAAGGCAGATGCTGATTTGTTTATTTCCATACACGTAGATGCTGTCGGAAGTAGAAGTGTGAGCGGTGCTTCAGTCTATGTTTTGGGGCTTCATCGCTCTGAAGACAACTTAAAAGTAGCTATGCGAGAAAACGCAGTGATGTTGCAAGAGGAGGATTACAAAACAAAGTATGCAGGGTTTGACCCTAAAGATGCAGAATCTTATATAATTTTTAGCTTGATGCAAAATCAGTATTTGAATAATAGCATGACCATGGCTTCGTTTGTGGATAAGCATCTAAAAACAAAGACTAAGCGACATACAAAAGGGGTAAAACAAGCTGGGTTCTATGTGTTGCGTGAGGTAGGAATGCCATCAGTTCTGATAGAGACCGGATACATCACAAACAGTTCTGATGCAGATTATCTTTGTTCTGCAACAGGTCAAGATAAAACAGCCTATGCAATATATAATGCATTCAGAGATTATAAATCTTTTGTGGAAAATCATACTACTGATTTAGGCAAAGAAAACATGAGTCAGGAAAAAGTTACTGAAGCAACTATAGGAGATGATGATACTTATTTTACCATACAGTTAGCCTACTCAGGAAAAAATCTGACAGAGAATGATCCATATTTCAAAGGACTATCTCCTATTTTCAAGTATAAAAAAGGCAATGGCTATCGATATACCTATGGTCGAACTAAGAGCTATACTAAGGCACTGTCGTTACAGCAGGAGGCTCGTGCTAAAATCTCCGATGCATATTTGGTTGGCTTTCATCAAGGAGAATTAAATATGGCCTCAGTGGTAAGAACAATTTTAAACGGGAAATAAAAAATCCAATAGCTTCATTATCTTTGTAAGATATTAGTAAAGTATTTATACAAAATAGTACCTACGAAAAAATAGTTTTATGAAAAAGAATGTCATAACAGGAATAGTTGTAGTAGTTGCTTTAGTCTTGTTTTTCTTCGGATTTAATTTTCTGAAAGGTAAAAACATTTTCTTTAGTGATAATATTTTCCATGCAATTTATACCCATGTAGATGGATTGAAAAAATCAAGTAAGGTTACCATTCGCGGTTATAAGGTAGGAGAAGTTCAAGAAGTTGCTTTCACAAGCGAGAGAGCAGATTTATTAATGGTTTCTTTCTCTGTATCAAGCGACTATAAGATACCTAAAGGCACAATCGCACAAATTATAACAACAGACATAATGGGTTCACGCTCTCTAGAGTTGCGTTTACCTCCTGAGGCTGAATTTGGGTATCTAGTTTCTGGGGACACTTTGGATGGAGGAATGTCAAAAGGACTCAAAGAAGAAGTGAGTGCACAGGTACGTCCGTTGAAGGCGAAAGCCCAAGAATTGATGGGCTCATTAGATTCTATCTTAAATGCAACCCAAGCTGTTTTAGGTAAGGATTCTCAAAGAAGTCTTATTGCAAGTATTGAAAATATGGAGAAAACATTTCGGAATCTTAAAAATGCTACAGGAAGTTTAGAGGAAGTAATGACAGGTGAAGAGCAGAATATGAGAAGTATTTTGCAGAATCTTTCGGATATTACCCAAAATCTAAATCAAAATCAGGATAGAATAAATCGCATACTTTCGAATGTGTCGTCATTTACGGACACTTTGGCACAAGCTGATTTCACAGGGACTTTATTAGAAGCACAGACTGCAATAAAACAATTTACCGGATTAGTGAGAAAAATTGAAGCAGGAGAAGGTACTGTTGGTGCATTGCTGAATGACAAACAGTTGTATGATGAGTTGGAAACAGCGGCAGCCAGTCTCGGTCGCCTAACTACAGACTTGAGAATGAATCCTAAAAAGTATGTGCAATTCTCGTTACTAAATACAGGTCGTACGGTTTATTGTGAGGGGCAAGGTCCTAACAGCAGTGATAAAATTTATCGCATACAATTATATCATTCCTCAACTCCAGTAAATCTGAATAACCCGATATTTAAGGGGCGTGATGATGTTATGCAAATTCAAAATAAAAAAGGCGATTATCTTTATACTATTGGTTACACCTCAGACTATGAACAGTTGCAGGATATCTTAAAGAAATTACGAAAAGATTTTCCTGATGCTTTTATTATTGAGGATAAGCAGTAATTGATATCTTTGCATCTTCAAAAATGACGATACTTTAGTTAGTAAGTAGCTGAAATACGAAAAGATAGGAGTATGACGATGAACGAGATAAGAAATTTTTGCATAATTGCGCATATTGATCATGGCAAAAGTACCTTGGCAGATCGCCTGTTAGAAATCACTGAGACTGTTTCTGAGAGAGACCAAAAAGAACAGGTGCTCGACAATATGGATTTAGAGCGTGAGCGTGGAATTACTATAAAAAGTCACGCTATTCAGATGGATTATAAGCAAAATGGTAAAAAGTATACGCTCAACCTCATAGACACTCCAGGGCACGTCGATTTTTCTTATGAGGTGTCTCGTTCTATTGCGGCCTGTGAAGGAGCCTTACTCATTGTTGATGCTACTCAAGGAATACAAGCGCAAACCATCTCCAATCTCTACCTTGCAATGGAAAATGATTTGGAAATTATCCCGGTGATGAATAAAATGGATATGCCCAATGCCATGCCGGAAGAGGTTCGCGAACAAATTATCGATTTAATTGGTTGTGAAGAGGACGATATCATAGAGGCGAGTGGAAAGACAGGTCTCGGAGTACAAAAAATATTGGAAGCCATTGTAGAAAAAGTACCGTCACCAACAGGTGATACTAAAGCGCCTTTACAAGCACTCATTTTCGATTCAGAATTTAATTCATTTAGAGGAATCATCGCTTACATACGAGTCATCAACGGAGAAATACACAAAGGTGATAAAGTCAAGTTCGTAAATACAGGGAAAGAATACACTGCTGATGAAATTGGGGTGTTACGACTCATACAGGAGCCACGCAAAGTGCTTCGCACTGGCGACGTGGGCTATATTATATCTGGAATAAAAACTTCGTCTGAGGTAAAAGTGGGTGATACCGTGACGCATCTGGAAAGACCTTGTGAAAAAGCCATTGAAGGTTTTGAAGAAGTAAAACCTATGGTATATGCAGGTATTTATCCAATCGATGCTGAGGATTATGAAGATTTACGTGCCTCTATTGAAAAATTACAGTTAAATGATGCTTCCCTTACTTTTGAGCCTGAGTCATCTCTAGCTTTAGGTTTTGGTTTCCGTTGTGGATTTTTAGGAATGTTGCATATGGAGATTATCCAAGAACGCTTAGATAGAGAGTTTGATATGAGTGTAATCACTACCGTGCCAAACGTTATGTACATTGCACACACCAAAAAAGGTGATACTTTTGAGATGCACAATCCCTCAGATATGCCGGGGCCTAATGAGTTGGATTACATCGAGGAGCCTTACATCAAAGCGCAAATCATTACCAGAGCTGATTTTATTGGACAAGTTATGACATTATGCCTAAGTAAGCGTGGCGTATTAAAAAATCAGCACTACCTCACAAGCGATCGGGTTGAACTCACCTTCGAATTACCATTGGGTGAAATTGTTTTTGACTTTTATGATAAATTAAAAAGCATCTCTAAAGGTTATGCTTCTTTTGATTATTATACCATTGGCTATCGGAATGCAAATCTTATTAAATTAGATATACTATTGAATGGTGAAAGTGTTGATGCACTCTCTACTTTGATTCATTTTGACAATGCGTATAGTTTTGGTCGCAGAATGTGTGAGAAATTAAAGGAGCTTATCCCACGTCAACAATTTGATATTGCAATACAGGCAGCTATTGGTGCGAAAGTTATCGCTCGTGAAACGGTGAAGGCTGTCCGTAAAGACGTAACTGCTAAGTGTTATGGTGGAGACATTACCCGTAAGCGTAAGTTGCTGGAGAAGCAGAAAAAAGGGAAGAAACGCATGAAGCAAGTCGGCAATGTAGAAGTCCCACAAAAAGCATTTTTAGCTGTATTGAAATTAGATTAAGCTTTATTTGCATAGTTACGAAAGTGATGCCCCACATTACTCTTTATTCGTAATGTAAGTTCTCTCATAAGTGATTTACGGGAAGTAACAACGTTGCTAAAACTCTTTTTACAAGAATAGGTAAAGGAGTTGGCTGAAAGATTACTGAATCCATGTAGGGAATTTTGCAATGGCGATGCGGTTTCGATAGCGATAGCTAACGAAAATTCATTCGAAAAAATTAGCTTTTCTTTTATTTCTTGTCTTTCTGAATGCTATGAAGAAAATCTCGCTGTCTTTGTCTTATCACTACGTGAAAATAGTAGCGTGAGACTCTTCCTACAATTTATCCTGAGCAAAGCCGAAGGAGCAGAGAGGCAAGAGGATTTATTCCACTGACGACCGAAAACATCCCATACAATTAGTTAGTTAGCTTACAATCTATATGTTATGTTTGCATTAAATTTAAATTTTTAGGTATTAATAATGGATGCTCAAACAACTAGTAACGACTTTACAGGTATTAGTGAAGACTTAATTTTTAAAACATCGGGTACGCCTTTTGCTCTTTTTGAAGAATTAGGAGGTACAGCAGGAGACAGCGATGCCATTCTTGGAGAAGGTACTCATATGATAGAATATGTTAATTCATATAGTGCTGATAATAGTATGAACAACAGGAATGCTATATTTAGTACAAGTGGTAAAAATATTGTTATTAATACCTATGCTTCACGGTTAACAGGTAATGATGATACACAAGGTGCATCTTTTGCTGTGGTATTATATTGTGATACTGCTGATGATGGAATACCAAATTATTTAGATTTAGATTCAGATAACGATGAATGTCCAGATGCTATTGAAGGAGGAACGAATGATGAGACAGACCCAATCAGAAGTAACTTGGCAAAAGCAACCGGAATTGTAAACGATGGCAATAATGATATTGTAACTGAAAACTTATGCGGAGGTACAGATTGTGTAACTACTGATGGTATTCCTTTAAATAACTCACAACCTATAAGTCAAATTGTAGGTGGTTCACAAGAATCAGCAAGCTTTACAGTTGCTAATGATCTTCAAAATCAAACAGTTTGCGAAGGAAGTGAAGCTACATTTACAGCAACTATAAGTGTGAGTAGTGACTTTATTACTACCTATGATTACCAGTTACAAGTATCTGCAGATTCCGGAAGCACGTGGACAGATGTTGCTGGTCAATCAGGAACTGACGAAATAAGTGTTTTTACTCTAGACGTAAGCATCCCATCTGTAACAGCTGATATGAATAACAACCTTTATCGCATCTTCTATAATAATTCTGCTAATACTTGTGGTGGCTATACTAATGCAGCAAAATTAACAGTGAAAGATTTGCCTGCTACACCTACATTAAGCACTGCTGTGCAGCCAAGTTGTGATAATGTTAGCGGTACATTTACTATTGATATGAGTGCTTATGCAGGAGAAAAGTTTAAATTCAACATCCAACCTTCTGATGGAGCGAGAATTGATATTACTACAGGAGCCTTTACAGATTATACTGTAGGTACTACGTATTCAATTACAGCAACTACGCATAATTGTATAAGTGATGCATTTGAGTTTACAGTGAATCAAATAACAAATAAAGATTGTAAGTCAGATGAACCAACGATAGATGATCCAACAGAGGGAGATGATACAGTAACAGGAGGAGGAAATCCAGGTTCAGAGATTGTGGTAACCTTCCCAGACGGAGGCGTTGTCACAACAACAGTAGATGAAGATGGAAATTGGGAGGTAGATGTACCGGATGGAGAAGATTTAACACCAGGAGAAACTGTAACAGCAACGCAAACAGATCCAGGTAAAGATCCGAGTGATGAAGTTACAGGAACAGTACAGTAGCCTGAAGATCCTTGTGATATTGATCCAACAAGACCAGAGTGTGATTTTGATGGTGATGGAATTCCAAATAATGAAGATCCTGATGATGACAATGACGGAGTCAGTGATGCTGATGAAGATATCATTGGAACAGATCCATTTAATCCTGATACTGATGGTGATGGAGTCTCCGACGGAGATGAAGATGCTGATGGAGATGGAACTTCAAATGCTGATGAATCTGATGAAACATTAGACGAGCCAACTGATGAAAATGGAGATGGAGTACCTGATATTATTGATCCATGTTATCCAAATGCTTTTGGACCTGATTGTGAATGTACGAAATTGCAACAAACGATGATGGACAATATACCACAAATCATATCACAAAATAATGATGGTAAGAATGATGAGTGGAACTTAGAAGATCTGAAAACGTATTATGAAAAATGCTTAGTAGGTGATGAAATTCTAAGAAATAAGGTAATTGTCTTCAACAGATGGGGAGCAAAAGTGTATGAGAAAGAAAACTATATGTTAGACTCAGAACGCTTTCGTGGGGAATCTGATAACAGTATAGATTTCAAAGATGACAAGCTATTGCCAGCAGGTACTTACTTCTATATTTTGAAAGTGGAAGGCTTTAATGACAAGACTGGTTACTTATATATTCTAAGTGAAGAAGATAAGTAGATAATCAATATTTAGATTAGATAATGTCAGGGTTGCTCTTAATGAGTAGCCCTGTCTTATTTGGTTGCTGTCAATAATATAAATGATTACTTTTGATAAAAGTTTATCTTTGTAGTTCAAAATAGTAGACAGTTATGAATAAACCACTTTATATTTATAATACATTATCGCGAAAGAAAGAGGAATTTAAACCTTTAGTTGAGGGGCATGTCGGTTTATACGTATGTGGACCCACAGTGTATAGTAACTCACACTTAGGTCATGCTCGTCCATATATTACATTCGATTTATTGTATCGCTATCTTACATTTTTAGGAAATAAAGTGAGATATGTTCGTAACATTACCGATGTGGGGCATTTGGAAGATGAAGTTGAAGGTGTTGGCGAAGATCGCATAGCAAAGAAAGCTCGTTTAGAACAGTTAGAACCTATGGAGGTGGTACAAAAATATATGAATACTTTTCAGCATAATATGGATCAACTCAATATTATTCGTCCAAGCATAGAGCCACGTGCTTCTGGTCATATTATTGAGCAGATTCAAATGATTGAAGAAATACTCGAGCAGGGATATGCTTATGAAATCAACGGTTCTGTATATTTTGATGTAGAGAAATACAATAAGGATTATCACTATGGAAAGTTGTCAGGGCGGAATTTAGAAGATACGCTAACCAATACGCGTAAACTTGACGGTCAGGATGAAAAGAAGAATCCATTCGATTTTGCATTGTGGAAAAAAGCATCACCGGAGCACATTATGCGTTGGCCTTCTAAGTGGAGTGACGGCTTTCCGGGTTGGCACTTAGAATGCTCTACGATGAGTACAAAATATCTTGGTGAGCAGTTTGATATACACGGAGGTGGCATGGATTTGACTTTCCCGCACCACGAGTGTGAAATTGCACAAAATACAGCAAGCAAAGGAAAAGAAGCTGTAAAATATTGGATGCACAACAATATGATTACTATCAATGGGCAAAAAATGGCTCGTTCGCTAGGTAATTTCATCACCTTGGATGAATTATTCAGCGGAACGCATGAAATACTAGAGCAACCGTATTCCCCAATGACTATACGCTTCTTTATTTTACAAGCACATTATCGCAGTACGGTAAATTTCTCCAATGAAGCATTACAGGCGTCACAGAAAGGCTTAGAGAGACTCATGAGTGCAGTAGATGTACTGGGTGAGTTAAAGTCATCAGAGGCTTCGACAGTTGAGATAAAGGGTTTACAAGAGAAATGCTTTGAAGCGTTAAGTGATGATTTAAACAGCCCTATCGCTATTGCGCATCTTTTTGACGGAGTCAAGATGATTAACTCTATAAAAGCAGAAAAAGAAACAATTTCAGCAGATGATTTACAAGAATTAAAGGAATTTTATCATACGATGGTGTTCGATATCTTGGGTTTGAAAAAAGAAGATGAAACAGCCTCTGCTGATAATGAAACGGTAGCTGGTTTGATGCAATTAGTCATAAGTTTGAGGCAAAATGCCAAAACAGCAAAAGACTGGGCTACCGCAGATAAGATTCGTGATAAATTAAAGGAGATTGGGATTATAGTAAAAGATACCAAAGACGGTGCTGAGTGGGAGAAAGAATAAGTGAATACCACTTATATTTAAAATTTTAAATATGAACAGAATATTTCAAACTTTTTGTCTTATCTTCTTGCTTTCTTGTGGCAGTTCTAAAGATACTGCTATTGAATTCGAAAGTCCTAAAAAGAGCATTCAATATATGGATAATGAGAATGTGGAAGTTAAACTTAATGTTATTGGGAATGTGGACTCAATAAGCCTTTTGCTAAATAATGAAATCACAATATCTGTAAAAGATAATTCTGCTAATATATCATCAGATAAGCTTATTTTAGGTGAAAATATATTGGTTGCTAAAGCTTTTAAAAGCGGAGAAAATATAGCAAAGAAATATTTATTGTTTGAGGTAGCCACGAAACATGTTCCTAATATTTGGAAGCCTAAAGTTCTCCGCAAAATTCCACATGACGAGAAAGCGTTTACTCAAGGGTTATTCTTCTATAATGATAAGTTGTATGAAACAACTGGAGAGCGAACCCACTCACGCTTAATGATGATAAACCCTGAAGATGGAAAAGTTTTAAATAGAAAGCGTTTGCCCGACCAATATTTTGGAGAAGGCTCGACCGTTTGGAACAATAAAATTTATCATATAACTTGGACTTCCGGGAAAGGGTTTATATTCAATCCTGAAACATTAGAGCAGACCGGTACTTTTAACTACGGCAAGCATTCCAAAGAAGGTTGGGGATTGACTACAGTTGATAATAATTTAGTAATGAGTAACGGATCTGATAAATTATTGTTTTTCCTCCCTAAAGCGATGCAATTTTATAAGACCCTGACAGTTGTCGGTGACAGGGGAAATCAAACGCAGCTTAATGAGTTGGAGTACGACGGCACTTATATCTATGCTAACGTGTGGATGACTAACGAAATATTGGCAATTAGTCCAAAGACAGGACGTGTAGAGGCTATTATTGACTGCTCCGAATTACTTGCTTTGGAGAAAAAGGCACAAAACAACCCGATGTCTGATGTTCTCAACGGCATCGCTTATCAGCCTAAAACAAAAACGTTTTTCCTTACAGGAAAGAATTGGGAACATATCTACGAGGTTGAGTTGAAGAAATAATAATTAGTCTGTTAAAAGCTTTTGTAGCGGTACATTTTCCCTATTTTGTTACCAAAGTCCCGCTTTCCGTTCCTATCTTTTTTCACACGCACTCATTCCAACCCACAAAAAAGGATAACCACTCCAATCGGGGCTATTTATTGGGGGGGCTGTCTTTCTGAACGCAGTGAAGAGTCTCATGCTACTATTTGTCTAAGTGAAAAGTTTAAAATAGAAAAGTAAAAATTATCAGTTCGTGATATTACCATTAATATAGTCACGTAGCGTTGACAGACATTGAAAGCATAGCGTTAAAAAACGGCGTGCTGTAGTCGTAAAGAAACAGGAAGTGTTTGGGCATAGCGAGCTTTCCTGTTTTAGGCTACGTTGTTTCGTTTTAGCTTATGTTTTCACAGTATTGAGTTTTTAGTTCGTTTTGGGTCAAGCCAAAATGAATAGAAAGAAAAGAAAAGAAAAACAAAAATCAAAGGCAAGGATATTGATTTGTTGTTAAAAAAATGCTCTATGTTAACCGTGAAAGCACTTTTTTAAGCCTCTTTGATCTTAGAATTTTCCTCAACTAAAAATAAATTAACCTTACTTAAAGAGGCTTACATGAGGTTACTTTTATGAACTCTTGGTATTTTTAGGTGGTTGTGCAACAGTTACCAATTTTATGCACTGGCTTTCTCATTCCCAAAATCGACAATACTTTCGGTTATGACATTTTTGTTAATAACCAATTTTTTTAAATTTCAAACGCTCCTCGTATTACGATTATACAATTTTCTCAGCTATCTTTCCAGTTCGAATTTTCTTTTGAATTTATCCATTCTTGCCCAATCTTTTCTATAGAATTAGATATATAGATTATATTCTCATAGAAAGTAGTGACTTGATCTTTATCAAAAATATCGGATTTACCAATTACTATTCTAAATAGAGCTTTCTCATTTTTTGAATCTGTTTTTGTTGCATCAAAATGTTTATCACTAAAATGAATATAACCACATAAGTAATTATATAAATCTAGAGTCTGGGGAACTTTTTTATCCAATTCCGTTGCTAAGAATTTATCCGTAAATCTTTGCTTTTTTACCTTGAATGTGTTTATCGGTTTCCCACTTTAAAAATGTTCTAAAAAATCATCAATATTATCTACAATATTGATCGCATTTAATCTCAATAAATTATCCAGTTGCATTCTTAAGATAGAAACTGCAGTAAGTGAATTTTTATTCTCTATTAAAAGAATAAATGCTTTATTCAGAGAAATCGCCCTATTAATAATTGAGAGGATATAGAAGTCGTTTTTCTTAACTGAAGAATTTCCAGCCTTCATTATATTTGATGCAATTTTTAGAAGGTCTTTATTCTTCTTTCGTAAACTTTTCTTATTTACTATTATCTTGAAATATTGTTGCCAATGGCTCAGCGGATAAGGCGAGTAGCGTTAAAATGTTTAAGCACTTTAAAAAGCTACGGTATGCCTTTAGACGATATTCGCACTTATCCGAAGTTGACGATTGTGTCGTTAACGACACCGCATTGCCTGTTGTTAAATTCAGAGTAAATATAGTTAATTTCCCCGAAAAGATAATAAGATACTTCTCTGCCGTTCAGTATGACAATTTTCTAATAGCTAATTTTTACTTTTTAACTCTTGCGTGAGACTCTTCCTACCGTCAGAGTGACAAAATAGATGCAGATAAACCAAGCAGAATAGCCCCGATTGGAGTGGTTATCCTTTTTTGTGGGTGGATTGAGGCGTGGGAGAAAAAAGATAGTAACGGAAAGCGGGATTTTGGTTGCAAAATGAGACAAACCTACTGCTCAAAATAATTTTATCAAAGCGAAACGTTGAATTATTTCGTGCTTTCTTTGAAAATTAAGGTTGGCTCTTGTTTCTCCTTGCTTAAATGTACTAAAGTGAGATTTTGCTCTTTGGCATAAGCAAAAAGAAGCTTGCGGATGTCCTCTTTTATCTCGGAATAGACGAGGAATTCAGAGGGAGTAAGGCGTTGAGTTTTACACTTGAACGGAAGCTGTAAATCTGTAATAGTTTCTGCAAATGCTATCTTTACCACTTGTGAGGAGATTTGTGTCTGACTATCACTCACTATTTTTCCTTTGTTAATAATCAAAGTTCTGTCGCAAAGCGCCTCAACTTCTTGCATGATATGTGTAGAAAGCAATACTGTTTTGTTTTTGCCTTCTGTTCGGATAAGTTGCCGTATCAATTCCAACTGGTTGGGGTCTAAGCCTGTTGTGGGCTCGTCGAGAATGAGGACTTTGGGCTCGTGAATCAGGGCTTGTGCTAATCCCACGCGTTGTTTGTACCCTTTGGATAATTGCCCAATCTTTTTGTGTTGCTCTTTGCCTAAATCTACTTTCTCAATGACTTCTTTTACAGCTTTGTGTACTTTATTTTTTGGTAAATAGATTTTTGCCACATAATCCAAATATTCTTTAACATAGAGCTGTTCATTTATTGGATTGTGTTCTGGCAGATAACCAATAGATTTACGTAGGTGGAAAGAGTTTGCTCTTAAATCTTTACCTAAAATAGAAACATTTCCAGACCATTCTTGCAAATAGCCTGTGATGATATTCATAGTAGTGGTTTTTCCTGCACCGTTGGGTCCTAAGAAACCAGTAATCTCACCTTCTTTTAAGATAAAGCTGACTTTATCTAAGACACATTGTGTACCGTAATATTTCGTAATGTTTTCAGCCTTCAGCGACATTCTTCAAATATAGGTTTTTATCTCTAAAACAAGAGAATCAAAATAGTTTTTTTACTTTTGTCCCTCTATGAATTTAAGTAGTGAGTTAGATAGCAATTTGTTCAGAAGGCTTTCAGAAATTGTAACAGAAGGTGATTGGGAAGCTTATGTAGTGGGAGGTTTTGTAAGAGATTTGTTCTTAGGCAGAGCATCCAAGGATGTTGATATTGTAGTAGTCGGTAGTGGAATAGCATTCGCCAAAGAGGTTGCGAGGAAGTTAGAGTTGAAATCTCCAACAGTTTTTAAAAATTTTGGCACAGCGATGCTACGTTTCGATGGTTGGGAGCTGGAATTCGTAGGAGCTCGCAAGGAATCGTACGAACGCAATTCTCGGAAACCTATTGTAGAAGATGGCACATTAGAAGACGACCAAAATCGCAGAGATTTTACAATAAATGCTTTAGCATTAAGTTTGCACAAAGAATCGTTTGGAGAATTATTGGATTCATTTGGTGGTGTTGAGGATTTGAAGAGTAGAATTATCAAGACCCCGTTAGACCCTAAAATTACATTTTCTGACGACCCTTTGAGAATGATGCGAGCGATTCGTTTTGCGACTCAATTAAATTTTACGATTGAGAAGCAAACCTTCGATGCATTGACAGCTATGGCTGAACGAATTAAGATTATCTCCGAAGAACGGATTGTCGATGAGCTGAACAAAATCATTATGTCTCCAAAACCTTCTATCGGTTTTAAGTTACTTAGCAAAGCAGGAATTTTACCAATAATATTTCCCGAATTAGAGAACTTACGAGGTCGAGAGGTTATTAATGGAATTGGGCATAAAGATAATTTTTATCATACACTAGAAGTCTTGGACCGATTAGCACCTCATTCTGATGATTTGTGGTTGCGATGGGCTGCTTTATTGCATGATATTGCGAAACCGCAGACTAAGAAATTTGTAGAAGGCATCGGTTGGACTTTCTATGCACATAATTTTGTAGGTGCAAAGATGGTTCCTCGTATTTTTCGTAGAATGCGTTTGCCTTTGAACGATAAAATGAAATTTGTTCAAAAAATGGTCGATTTACACATGCGGCCTATTGCTCTTGTAGAAGAAGGAGTTTCGGACTCTGCAATCCGCCGTTTACTCTCAGAAGCAGGTGATGATATTGATAAACTGATGACGCTTTGCGAAGCAGATATTACTTCTAAAAATGAGGAGAAAGTAAAACGCTATATGCGTAACTTTAAAAAAGTACGCAGAAAGTTGCAAGAAGTTGAAGAAAAAGATGCTGTACGTAATTTCCAACCGCCTGTAAGTGGAGAAATTATCATGGAGACTTTTAATTTAAAACCATGCAGAGCTGTTGGAGATATAAAGGCAGCTATAAAAGAGGCTATTCTCGATGGAGAGATTCCTAATGAATACGAAGCAGCCTATCAGTTTATGCTTGAAAAAGGCAAAGAATTAGGTTTAGAAGTCGTTAAAGATCTTAACTAAATAATAATCAAAATTTAGTAAATAAAAAGAGAGATGATTTTTCTAAAATCATCTCTCTAATACCATTAAATACTTTAAACTATGAAAAAACTTTACTACTTTTTTCTATGGTTCAAAATTAAATACTTCTTGTGTTAATGCTTACGAACAAGTGTTAATCAATGTTATAAATGATAAAAGAGCAACTCATTTGAGTTGCTCTTTCTAATTGTTAACCTAAAATCTTAAACTATGAAAAACTATTATTTTTTCAATAAGATAGATACAAATTTGAGACCAAACTCACAGCAGAGAATGTTAATAGATGTTAAAAATATGATTTCTCACATTTATTTGATTTAATTCCCCCAATTATCTCGATCCAAATTCCGAAATTGTATCGCTTCACCTATATGTTGGTCAGTTATGGTTTCTTGGTTATTTAAATCTGCGATAGTCCTCGCTACTTTTAGTATACGATCATAAGCACGTGCAGAAAGTCCTCGCTTTTCCATAGCAATTTTAAGTAATTTAGCTCCAGAACTATCTACTGTACAGTAGGTTCTTAGTTGCTTGGAGTTCATTTGTGCATTAGAATATATTCCTTCGACATCTTTAAATCTTTCTTCTTGAATATTCCGTGCATTGATGACACGTTTTTGGATTTCAATGCTTTTTTCAGCTAATTGTTGCGTATTCATTTCTGCAAATGAAACAGGCACTACTTCTATATGAATATCTATACGATCGAGCAGTGGTCCTGATATTTTATTCAGGTATTTGTGAACTGCACCGGGAGGACAGGTACACTCTCGTTCTGGATGATTGTAAAATCCACAAGGACATGGATTCATGGAGGCAATGAGCATAAACCCCGCAGGATAGCTTACCGTAAACTTAGCTCTAGAAATAGTGATTTGCCTATCTTCTAAAGGTTGACGCATTACTTCCAAAACTTGACGCTTAAATTCAGGAAGTTCATCCATAAATAAAACCCCATTGTGTGCTAGCGAAATCTCCCCAGGCTGTGGATATGCACCGCCTCCAACTAATGCTACATCAGAAATAGTATGATGAGGAGAACGATACGGACGTGTGTGCATCAGTGAAGTATCTTTATTGATGTTGCCTGCAACAGAATGAATTTTGGTCGTCTCTAGTGCTTCGTATAAACTTAATGGGGGTAAAATTGTTGGAAGTCGTTTGGCCAACATGGTCTTTCCAGCACCCGGAGGTCCTATCATAAGTAGATTATGACCGCCAGCTGCAGCAATTTCTAGAGCTCTTTTTACACTTTCCTGTCCTTTTACATCCGCAAAGTCATGCAGATAATTAGTGCTTTGTGCTAGAAAATCGGCTCTAGTATCTACCTCGGTAGCTTGCAGGTCATTTTTACTCTCTAAGAAAGCGATTACTTCTGCAATAGAATCTACTCCATATACTTTGAGATTATTAACTACGGCTGCTTCTTTAGCATTAGCTTTAGGCACAATAAATCCTTCAAAACCCTCTTCACGTGCTTTTATAGCCATAGGAAGTACTCCTTTAACACTTTGTAGTGTGCCGTCAAGTGAGAGTTCACCCATGAGCATATATTTGTCTATCTTGTCGGTTTTAATTTGTTCTGACGCCACAAGAATGCCGATAGCTAAAGGTAAATCATAAGCTGCACCTTCTTTTCGAATGTCAGCAGGAGCCATATTGATAATGATTTTCTTTCCGGGAACGCGATAGCCTGTTTCTCGGAGTGCTGACTCTATACGTTGCTGACTTTCTTTCACAGCATTGTCAGGCAATCCCACTAAGTGAAATTTCACTCCGGAAAATACGTTTACTTCTACGGTTATTGTTATTGCATCAATACCGTGAACTGCAGCTGCAAAGACTTTAGTTAACATATCGGCGTACAAGATACGAAAAATAAAACTAAACACTTTATAGCAGTTGTTCTCTCATTTTTTAGCTACTTTTGCCTTAAAATAGTGAACTATGTTTCAAGGAAAATTTAAAGAGGTTGTGAAGTTTATCCTCTTTCTTTCTTTTGGTGTTGGTATTTTCTGGCTTGTTTATCGAAAACAAGATCCTGAAAAATTGTGGGGAGCTTTTAAGGATGTCAATCTTTTTTGGCTTGCAATGACGGTGATTGTGATGCTGATTAGTCATGTAAGTCGCTCTATTCGCTGGATGATGTTAGTAGAACCTTTGGGTAAAAAAGTGTCATTTTGGAATGCAACATTCTCCACATTTTTAGGTTATTTTGCCAATATGGCTTTACCGCGTATGGGAGAAGTTATGCGTTGTGCAGTTCTTGGAAAGTATGAAGATATTCCTACCTCAAAATTACTGGGAACTGTTGTGGTTGAGCGTGCTATAGATGTCGTTTTATTTTTATTGTGTCTTATCCTTGCAATTGCTTTACAATTTGATGTCTTCACTCATTTGGGTTCAGAATACCTAACAAAATCTAACAACGAGGAGGAGACGTCTTATCTTTGGGTGTATATAACAGTTGGAGTCGTCGCAGTTTTGTTACTTTTATATTTCATTTTCAGACGTAAGATTCATAAAACTAAAATATATTGTTCCGTAAAGAAATTCTTGAAGAATATCATCAAAGGCTTCAGAACAATATGGCAGTTAAAAAGCTTTAACGCTTTTCTGTTTCACTCTCTCTTGATATGGGTATGCTATTATTTAATGATGTATTTTGGATTCCAAGTATTTGAGTTTACTTCTGAACTTTCTGGAGTAGTGGCACTTAGTATTTTCGTGTTGGGTAGTTTGGGGATGATATTGCCTGCTCCGGGAGGGATAGGAGCTTTTCACTTTTTTGTAATCAGTGGCTTAGTGCTTTATTTACCGGCCGAGTCAAACATCAATGAAAAAGCAGCAGCATTTGCGTTATTAATACATGGTGTACAAACGCTATTTATTATTATTTCAGGAGTTGTGTCTTTAGTTTTATTACCAATAATCAATACCAAAAAGAAAACCCTATGAGTCGATATAATCTAGTTCCTGTTACTAATGAGGAAGAATCAAAGGAGTTTATTCAATTGACCAAAACCCTTTATAAAGGTGTTAAAAATTATGTACAACCTATTGATGATGATATTGCCCACGTATTTGATCCTGCTAAGAATGAATTTTTCAAACATGGTGAATGCACCCGATGGATATTGCAAGATGCTCAAGGGAAAACCGTTGGGCGAGTAGCTGCATTTATCGATAGGAATATTTTGGATGTCTATGGACAACCTACGGGCGGAATGGGTTTTTTCGAGTGTATCAATGATCAAGATGCAGCGTTTCGATTGTTTGATGCGTGTAAAGAATGGTTACAGGTTAGAAATATAGAAGCCATGGATGGACCTGTAAACTTTGGGCCGCGCTTGCAATGGTGGGGGTTGCACACTGAAGGTGATCAGAGACCCGTTTACGGAATGTTTTATCATCATTCATATTACAAGACTTTTTTTGAAGATTACGGTTTCCAAGTTTTCTTCAAACAATTTAACTACAGGACCGAACTGTGTGAGAAAAGTTTAAATAGGATTGTATTGCTAAAAGCCAAAAGAGTTTATCGTGATAAGAAATTTCATACAGAGTTTTTCGATAAAAAGAATATTGATAAATACATTCAGGATTTTACTACGGTTTATAATAATACTTGGGTGGGTGAAATTCCCGGTGTCGAGGAAATGACTGTAGAGGAAGTCCGTGAGACTTTCGAAGCAATGAAACCTTTACTGGAGGAGAGGTATGTGATCTTTGCTTATTATGATAATAAACCAGTAGGTTTCTTTGTTATGGTGCCTGATGCTAATGAAATTATTAAACATGTTAATGGTAAGTTTAATTTGAAGGCGAAACTCTATTTTTTATGGTATAAATATTTCCAAAGAGATAAAACAGTTATTGGTCAAATCTTTGGAGTAGATAGGGCTTTTCAAGGCAGGGGAGTAGAAGCAATACTGATTGAAAAATTCAGTCAAGTCATTTTTACAGGGAAAGAAAAATATAAATACTTAGAATTCAATTGGATTGGTGACTTTAACCCACGAATGCAACACATGATGGAAGAGCATTTGAATGCCAAAATCTATAAAACCTATATCACTTATCGATACTTATTTGATAGGACTAAGGAGTTTAAAAGAGCTGAAATCTTAAAGTAGGGTTTATTCTTCCTTAGCGGTTTTAACCCATAAATCGCGCTGAGGAAATGGTATTTCGATACCTTCCTTTTTAAAGCTCTTAAAAATCTTCTTTCTGATGTCACTTTTAATAATTCTCACATCAAAGAAACTTCTAGAATAAAAGAACAGCCTGAAATCAACCGAAGAATCGCCATAATTCATAAGTTGTACAGATGGACGAGGGATACGCTCCACCCCATTCTGACCAGATAGAGAGTCTAGGAGTATTTTCTCGACTTGGTCGATGTCTGAACCGTAGGAAACGCCGACATCTACATGGAAACGTGCCGCTTTTCTGCTATGGCTCCAATTTATCACTTTATTGGTGACTAAATTAGAGTTGGGTATGATAATACTAATATTATCTATAGTGGTTACTTGCGTCGTACGCACACCTATCTTATCCACTTGACAGACGATATCATCTACAATTAATTTATCATTGACCTTTACGCTACCTTCAAGTAGTAGTAGAATACCTGAAAATATATCATTGAACGTTTGTTGCAGTCCAATACCAACACCGACTAATAAAGCTCCAGAACTGATGAGTAAGCCTGATGAGCCTAAGTGTAGCGAGTTAATAATAAATATGACTGCAAGGAAATAAATCAGGTATTTAATGATTTGGAAGATGGAATGCTGACGCCCTAAATCTATTCTTTTCCTTTCAGAATATTTTTTAAAAGCTTTAGAAAATAGCCACACTATCAACTTTGTTATGAGTAGGGTTATGGCAACAGTAACTATGTGAGATACAGTTACATGTACCTTTCCAACCGATATAATAACAAAATTGAGTATATCATCCATAGTTGATACGAAGATACAACTTTTTTAAATCCGTCATATAAAAAAATAGCTACCTTCTAAAAGATAGCTATTTTCATATATTCGTTTGAAAGATCTAATCCTTAATCTTTGCTGAGAGGAACTCTCTATTAAGTCGTGCAATGTGTGCAATGGATATACTTTTTGGACATTCTGCTTCACAAGCACCTGTGTTGGTACAGTTTCCGAAACCTAATTCATCCATTTTAGCCACCATAGCTTTCGCACGGTTTTCGCGCTCAACCTGTCCTTGTGGTAGTTTTGCTAAGTGTGACACTTTTGCAGCAACAAATAGCATAGCAGAAGAGTTTTTACAACTAGCAGCGCAAGCGCCACAACCGATACATGCCGCAGCATCCATTGCTTCTTCATAATCCTCATAAGGAATAAGGATATTATTAGCATCAGGAAGGTTACCCAAAGTATTTACATTAATATAACCGCCAGCATGTAAAATCTTGTCATAAGATCTTCTA
This sequence comes from Balneicella halophila, assembly GCF_003096835.1. Classification (GTDB taxonomy): domain Bacteria; phylum Bacteroidota; class Bacteroidia; order Bacteroidales; family Balneicellaceae; genus Balneicella; species Balneicella halophila. Next base: position 631,023 of record NZ_QENZ01000003.1, read on the forward strand.
TCTACAATCAAGTCTTTGATTACAGGAAATGCTCCTACACGCCAAGGCTCAATAGTGATTGTTTCGCCATCTTCAAATCTACGCATATGAAGCTGGCAAGTGGTAATTTCAGTATCAGGTCCGTGTGCACGTCCATTAATGTAAAGGCTACACATTCCACAAATTCCTTCACGACAATCATGATCAAATGCTACAGGCTCTATGCCTTTCGCTACTAATGATTCGTTCATGATGTCCATCATCTCCAAGAAAGATGAACCTTGAGAAATGTTCTCAATCTCATAGGTCTCAAACTTCCCTTTAGTGTTGGCATTTTTTTGACGCCACACTTTTATGTATAATTTTTTTAATATTTTGTCTGCCATGATATTACTTATAAGAACGTTGAGTTAATTTAACATTTTCGAACTTGAATTCTTCTTTATGAAGAATCGGTTCTTTTCCTTCTCCCGTATATTCCCAGACAGCACCATATGCAAAGTTTTCATCATCGCGTTTTGCCTCGCCATCTTCAGTGACAGATTCTTCACGATAATGTCCTCCACATGATTCGTTACGATTTAGTGCATCATAAGCCATCAACTCTCCAAGGTCAATAAACTCTGCAACACGTACTGCTTTTTCAAGCTCTGTGTTCATACCTGTCTTATCTCCTGGGATACGTAAATCACTCCAGAACTCTTTACGTAATTTCTGGATTTTTTCAATAGCTGTTTTCAATCCAGCCTCATTACGTGCCATACCTACATATTCCCACATAATGTGTCCCAATTCCTTATGGAAGTGGTCAACAGTTTGTGTTCCGTTTATGCTAAATAGTTTTTCGATACGTGCCTTAGTTTCTTCTTCCGCTTGTAAGAATGCTGCGCTATTTACATCTGGAGTTGGTGTTTGAATCTCATCAGCCAAATAATCTCCAACAGTGTAAGGGATAACAAAGTATCCATCAGCTAAACCTTGCATTAAAGCTGAAGCTCCAAGACGGTTAGCACCGTGGTCAGAGAAATTAGCCTCACCAAGACAATATAGACCTGGAACGGTAGTCATTAGGTTATAATCGACCCAAACACCACCCATTGTGTAATGAATTGCTGGGTATATCATCATTGGATATTCATAAGGATCTACATCTGTAATCTTCTCATACATTTGGAAAAGGTTTCCATAGCGAGCCTTGATTACATCTAATCCATATTCATCAATAGCATATTTGAAGTCAAGGAATACTGCTTGTCCTGTATCATTAACTCCGTATCCTGCATCACAACGCTCCTTAGCTGCACGTGATGCAACATCACGGGGAACCAAGTTACCATATGATGGATAACGACGCTCTAAATAGAAATCTCTATCTTCTTCAGGAATATCAGTAGCTTTCATTTCGCCACGTCTCAATTTCTCTGCATCTTCTTTCTTCTTTGGTACCCATACACGTCCATCATTACGTAATGACTCTGACATCAACGTTAATTTAGACTGTTGGTCTCCGTGAACTGGGATACAGGTTGGGTGAATCTGAACGAAACAAGGGTTCGCAAAGTGTGCACCTTTTTTGTAGATACGCATAGCAGCACCACCATTACATCCCATAGCATTTGTAGAAAGGAAGAATACATTTCCATAACCACCTGTTGCTACTAATACGGCATGTCCTCCATGTCGCTCTAGTTCACCGGTAACTAAGTTCCTTGTGATAATACCAACAGCTTTGCCGTTTTCGATCACAACCTCCATCATCTCTTGGCGGTCATACATCTTTATATGTCCTCGTCCGATCTCACGATTCATTGCAGCATAAGCACCTAATAATAATTGTTGTCCGGTTTGCCCGCGAGCATAGAATGTACGTGATACTAATACACCACCAAATGAGCGGTTCGCTAAAGTACCACCATATTCTCTTGCAAATGGAACACCTTGAGCAACACATTGGTCGATAATTGCTGGAGATACTTCTGCAAGACGATAAGTATTAGCCTCACGTCCTCTATAGTCACCTCCTTTAATAGTATCATAGAATAATCTGAAGATACTGTCATTATCATTTTGATAATTCTTTGCAGCATTGATACCTCCCTGTGCAGCAATAGAGTGTGCTCTACGTGCAGAATCTTGATAGCAGAATGCTTTTACATTGTAGCCTAAGTTTGCTAAACTGGCAGCGGCAGCGCCACCTGCAAGTCCTGTACCCACTACAATAATATCTAATTTTTTCTTATTTGCCGGACTAACGACTTTAATCTTTGCTTTGTGGTTTGTCCACTTCTGTGCCAAAGGTCCTTCCGGTATTTTTGCATCTAATATAGCCATAATTCAAATGTTTTTCTGTTTTATAAAAAGAAGGTCATATAAAGAGGAAGGATGCTATAGCCTATTGCAATAACCCATGCAAAGATAGTTGCTAAGGTGAATAGACGTGATTTCCAAGTATAGTTGTTCCAACCAATAGTTTGGAAAGCAGACCAAAATCCATGACGAATATGCAAGCCTAAAAGAATGCCCGCAAGTACATACACTGCACAATAAACATAGCTAAGTGTGCCGTGTTGCGTAAAAAGATCAGTTACCAACTTGTATCCATCGTGTCCACCAGTTGCTTCAACGATAGGAGCAGTATCAGTAATTTTCATTTTCACATAAAATTGAATAATATGTAACACAAGGAATGCAAGTACAGCAAATCCTAAGATGTACATATTTTTTGAAGCCCAAGAAAATGTTTTCGTTTTTTGAGTAACATTGTACTTTGTAGGAGTGGCTTTTTGGTTTTGCAATGTAAGTATTGTGGCATAAACAATATGCACAATAAAACCAATAGCCAATACAGGCTCCATTACTTTAATTAGAGGGTTGGTACCCATAAAGTGGACAGCTTCGTTGTAAAGTCCTCCTGTACTATCAAATAAAATAAGTAAATTGATACTTAGGTGAACCAACAAAAAAACCACCAAGAAAAGACCTGATAAACTCATTATCAACTTCTTTCCAATCGATGAACTTAAAAAGTTTGACATAAAAAGATATTTTGAAGGTTAATTAAAATAAAGTTTTAAATAAAATATGTTACAAAGTTAGGCAAAACGTAGGTTTTGGGCAAAAAAGTCAAAATATCGTTAATATTCAGATTGTCAATGAGTTGGTATTGTTTCGACTGTTAGAATTGTTCTAAATTATGTTTTGATTGCTTGTAATTAGTTTATGGATATTTCTTAGACATAAGAAAAATCACTGTAATTATAATTTTGGTTCTAACGAAATTTGATCTATTTTTGCTTACTATACTAAATCGCTTTTAATACTAAACAAACTAAATGGACAAACATCTACACACTAACCGTTATGTTATCTTAACATCTTCTGTGAATTCAGTTCTTCTTAAAGGTTTGTTTTTGTTTTTATGTCTTTTTTTTAGTGTGAGTTTTTTGATTGCTCAAAATACCCCTGTTTGCTCTGGTAATAAGGTCTCTAATGGCAGTTTTACGGATAATATTAATGGCTGGACATTGGGAGGAAATTGGTCACGCTGGGGTTTATGGTACGGTGGGTTAGGTGGATATCTCTATGTGACTGGTGAAAATGGTTTAAATAGAAGCCATGAACTCACTTCAACAACTATTAATAATTTGTGTCTTAATACTCCAAAACAAATAAAGTTTAAATTCAGATATACTGGTTTTTCAGGGGCGGGTTTTTTTAAGATTTATCTTGGATCTCAAGAAATATTTAGGGGTGTTTTGGTGGATGGTCAAGAAATTTATAGCGAAGAATTACAAGATGTTTCTGTAAACGTAGATGGTCTAGTTCTTTCAAGTGGGGGGACTATTGGAAATACTTCTGTTAGAAATGTAATTTTAAATTTATCTAATTATACTGGAAATCAAAATGCACAATTAAAATTTGTTTTCGAGGATACCTCTAATTCATCAAATAGAAGATTAAGAGTTGATGATGTTGGTATTTATGAACGTCCTCTATTACCACCTCCTAATCCTATAAGTGAGAATATAATAATTTGTGAGGGAGAACTGGCAAATTTAAATTCAGTTTTACCAACTTCAATAGCACCTGAAGGTTTGGAGTATCAATGGCACAGGGTACCCTCATCTCCTAATTCAGCTACGTTAGTATCAAATCCTGCTTCAGTATCTTCGGGTTATTATTTTCTATATTACAAATCGAATTGTATTGACTATGAAAATGACTGTAGTTATAGTCCTGCAGCTCTTAAGAGTGTACAAGTTTTAAATGATATCGATTGTGATGGGATAGATGATGTTGCAGACTTTGATGATGATAATGATGGTATCCTAGATACACAGGAATTATGTCAAACGGATCAAGAAGGACTTCCTTTAAAGAAGATAAAAGTAAGAATAGATTTAGATACAGATGAAAATGAAACTACTTGGGAATTAGTATCTCCATCTGGTCAATTTTTGATAGGAGGAGGACCTTATGAAGATAGTGATGAGACTATCGAATTAGAGACTAGTTTTTTGCAGGAAAATGGAGTGTATTTCTTTACAATACGTGATTCTTTTGGTGATGGTTTATGGGGAACAGGGCGGGGTAGTGATAGTAATAATTCTGCTGGTTATACTATATATATTAATGATGTAGAAGTTATTTCTTATCCGCCACAGAATCAATCAGCAGATTTTGGCTTTATAAAACAAGAGCCTATTATAATATCAGGTATTAATAGATTCTCCTGTTTAGATGGAGACCCGATGGAGGATAACGATGTTGATGGTGTTATTAATTATAGAGATCCGGATTATTGCACGTTAAATGGGCAAGGTGTTTGTGCAGATTTAGATTTAGATGGCGATGGATTAATTAATTCTTTAGATCCAGATTCTGATGACGATGGTTGTCCTGATGCTATTGAAGGTGCTGCTGATTTTACAGAAGACGATTTAATAGATGATAGACTTTGTGATGATAATTTGTGTGTGAATAATCAAGGTATTCCCAAAATAGCTGATGGAGGACAATCTTTAGGAGGATCTCAAGAAACAGTTGATTTGGCAATAACTAAACAACCTACAGGTGTAGCTACTTGTCCAGGTGATATGGATTTTAAGGCAATTGCTACAGCTACGAATGGAACTACTAATAACTTAACTTACCAATGGCAAGAATTAATTGGTGGAACTTGGACAGATATTACCAGTGCGAATGGAACTGTTAGTAGCGGAAATGAAGCCATTTTGAATTTATCTGGTGTGACAACATCAATGAATGGTTATAAATATAGAGTTGTATTTAAACATGCAGACAATCCATGCGGGATTATTTCAGACGAAGCAGTTTTAACAGTATATGATCCAGTTACCATTACAACGCAACCACAGGATATTATTACTTGTAAAGATAATTCGTCAAATCCTTCATTATTAGTTGAGGCAGAAGGAGGACATAATTTAACCTTCCAGTGGCAAAAGCTTGTTGGAGGTACTTGGACTAATATTTCGGGAGCTAATCTTACAACTTATGTGATTCCTACAGATACTCCAGGCAATTATGAATATAGAGTTATAATTTCTTCAGAGGGAACAAATTGCGGTTCTCTTACATCAAATGTGTCAAATGTATTAGTTAAGGAAAACCCTACACTTACAGTTCCTGATAACATGACTGTTCAAGCTGATCCAGGAGAATGTACAGCAGTGGTTAATTATAATGTTACAACAACAGGCACAGAGCCTATAAATCTAAGTTATAGAATAACTAGAGGGATTTTAGAAGGTCAAACTGGTAGTGGTACAGGTTCAGGGATATCATTCCCTGAAGGAATTAATGTTATTGAAATAACTGCATCAAATGGGTGTGTTGATGTAATTAAGAATTTTACTATAAATGTAGAGGATACACAGATGCCAACGATTCAGTGTAATACTTCAGATATCAATCTCGAAACAGATTCTAATAATCAAGATTGCAACGTTCAATACGATTTGCCTGATCCAACCTATTCAGATAATTGTACAGCAACGCTGTCTTACAAGATTATTAGGCCTGACCACATCGAAATAAATGGAAATGGGATAATTCCTTCTGACCAGATGTTTCAAGTGGGAACTTCTGAAATAATCTATTCTGTTACAGATGCAGGTAACAATACCGTTTCTTGTAGTTACAGTGTTACGGTTGTTGATAAAACTCCACCTGTTTTAAGTGGTTGTCCAACACAAACTGTCCAATTTCCAACCGATGCTAATAACTGTTTTCACACCGTCCTTGCAAGTGATATTGAAGGAGTTATTACAGGGTTAGATAATTGTAGTGGTATTAATGTTTCAAGATCATACGAAATTGATAATCAGATAGTCACTCTGCCTTACCAACTTCCAAAAGGAATTACAAATGTAAGAGCTATTGCAACTGATGAAGCTGGAAATAGAGCTAGCTGTACTTTTGATGTACAGGTTATAGATGATGAAAAGCCAAATATTACGAGTTGTCCACCAGATATAGCTGAAATTAATGGTTGTAATACCAGTGCTTTAGCGAATAATAATTTGCCAGATTATAGTGAAACTAGAATGAGCGTTTCGGAGTCAATCTTTACAAGTGCTGGAGGTGTAGCTACTGATAATTGCCCAGATGCATTTACCTATCAATATCAAGACAGTCAAACGAACTTATCAGACCCGTGTAGAATTCAAGTAACCCGATTATGGTATGTTATAGATGCCTCTGGTAATGAGTCAGATTATTGTGCACAACTTATTACAATTAGAAACCAACAAGCTCCCGTCGTGCCTACTGATGGTTTTAGTATAATTCACTGTCCAAGTGAGTTGGTTGATCCTGAGCTACCAGTGGTTAATGATGCATGTGGTAATGAGATTGATGCTGAATTTATGGGAAAAGTGAGTAATCCTACCAATATAGATTGTGAGGGTACACGTACTTATACGTATCAATATACTGATTGTGCAGGAAATGTGTCGGAATGGAAATACACTTATGAGTTAGTGGCGCTGGATTTTATTGATAATATGCCTGCTAATACAAGTAGAACTACAGATTGTGTTGATGATGTGATTATTAGGCAACCAGCTACAGTTTATGATTATTGCGGTAAAGCGATAGATCCTTCACCAGTACAAATCACTCCAGCTAATTATGCGGACAATCCTTGTTATCAAGGAGATATAACTTTTGAATATACTTTCGTAGATTGCTTTGGAAAGTTTTCTCATACCTACAAGCATACGGTTACTGTAATGAATGATCAAAAACCCACAGGTGTGGTTCCTGATCCAGCGACTTATAAATGTAAAGCCGACATTCCACAAGCTAATGTTAGCGATATAACAGGTCTCTCTTCTAATTGTGGTGGATCGGTGAATGTAAATATCCAAGAAAGTGACAATGGAGGAGAAGGATGTTCCTCTGATCCATATATTCTTACAAGAAAATATATTTTGACAGATTGTAGCGGACTTACCAATACCTATACCCAAACGATTACCGTTATTAACGATGAGTCACCAACCTTTACAAGTTGTCCTGGTAATATTTCTGAAGAAGCAGATGATGTAGGGGGTAATTTTGCTATTATAACAATCCCTACTCCGTCGGCTACTTCAAGATGTGGCGATAATGCAACAATTACCTATACACTTTCTGGTGATACTTCAGGTTCAGGTGAGAATATTACGAATCAAGCATTTAATATAGGTGTTACAAATGTAGAATATAGAGCTATTGATAAATGTGGAAATCAAGCTAGTTGTACATTGATAGTAACTGTCAGAAGTAATGAAGCTCCTGAAATTAATTGCCCTGGAGATATTGTAACCAGCTGTTATGATGGTGTGCCAGCACCTTATACTACTTTAAATGAATTTCAAAATGCAGGTGGTACTGTTACAGATACTGACGGTATTGATGCTTCAACTTTTACTTTGGTAAGTCAGATTGATAACAATTTAAGTTGTCCAAGAACCATTATTAGAACCTATCGAATTGCTGATAATAATGGACATTCCGCAAATTGCGCCCAGACTATTATTGTTGATGATAATATTGCACCAGCCTTTACTGGTAGTCTTAGTACACTGTCTATCGAAGGATGCCAGAAAGAAGATGAACCTGCTCCCTATAGTACTGCACAAGAGTTGTTGGATAATGGACTCATTTCATTGTCAGATAATTGTACACCTTTAGATCAACTTGATATTACTTCTTCTGAAACCTATTCGGGTACGTGTCCAATTGTTATTAATCGAATTTATACGATTGAGGATGGTTGTGGAAACCAAACAACAATACCACAGGAACTTGACATTAATGACACTACGCCACCCACAATTACTGGAACAATAAGTTTAATAGAGGTTCAAGGATGTACTTCTAATGATTTTCCTAACCACGTAGAGAGCGTGTCCGAACTTTTGCAGAAATATGGCAAGGATAACGGAACCGTACAACAAGCATTAGAAATCAGTGACAATTGCACCCCTTTAGATCAACTTGGGCTGACTTATTCAGAAACCATTACCGAAGGATGTCCAACTATTATTAGACGGACTTATACCATTATCGACAAGTGTGGCAACGAAACGTCTATTTCTAAAGAAGTGCATGTGATTGATGACGAAGCTCCTCAAAAAAGTGGAACGTTGCGTGACAAAAATATCGATGGCTGTGGTATTTCAGCACTCAACAGTTACCCACCAGCCACTAATGAAACAGAACTGGAACAATTGGGTATTACTTATTTTGACAATTGTACTGATAATGATCAATTAGTCATCAAACATATTTCTGATAATACTGTTTCGCAAACCGATTGTTATACTAAGGTAATAAGAACATATACTCTTTCTGATGCTTGTTCTAACACGCTCACACTATCACAAACAATAACTATCAGTGACAATACTCCACCTGTAGCTACAGGTACACTTAGTGATGTTTCGGTTGAAGGTTGCTCTGTAACTGATGCACCTAGTGTTGCAACAACTGTTAGCGAACTTGAAGCTTTAGGCTTACAAATAAATGATAATTGTTCAACAGATAGCGAAATAGTAGTTACCTATCAAGATTTTCCATCTGGAAGTTGTCCATTGACGATTAAGCGATTCTATACAATTAAAGACAAATGTGGTAATAAAATAGAATTGCCTGTCCAGACTATTACTGTGCAGGACACTCAAGCTCCTATTGTGGAAGGTAATTTTGTGCCTTTTATCCTAGAAGGATGTGGATCGGAAGTATTTACTCAAGCATCTAATCTTACGGTAGCATATTTAGAATCAAGAGGTTATGAAATTACAGATTGTGTGGATGATAGTGAGTTAATTTTTGAAGATGACGGTTTCGAATTAGTAAGTAGCGACGATTGTATTAAGAAATATATTAGAAAAGGCTTTGTGGTTGATAAATGTGGAAATAAGACAGCCTTACAAGCAGAAGTTCATGTGAAAGATACAACACCTCCTGTTGAGCTACCCACATTCACAATTCCTGAAAATCAATCTGGTTTAGATTATTGCTTTGACGATATTCCAGAAGCTCCAGAAGCCTCTTTAATTGCCAGTCAGTTTACAGATACTTGTAGTAGCGTAAGTGCAACTTTATCTGGTACACCCACAGGCGATGACAGCAATTGGTCAGTTACTTATACTTATATAATTAAAGATGCATGCGGTAATGAGGCTTTAAATCATCCGAAAATAACCTATTCTGGAAGTGATAAAACCGCACCCGTCCCTAATCAAACTACCTTGCCTGATATTATAGCTCAATGTGCAACTTCAGTCACAGCACCGACAGCAAATGACGCTTGTTATGGAACTGTTACTGCAACTACAACCAATCCGACATCATTTACACAACAAGGTACGTATTATATAAATTGGAAATATACTGATGGAAATGGAAATGAAGCATACCAAACTCAAAAAGTAATAATTAAGGATACTACTGCTCCAGAAATTACATGTCCAGTTACTGAATCTGTATATTATGAGAACGAGGATTGCAATGCTGAACTATCTTTTCAAGCAACAGCTTCTGATAATTGTACGTCTCCAACAATAAGCTATTTTATTGATGATGATAAAATCACATTTCCATATCCATTTACAGTCGGTACTACAAAGGTCATCGTGAAAGCTGATGACGGTAATGGAAATACCAATAGTTGCTCTTTTCAAGTGAAGGTCGAAGACAATAGTCCTCCGAGTATAACGTGTCCTATCGATAAAATTGTCGACAATGATCCCGGACAATGTTCAGCCACAGTTGATATTGGTAATGCAGTAGCTTCTGACAATTGTGGTATTGCTTCTGTTACTAATGATGCTCCATTAGATAGAGATTTTCCTATTGGAACTTCAACAGTCACGTGGACAACAATAGACGTAAATGGAAATACTAATACATGTACACAATTTATCATCGTTGAAGACGGCGAGAAACCGACATATGATGCTCCAAATGATGTTTCGTACTGCGTAAATAATATTATTGAAGCTAATTATGCTAATACAACGAATGGAGATGTCAATACTCCGCCAGACTACTATGAATTTGGCAATGCAGATTTAAGTCTTGACTTAAATAATGTGGATGATAATTGTTGTGTGACCAATACAATTATATGGAGTATTTCTCCTGAAATTAATGGAGCAACTGTTAGCGGAACAGGACAACCATCTGATAGTATTGAAGGTATAAGATTATGGTTAGATGTAGCAACAGAAAACCCAAAGTCATCTTATGTTGAAAAAGAGTATACGATTACTTATGTGGTTGTTGATTGTAATGGGAATAGTACACAAAAAACAACACAAATAACGATTAAACCAAGACCTAAGATTATAAAAGTGAATAATTAAAATAACTAAGTATAGCACATTAAAATTTTTTATTATGAGAAAGTCAATTTTTTTAACAGTATTAGCGATGCTTACAGTAGCGTTTCTTTTTGGACAAAAGGCCGATACCGAGCCTACACCAACAAAACCTGCCAACTGTGAGGAGAATGAAAACTTCCCCGCAATTGGGGTGCCACACGAATATGAAGTAGAAATTAGTGGAGATGGTTACGATGGTACCGGAACTTACAATTGGTATGTTACACAAAATGCAGGTGATTTATTTACTGAAACCAACATAGTTAACTCAACCAATGATTATTTTGATGTTAAAGCTACGGACACAGAGTTTTCATCTTATCATAAGGCAGGGACAACTACTAAGAAAATCGGTTTAACATGGAAAGCCGAAGCTTTGTTGAACTCAAACTCAAAATATTTCTTGGTATTAAAATACGAAGAAAATAATGGTACCTGTGATGCTATGAATATGAAAGTAATGAAAATCGAACCATTAAACCAATTTAAACTTGATATTGATCCTGTAGAAGACGAAGCAGGTACTGCATTTGGTGCAGGAGTTAGTGCTACAGTCTGTGCTGCAGATGTTGATGGTGCGTCTTTTGATGCTACGGAAGATAAAGTTACTTATACTTATGGAGAAAATACCTTGTATTATAAAGTTACTGCAAGTGGTTTTGCTGGAGACTGGAAACCTCAAATTAGCTTACCTGCATTATCAAGTACTGGAGACCAAAAATATGTTTCTGCACAATGGGCAGTTCAAGGAACTGATACATGGGTAGATTTCAATGGTTTATCTCAAGATGCTTCTGCACAGACTCTATCTTCTACAACTGTAGCAACAATACCTACAGACGCTTCAGGAGCTACACCTTCAGAAACGTATATTTATAAGATTGTTATTGATAATGAAAGATTTGAAACTCTTGCTAATCAAACATTGAATGTTGCAACGGATGGTACTTATGGAGGAACTAATAATGATGCATTGAAAGACCAAACAGACGATTGTTCTGGTGATGAAGGTGTGTTCGCTGATAAAGATGATTACACTATCAAGGCTCGTCCAACTGTAAAAGCTACCTCTGGAGGTTTTATCCAAAGAGTCCAGTAATTAGAATTTATTACTTTCTCATACACACCCTTTCACTTTAGCAGTTGTTGCTAAAGTGAAAGTTAAGGTGCTGTAATGAGAATAGAGCGTTTATGACCACATAATAAATGCTTGAAAGAGTATGTAATAGTAAAGATGTTAACTTAATAATAAGTGCAAGTGACTATCAAAGAATCCTATAAATGGTTAAAAGAAAACGATACATACTGTATAGTGTGTTACGCTTTGCAATAGGCTTTTGTTTAGATTTTAATTTGACCAGAGGTTTATATTGTTACGTAACTAACAGTATACAATACAGTCTGTCAAGCGACAACAAATTGCTTGATATAGGATAGGTATGTCTATGATTAAAAATGAATTTGAATATAGATAACAAGTATAATAGGGTGAATAGAAAATAGATAAGGTTGATAAAATTCTGCATACATAGAATACGTTGGGTGATGGTGTTACCATTGCTGTTTGCTTGGCATTTAGCTCAGGCACAGATACGTGTGTCTAGTGGTGAAAGGGTAGAATTGTCAGTGGAGTCAATACCTAATCACACTTATAGTTGGGAATTATACGATAAAGTAGATGGAATTAATTTTGCCCTTACAGATAGCAATGTCCCATCAAACAAAGCCCAATTTGTCAGTGGAAACACTGGTAGCAGTGTTTTAGTCGAGTTCTTACAGCCAGGTATCTATTTCTATAAAGTAACCGTACGTAGTTCTTGTACGAATAACATTAAAATAGGAAAGGTTATTGTTTCAGAAGCGAATATTCCGCCACCTCCAAGAGTAATACTTAGTTATAATTGCGAGGCAGGTACAGCTACATTGAGGGCTGAGGACTATGTCGGCGACCTATTATGGAGTACTGGTGAAACTACCGAAAGTATTACAGTGACCAATTCGGGAATTTATACCGTTACACAGACTGTAAATAACCAGATAAGTAGCGAACGAGCAGTTAAGGTTGAGCATATCAAAGTCGATATGCCAAGCAGTGTGAAAGCGATACCTCCAAAGATTGAAAAAGGCGGTACTTCAGCATTGACAGCTGAAGGATGTCAGAATGGAATGCTACATTGGTATGCAGATGAAGCATTAACTCAGGAATTAACGGATACTGAAGTTTCACCAGATGAAACAACGACATATTATGTTGTTTGCGAGAATGAAATAGGTTGTCAAAGCGCAGCCATTCCGGTAATAGTTACTGTGCTGCAGTTTGATCCTGTTAAGTGTAAAGAGTTGTATAAGAATATCACCATTGAACAACTAGTAACTCCGAATGCTGATGGCTATAATGATACTTGGGAGTTGAATGACTTGTTAGAATACTGCCAAGAGTGTGGAAAAACTGCTTTAGTGAGATTATATAATCGATGGGGTGCTAAGGTTTATGAGAAAGATGGTTATATGTTAGATAATGAACGATTTGACGGATATTCTGAAAATGACCTTGATTTTAGAAACTCTAAGCGATTACCTGATGGAACTTATTTCTATATCATTATCGTGGAGGGGGAGAAGGAACTAAACGGCTTCATTAATATCGTGACACCGGCAGAAGACAATTAAAAATCATAATAAAAAATGTGTGAAAAGACTGCTCAACTGGGCAGTCTTTTTTTTGCCTAAGCGTTTAGTAATTTGGCATTTTGCTTTTCCAAAAATAGGTTGTATTTTAGCAAGTAATTAGTTAGATGATTACTTATTTAAAAAATAAAGAAAATGTACAAATTGGTATTGATTAGACACGGACAGAGTGAATGGAATTTGAAAAACCTATTCACTGGTTGGACAGATGTTGATTTAACAGAGAAAGGAATCGAAGAAGCTAAAAATGGAGGAAAAGTATTAAAGGAAGAAGGATATACTTTTGATGTTGCCTACACATCTGTATTAAAAAGAGCCATCAGAACATTAAATTTTGTTTTGGAAGAGATGGATTTAAACTGGATTCCTGTTCATAAAACATGGCGTCTGAATGAGAAGAGTTACGGTGCATTACAAGGCTTGAATAAGGCAGAAACTGCTGAGAAGTATGGTGAAGACCAAGTGCTACAATGGCGTCGCTCATATGATGTAAGACCACCTATGATTGAGGAATCTGATGAGCGTCATCCAAAGTTTGATAATAGATACAAGGATTTAAAAGAAGAAAATAAAACTGCAGGCGAAAGTTTGAAAGATACTTATGACAGAATGTTACCATACTGGCACGAGGAAATTGCTCCTACAATTAAGGATGGTAAAAATGTGGTAATCGTTGCTCACGGAAATAGTTTACGTTCTTTAGTGCAGTTTCTAGATGATATGAGCGAAGAAGCTATTCTAAAATTAAACATTCCAACTGGTGTGCCATTGGTGTATGAGTTAGATGAAGATTTGAAACCAATAAAGCATTATTATCTAGGAGACCAAGATGCCATTCAGGCTGCAATTAGTGGTGTGGCTAATCAAGGAAAATCAAAATAGTTATTGGCTATTTTGCATACTTAAAGCAGTGTCTTTCAGGCACTGCTTTTTTATTTTCTTAATAATCTACATTGATAAAATCGACTGAATGTGTATTTTTGCATTCTATTTTATTAAACCAAAACTTTATAAAACTATGAAAAAACTACTTTTAATTGTAGCATTCAGCTGTTTTGCTGTATTGGCTATGGCACAGAACGTGCAGTTGCATTATGACTTTGGAAAAGCGAATGATGATAGAGCGGCTGATCGTGATTACTTAACTGCAACTGTTGAGTTCTTCAAACCAGACAAATGGGGTTCAACCTTCTTTTTTGTTGACTTTGATTTTAATGCTGAAGATGATGGTATTAGTGTCAGCTATATGGAATTAGCACGTAATTTTAAATTCAACCAAACATTTCCCGTACAGGCTCATCTTGAGTACAATGGAGGGCATTTTGGAGCCGATGGGTTTGGCGATTCCTTTAAAAATATGGTTATCGTAGGTGGGTATTACGATTGGAAAATTACCAAAGGATTTACATTAGGAACAATGCTAGGCTATAAATATATACAAGATGTTGAAGAAGGACCTGATTTTCAGGCAACTGTAACTTGGTTCAAACCTTTTGGAAAAGGATTTCTTTTTACTGGGTTTGCAGATCTTTGGACAGAAGATAAATGGGGAGAGAAAGATGGAAAGAAATTCATTTTTGTCAGTGAACCACAACTTTGGTACTCTGTGACTGAGCATTTTAAAGTAGGAACAGAAGTAGAGTTTAGCAACAATTTTGTTCTTGGCTCAAATAAATTTGAAATTATGCCTACAGTAGCAGTACGTTGGGATATTTAAACGAATAAACTATGTTAGAAAAATTCTTTAATTTATCTGAAAATAGAACTACTGTAAAAACGGAGATTCTTGCCGGCGTCACGACCTTTATGACGATGGCGTATATTCTAGCCGTAAACCCTGGAATTTTAGGAGATGCAGGAATGGATAGAGGGGCGGTATTTACTGCCACCGCACTTTCTGCCGTTATCGCGACTTTGGTAATGGCTTTGGTGGCTAAGTTGCCATTTGCTTTGGCACCGGGTATGGGACTTAATGCTTTCTTTGCTTACACCGTAGTTCTTACGATGGGCTACTCTTGGCAATTTGCTTTAACTGCTGTTTTCTTGGAAGGTGTAATTTTCATTGTTCTTACTGCATTTAACGTCCGCGAGATGATTGTTAATGCTATTCCTGCGAATATTCGAAACTCTATATCAGTAGGTATTGGGCTTTTTATCGCATTTATTGGATTGCAAAATTCGGGAATTATTGTAGATAACCCGGCAACCTTAGTAAGCCTGGGTGATATGTCTAATGTGAATGTCATTTTAGCAATTTTAGGAATCTTTATTATTGGAGTTTTATTGGCTTTTAAGGTAAAAGGAGCCTTGTTAATAGGAATTTTAGTGGCAACAGTTATTGGAATTCCCATGGGGATCACACATTTCCCAGAAGGAAGTTTAATACAAACACCACCATCTCTTTCACCTATCTTTTTTCAATTTGAATGGGGACAAATACTTACCGTAGATATGCTTATCGTATTGTTTACGTTCCTTTTCGTTGATATGTTTGATACCGTTGGAACATTGATAGGTGTTTCTACTAAGGCTGATATGCTTGATGAGAATGGAAAAATTCCACGTGTGAAGCAAGCTTTATTTGCTGATGCTATCGGGACGTTCTTCGGTTCTATCTTTGGTACCAGTACTGTGACTACCTATGTAGAAAGTGCTTCCGGTGTTGCGGAGGGCGGACGCACAGGATTAACGGCGTTGAGTACAGCCGTGCTTTTTGCTTTGGCATTGATTTTGGCTCCTGTCTTCTTGATGATTCCTGCTGCTGCTTTATCTCCGGTACTTATCATCGTAGGATTATTTATGATGTCGCCTGTTAAGAATATCGATTTGGAAGACTTTACAGAAGCCATTCCTGCTTTTCTTACCATTATATTGATGCCTTTAACATACAGCATTGCTGACGGTATTATTTTTGGTATGCTTTCTTTTGTATTGTTGAAAATCTTTACTGGCAAAGCAAAAGGACTTTCAATACTGATGTACATTTTAGCAATTCTATTTATTGCGAAACTTTGGGGACCTGCTATTAGTGGCTTGTTTTCGTAGGTACTGAATAGTTACTTTAAAATAGGGAGTAGTTTCTTCGTAGGAGCTACTCTTTTTTTATATAAGTTTCTCTTCTTATGCTTTTTATTGCTCTATTATCTGATGATTTTCACAGCGAAGGGTGCGTGCAGGGAAACGCTCTAATAAATCATATTGGTGGGTTGCCATGATGACCGTCTTTCCACTCTTTGAAATGTCATGCAGCAGGGCTGCCAGTGCATAGGAAGTTTCGGGGTCTAAGTTTCCCGTAGGTTCGTCAGCCAAGATAATATCAGGATTGTTAAGCAAAGCTCTTGCAATAACCACACGCTGTTGTTCACCACCGGAGAGCTCATGTGGCATTTTGTCTTTGTGTTCTAGGACTCCAGTCTTTAAAAGTACTTCCTCAATACGTTCTTTTCGTTCCTTTTTGGGAAATTCTGTTGCTTCCAGCACGAAAAGCAGGTTTTTATAAACACTTCTGTCGCTTAATAGCTTGTAGTCTTGAAAGACAACACCCAGCTTTTTACGTAACGGAGCTACGTTTTTTCTACGAATATTCCAAAGTAATGTCCCATCTATGACTATTTGTCCCTTATGTAATGGTAATTCAGCATTCAAGCTACGGATAAGAGTAGATTTTCCGGTTCCTATCTTTCCGATAAGATAAACAAATTCCCCCGGATAAATAGCAAGATTGATGTTTTTGAGGACTTCATTCTCCCCATTTTTCAGTGTTGCATTTTTAAATTCAATAATTGGCTGTGTCATAGTATCGAAGTTGTTTTACAAAGCTATGATTTTTTACGAACTATACCCAAGCTTCTAAAGATGATGCAAAGAAGTATGGGAATGATCATTTCAAAAGGAAATGCAAGAGGTGCATAGTTAAAAATAGAGAAAAGTTGTGGAAATACCATAAATATCAACAAGGTACAAACAATAATCAAAGTTACTAAGAAATAGTAATGTGTAAATTTTGATTTTTGATGTTGAAATAGAATGACAAAAGCCATAATGAAGTGTGTTGGCAGTGCCCAGAAGATATTCCAATTGTCATTTGTAGCTGTATGGTCAGCGGCAAACCAAAGAAAAGCAATAATACTACCAGCAATTCCTAATGCGAAAAATAGAATAAAATCAGCAAAATGCATTTTCTCAGGAATAAATATAGAGCCGAGAAGTATTAGAAAAGCTGCCAAATAAAAGATGAAAACCGGACTTAACAGGAAAGCGGTTTTTGAATATACAAATTGAGCGTCGTAAAGTGTTCTCGTATTTGCTACGATAGGTTTTCCATTAAGTGTAGCGTCTGTATAATTATCCTTTAGAATATCAGGTAGAAATAAACCTTTTTGAAGATGGTCTGTAGGAGCTCCCAAAACTATATTCAGCCCTAAGTTAAGCCAGTCGCTATTCGCTAAGTAAGGAGCTATTCCGGTTCTATACGTTTCTCCCAACTTTGATGGGACTTGAGTAAATTCCCAATCACCTGCAATATTATTTCTAATTATTTCATCAATACGCGTAGCACAATTATCCATAAAGAAGTCGTACTTATAAGCACGATTTTCAGGCTTATAATTGATGAGGAGTGCCTCAAATAATTGTTGCTTTTGTTGAGGATTGAGTAATAATTTTTGTGAATAAACACTTCGTTTTTCTCTCTTGTATGAGGTAATAAATCTCTCATAGTCTGAAACAGAAAGTAAGTAGTCTAACCTTCCTTGTGCGAATTTCATGTAAAAATTTGGAGTGCTGAAATCGAATGTGCCATAATTAAAGACCAAATCCATATTGGAAATAGGATCTTGAACACGAATAGCAGAGTGTCCAAAAAGCGAATAAAGCTCTTCTCCTGGGTCACAAGTAAGAATGCTGATTTCAGCTTCCGGGCTTAGTTTTTGACTCATTGCTCCTTTGACACATAAGAATAAGCAGAGTAAAGATAAAAGAAAAGCTCGCATATTCTTATTCTCTATTTCTTAAAAAATCGATTAGTTGTTCTTTATTTGGAGAATGAGCGTTCCTCACGTAATACCCTGATGTATTTACTCCGACAGCTAAACATTCTTCCGGAGTAAAACCTCGTAAAAGAGCATTGCAAAAGCCCGCATTGAAATTATCGCCGGCACCAGTCGTCAGTTTTGGTTTTTGAGTATAGGGACCAATAACATATCCAGCCCAATCTTCTGTTGCTACAGCTGCGCCATGTAGGGGATGTATCACGGCATGGGAAATATTTAACTTTTCTCTGATTTTAATAGCCCTTTGTATCACGTCGTCTGTTGAAACACCAAGGAGTGATGCAACAATCATAGATTCATTTTTATTCATGCTTAGCACCATCTGGGTCGTTTCAGCAAATTCAGAAATTAGTTCTAATGCTTTAATAATATCTTCATCTAATCGTTTTTGAGGATCAGCCAAGTCAATGAAAGCAATCGGTTTTTTTGGTATTTCTTTGATGATAGATAAAATGCCTTCCATAATAGAATTCATCCCACTTAGCATTGTCCAATTATTAAAACTCAGTAAATCCATTTTTTGAAGGAGCTCAGTGAGCTTCTCTCTAGGATATTTCTCAATCAGTTTGCTCCAATTGATTCCAGTCATGTGATGACTTTTCCCTAACATGAGCTTACCATCCATAAATTCTAGCGCATCAGTGTGCCCTGGTGCTTCAAAAGAAACAACCTCTTCACAGCGGTTGGCAAATTCTTGAAACACAGGATGTATACCTTCAGCTCCAATTGATCCTGCATAACTCACTTTATGCCCTTGATTGATGAGTGAGTTTGCCATGATAGGTCCATTGCCACCCAACTTTATTTGTTGTGTTACAAACTCGATATTGGCACTTAAACCAGCGGCTTTCCCAATTCGTTCAGAAAACTCAGTAATGGTTTCAATTCTCTCAAACGTTTTATCATCTTGACGCTTACGGACTACATAGATAATCTCATCTATAAATCCGTCATAGCCTACGAGTATATTCTTCGATGAATTACTATTCTCTAATTTGTCAGCTACAGTTTGGAGTAACAATTTATCTTGATAATTTGTAGTCATATATAGTGTATTTCGTTAGTAAGGTAATTTATCAAAACTAGATAATTCTAAGGACTAAGATACAATTTCTCTACGAAATAGAGATAAAAATACGACTACTTAATTATTCTGTTACTAATTTATAACCGACACCTTTTATGGTTTGTACCATTTCGTTGCCCAGTTTTTTGCGCAACTTCCTGATGTGTACATCAATAGTTCTCTCGCCAACGATAACATCTTTCCCCCAAACCTTATCAAGAATTTCGTCACGTTCGAAGACTTTGTTAGGAACTGATGCTAAAAGGCATAGCAGTGAAAATTCTTTTTTAGGAAGATTGATAAGTCGTCCGGCTTTTTCAACAAGGTGCGAATCTTGATTGATTTTTAAATCTTGCACTTCTATAATATTGGGAGTTTCTTCAGAATGCTCTATTCTACGAATAAGGGCTTTGATTTTACTGGTTAAGACTTTAGGCTTCACTGGTTTGGTAATATAATCATCTGCTCCGGCATTGTATCCGGCTATTTGAGAATAATCCTCACTTCGAGCAGTTAAAAAGACGATAAAGCTATCTTTTAGCTGTTCATCTGCACGGATAAGTTCGCAAGTTTCAATCCCATCAAGCTCAGGCATCATTAAATCTAGGAGGATAAGGTCTGGCTGTTCCTTTTTTGTAATTTTGATAGCCTCTTTACCATTACTGGCAGTCAAAGTTCGATATCCTTCTTTTTCTAAGTTGTAGCCTATAAATTCTAGGATATCAGGTTCATCATCTACCAAGAGGATTGTCGCCTTTTTTGTCTTCATTATTCTTCAATGTTAGTCATCCAAACGCATCAAAGTTAATTAGAAAATTTATAGCAGGTATGCACTTAACATAAGCTTAATTAGGTAACAATATGGTAACATTAGGCGGGGGGAGCTTAAAGTTTTGGTAACATATTTCTTTGTTAGAGACTATTACTTTGCAACTGTAAAATTAAATATAATTATGAAAAGAAACTTATTTTTAACATTGCTCTTCCTTACCTTTTCTTCGTTGCTAGTTAATGCAGCTGTTGTAGAAGAGGTTATTCCTGAAGATAAAAGTGTCATTAAAGGTACAATTACTGATGCAAAAACTGGTGAACCGTTAATAGGCGTAAACGTCTTTGTCCCCGGGACTGTAATCGGTGGAAGTACTGACTTGGATGGAAGCTTCTTTATTGAAATTGATCCAGGGAAATACACTTTGAAGATGACATTAATTGGGTATGAGGATGTTACTATTCCTGACCTTATTGTAACTCGAGGTAAAGCATTAAATATTCAGCAAAAGTTGATTGAAGATTCAGCCCTGTTAGGAGAGGTGGTTATTACAGCTAAAATGACAAGAGACAGTGAGGTTTCTGCAATTTTAGTACAACAAAACTCTGTGATAATGTTGGAGAATGTTTCCTCTGATGAGTTGTCTCGTAAAGGGATTTCTAACGTGGAAGAAGGATTGACAAAAGTTGCAGGAATTACCAAGCAAGCTACTCGTGGTATTGTAGTGCGTGGTTTGGGTGATAGATATAATAACGTGTTGCTCAATGGACTGCCATTGCCTTCGCTAGATCCTGATAAGAAGTCATTGCCGTTGTCAATGTTTCCAACTTCAGTTATCAATACTTTAAGTATCAACAAATCTTATATGGGACGCCTTTATGGTGACTTTGCCGGTGCTACGGTAGATATCGAAACAAAAAATACACCTAGAACAGCTTTTTTTAACATTGGTGTTTCTGGTGGTATGAATTCATACTACCTTTCTGGAGATGACCAAAAATTAGATAATACAAACCTAACAGGATATTTAGGAATCGATAAAAGAAGACGTGATTTGCCACAATATCTGTATGCACTTTCACAATTAGGACATTATTACGAAGATTATCCTTATCCGTATCTCAATACATCAGTTATTTCAAATATCAAAGGTTCAGAAATTTTCGAAACCAAGTTCAACCCTGATGTACGCAAAACACCTATTGACTTTGGATTCTCAATGTCTGGAGGTAAAACATTTCAACTGAGTGATGCAGTACGTCTAGGGTTTGTAAGTACAGCTAACTTTTCATCTGATAACGATAAGAAAGAAGGAGTACAGCGTTTATTAGACGCACAAGGTGGAGTTATTAAAGATTATGATTTCCAAGAATGGGCTTACAACACAAAATTAAATGCGTTACTTGCTCTTACTTTAGATGTAAATAGTAAACACCGTTTTACTTTTAACAATCTTTATCTAAACAACTCAACAAATTCAGTGAATGAAATGATTGGTTATGATGATCTTTCTGGATTTGATTTGTTCTTAAGACGTTCTAAGTATGTACAGAATGATTTGTACAACGGGCAATTATTAGGTAGTCATGATTTAGATGACAATGAAAAGTTCTTCTTCGATTGGGGAGTTTCTTATTCTTTTGTAGAGAGTGACGAGCCAGATACTAAAGACGTCTCTATGGAGCAGACGAAAGCTGATAGTTCTGTGTATAAATATAAATCAGCACCAGGTTCTAATGGCGGACGTTATTTTGGTGAGATGGAAGAGAATCAATACGCAGCAAGAGCGGCTTTCAGAATGGGATTTGGAGCTTCACCTGACGGAGAACAACCCTATAAAAATTATTTGAATGTAGGATACAATTTTAGCGCAAGAGAACGTGATTTCTTCCAAATTTTATTAGGATTTGGAGCTAAATCAGCATTTACGAAAGACCTTGATTATACAGTAGATGTGAATGATCCAGATTCATTTTTAAATCGTGCATTAGATATGGGAGCATTTTACTATAATGAGATTGCCCCTGATGGTGGACGTGATTTCGAGGCTGACCAAACGATTCATGCAGCTTATCTTTCTTTCGAAAAATACTTTAGCGATAAATTTACTGCTGTTGCTGATGTTAGAATAGAGAAAACGGACAGGACTATGAAGTTTGTTGATCCTACAAGCTCTGTTTTTGATCCTTTTACAGAATTAACGTATGACCCAACAGATGTATTGCCGGGAATTAACTTCAATTATAAAATTAGTGATGAGACTAATGTTCGTTTGGCTGGTAGTAAGACAGTAACACGTCCAGGAATTAGGGAAGCTACAAATAGTGTTTATAAAATACCTGGAGTGGGTTCTATATTTGGTAACTCTGATTTGGTGAACTCAACCAATTACAATGCTGATTTGAAGTTCGAAACTTTTCCAAATAGAGGAGAGATGTTTGCAGTAAACGCTTTCTATAAGAGAATAGAAGATCCTATAGAGAGAACAGCAGAGCCAGCTGCAGGAGGACGAGCTTTTACTTTTAAGAATGCTGAGAGTGCAACAGTTTATGGTGTTGAGTTGGAGATGATTAAAAACTTAGGAAACTTATTCAAATCAGAAACTTTCAGACCACTTACTTTTGGTATGAACGCGACATTAATGTTCTCAGAAATCACAATTCCTGAATCTAATGGTTTCGTGACAAACAAAGAAAGAGAACTACAAGGGGCATCTCCTTATCTTATAAATGCTGACTTAACTTACGACAAAAAAGTAACAGATTCTTGGACAACAAAAGCTACAGCTACTTACAACGTATTTGGCGAAAGAATTTATGCCGTAGGTGGTGGTGGTATTGGAGATTTCATAGAGCAACCACAGCACACTATAGATTTTATTTGGAGTAACACAATAAACCATAAATTGAGCTTTGGATTTTCTATAAAGGACATTTTAGATACTGACTTCCATGTAGAGCAAGATGGAGTCAATGAAGGTAAAGATCCTATTACCGGTGAGTATAATGATGGTATGACTATTTCGTTCAAATTAGGATATAAATTTTAAATCAATAACTTATTTTCAACATGAAAAAGAACTTTTTTTATTTATTTATTGCATTCTTTGCAATAGTTGCAACGGTTTCTTGTACTGACGACGAGCCGAATGTAATCGTAAAAATTAACGAACCTGGTGAGAATCCAACACCAACACCAGATCCAGACCCAACACCAGCTGATCCTGAGAAAGTACTTACAGGAAAAATCACTGAAGACAAAACAGTTGGAGCTGGAGAAACTTGGGTGCTAGATGGTATTGTAGTTGTAGAAGAAGGTGCAACGTTGACCATTGGTAAAGGCGCAACTATCATTGCTAATCCGAACGACGGTGTAGATGCATTGTTCATCAACCAAGGGGCAATGATTAATGCTGTAGGTACTGCTTCAGAACCTATTGTAATGACTTCAACTGTACGTGAACGCGGTTCTTTTGGTGGTGTAGTTATCTTAGGACGCGCACCAATCAACGTGGAAGGTGGTGAAAGTACATCAGAATTAGGAACAGAATATAAGTATGGCGGTAATGACCCTGCTGATAACTCTGGTGTGATGAAATTTGTACGTGTTGAATATGCAGGTAAGAAAAATAGCTCAGATAATGAGTTCAACGGATTTTCTCTTTATGCTGTAGGAAATGGCACAACTCTTGAAAACTTACAAGCTTACTACGGATCTGATGATGGCTTTGAATTCTTCGGAGGTACTGTAGTTGCAAATAACTTGATTTCTACAGGTAACGAAGATGATGCAATTGACTGGACAGAAGGTTGGACCGGTGGTGGTGAAAACTGGTTGATTGAGTTAGCTGAAGATGATGGAGACTTTGGTTTTGAAGCTAGTGGAAATGATGAGAATCCATCATTAGAGCCATATTCTAAGCCAGTAATCAAAAACGTAACTATCAGAGGTAATGCTATTTCAGTTACAGAGGAGAAATCAGCAATTCGTTTGAAGTCAGGAACTAATATAGATTTGCAAAATGTGTTAATCACTGGATATCCAAAAGGAATTCGCTTTGATAAAGATCAGTCAGTAACCTTCTTAAAGAACGACGAGATGGTTATTAAAGGAGTGAAGTTTGGAAGTGATGTTTCTACACACTTTGTGAACAAATCAGATATTGCTGATGCTGATTTCCAAGCAGCAGTTGCAAAGATAGAATTAGATGATAATGCTTCTGGAGCACAGATTAACAGAGGAAGCTGGGCTTTAGATTTATAATCTTAATTTAAATACAAACTTTAGAGTTGAGAGACCTCCATTTGGGAGGTCTCTTTTTTTGTGCTTTGCAACATCTATATTGAAAAAAATATAAACGTTTGCGTACACCGTATTTTGAAAATTACTATCTTTTGGGAAAAATAATAAAATGATAACATTCAAAATAGATGTATTATGAAAATTTATAAACCAGAAGAATTGAGAAATATCGCCTTGATTGGCGCCTCCGGTGCGGGGAAAACGACCTTAGCAGAATGTATGATGCATGAGGGTGGCGTGATACCACGTCGCGGAAGTGTAGAGGATAAAAACACTGTTTCGGACTATTTCCCCGTAGAACATGATTATGGAAACTCTGTTTTTTCAACGGTACTCTATACCACATGGGATGGTAACAAGATAAACGTAATCGATACACCGGGCATGCCAGACTTTATTGATGGGGCAGTAGCCGCATTAAATGTTTGTGCAGTAGGTCTTATGGTTATAAATGCTAAACATGGTGCTGAGGTAGGTGCCGAGATTATGAGCCGTCATGCTAAGCGATTAAACAAACCGATGGTTTTTGCGATTAATAAATTAGATGACGAGAAGGCAAATTTCGAACAGACGATTGAGGAATGTAAAGTAAGTTTCGGAAAAAACAAGATTGCTATTGTACAATTTCCTATAGAGGTAGGTGAAAACTTCAATGAGGTTGTTGATGTATTGGAAATGAAGCTTTACCGATATGATAACGAAGGAAAACTTCTCGAAACTATAGATGTTCCTGATGAGCACAAGGAAAAGGCTGAAGAACTTCACAACGAGCTGGTAGAGAAAGCTGCTGAGAATGATGAAAGTTTAATGGAACTGTATTTTGAAAAAGGTTCATTAACTGAAGACGAGATGCGTGAAGGAATTAAAAAAGGGATGTTGGATAGAGAGCTGTATCCAGTATTTTGTACTTCAGCAGAGAAATCTATGGGGGTACGCCGTCTTATGCGTTTTGCCAATAATGTATTTCCTTCACCAGCTGAATCAATACCAGCACAAACAACATCAGGTGATGAAGTGCCATGTGATGTGAATGGAAAAACATCATTATTTATATTTAAAACATCTATTGAGCCACATCTTGGGGAAGTTTCTTATTTTAAAGTAATGTCTGGAGTTGTCAAAGAAGGACAAGATTTAATAAACTCTGCAAATCAAGGTAAAGAGCGTTTATCGCAACTTTATATTGTCGCTGGACGTAATCGTGAAAAGGTATCAGAGCTACAAGCAGGAGATATTGGGGCAACTGTAAAACTGAAGAATACCAAAAATGGGCATGCGCTCAATGAAAAAGGATTCGATGTGGAGTATCCTCCGATCAAATATCCTGAGCCAAAATTCCGTACAGCCATAAGACCAGTAGATGAAAGTAATGATGAGAGATTAGGAGAATTGTTGAGCAGATATCATGAAGAAGATCCAACATTAATCGTAGAATATTCTAAAGAGCTGAAACAAATTCTAGTATATGGTCAAGGAGAATACCATCTGAATACCATGAAATGGCGTTTGAAAAATAATGAAAAATTAGATATCGAATTCCATCCGCCAAAAATTCCGTATAGAGAAACGATTACCAAACTTGCCGCCGCCGATTATCGTCATAAAAAGCAGTCTGGTGGTGCAGGACAATTTGGAGAAGTACATTTGCTGATAGAACCTTACGAAGAAGGAATGCCAGATCCAAGTGTTTATAAAATTGATGGCAAGGAAATAAAAGTAAATCTAAAAGGAACAGACGTTAATGAACTGAAGTGGGGAGGTAAGCTTGTTTTCTGTAACTGTATAGTTGGAGGTGTTATTGATACCAGATTTTTACCTGCAATACAGAAAGGAATTATGGAAAAAATGGAAGAAGGTCCATTAACCGGCTCTTATGCTCGAGATATTCGCGTATGTGTTTATGATGGAAAGATGCACCCAGTTGACTCTAATGAGTTATCCTTCATGTTAGCAGGACGTAAAGCCTTTAGCGCAGCATTTAAGCAGGCAGGTCCAAAAATTCTAGAGCCTATCTATGATGTGTCTGTATTAGTGCCAGAAGATAGAATGGGCGATGTGATGAGCGACTTACAAACACGCCGAGCAATGATTATGGGTATGGAGTCCGAATCAGGCTTCCAGAAATTGAATGCAAGAGTTCCATTAGCAGAAATTGGTAAATACTCTACAGCTTTAAGTTCTCTTACGGGAGGTAGAGCTTCATTTACTCTGAAATTTGCCGAATATGAAAAAGTACCGGGAGATGTTCAAGAAGAACTATTGAAAAAATATGAAGCTGAACAAGATGAGGAGTAGTTTAACTATTTTACCAACCAACAAAAAAGCCGACAATTTGTCGGCTTTTTTGTTGGGCTATATTTTTATCTTAAAATTTATAGGTAATTCCTATCTTACCACCTGAAGCGATATTTCCGCCACCAAATTCAAGATTTATCGCAAAATTATCTTGGAAATAATAACGACCGCCAATTTGTGCAGCAAGACCAATGCCTGAATCATCATAGTCATATCCATCCCAGTCATGATCATAGCTAAAATTATTATAAGCTAATGTTAGACCCGCATAAACGTCCCAATTATTAGGAATTTCAAGAATTGTGTTAAAATGATAATCTCCGCGAGCACCTATACTCAACCATGTACCGTCATCTTTATCTCCATGGTATTTAATATCAGCAGAAGAATATGATAGAATACCACCCACTGTAACGTCTGGATGTACTCCATAATCAACACCAACATAAATAGGAATCTCCCAATCGCCAGAATTAAATCCAAAACCTGCATTCAATTGTGTTTCTCCTGGCATTAATCTTTGTCCGAATGACAAAGTCGCTAACGACAACATTGCGACAATAACTGTTAATTTCTTCATGATATTCATTTTTTTAAGTTAATATTAAAGATGTTGCAAATAATGTGCCCTAAAGAATCTAAGCTACAAAGAGAGATAAAGAAGAAAAATTTTTTTAGAAGAGAAATTTCTCTAAAATTTTGATACAAAGAAGAAAAGAAGTAATTTTGCAACACTTTTTGAGTACAAGAAGTATTATACATTTAATAATTTAAAGGTTTTATTATGAACAATTACGAGACCGTTTTCATTTTAACTCCCGTTTTATCTGAAGCTCAGGTAAAGGAAGCGGCAGACAAGTTCAGTAAACTAATTACTGACAACGGAGGTAAAATCGTAAACGAAGAAAAATGGGGATTGCGTAAGTTAGCTTATCCTATCCAAAAGAAATCAACAGGATTTTACCAGTTGATACAATTTGAAGCTGAAGGTGAATTTGTAAACACCTTAGAAACAGAGTACCGTCGTGACGAGCGCATTATTCGATTCTTGACTTTCAAATTAGACAAGGACATGATTGAATATGCTGAGAAGAGAATTAAGAAAAACAAAGCTAAAAAAGAGGAGGCATAAGACATGGCAACAAATCAAACTGAAATTAGATATCTTACCCCACCGTCAGTAGAACTTAAAAAGAAGAAATACTGTCGTTTCCAAAAAAACAAAATCAAGTACATTGACTACAAAGATCCAATTTATTTGAAGCAGTTTTTGAATGAGCAAGGTAAAATCCTTCCACGTCGTATCACAGGGACTTCGTTGAAATATCAACGTAGAGTTGCACAAGCAGTAAAGCGTGCAAGACATCTTGCATTATTGCCTTACGTAACTGACTTAATGAAGTAGAACAAACAAAAAACGACGAAACCATGGAAGTTATTTTAAAGAAAGATATGCCAGGCTTAGGCGATAGAAATGATATCGTGACAATAAAGCCAGGATACGGACACAACTATTTGATTCCTCAAGGTATAGCAGTGGTTGCAACCCCTTCTGCGATAAAAGCGCATGAAGAGACTATGAAGCAACAGGCTAAAAAAGAGGTCAAGATTAGAGACGAAGCTCAAGAATTAGCCAATAAGCTAAAAGGATTGGAGCTTAAAGTAAAAGTAAAAACAAGTGATAAAGGGAAGCTTTTTGGTACTGTAAACAATGCCACTATTGCTGATGCCATTAAGGAGCACGGTGTTGAACTAGACAGAAGACGTATTACCCTTAAAGATCCTGTAAAAACAGTAGGTACTTATGAGGCTGTAGTAAAATTGCACAAAGAAGTTTCTACAGATATTTCTTTTGAGGTGGTAGGACAAGAAACTAAAGAAGAAAAGAAATAAAACTATTTCACAATTAAAGCAAAGGCTGTGCTCGTTTGAGTACAGCCTTTATTATTTATTGCTCTGAGGATATTTTCGGTTTATTCGTATTCAATCTTAATATAATGTACCCAATAACTGCAGCTATAAATGAACCTATTAAAATGCCAATCTTGGCAGAATCTATATGAACAGGGTCTCCAATAAAAGCTAAGCTTGCAATAAAAATCGCCATAGTAAATCCTATACCTGCCAAGAAAGAAACACCTATAATATGTCTTGTGCATATATCATTAGGGATATCAATAAGTTTTAATTTCTTCCCAAGTAAAACTAACCCTGTGATACCTATACTCTTCCCTAAAACTAAAGAGATCGTAATTACAAAAACAAAATGATAATCGATATTGGAACCGCTAAATGATACTCCTGCATTAGCTAATGCAAATATAGGAATGATAAAATAGGCAACCCATCCGTGTAAGCTATCCTCAAGTTTTTGTAAGGGAGACTGGTACTTTTTAGTTAATTCCTCTAAATGATTAATCTCATCTCTTTGTTCTTTAGATAGAATAGACTCATCTAGAATTTTGGCTTTCTTGAGATTATCTGTTATTGCTGTTAATTCATTAAGATATTCTGAAGTGAGAATTTTTTGTCTTACAGGTACAGAAAAAGCCATTAATATTCCAGCGATTGTGGGGTGAATACCTGCTTTTAAAAACAATATCCATATTACAGTTCCAATAATTAATCCGAGATATTTCGAAAAAAACCCTTTGTAAGTTAAAAAGTATAATATGGCGAGAAATCCCGCCGCCCACAATAATAAAACGACATCGATATCGCCGGTATAGAACAAAGCAATGACCAATACAGCACCAATATCATCTACAATAGCAAAGGCAGTTAAGAAAATAATGAGTCCCAAAGGAACGCGTTTCCCCAGTACCTTTAAAACAGCGAGAGAAAAAGCAATGTCAGTTGCCATGGGTATCCCCCAACCTTTCATCGTTTCAGGACTGTCGTTCAACGCAAGGTAAAATATCACAGGAACGATCATTCCTCCAATAGCGCCAATTAGAGGGAAGGCTATTTTTTTCATTGAATTGAGCTCTCCAATCATCAATTCCCTTTTGATCTCTAAACCAATAAGAAAAAAGAATACCGCCATTAGTCCATCATTGATCCATAACAGCAGAGGTTTATTCAATGCGAAAAAGGGCGTTCTAAATCCCAATTGATATTCCCAAAGGGCTTGATAGGACTCAGCAAAAGGTGAGTTGACCCAAACTAGTGCTACGACTGTAGCAGCTAACAGTAGAATACCACTGAGACTTTCTGTGTTAAAGAATTTTTGAAATGGAGTGAGTAGTATAGATTTGGTCATTGTTTCGATTTTTTAATATCCAAGGACGACAAAGTTAATAAATAAAATATTTTAGGTTTAAAATGTTTGATTATCTAATGATTACTTAATATTCTATTCGATTTTGAGTTGAATAGCTTGGACATTACAATAAGTTATTTACCTTTGTTCACATGAAATTGAATAAAAATATGATGATGTCTATGATGATGAGTAAAGAAATTTACGCAAAGGACATTATTATATAACTAAATAAAAGAAATAATAATTTGAAGCCTTTGCGAGAGCAAGGGCTTTTTTGTTTTTAACTTACTAATAGATGCGTTTTATAAATAACAATACTAATTCAATGATGATGGGAATGATGCAAATGATGATGCACATAATGCTATTGTATTACCCAGATTAAAAGAAATGAAAACTATTTTTTAGAGTCCCTTCGGTAATACATATCCAAAGGGACTTTTTTTATTACTAAGAATTTATCAATAAAAAAATAGAAAAATGACAAGATTATCACAAAATACTCAAGCTTTACATATAGGACATAATACCGTAGAAAATGCTGGAACTCGGGCTGTTCCTATTTATCAAACTTCCGGTTTTGTGTTTGAAAATACAGACCATGCAGCAGATTTATTTAGTTTAAAACAACCTGGGTACATTTATACGAGATTAAATAATCCTACCAATGACATACTGGAAAAGCGATTAGCTGCCATTGAGAGAGGGATAGGAGCAGCAGTGTTTGCTTCTGGGATGTCCGCAATATCAACGACATTATTGACTCTATTAAAGTCAGGTGACCATATAGTTGCAAGTAATAGTTTATATGGTGGTACATTTAATTTATTAAGTGTTACTCTGCCTCGCTTTGGAATAGAGACGAGCTTTGTGGATTCAAACAATTTAGAAAATATCCGTACAAATATCCATGAGAATACAAAAGTTATATTTATTGAATCTTTAGGAAATCCTAAGCTTGACATTCCAGACATAGAGGGAATTGCAAAAATTGCACATGAAAATAAGATTCCTCTCATTGTTGACAATACCGTAACATGTCCACTGTTGCTAAATCCAATAACATATGGAGCTAATATTGTTGTGCATTCATTAACGAAGTACATCTCTGGACAGGGCACAACTGTTGGTGGAGCTGTGATAGATGCAGGTACTTTTGATTGGGCAAGTGGTAAATTTCCAGAATTTACAGAACCATCAAAAGGATATGATGGGTTTAAATATGTAGAATCTCTCGGAGAGCTCGCCTTTATTTCAAAGCTTAGATTAGAAGGTTTAAGAGATTTTGGTGGCTCACTAAATGCGTACGATGACTTTCAGATAATTCAGGGTTTGGAGACTTTAGATGTAAGAATACAAAAACATTCTAAGAATGCACTAGAATTAGCTAAGTGGCTAGAAAAACAAGAAGAGGTTGATTGGGTGAACTACCCGGGTTTAGTAAGCAGTGAATACTACGAATTAGCTCAGAAGTATCTGTCTAAAGGACAAGGCGGGTTACTGACATTTGGTCTGAAAGGGGGATATGAGGCTGCTAAGAAATTCTCTAATACAACTAAATTATTCGCATTAGTAGCAAACTTAGGAGATACAAAGTCACTGCTGATACACCCAGCAAGTACTACGCACCAACAATTTAGTAAGGAAAATCAAATTGCAACCGGAGTTACTGATAATCTTATCAGGCCATCTGTAGGCTTAGAAGATGTTGAAGATCTGAAGAATGATTTATTGAATGCTTTTAAAGCCATATGATGGGAATATTACAGCACCATAAATTATATGATTTTACTACAGAAAAGGGCACTCGCTATCCAGAGTTGAGTGTTTCTTTTCAAATCTTTGGTAAAAAACTTTACAGTGCGCCAATAGTTTTAGTAAATCATGCACTTACAGGAAATTCTGATGTAGTAAGTGAGAAAAAAGGCTGGTGGAAAGAAATTGTTGGAGAAGGCAAGTTGATTGATTTAAATAAATATACAGTTATTGCATTGAATATTCCGGGTAATGGATATGACAATATTTTTTTTAATAATTATAAGGATTTTTCCGTAAAAGATATTGCAGAGATTTTTTATAGTGTGCTCGCTGAGTTAAATGTACAAAAGTTACATGCTATTATAGGAGGCTCTTTGGGCGGATCTATAGCTTGGCAAATCGCATGTCTATATCCTTCATTTTCAGAATATATTGTTCCAATAGCCTCAGATTGGAAAGCGACTGATTGGGTTATCGGGCATAGTGCGATACAAGAAAATATCCTGCTCAATTCCAAGCAACCTTTGGAAGATGCAAGAAAGATGGCGATGTTATTTTATAGAACGCCGGCTTCTTTTACACAGAAATTCAATAGAACGAAAACTGAAGATAAATTGCAATTTAATGTAGAGTCTTGGCTAAATCATCATGGTAAGAAACTAAATGAAAGATATAAACTAAAAGCTTACTTGCTGATGAATCATTTGTTGACTACTATAAGAATAGAGGAAGACGATTTATCGCAAATACAATCAAAAATTGTTCAAATTGCCGTTAATAGTGATTTGTATTACGTTGCTGATGAAAATATCAAAACGCAAAAAATACTCAACCAGAAAGGGATTGAGAATGAATATTATGAAATACAATCCATTCATGGGCATGATGCTTTTCTGATTGAGCATCAGCAGATTACTAATTTTTTACAGCATGTTTTTTTAATAATAAAAAAATGAAAATATTAAAATTCGGAGGAAAATCTTTGTCTAATGGACAAGGAATAACGAACGTACTATCAATTATAAGAGATAAAATCAAAAAGGATAAGGATATTGTGGTAGTATTATCGGCAAGAGGTAATGCCACTGATGGGTTAGCAAATTTGCTGGCTATGGCAAAGGAAGGGAATGATTATGAAGCACTTTTCAACCAATTTAAAGCATATCAAACCTTGCCCCTTAAGGGGAATTATTTTCAAGAGGAGTTTATTCTAATTAGAAATTTACTAAAAGGAGTTAAACTTACAGGTGACTATACCTTGAAAATTAAAGATTTATTGTTAGCACAAGGAGAAATTCTCGCAACTAAAACAGTTGCTACTTTGCTTAATGAATTTGGTGTAAATGCGAAAGCCGTTGATAGTCGTCAGTTTCTAAAAACAGACAGTGAATTTGGTCATGCAAGTGTTTTTCAAGAAGTATCTGAGCAAAATGCTATTGAATGTTTTGCAGAAATTAATAGTGGAATTATTCCCATAATAACAGGATTTATTGCATCAAATCAGCAAGGAGAGACGACGACAATAGGGCGTAATGGGACGAACTATACTGCTTCTTTGATTGCGAATTTCTTAAATGCAAATGAGATTGAGAGTTATACTCATGTAGATGGTATTTTTACTGCCGATCCTTCAATTGTAGACAATGCTAAAATTATCAATCAAATCACTTATTCTGAAGCGAGCCAATTATCTAATTTCGGCGCTTCAATTCTGCATTCCAAAAGCATTTATCCTTTGATTAAGAAAAACATTTCTCTAAGGATACTTAATACATTTAACGCTGACAATGAAGGTACTTTAATAAGCAATGAGAAAACACCCACAGGGATTAAATCTATCTCAGTACTAGATGACTATGCGATTATAGATATTATTGGTAAGGGTTTATTAGGAAAAGTAGGTACAGACGCACGAATTTTCTCACGCTTAGGTGCTTTAGGGATTAGTTTTGGGATTATTTCACAAGGTTCCTCAGAGCGTGGTGTTAGCTTTATTATTCCAAATGATGTTAAGATTTTGGCAAGAATTAGCCTCTTAGAAGAGTTTCAAAATGAAATATCGACACATGATATTCAAAGCATTAAGATAATAGATGACATCTCTGTAATTACGGTTGTGGGTGAGAATATAGCGAATTTTTCATCTTCCATTGCTTATCTTAAACAAAATAAAATTTCAATTTTATTGGTAAATAATTCCATAAGTGAGGATAATATCAGTTTAGTTGTAGCCAAGCGAGACGCACAGAAAGCTGTAAACGTCATTCATTCACAAATTTTGTGCTATAACAACTATCAATATTGCAGTCATTGGTAAAGGGACAGTAGGTGGTTCATTGATTAATCAGATATTAAAATCCAAGAAGAAAATACTGGAAAAGAAAAACCTGAATCTAAACATCTTTGCGATTGCAGGTTCTGAAAAACTGTTGTTGAACGAAAAAGGAATTTCTAAAAATTGGCGAAAAGAAATAGAAAGTGTGTCAGTTTCTAAACACCATACCACAGCTATTATTGACTATGCAACTGCCAATCATTTAGAGAATTTAGTAGCAATTGATAATACATCGAGTGCTGATTTTGTTGAAAATTATGTCACATATATTGAGAACGGATTTGATTTGATATCATCACATAAGATTGCTAATACACAACAGTATACAAAATACAAAAACCTAAGAAGTTGCCTGAAAAAATACAATAAAACATATTTGTATGAGACTAATGTGGGTGCCGGTCTTCCTATAATTGACACTATTAGAGTATTGCATGAGTCAGGAGAAAATATTACCCGAATAAAAGGGGTGTTTTCCGGCTCTTTAAGCTATTTGTTCAATTCATTTTCTGAAAGCGACAAACCTTTTAGTTACTTTTTAAAAAAGGCAGTTAAAAAAGGTTATACAGAACCAGATCCAAGAAAGGATTTAAGCGGAAATGATGTGGCAAGAAAGCTTTTGATTTTAGCAAGAGAACTGGACTTAGAGAATGAATTTGATGATATTGTGATAGACAATTTAATTCCCAAGGAATTGAGGGATGTGGAAACTCAACAATTTTTTAAAAATATTGAGAAAATTGATGAGTTTTATAAATATAAGAGAGCTGAATTAAAGAAAGGTGAAGTGTTACGATATATTGGCGATTTATCAGGTAATCTGCAAGAAAACAAGGGAGATTTAAAGGTTTCGTTAGTCAAAGTTCCTAATGATAGTCCACTGGGTAGCTTAAAAGGTTCCGACTCTATTTTTGAAATTTATACAGAATCATATAATGATAATCCTATAACGATAATAGGTGCAGGTGCAGGTGCAGGTGCAGGTGCTGATGTTACTGCACGTGGTGTATTTGGTGACTTATTGAGGGTTGCGGATAAAAAATAAATTTAAAATATCCAGGGACTAGTTATCGCTTAGCTGTTTTCTGAAAAATAGAAAAGAAGAATCAAGAACAAGCAGAATTCGTTAATTTTCATTATCTTGGTAGAAGTATTCTAAGGGAATCACCTCTCTATTGGTTTAAATTTTTGAAAAAAAATGAAGCTTTTTGCCTCTGAGAATAAGTTTTTTATTACTAATGTGAAACCTTTTATGCCTGAGGCTATAAGTGAGGAAAACATTGTCAATAGTTATGAGTTTGCTTATCAAATGACTTTCGGTAGCGGGCATCATCGAAATCATCGCTCTGGGGGACAAAATAACAGAAAAAATGGAGAGTTATTTGGAAATACTTTTCAAGGTAAGTTAGCCGAATATGTGACATACAATAAATTTAAAGATGAGGGTTTAGCGGACATTATTTTGCCTGATGTCTCTGTACATGGAAGAGGTATTTGGGATGATACAGACTTAGAATACCGAGGGAAGAAAATCAACATTAAATCGTGTGCTTTTTTCTCTAATTTGTTGCTATTAGAACAAAAGGATTGGAATCAAGATGGTCAATATATTCCGAATTTGAATAATGGAGCAAGCAAGAATTATGATTATTTTGTGTTAGTTAGGATAAAGCCAGACATTAAACGATTACTTCAAAAAGAACAGCTACTTTACTCCAATAAAAATGAAAAATC
This sequence comes from Balneicella halophila, assembly GCF_003096835.1. Taxonomy (GTDB): domain Bacteria; phylum Bacteroidota; class Bacteroidia; order Bacteroidales; family Balneicellaceae; genus Balneicella; species Balneicella halophila. The sequence goes on from NZ_QENZ01000003.1 coordinate 667,163, forward strand.
GAAGATAAGCAAGATTATTAGTTGTAACAATTGGTATTATGATTTTGCAGGAGTTTGCAGTCGGGAAACGATTAAATATATTATAGCAAACAACTACCTACTACCACAAGATGCACTGCTCAATGGCACTATTTCAATGGATGCTTCCAATTATTATATTCAAAGTGGTAGTTTGAAAAACATAAGCGTGCTAATAAATACACTACGCAATATGTAATACAATTAGCAATATATACAGTTTTAAAATGCTAAAAGGGAATGTACTTTTCTAAATAAAATTATTGTTGCTTTTGAATCCAATAAACTATCCACTCGCCAACTTCTGTGGTAGCGTAAGCTTTTTCTCCATCACAGATGTCTTCCGTTACGATGTTTGCTTCTAAACTAGCATTTACGGCATCACGGATTAATTGTCCTTCTTCCTTTAATTTGAATGCGTATTCAAACATTAAAGCAACGGAAAGAATCATGGCTAATGGATTGGCAATGTTTTTGCCTGCCCCTTCCGGATAAGAACCGTGAATTGGTTCAAATAAAGAGGTGTGTTCTCCAATACACGCAGAAGGGAGTAGCCCTAAAGAACCTGTAATCACTGCAGATTCATCGGTTAGGATATCGCCAAACATGTTTTCAGTAACCAATACGTCAAAGGTTTTGGGTCTTTGAATGATTTGCATTGCTGCATTGTCAACTAATAAATAATCAGTTTCTACATCAGGATACTGTGAGGCTATTTCCTTTGCTATTTGTCTCCAGAGACGAGATGTTGCAATGATGTTCGATTTATCCACAACGGTTACTTTCTTGCGACGTTGTTTCGCAAATTTATAAGCCAAATGTAAAATTCGCTCTATCTCTTTACGGGTGTAAATACATGTGTCGTAGGCAGTGTTGCCATCTTCACTGCGTCCTTGTGGTTCGCCAAAATAGATGCCACCTGTCAACTCACGAATAAAGACAAAATCAACACCTTCTACTATCTCTGCTTTCAGTGGTGATTTTTGAATAAGTGAAGGAAATGACATTACAGGTCGTATATTTCCATAGAGTCCTAATTCTTTCCTCATACGAAGTAATCCTTGTTCTGGACGTATTTTCATGTTAGGATTGTTGTCATATTTGGGATGACCTAAAGCACCAAATAATACAGCGTCAGACTCCAGACATAATTGATGCGTTTGTAGAGGATACGGGTCGCTAAGCTTGTCAATAGCACACGCTCCAACAATCCCTTCTTTGGTTTTCAATTGATGTCCAAATTTGTGACAAATAGCTTGCGTTACTTTCAATGCCTCATTCATTACTTCGGGACCTATTCCATCACCCGGTAAGACTGCAATGTTTAATTTCATAACTATGGATATTTACGATACTTTTAATAGTTATAAAGATAAAAAGAAAAAGATAGCTAAAGAAAATTCCTTATAACAAACCAAAATTAAAGCAAGAAGTAAAATAGATTTGAGAATAATAATAGGCACTATGGTTCATGTTTTTTCATTTTCAATCTATTGGCATAAAGCTTGCAAATATTCATAAAAATAAAAAGATGAATAAATGTAATCAACATAGACGAATTTTATTAGTATTATCTACCTTCATTTTGAGCTCTTGTAGTTCTTATCGTGTGAAAACAGATAGTCAGGAGAATAAGAAGATATTTAACATTTCATACGGAGATGATAAGCAACAGAAGATGGATGTATTTATTCCAAAAGATACTCGTGATGCTGCATTTGTAATAATCGTGCATGGTGGTGGATGGTCTATTGGAAAGAAGTGGCACATAAGAAGTATACAAAAGTTTTTTCTGAAAAATGGAATTCCTAGTGCTAATATTGATTACCGATTAGTAAAAAAAGGGACAACTTATAAAGACCAAGTCGAAGATTTAGCAAAAGCTACCCGATATGTCATGGAAAATTTTCATAAAGATGAAGACATTATAGTTTTAGGAGAAAGTTCGGGAGGACATATTAGTATGATGTATGGTTATAATAATCCAAATATCGTTGATAAGATAATAACCTTTGCAGGGCCTGCAGATTTGTATTCTGAAAATTACGAAAATACGAGATTATATAAAAAATATACCGAAGGTGTATTTAAGAAAATCGTAGGTAAGAAAGGAGAATCTTTCGAAGATGCAAAAGAAGAGCTGAAAGAAGCCAGCCCAATAAGTCAAGTGAGCCATGTTCCTACACTTACGTTCCAAGGAACTTTAGATGTATTGGTGAATAAACATCAATCCATAACTTTAGATTCAGTACTAACGGCTAAAGATATACCGCACGAGTTAGTTTTAATAAAGGGAGCAGGGCATGTACCTCGATTTGAGTTTTGGTGGAGAAAAAATATAATTCAACCCAAACTTCTTGAGTTCATACGAAAAGATTTTTCAGAAGAATAGGCTTAGTGAAACGGGAACAAGTTTTAATTTAAAACTTTGATAAAAAAAAGAGAAGTTATTACATACTGTAGTAACTTCTCTTTTATTCTACTATGCTACCATTTCTAAATCGAAATAATTTACTTAAAATCATAAGACTAAATATAGGCTAGTTTTGTATTAATAACTCTTATAATTTATTTTCTTATAATTTATATTGTGGAGCTGGCGGGAATCGAACCCGCGTCCAAACACGGAACAAATAGGCTTTCTACATGCTTAGTTTTATCTTAATTTTCGTGATAAGACCGGCATAAAACCACCCATCAATATCCTTAGTCTTTTAGGATTTCGCTACCTATGAAAGACTCAAAGGTAACTAGCTCTGAATTCTCTACACCTCATATACTGCAAGGAACAGAGCGTGTCCCTACAGCGAGATGTCTTGTCGTCGTACCTTGTACGAGGATTAAGCGTAATCTACTAAACTTCGATTAGGCTGCAAGAGCGTAATTATTTTCGCCAGTTAAAAAGTTGCAACATTAAGATTTACGAGCCAATGTTACGATGCTCGACATGCTTACGTATCTCTTCTACGTGCTGTCAAAACCAGTCAACCCCAATATTTTCAAAGAACTTGCATTCACTAATATGCAAAAACTGTGCAGACTAAAAAGCCCTGACAAATTGTCAAGGCTTTAATGTACCCAGAGCCGGGATCGAACCGGCACGAGTTTCCTCACTGGTGTTTGAGACCAGCGCGTCTACCAATTCCGCCATCTGGGCAAAATGCTGGGCAAAGGTATAAATTTCCGTTCGATATACAAAATTATATTTTTATCTGTTTTCATCCAATGTATGAAATAATCTTTTTAACTATTCACAATCAATCTAATTTTTTTCAGGGAAAAACAATAAAAAAATAGGATGAGTGATTATTTTTTAGTTGATTTTTTTTACCTTGATAGGCGAAAAAACAAACTTAAATCTTAAAATTTATGTATGCACTAAATGATTTCCTAACACTTGTCGATAGTTACATTGGTAGTAGTTCTCCTTGGTTTCCTATTTTATTGCTTGGAGTGGGGATTTTCTTTACTATTTACCTGAAATTTCCACAGATACGCTATTTCAAACATGCTGTGAGAGTAGTTAAGGGTGTTTATGATAAAAAAGACGCCCATGGTGATACCTCACATTTTCAGGCGTTAGCTACTGCTTTATCAGGCACAGTTGGTACAGGAAATATAGCAGGAGTAGCTATGGCAATCTTTATTGGGGGGCCAGCAGCATTGTTTTGGATGTTGGTGACAGCTTTCCTCGGGATGACGACGAAGTTTGTAGAGGTTACCTTGTCGCATAAATACAGGGAAGTTGATGACAGAGGAGAAATTGCCGGAGGTCCGATGTATTATATGAAGAACAAATTGAAATTACCATGGATGGCAGGGATATTCGCATTTATGGTGGTTTTCAATTCTTTTGGAACAGGTGCTTTACCACAAATAAACAGTATTGCTAACTCTGTATTTACAACTACTGGCTTAGACAATTGGATTACAGGTTTAGTATTGGCAATTCTTTTAGGATTTGTAATTCTTGGAGGCATTAAGCGAATAGTGAAAGTAACAGAAAAATTAGTGCCAGGTATGGCTTTAATCTATTTTATAGCCGCAATTATTGTTGTTGTTTACAATTATGAAAATGTAATTCCTTCCTTTATATCCATATTTAGAGATGCTTTCACTGGTACTGCAGCCGTTGGAGGATTTCTAGGAGCGAGTATTTCTTTTGCTTTTAGTAAAGGTGTTGGTCGTGGTTTGTTTTCTAACGAAGCCGGGCAAGGTTCTGCTCCTATTGCCCATGCATCAGCCAAAACCGAACAGCCTTTTGCTGAAGGAGTGGTAGCTATTTTGGAACCTTTTATTGATACTATAATAATTTGTACGCTCACAGGTTTGGTTTTATTATCATCGGGCGTGTGGAAAGAGAAATTGCATAATCGCTTCCAATATGCAGATATGAAAATAGTAACGGGTGTATATGATGATACTAACCCAGAACAAAAAATGAAATTATCTAACTATGTGAGAAATAACAAAGGGATTGAGAATTTTACTGGAACTTTGGATGTAAAAGGAGGCAAAATACAAGATGAGGTTTCTATTATCCATGCACGTTCGTTGGCTGAGGATGTGGTATTCCTAAACAAAGATGGTAGCCCTCTTACTAAAAAAATAAAAGTTAATGAGGGGTCAATAGTGGGAGATATTAACTATAATATTGAAGGGGAATCATTGATGCATAGTGCACCGCTCACTGCAGTTGCTTTTACTAAAAGTCCCATGGGGAAATATGGTAGTTGGGTCGTTACTTTAGGTTTGCTTTTGTTCGCTTTTTCTACAACCTTAGCATGGGCGTATTACGGTGGCCGTTCCATTGTTTTTTTGTTTGGTACAAAATACCTGATTTTTTACCGATTATTTTACTGTGTCATATTTTTTATTGGTTCATTTATGGATACCACAATTGTATGGACTGCTTCTTTAATTACTACCGCCCTGATGTCATTGCCTAACTTGGTTGGAATTTTTATGTTGCGTAAGGATATGAAAAAAACAATTAATGACTACTGGAGCTATTTTGGAGGCGAGTTTCCTGAAAGAAAAAAATTAAGCTAATGGTTTTGTAACCTAATAAACTGATATTGCGTCTTACTTTATATACGAAACCATAAAATATTAAAATTATGAAATATTTTTTTACCTTACTAGGTGTAGCAACATTTGTTGTTATACTATTCGCCTTCAAAGAAGAACCAATAATCAAAAAAAGCTTTGAGGAAAGAATGATTTTAAATTCTACAGATATTAAGGATTCTGATGTAGAGAAAGTCCTAAATGTCTTTGCTAAAGGAGAGAAAGGAAACAAAGAGGTTGTAGATGAGGTACGTGAGGTCGATGCTTTTAAGGATATTTCTTCCCAAAATGCCATCAAAGTAAAGTTGGTGAAAGGGCAGAAGCAAAAAGTAGTCGTACGTACTGATAGTAATTTGCAAGACAATATTATCACGGAAGTGAAAGATGGTAAATTGAAAATCTATGTAAAAGATAAGATTCGCAAATACACAGAAATGACTGTCTTTGTAACATTTACTGAATTGGAAAGTCTTTCAAGTTCTTCAGCTTCGGAAATAACCTGCGAAGACAAAATTGTAGCATCTTCTTTTTATATCCAATCTAGCAGTGCATCGTCTATTGACTTAAAGAGTTTAGAAGCGAATACTGTAGAGATAGATGTGTCAAGTGCCGCAAATGTGAGAGTATCAGGTAAATGCGAGGAATTAAAAGTAGATGCAAGCAGTGCATCAAGTGCGAAACTTTATGACCTAATAGCCACTAATGTAGATGCAGACGCAAGTAGTGCAGCCCATATTGAAGTGTATGCAGTGTCAAAACTTGATGCAGACGCAAGTTCTGGTGCCGACATTGAATATAAAGGTGATCCTGAGTTTGTAAATCGCGATGAAAGCAGTGGTGGAGATGTATCCGTTCATTAGGCTAGCTTTACCTTACAGAGGTGCTTCTTTTTAGAAGATATACGAGAACATTTTTTGCAAATATACTTTGATTCAGAAAGCGTATCTAACTTTTTTAGATACGCTTTCTTTGATAAATCGCACCGCTTCTTTCCCATAGATTAATCCTTTTTATCGTCACTCTTAACCGTTAGTGATTGCACTAGACTTTCTTGAATACAATTCCAGAAGTAGTTCCAAAAAGACTTTGTGTCGTCTCTTTTCACATCTTCAACATGGGTTTCTCCATTTCCATCACTCTTTGGTTTGTTTTTTACAAATAGATTCCCAATCCAAGAGAGGATTTTCTTTTCTTTTCTATCTTTGTTTAGAAGGTTCACCTTAAAATTATCGTAGTAAATCTGAAAATCTCCAGCTGCCTTTTCATAATTTCCTGAATAATTAAAATAGAACTTATCGACTATTCCTTCTGTTTCAATAAGGAATGCCGGAGTCAAGAAGTTGTTTATTGATGTTGCATTAAAATTATGACCGTTGCCCTGAATGTTGAAATAATCTTGTGGACTGCCAATGTTAAATGTCCAATCTACATCTACTGGAGATTCATCAAAGACTAAGGCTTTCATGTTTATTTTTGTGTCTGGAATTTCTCCTGATGGGTCATGGTTATAGAGTTTCCCAATATTAGCCTCAAAATTTGCAAAGGTTACTTTTCCTGCACCCTGCTCTTCCTTATGTTTTTCTTCGTAAGAAACATATCCATTATTTATTATAATGCTATCAACCCGAATAAGAATAGGTGCTATGCGTAACATCTTACTATATAGATTTTTATGGGTAGGGTCATCTTTTACAGTCTTGTCTCGATAAAGATTAAGGTTAGGCTTTTTTACGTCTAACATGTTTAGGTTAAAAGCCAAAGTATCTTTACGATTTTTAAGATGGAATTCTTTGCCAGAAATTTCTGAAATTTTCAATGTGGCTAAATCCTTCTCATGAGGTATGTGATACACATATCCTGCGCGAGAATATCGGGGATTAATTTCTAAGTTCTGTATGGTAAAATTGGTTGTATCAAAAGCAAAAGATTCTATACTAAGACTATGAATTTTATCAATATGCGAAAATAATTTTTCGAAAGTAAACGAAGCTTCTTCCCATTCTAAAGGTATCTTCCTTTTCATCGTGTTGTTGTTTAGGGAGATATCTTGCAAGTTGAGATTTCCATTGTTCAGGTTCAGTACTGTATCTTGACCGTTTGTCATTAGGACATTTGCCTCCTCAATCTGAAACTTTTTAACAGTTATTTGCGGTAGCGAATCAGGAGTGTTATTCTTCTCATTTGACTCATTATCAGACGACTTTTGCTCCCAAGTAGGTTCGGACACTATTATTTTATCTATATTGATGTTTTTATTGATTAAATAGTCCCAATAGGAAACACCTGATACTTTTAGACTTTTTGCAAAACCTGTTTTCTGCTCTTTCTGGTATTTTACCTCCTTTATTTCAACATTCGAAGGGAAGAGCCTAACGTGTATATCGCTATATCCTACTTGAGCTTTATCAAGTTCTGTTTTTATTTTGTTTTCTGCAAGATTTGCAACATAAAAGCCTGCACCGCTGAGCAAAACCAGAACAATTCCCGCAACAATCCACCATTTATATTTTTTCATAATTGAGTATTTTGAACTTTGAAGATAAGAAAAAGAGGAATAATATCTTAAAAGGAGACACATATTTATGTATCTTGCTTTTTGGTTTTAACAAATTACTAAGTAAAATGAACATCATACAGCAGAAAAAGGACTTGCGTAGTGAAATGCACTATAAAAGAGCTCATATAAACATGGACGAAAAGTATGAAATTGATGAATGTTTATGCCAGTCGGTTTGGGATTTAATCACGACACAACGTTTCCAGAAAGTGCATTGTTTTATTCCTATGGGTACAGAGCCGAATATCTTTCCTTTAATTGAAAAAATGCTTGATAGTTGTATAACAGTTATTTCTCCCAAGACTTTGCCAAAACGCAGGCTTAAGCATCTTGTTCTCCATTCTTTAGACGAACTTGATGAAGGTGTTTTCGGCACATCGCATCCAGCTGGAGATCATGAATATATAGGAGAATATGATTTGATTATTGTTCCAGGCTTAGCTTTTAGTTTAGATAATTACAGGCTGGGTTATGGTGGAGGATATTATGATACCTTTTTAGCTGAAAATCCATCTGCGTATAAATTAGGAATTTGCTATCCCTTTCAAAGAGTTCAAAATGTGCCAAGAGAGTCACACGATACAAAATTAGATGCCGTTTTTAGTGGTTGCGAAAGTTAGCTTTTACAATTTCAACCTTTTTAATTGTAATTTTGCATCATGATTGCATTGATTGACTGTAATAATTTTTATGCTTCTTGTGAGCGGGTCTTCCAGCCTGCGCTCAGGGGAAAACCTGTTGTGGTACTCAGCAATCAGGATGGATGTATTATTGCGAGAAGCAATGAAGCGAAAGCATTGGGAATAAAGATGGGACAACCGCTCTATCAGTGTAAAGACTTAATAAAGAAAGAAAATGTCATTGTACGTTCTTCAAACTATGAACTCTACGAGGATATGAGCAATAGAGTGATGAGCATACTTGCAACATACACTCCTAAGATTGAGGTTTATTCCATTGATGAAAGTTTCTTGGACTTCTCAGGCTTTACTAATTATGATTTAAATGAATATGGTATTGAGATTATCAAAGAGGTGTCAAAATGTACTCACATTCCTATAAGCATAGGAATTGCTCCAACAAAGGCATTGGCTAAAATTGCCAATAAAGTAGCTAAAAAGTTTCCTGCACAAACCAAAGGAGTTCATCTTATAGATTCGGAAGAACTACGCGTAAAAGCCTTGGAGTGGACTGAGATTGGTGAAGTTTGGGGCATAGGCCGCAGGTTGACAAAGCGACTGATAGCAAAAGGCATCACAAATGCTTATCAATTTACACAACTTCCAGACGCTTACGTAAAAAAGGAGTTCTCGATTGTTGGCTTACGACTGAAACATGACTTACAAGGAGTCTCAAGCATTGGTTTTGAAGATTCTCAGAAGAAAAAAAGTATTGCCACAACTCGTAGCTTTTCATCAACACTTTCAGAATATGCTGAGATGAAAGAGCGGGTGATAACCTTTACGACAAGTTGTGCAGAGAAATTACGCAAACAGCAAACAGCCTGTAAACAAATAGAAATCTTCGTACTTACGAATCGGTTTAATGAGAACAAGCCTCAATACGGCAATAGCATCAAGATAAAACTGCCTTATGCTTCCAATAGCAACTTGACGTTGATTAAATACGCCGTGAAAGGAATAGAAAACATCTATCGGCAAGGGTATGATTATAAAAAAGCTGGAGTGATTGTCTCAGATTTAGTTCCTGAAAATGAAGTGCAGCAAAATTTATTTTTTTATGAAGATAAAAAAGAGCGCTTATTAATGACTACGATGGATAATCTTAACGAAAAATTTGGGAAAAATAAAGTAAAAACAGCTTTCTCAAACAAAGATACGTGGGGCTTAAAAAAAGAATATATTTCTCAGCGCTATACAACCAATTGGAATGAACTTTTAGAAGTGGAATAATGGTGAAAATACAAAAGATACAATTACCGAAATTTTCTGAAGAATTAGAGCTCTTAGATTTTCGAGTTGATATTGCTAATAATGTTTTAGTGAAATATTATGAAGAGGGGATACAAGCAGGATTTCCTAGTCCTGCATTAGACTACAAAGAGAAGCGTATAAGTTTAGACTCGAAATACCTGTCAAAGCCCAATTCAACATTTTTGATTAGAGCAAAAGGAATGTCTATGGCTCCAACGCTACAACCTAATGATTTGTTGGTCGTCTATGCACATGTTGAGCTTACAGATAATAAGATAGGGATACTTTCTCTAAATAATAGTGAATTTACAGTAAAGAGATTTGATAAGACGAATAATAAGTTGATTGCTGATAATCCTGAATTTTCAAATATTCCTTTGGAGGAAGATGATACGCTTTCTTGCTTAGGAGTTGTGGCTCATTTGGTAAGAGAATTATAGCATACTTTTTTTGTGTAAAAACAAAAAACCACAATCTCTTATTTCTAAGTAATTGTGGTTTTTGCGGTGTGGTGCCACCAAGAATCGAACTAGGGACACCAGGATTTTCAGTCCTGTGCTCTACCAACTGAGCTATGGCACCGCACTATTGTTTAGCGAGTGCAAATGTAATCAAATTTTTCGATTTGCAAAAAAGATTTATAAATTATTGTCTGTTTTTTGACGGTATCACTTAGAATTCATCTCATCATGCTTAGCATAGACCTCTACAATCTTCTGAACCAGAGGATGTCTTACGATATCAGACTTATCAAATGTAAGGTGCCCGATTCCTTTGACGTCTTTCAACAAATGAGTAGCCTGAATGAGTCCTGATTGCTGTTTTCTCGGTAAATCTATTTGTGAGGCATCACCGGTGATAATCACTTTCGCATTTAATCCCATACGTGTGAGAAACATCTTCATTTGGCTTGTTGTGCTGTTTTGGGCTTCATCTAATATCACAAATGCATCGCTCAATGTACGTCCTCTCATATAGGCTAGAGGAGCAATATGTATAGTGCCTGTTTCTAAATAGTCAGCAAGCCTCCGTGGCGGAATCATGTCGATAAGAGCATCATACAAGGGTTGCAAATAAGGATCAAGCTTTTCTTTTAAATCGCCGGGAAGAAATCCCAAGTTTTCACCTGCCTCTACGGCTGGTCTAGTTAAAATAATTCGTTTTACTTGTTTGGAGCGTAGGGCTGACACTGCAATAGCAATAGCCATATATGTCTTTCCGGAACCTGCGGGACCCTGTGCAAAAACAAGATCATTCTTGTCACATAGTTCGATAAGTTTTTTTTGATTCTTCGTCTTTGCGCGAATCATTTTCCCATTATTTCCATAAAGTAAAATATCACTACCTCCTTCAGCTTTATTTGATGTACCCTTGTCGAGTATAGATGTAATATCTTTTAAGGTCAATAGATTGTGTTTATGATAATGGTCAAAGAGTTGCTCAAGCGTAATCTCAAATTGATGTAATTTTTCTTGCTCCCCTTTTATTAGCAACTCATTGCCACGTGCAACAAGTTTTATCTTTGGGAAGGCATTTTGCAATAAATTGAGATTTTCATTGGCAACGCCGTAAAAACTTACAGGGTCAATATTTCCAAGAAATATATTTTTTTCAATCATAAAAATAGAATTCAACTTTAGACAAAGTAATGAAAAATTTTTGGAAATATGGATTTGCTTTCAGAAATGAAGCTGTATCTTCGTGAATTAAAATTTGTATTATGCAGAAGAAATTAGAAGCCTTTCAACGATTATTAGAAATCATAAGTACATTACGTGAGAAATGTCCTTGGGATAGGGAACAGACTATAGAATCATTGCGAAGTTTAACTTTAGAAGAAACTTACGAGTTGAGTGATGCAATTTTGGCTGATGATTATAATGAGATCAAGAAAGAATTGGGAGATATCATCATGCATATTGTTTTCTATGCAAAGATTGCTTCGGAGCAAAGTGCTTTTGATATTACGGATGTGCTAAATAGCGTGTGTGATAAGTTGATTTATAGACACCCACACGTGTATGGCAATGTTGGGGTAGAGGGCGCAACTGAAGTTTCTGAAAATTGGGAAAAATTAAAATTGAAAGAAAAGGGAGGAAATCGTTCTGTTTTAGCAGGAGTTCCACAGTCTCTGCCATCATTGATAAAGGCGCATAGAATACAAGACAAAGCAAGAGGAGTGGGCTTCGATTGGGATGAGAAAGAACAAGTTTGGGACAAAGTGAAGGAAGAGCTAGCAGAGTTCGAAGAAAATTTGCGTAACAACAGTGATTTTTCAGAAAAAGAAGCAGAATTTGGTGATTTGCTCTTCTCTCTAGTCAATGCGTCACGACTTTACGGCATTAATCCTGATACGGCGCTAGAACGCACGAACCAAAAGTTTATCCAGCGATTTTCTTATTTGGAAAGCAAGACCATCGCACAAGGTAAAGACTTAAAAGCAATGCCTTTGGCTGAAATGGACAAATTGTGGGAAGAGGCGAAGCAACAGATGAAGACAGACGAGTGAGGGCTATCTTTTTGAAGATTCTCTGATAATGAGATTTGAAGGAACAACAATTTCCTTTTCGTTATCGACCTCACCACTAGTGATGTGTTCAAACAATAGACCTGCAGCTAATACGCCCAGCTCATGAGGATTTAAATCCACTGTAGATATTGATGGATTCATATAATGTGAACGTTTGCTATTATAAAATCCAACAACTGCAACATCTTCAGGTACGTTGAGTCCAAGTTCTTTGGCAGCATAAATAGCACCAACAGCTAAGTCATCATTTAAGCAAAAGATAGCATCTACATCTTCATTTTCCAATAAACTTTTAGTTGCTTTTTGTGCATTATCTATAGTGAAATCAGAATGAATGACCAAATCAGGATTGAATGTGAGTCCTGCTTTTTCTAAAGCTTCTTGATAACCTCTAGTACGATTTCGTCCAATCAATAAATGCTTTGGACCGGATAACATGGCAATATTTTTCGCTCCACCATTGATAAGATGCATCACGGCTTTGTAAGCAGCCTTTGCATCATCTGTGACTACTCTGGGGATTTTCAAATTCTTGGTAGTTCTATCGAAGAGTACTGTAGGAATCTCTAAATCTTGTAGATGCTGAATATGATCTAATACCGTTGTCCCTCTTGATAAAGAAAGAATTACACCATCAGCGCGACTATTGATAAAAGCATTCACATGCTTTACTTCTTTCTGATAATCTTCATTAGTCGAACTTACGAAAACTTGATATCCGTGCTTATCTGCAATTTCCTCGATACCTTCAACAACACCTGCATAAAATGTATTTACAATTTTGGGAACTATAACTCCAATAGTATGTGATTTACTAGTCTTGAGAGCAACTGCGATAGGATTTGGGTGGTATTTCATATCCTTAGCTGTTTTCTTGATTAGTTCTCTAGTTTTTGGACTAATTTCAGGACTATCCTTTAAAGCTCTAGAAACAGTTGATATCGATACATCTAATGCTTTTGCGATATCTTTTATAGTAACCCTTTTATTCATAAGTGTAGATTATACGGTGATTAAGCGTTAAAGTTAGCAAGATTTACGCAAAAAGAAATCTGTTTGCGTTGATTATTCCTAAATTTTCATGCAAAAGTTTGCATAAAAAAGGGTTGGAATTAAACCAACCCTTAGTTTATATTATTTCACAATTAGAAATTGAAAGTAATGCCACCCATTACGTGAAATCCTGCTTGTGGAAATAAACCGTCCATTTTTTTCTCTTCGTTATTTTCAACATAACGGTAAACCCAACCATTGGTTTCGTATTCTTCATCTAAGATATTTTTTAGTTGGAGGTTGAAAGTGATATACTTAAACCATTTCTTAGGCTGAAGACTGTAGTGAAATTGTAAATTATTTACGAAATAATCATCAAGTTTACGATCATCGTTGGCAGTATTATCTAAAAACTGTTCCCCTACATAGTTCGAATGCAATGCAATTTCGAAATTGTCAAACGGAGTTACTGTGAAAATACTGTTTGCAACCACTTCAGGAGAGAATGCAAGAGTTGTTGTACCTATTTCTTCAACTTCTTGTCCCCAAGTGTCCCAGTTGTCCATATATGCTGTGAAGTCTTTAGCTTCATTTTTACTGAATGTAGCATTTCCAGACCATTTGAATGAATCTGTAAATTGAATGCCAGCTTCTAATTCGATACCAGCACGGTAGCTATCTTCTACATTGGTCATAATAGCATCACCTACATTGTTTATAGCACCTGTGTGAATAAGCTGGTCTTTGTAAAGCATATAGTAGATATTCCCTCCGATACGCCAAGTTGTAGTCTTATATTCCAATCCTAATTCAAAGTCATCTAATCGTTCTTCTTTAGGTGTTTTTATGTCAGCAGTTACATCTTTAAGCTGTGTTCTGCTAGGTTCACGATGTGCTCGTCCCCATGAAGCATAGCTTCTGAAGTTGCTATTTGGAATGTAAGTAATACCAAATTTAGGATTGAAGAAATTATATTCATGAGTTTGTGAGATGTCTCGCAAGTCGTCATGGATGCCCTCTATTTCATGCTCTATTTGACGGTACTGTAAGTCTCCAAATAAATTCAAACCATTAGCTAATTGATAGTTTGCTTTCACATACGAGCTGAATTCGTCTTTGGTTCCGTCATTGTTATACCAGCGATAGTCATGTGGGAAAAAGCCATATTTTGACCAAATAACTTCACCAAAGTGTCCGCCTTCATAATGATTTACCGAACCACCAATTAATACATCCCACTGGTCTTTCTTATATTGTGCAGAAGCTACTAAGCCATAAAAATCATTATCTAGCCACTTTTGTTGGATGAGATCTGTTTTTTCAAGTACATTACCGTCAATATATTCAGAATTGTATGCATCGGTATTTCCTATCATTGGCAATTCTATACCGTAATTCTTGAACTTTCGTCCTTCTTTATAACTCTCATAAAATCCTTTACCTCTAGTGTAATGAAGTGTTGCATTGAGATTCCAATATGGATTGAATTTTTTCGAGAAATAAAGTTGATAATGATTTTGCTTATAATTATCTGTGTGATTATCATAATATTGAGTAGTACCATTATCATCAGTATATTCACCCTCAGGATTATAAGTTCTATTCTCATCTATCATTGAAGATGGTACTCCAGACCATGCTTGGTAAGTATGCTCTTCCCCTCCAAAAGCAAGCAGTTTTATTAAGAAGTCAGCACCATGATAAGCAGTTGATACATAGTATGATTTTAGATCGGAAAAGGCTCTGTCCATATAACCACTGGAGTAGATGTCTGAATATTTTGCATCAATAGTAAAATGGTCACCAATGAGTCCTGTTCCTACTTGGTAATTTTGTCTAAAAGTATTGAAACTACCACCCGATAAGCCAACTTTGGCATAAGCTTCTTTATTAAAATCCTCTGTCTCAAGATTGAGTGTAGCTCCAAAAGAGGCTGCGCCGTTAGAGGAAGTTCCCACACCTCTTTGTATTTGAATGTTTTTCGTTGCTGAAGCAATATCAGGAATATTTACCCAATAAACACTGTGTGATTCAGAGTCATTAAGAGGCACACCATTTACTGTTACATTAATACGTTCTGTAGATGTTCCCCTCACTCTGAAATTAGTATATCCTACACCTGCACCTGCATCAGATGAAGTGACTAAGGAGGGAGAACCTTCTAATAGCATAGGGATATCTTTACCTAAATTGCTTTTTGTAAGTTCAGCTTTTGTGATGTTGTGAAAGCTCATAGGAGTTTTTTCCGTAGCTCTCGGGAGCTGACTCGTAATTATAACTTCCGCCAGCAATGTTTCTTCTGGTTCTAGAGTAAACAGCATATCTACACCATTATACTTTTGTGTTTTATCCTTATACCCAATAAAAGAAACCGTAACTAAAGTTCCATTCTCCAGATTAGGAAGTTGTGCTTTTCCATTGCTATCCGTTACAGTGCCCGAACTATTATAAGATACTGAAGCACCAGGCAAGATTTGATTTTGTGTATTCTTTACGGTAATGTTTACTTGTGCATAACTCGATATAGAGTAGAACAAACAAGCAATAAAAATAAAAAACCTCATTTTTTTAAGTTGTTTTAGTTAATACTTAATAAAGAATGAGGTTATTACATTTTTAGAATCCCTACGTCAGCATTATCTGAACAGGTTCTGTGGGTGTAATCTCAGCAACTGCTTTTTGCAGGAGCACCCCATTCTCTATAGTTAAATCATTGGCAAATGTAGCCAATTAATATTAAAGCCCAAATATTTCGCTAAAGGCATTTTTAAACGTCTGCTTAGGCAGTGCCCCTTTAGCCATGGTAGGTTTTCCGTCTTTTGGAATAAAAAGAAAAGCAGGAATGCTACGCACACCAAAGACTGCGGCTAATTCTTTTTCTCTATCGATATTAACTTTGTAAATAGTTAATTTATCTCCGTATTCATTTTGTAATTGTTGCAAAATAGGAGCTACCTTTTTACATGGACCACACCATGAAGCGTAGAAGTCAATAACCACAGGTCCGTCACCTTTGAAATTCCACTCTGTCTCATTTTTATAATCAAAAACTTGATTTTGAAATTGTTCAGCATTGATGTGTTGGATTTCTTGAGCAGAAATGTTAGTTGTGATAAAACTTGCTATCGCTATGATTGAGATTATAAATAACTTTCTCATAAATGTATCTTTTTTAAATTATTTCAGCTGTAAAAATACACATTTTGTGCCATTAGTGATTATTCTGTCAATTTATTTTATAAATTAGGGATTTAAATGCAGAATTATGAAGAGACTTTTAGCCTTAGATGTAATGAGGGGACTTACAATAGCCCTGATGATAACAGTTAATACTCCAGGTAGTTGGAAGTATATTTATCCTCCATTGCGACATGCATCTTGGCATGGCTGTACCCCGACAGATTTAGTTTTTCCTTTTTTCTTATTTATCGTAGGCACCGCCATGTGGTTTTCTTTTAAAAAGAATGAACCTAAACCCACTAAAGAAAAAGTGAAAAAGGTGGCAAAACGCGTAGCTATCATTTTTTTGATAGGGTTGTTGCTTAACCTATATCCCTATTTTAATTTCTCTGGAGTAAGAATAATGGGCGTATTGCAACGAATTGCTTTAGCGTATGGTGTCGCAGGGTTTTTAGTCTTGTATATGAGACCCAACACGCTAAAAATAGTTTCAGCTCTTATTTTATTGGCTTATTGGTTACTGCTCTACTATGGAGGGAATCCTCCTTACGGAGCCTCTACGAATATCGTAGGACAATTTGATAAGTTAGTATTAGGAGAAAATCATATTTGGAGAGGATTAGGTTTTCCATTCGAACCGGAAGGATTGCTATCAACTTTTCCTGCTGTAGTTACGGTTTTGCTCGGCTATTTTGCTGGTAGTGAAATAGCGAAGTCAGGGCAGATGATTGACGGAGTGAAAAGATTACTTTTCTGGGGCGTTTTATTCACTGCTTTTGGCTGGGTCTGGGGTTACGTATTCCCCATAAACAAATCACTTTGGACAAGTACCTATGTGCTTTACACAGGAGGATTAGCTACTATACTTTTGGCAGTTCTCTTATGGTTGATAGATGTAAGAGGCTATAAAAAATGGACAAAGCCTTTTGTTCACTTTGGTATGAATCCGCTATTTATCTTCGTATTGTCAGGATTGTATGTAAAAACAATTAGCTATCTAATAAAAATTGAAGATGGCGGTGAAACGATAAATGGATATACCTATCTCTATCAGAAGATATTTGTTCCATTAGCAGGCAATATGAATGGTTCTTTGCTCTTTGCCCTCACTCATATTGTTTTCTTCTGGATTATTGTTTACTTACTGTACCGAAAGCGAATTTTTATAAAAATATAATTACTTTACAGGGTAGTATTTAGCTTCTTTTCTGATGATATTTTCAAGAGGCAATTCGTATATCTTACCTCTATGATTATAGATTATCATATCTCGTTTAGTCGTAACGGCAGGTTTCTCAAATATTTTTTGAGTTCCTGTCTCAAAATCTGCACGTACAATAAGTTCCTCTTTTTTGATTTCTACAATAGGAGTCACTTGTAGGTTGTTGTAAACAACGGCAAGTATTTTAACATCACTAACATTCCCTGTCAGAGTAACTTCCAAATGTGTTCCTCTGCTTTTTGCTTCCACTGTACTCCAAGATTGTACAAAGGCATCTGCCACTTGAACAGGATGTTTCGCTTTATTGTTTGCACATGAGAAAGCGATTAGAATAAGAAAAAATAACGCAAATCTTTTAAAATAAATGATCATGGGGTCTGTTTTTTTTGTAATATTGCAAATATACATTTATATATTATTTAATTTAAAAAAGAATGAGAAGAATTTACCAATTAGCATTATTAATTTTTTCAATAGGAATGCTAACAGCATGTGGAGACGATGACAAACCGACCCCTAAACCTAATCCGCCAGTTGAAGAAAAAGAACCTATGCCAGATCCTATTTCAGAGTTTATTTGGAATGGTTTAGATGTTTATTATTTATGGGAAGCTGACGTAGATGCTTTGCAATTAAAAAGCGGAACTGAAGAATGGAAAAAATACCTTAACGGATATGGAAGTGAATATGAAGAGCTTTTTGAGTCCTTACTCTATATAAAACCTGATGCAAATGGTTCTGCAACTGTTGATAGATGGTCATGGTTTATCTATGATTGGGTTGAACAAGAAAATGCATTTGCTGGAATCAGCAAAAGCTTCGGTTATGAGTATCGCCTTAGCAAATATAGTGATAGTGACGGTGTATATGGTTATGTAACCTATGTGGTTCCAAATTCACCAGCAGCTGAAGCAGGCGTAAAGCGCGGAGATATCTTTGTTTCTGTAAATGAAACTGATTTAGATGTATCAAATTATAGAGACTTATTATATGGAAATGATTCTTACGATTTAGGTTTGGCAGATTTAGACGTAGAGAATAACATAATTATTCCAAATGACAATATAGTAACAATATCAGCAATTGAACTTACTGAGAACCCAATTTTATTAGCCAAAACGCTTGATATCAATGGAACTAAAGTTGGTTATATGGCATACAATAGCTTTACAGGGACTGATGAATTCAACTTGGCATTGAATGACAGTATTGGCAGATTGAAGAATGAAGGTGCAACCGAATTGGTTTTGGATTTACGTTATAATGGAGGAGGTTCTACTTACACGGCTTTGATATTAGCAAGTATGATTGATGGTAATCATGTAGGTGAGGTTTTCAATAAGCGTAAGTATAATGATATGCTACAGAATTACTATACTGACAAATACGGAGAAAGTTTTTTAGAAGAATATTTTACTGAGAAAATTGAGAATTGGGATGGCGAACAGCTTGCATCAATTAACTCCTTAGGATTGAGTAGAGTGTTTGTATTAACAAGTGACTGGACTGCATCTGCCAGTGAGCTGATTATTAATGGATTAAGACCCTATATGGATGTTGTTTTAATTGGAACCCAAACACATGGGAAATATACATTCTCCATTACAGTGAAAGATTTTTTAGATAATGGTGAAGTGAATCCAAAACATAAGTATGCAATGCAACCTATTGTTGGGAAATCGGCTAATGCCGAAGATAACACCGATTATGGAGATGGTTTTGCTCCTGATTATATTAGGGAGGAATGGGATTATTTAGGCAATATTAAGCCGTTGGGAGATCCGGAAGAAGCATTCTTAAAAGCTGCCTTAGATGTTATTGCAGGAAACAACCCTCCTGTAGAGGATAATATGGCTACAAGAAGTGGGGAACAATTAGAAACGATTTTTGACTCTAAAGAATTAAAACCTTTCGGTAGAAATATGTATGATGATAGAATAGATAGTAAGTTCAAAGACTTAACGAAATAAGAATCTAACTTATTGATTCTTTAAAGCCTCTTCCAATTTGAAGAGGCTTTTTTTTTACCTCAAATCCAAATCTTCTAGAAACTGCTCGAGACTGAGTTCATCTGGAATTAAAACTTGACGTGCTTTGCTACCTTCGAAAGGACCCACGATACCGGCAGCTTCCAACTGGTCAATGATGCGTCCTGCACGGTTGTAACCAATAGAGAAGCGTCGTTGGATTCCTGATGTAGAGCCTTGTTGCGTACTTACCACGAGTCTGGCGGCTTCCTCAAAAAGACTGTCGCGTTGCTGTAAATCTATAGTTCCCTCTATGTCATTACTACTGTCATCCTTATATTCAGGAAGTTCAAAAGCCATAGGATAGCCACGCTGTTCAGAGATAAAGTCAGTAATAGCTTCCACTTCAGGAGTATCCACAAATGCACATTGCAGACGCACCATTTGGCTACCTTGCGAGAAGAGCATATCACCTCGTCCAATAAGCTGATTAGCACCCGGTGAGTCTAATATTGTTCGGGAGTCAATCATTGATGCCACCTTGAATGCAATACGTGCTGGGAAGTTCGCTTTTATCACTCCGGTAATGATATTCGTAGATGGTCGTTGCGTAGCAATAATCATATGGATACCCACAGCACGTGCTTTTTGGGCGATACGTGCAATCGGCATTTCCACTTCTTTGCCTGCAGTCATAATGAGGTCTGCAAACTCATCTATAAGTACTACAATATAAGGTAAATATTTATGTCCATTTTCAGGATTTAGTTTACGTTTTATAAACTTCCCATTATATTCTATCAAATTACGCGCATGCGCTTTTTTCAGCAAATCATAGCGGTCGTCCATTTCTATACAAATGGATTGTAGGGTAGCGACCACTTTGCTAACATCCGTGATGATTGCTTCGTCTTCATCAGGAAGCTTGGCAAGAAAATGCTTTTCAATTTTCGAGTAGATGCTAAATTCCACCATTTTGGGATCCACCATTACGAACTTAAGTTGTGATGGATGCTTTTTGTAAAGGAGTGAGGTGATTATGGCATTCATCCCTACAGACTTTCCCTGTCCGGTAGCCCCGGCTACTAGCAAATGTGGCATTTTGGTCAAATCAAAAACAAAACTTTCATTAGAGATGGTACGTCCCATGACCACAGGAAGCTCATATTTTGATTCTTGGAATTTTTTTGAAAGAACCACGCCGTGCATCGAGACAATTTCTGGTGTTTTATTCGGCACTTCAATACCTATTGTCCCTTTTCCCGGTATGGGAGCGATAATACGAATTCCTAGAGCTGATAAACTCAAGGCGATATCATCTTCCAGGTTTTTAATTTTAGAAATACGTACACCAGGTGCTGGAACGATTTCATACAGCGTAATCGTAGGACCAATGGTCGCTTTTATCTTAGTAATCTCAATGCTGTAATGCTTTAGAGTCTCTACAATTCTATTTTTATTATCTTCAAGTTCTGCAGGTGTTACCTTAGCTTCATTTTCAGGATATTCTTTTAGTAAATCAATAGGTGGCTTCTTATATTTTGATAAGTCTAAGGTAGGGTCATAGTCTTCAGATGGAGCTTTTACCGTTTCATCTTTTTCACTGATTGTTACCTCCATAGCTTCTACATCAGTACTTACCTTTTCATTATCAGTATCCAATGTTTTTTGAATGATTTCAGGTTTCTCATATTTTGGTTCCTCAATAGGTTCTTCTGTATAAGTATTAGGAACTTCAATATTTTCGGTTTCGTCCTCAGTCGTTTCAACTTCAGTTTCGGCTTTTCCTTGCTTATCAAAAAATTGTTCTTTTTTGTTTTTGACAACTTGTGTGACTCCTTTTACCTTACCGAGTATATCTCTTACCGATAAAATTAGAATAGCTAAATAGCTAAAAATAATAAGAAGTAAGGTGCCAATCTCTCCGATAGCAGCATTAAGCCAATGAGAAATATAATAACCATGAAGTCCGCCGATAGCTAAATGTGAACTCTTATAATTATCGGCTAAAAAATATGAAAATGCAACGGAGCTCACGACAACTAGTGAAACAACAAGTAATGTACTTTTTAATAGAGAAAATGGCTTGATGTTAAGCAATGCAAGAGCATATAGAAATAATAAGTAAAGAAGACCAAACGAAGCAATTCCTAATCCTCTGTTAATGAATAGGTGGGAAAGATAAGCCCCCTCTTTGCCTCCAAGATTTGCTACTCTTATCTCTGGGTTTCTCATAAACTCACTACGACTAATGTCTAATTGGCTTTGATCAATGCCACCATAAAATAAAAAGGATAAAAATGAGACTAAAAGATAAATTGCTAGGAATAGCAAAAATAGCCCTAAAACATTTTTAAGATTTTTATTAATTGTAAATGTTTTTTTATTGCCTAAGTTGTTGTTATTTTGTGTTTTACGTCTTCTTCTCATGAATGTGCTATTTCCTACTACAAGACAACAAAGGTAATAGAAAAACAAAAAAATAGCTAACTTAATTTTCTATATAACTTTAAATCTTATTTTTGTAGCGAGTTTAAAAAATAAGTCAAAAATTAACGATATGAGTAGAAATAAACTAGCCGTAGTCGCTCTTGGAGGCAACGCTCTGTTGAGAGGAAACCAAAAAGGTACGAATGATGAACAGAACCAAAATACTCTTGAAACTTTAAACAACCTTGTTTATTTGGCTGAGGAAGGATATAATCTTATTATTTCTCATGGAAATGGACCACAGGTAGGCAACATCTTAATGCGTAATGATGCTGGTGATACCATGTACGATATACCACAAATGCCTTTAGATATCTGCGTAGCAGATTCTCAAGGAGGTATTGGTTATATGATTGAAAGAAATTTGCGTAATGTATTGCGAGAAAGAGGAATTAATCGTAACGTTATCACTGTTGTAACAGAAGTGGCAGTCCGTCCAGATGATCCTGCTTTTTCTGATCCGCAAAAACGAGTGGGGCGAATTTATGAGAAAAAGGAAGCTGATGAACTGAATGCAAAATTAGGATGGGAGTTCAAAGAAGAAGTAAAAAAGCCAGGTGGTTGGAGAAGAGTAGTGCCAAGTCCTGAGCCATTGGATATTTTGAATCACGAGTTAATAAAAGAATTAGCTGAAGCTGGAAATATCGTTATTGCAGTTGGGGGCGGAGGTGTACCTGTAGCTATTGACGAAAAAGGCAACGTAGAAGGTGTAGAAGCTGTCATTGATAAAGATAGAGCTTCCTCATTATTAGGACATAAAATAGGTGCTGATGAATTTTATATTTTGACAGATGTACCTTTTATCTATAAAGATTTCAATAAACCAACTCAAGAAAAATTAGAATTTCTAAGTTTGGAAGAGGCTAAAAAATATATTGCTGAGGGACAATTTAGTAAAGGAAGCATGGAGCCTAAAGTACAGGCATGTGTAAATTTTGTTGAGAATGGAGGAGAGAAAGCAATCATTACGGAGGCAACAAAGTTAGAAGACAAATCTTTTGGATCTAAAATATCACGATAATTTTAACATTTTAATACATTAAGAAAATGGCATTTAATCTTAGAAACAGAAACTTTTTAACACTTTTGGACTTTACTCCAAAAGAAATCAAGCACATGCTTGATACAGCGGCTGCATTGAAAAAAGCAAAGTACATTGGAACAGAGCAACCACGTTTGAGTGGGAAAAATATTGCTTTGATTTTTGAGAAATCGTCAACACGTACTCGTTGTGCATTTGAAACTGCAGCTTACGATCAAGGAGCTAGAGTTACTTACCTTGGACCTTCAGGGTCACATATTGGTCAGAAAGAGTCAATGAAAGATACTGCACGCGTACTTGGACGCATGTATGATGGTATAGAATACCGCGGTTTTGGACAAAGCATCGTAGAGGAGTTAGGTGAATATGCAGGTGTGCCAGTTTGGAATGGTTTGACTACCGAGTACCACCCAACACAAATTCTTGCTGATTTCTTGACCATGATGGAGCATACCGACAAACCTCTTTCTGAAGTTAAATTTGCATACTTAGGAGATGCTCAAAACAATATGGGTAATTCATTAATGATTGGTGCGGCTAAAATGGGTATGGACGTACGATTAGTTGGACCACAAGATTTGATGCCTACAAAAGACTTGGTGAATAAGTGCGAAGATATCGCTAAAGAAACTGGAGCAAAAATTACACTAACTAGTGATGTAAAAGAAGGTGTAAAAGATTGTGATTTTATTTATACTGACGTTTGGGTGTCAATGGGCGAGCCAGAAGATGTATGGAAAGAGCGTATTGAGTTGTTAAAACCTTACCAAGTGAACAAGAAAGTGATGGACGCTACAGGAAATAAAAACTGTAAATTTATGCACTGTCTTCCTGCTTTCCATAACGAGGAAACAGCAGTTGGTAAAGACGTATCAGAAAAATTCGGAATGCCTGAACTGGAAGTGACAGAAGAAGTTTTTGAATCTGAAAACTCTATAGTTTTTGATGAAGCAGAAAATCGCATGCATACAATCAAAGCTGTAATGGTATTAACTCTAGGGGCATAATAATCTATAACATACTAACTATAAATGTAGAGCTGTCTTTATTATGAAGATAGCTCTTTTTTTATTGAAAAATAATCTGAAATTTTATATAAGCTGTAAATTTATTTTTCCCTTGTCCAAGTTTCAACATTTTTCTATTTTGGCAACCTTAATTAGACTAAATAAAAATAATTAAAATGATGAAAAATTTTATTCTGACATGTATAATTTCAATAAGTATGATGGGTGTATTACTAGCTCAGGATTTAGAGCTAGATACAATGAGTACTTCCGAATTGGATGAGGTTGTTGTTGTTGCTTCACGCAAACCGACTAAGATTACAGAAATACCCGGAACTGTTTGAATAGTACCTAAAACGCAAATTAAGCAATTAGTATCGAGTGGGGTACCTATTAAAGAAATGTTAGGGCAGTTAGTCCCAAGTATGGATATCGGTTCACAAGGCAGAACCAATTTCGGGCAAAATATGAGAGGACGAGCTATGTTGGTAATGATAGATGGTGTCTCTCTTAACAGTTTGAGAGGAGTAAGTCGCCAACTAGATGCAATAGATCCTTTTCACATAGAACGTATTGAAGTGCTTTCAGGAGCAAGTTCTATTTATGGAGGTAATGCAACTGGAGGTATTATTAATATTATAACCAAAACACCAAATATTCAAGGCTGGAGTGGCGAAACGGCTTTGGGTTTACGGACCGGATTCAATGATGATGAAGATATTGATTACCGATTGGCTCAGTCATTATCTTATAAAAAAGATAAATTCAGCGGGAGAGTTGGGATATCCTATCAACAAAACGGAAGGTCTTTTGATGCCGATGGTGACCAAATTATCACCGATATTACCCAAACTGACTTACAGTATAATAGAATAATAGATGTAATGGGTAGTGCTTCATATAGAATAAACGATAAGCACAAAATTTCCTTTATAGCTCAATATTACAATTCTGAGTTTAATGGGGATAGGTCTTTATCTTTGGGTGAAAATTATGGAGCTATATTGACTGCAAATCCAAGCTTGCTCGAGATGAAAGACGGCTTTAATTCTGACCAAAGAATAGGAACCAAGAGATATATGGGAATTTTATCATACCGAGCTAATAGAATATTGGGTGGTCAAGATTTGCATGTTCAAGTTGCTACACGAGGCGAAGAGCTAGGTTTTTATCCATTTCCAAGTATTCTGGTATTTGACAAGAAACAAATACCTCTGACTTCTTCTTCTGAACAAAATACGTATTACACAGACGTAAAAGCTCTATTATCCAAAAATTGGGAAAAGCTGAATTTAACTTATGGAATTGATATGGATTTTGAGGATTTCGAAGCTTTTCGAAATATTTATAAAGTAGAAAAAGCTTTTCCATCAGGTGGATTAGATAATGAAACTTTCAAAACAACAGGCAGGTATCCATCTATTTTTTCACAAACATATGCTGGATACATTCAGGCAAAATACAAAATCACGCCAAAGCTTACTCTGAATGGAGGGGTGAGATATCAATTTATGGATGTTGAAATCGATGACTTTATAGGTAGTGTAGAGCAAGAGTTTTTAGCTTTGGTAATAGGTACTAGTGCTGATCCTGTACCTGGAGGCAGCAGTTCTTACAACGTTACTTTAGGGAATATAGGATTGTTATACAAGCCTACTTTGAATCAACAGCTTTGGGCTAGTTTTTCGCAAGGGGCTGAGTTGGCAGATCCTGCTAAACTTTACGGCAACGGAACCTATAGCTACAACCCATCTAATGGAAATTGGGATTTGCAAAACAGTGTTAACATCAATGATTCATCTTTAGAAGGTATCGTAACTAACCAGTTCGAGCTAGGTTATAGAATAAAACATCAAGGCTTTAAAGCCCAAATTGCTGGTTTCTATAGTTTTTCAGATAAAAATATTGGTTTGTTAAATGATGAAAAAGGAAATTTATTTATCCAAATCGAAGACATGAAATTACGTAATATGGGTGTGGAGTTGGAAGCCTCTTACCATTTTGATAACGGTTTATATATTGGAGCAAATGGACTCTTAATAAAATCAGAGATTAAAGAAGATGGAGATTGGAAGAAACAATCCATTTTCACAGCATCACCTTCAAAAGTGGTTGGTTATATTGGATATTCAATAGACAACTGGTCAGTGCGTTTTCAAAATCAACAAACTTTCGACCTCGAAGGTAATATGAACTATGAGATTGAGGGGTATAACATCTCCGATTTATCTTTAGCTTATAATACAAAATATGGAAAATTATCTTTAGGTGTACAGAACGTATTCAACACAGATTACAGAACCATCTGGAGTTACAGAGCAGATAAATTATACACCCAATCTATTCCTTTACCAGAACTTTTTACCTATAAAGGAAGGGGCAGAACATTTAATTTCTCATATGTTCTTAACTTTTAATGCCTAAGAAGTATTAAAACTAAGAAATTTTTGTGGTAGAACGCTAATGACTAAATGTCGTTAGCGTTCGTTTATTTAGAAGATATTTTTCTTTTTTCAGAATACTCTAAATATCTTTTGTACTGCTCACACTTGTCGTATCCTAGCATAATACCAAGCATAAAATCCTGTTCAGCACTGTATTGAGATAAAGAATCCTTATGAAATGATTCTATAATTTTGATGCAATTCGGGTCTCCGAGAAAGATATTGATTCTAACAGCAGAAACGACTTTTATGAGGTAGGAAACACCTCTTCTCTTTAAGATAGCTTCGGCTTTTTCTTGCTCTTCTCTATTCATGGTATGCAATGCAATAGAGCGGAGCCCTTTTTTATATTCGTAAATATGATGGGTTAAAATACGAATATCTGTAGAGTGAAAATTAGGAGTATTCTCGAACATCTTTATTTAGTCTAAATAAGAATACAAGTTTAAGTAAAAAAATGATATTTACAAAAAGATACTCCATATTTATTTTATGAATAGCGATGCAAAAAAAAACTATGGAGAAATTATTATATTTGTAAATTATAAGATACCGATATAGCCTATTAAAAATATAACTTATGATGAATTCTACATTAAAGCAAACTTTAGCTCAGGAGATAGAAGCCTGGAGACCGCGCACTAAAAAACTTGTAAAGGAATATGGCGATGTGGTTGTGGATGAGGTCACTATTTCCAAAGTAATCGGAGGTATGAGAGGATTGAAGAGTTTGGTTTCAGACATTTCTAATCTCGATCCTAATGAAGGTATTCGTTATAGAGGTTATAGTTTGCAAGAAGTTGTAGATGGTTTACCTAAGGCACCAAACTCTACAATGCCCTATGTTGAGGGGCTCTTTTACCTGTTGTTGACAGGAAAATTTCCTACAAAGGCAGAAGTGGAAAATGTTGTTGATGAATTTGCAAAACGCCGAGTTTTGCCACGTTATGTTTGCGAGATTTTAGATGCTTTCCCAGATTATACGCATCCTATGGTTATGTTTTCATCGGCAATCTTATCAATGAGTAAGGAGTCAGAATTCAACAGGAAGTATTTTAAGGGTAATTTGCATAAAAATGATTTTTGGGATCCTACCTATGAAGATGCGTTGAGCTTGTTAGCTAAGTTGCCTAACATAGCATCTTACATTTACAATAAATTATACCTCAAAGGTAAACCGCGTTTTTCTGATCCTAATTTGGATATGGGCGGTAACTTTGCCTTTCTGATGCATAAACAAAAGCCTTATGATGATGTTGCTCGTATGCACTTTATCGTACATAGTGATCATGAAAGCGGTAACGTAAGTGCACATACCGGTCACCTAGTCGCAAGTTCTCTTTCGGATGTTTATATGTCAACTTCGGCTATGCTTAACGGCTTGGCAGGTCCATTGCATGGGCTGGCAAGTCAAGAGGTGATGAAATGGTTGTTAGATGGTATCGATATCATCGGCAATGATGAGCCTTCCGAAGATGAGTGGCGTAAATTCGTTTGGGACAAGCTCAATACAGGACAAGTTATTCCTGGATATGGGCACGCAGTATTACGTAAAACAGATCCGCGTTACACTTTACAGAGAAACTTTAGCAAGGAGTTTATGTCTGATGATAGTATCTGGAAAAGTGTGGATAAACTCTATAGAATTGTGCCGGAGGTTTTAAAAGAACATGGTAAAGCAAAGAATCCGTGGCCAAATGTAGATGCACAGTCAGGAGTGATACAATGGCATTATGGAGTTAGAGAATTTGAATTTTATACTGTGCTGTTTGGTATTAGTCGTGCTATTGGTATTTGTGCGAATATCATTTGGGATAGAGCCTTGGGTTATCCGTTAGAGCGTCCGAAGTCTGTTACAACTGAGATGTTGGAAAAAATTGCAGGCATCAAATAGCAGACGTTTATAGTTGTAGCTTTTAAGAAGACGAGAAGTTACTAGATTACTTCTATTATTTTGTAGCGGGAAGGATTGTGCTATTGTGTAGGGAAGTCCCGCTTTCCGTTACTATCTTTTTGCTCTCGCACCAATAACAACTCACAAAAAGGATAACCACTGCAATCGGGGCTAATCTTTTAAACCTTGTTCGGACTTGGTTCGTAACTGTGTTGGTCAGCATTAGCGAAGTATCTCTTTATTCTTGTCAGTTCTAGCGATTTTATTAAAAAAAGAAAAATGTATCGAGGACTCATCACTGAAAATTTCAATACAAATTTGCTTCGCTAATTCACTTGATGTGAAAAGTATGTTCGCACTGTAGTATGCTAAGTAAGTCGCTCAGCATTTTCGGTGTACTAAAAGTTTTTGTTAATTTTTCTATGAGTTTAGGTAGTTTTTGTGAAGTCTTTTCTATTTTTAGCACTGAAAATTCCAAAATCTTAAACTTATTTCATGAAAAAGCTCACTATTTCTTTGCTATTTCTGTTGAGTCTTCATTTACTCTTTGGACAAAAGCAGGATACGATCCAGTTAGAGACAAAAGAAGAACCGCAAGGGATTAACATTGGAAACTTTGTTACCATGTCTGGTCATTGGTTCATTGCCTACCGTGATGGTTATAGCCAAACACACACAGATGAGGCACATCCCGGACTAGATGAACACGAAAGTGCCTTAGTGTTAAAGCGAAGTTATTTTACGCTAAAGAAAGATATCGATGATATTTTTTCTGTACGATATACACAAGATATTACCATTGATACTGAAGGTGATGATGCCGGTAATGTGGAAACTCGTATGAAATACCTGTACTTAAAAGTAAAACCACGCATTAAAAGTAAGATGCTAACAGGTACATGGCTGGAAGTAGGTATGGTGCATCGACCTTGGCTGGATTATGAGCAGAAGATCAATACCTACCGTGTTCAAGACAATATGGCGATAGAGCGTAATAAACTATTTAACTCAGCCGATTTTGGGGTTACCATAGGAGGTAATATCGGACCAAAGATGGACAAATCATTTTTAAGAGAAGTGAATGGAGCTATGAAAGGAAAATATTTCTCGTACTCGCTAGGTGTTTACAATGGCGGTGGTTATTCCGGAGCTGAGAAAAATACGAGCAAAGTTTTTGCGACTCGTCTGTCGGCACGTCCGTTTCCTAATAAAATTCCAGAATTGCAATTGAGTACGTATTTTAACTTAGGTAAAGGGAATACAGAGCATGAACCTGACTTCAACCAACTAATGGGATTTGTTGCATGGACTGGGCGTAATTTGACACTTACTGCGCAATACCATACAGGAGAAGGGGACTTTAAAGGTAAATATGTAATGCCCGATGATAAAGGAAAATCATTGAAAAACCACGGATATAGTTTCTTTGGTGAATATAAATTTGGTACTTCTCCGTGGGCAATTTGGGGACGTCATGATTATTTTTCGCTAGAAAGAGAGTTGAAAGACGATGTTACGCGTCGGTATATAGCCGGACTCAGCTATCGTATTAACAAAAACATTCGACTGATATTGAACACCGAGCAAACAGAAAAAGCAGGCGAAGATGATGATGTTTATGAGTTAAACTTGGAAATCGTATTCTAATAATAGCTTAATATAACTTTTTAAAAGGGGGCAGTTCGCTCCCTTTTGTTTTGAAAACACAAAATCGCTAAGTTTGTAACTCATAAAACAATAGATGAGAATGTCGATAAAGAAATTTCGCTTACCCCTGAGCCTGCTGGGCGTGTTCTTACTTTTAGTTATTTTCTTTTTACCCTTATTTCAAGGAAAAGTTCTTTTCCAAAGCGATACGCAGGGTTGGAAAGGAATGGTACAGGAAATACAATCTTTTAAAGATAAAACCGGAGAACATTCTTACTGGACTGGCAATTTATTCTCTGGAATGCCTACAATTAATATAGATTCCGGCAGTAATAGTAATTTGTTTCTATATGCAGAAAAGCTTTTTAATATGATACCCTCTGCTGTATGGATGCTCTTTATTACCTTTCTAGGTTTTTTTGTTTTACTAAGAGTGTTAGGCGTAAAACACTGGTTAGCTCTTATCGGTGGCGTTGGGTATATGCTTTCGTCTTACTTCATTATTATTACTGCGGTTGGGCATGTTACTAAAATGCATGCGTTATCGTATTTTGCGTTTGTAGTGGCTGGAATAATTTTGACTTATCAGAAAAAATATTGGAAGGGCGGTCTGCTGTTTGCGATATCTTTATCGCTCCATATTGCTGCCAATCATCCGCAAATAACCTATTATTTACTATTATTAGTATTGCTTTACGGTGTTTTTGAACTGGTAAAAACGATTCGTGAAAAAACATGGAACCATTTTTTCAAAGCAAGCTTAGTTTTGGTTGCAGGTGCTATATTAGCTGTAGGTACAAATGCCGAAAATCTATTTAAGGTCTATGACTACGCTAAAGTTTCTACTCGGGGAGAGCAAATTTTAGGAGATGATACTTCAACTCAAGGTGTGGATTTGACCTATGCTACTGAGTGGAGTTATGGAATAGACGAAACGCTTACACTGCTCATGCCAAACCTAAAAGGCGGTGGTAGTAATGGAAAGTTGTTAGATAAAGACTCAGAAACCTATGCCGTTTTGGAGAAAATGCGTGTACAGAATCCAGAAGCTGTTCTCAAAAGTATACCAACATATTGGGGGCCTCAACTTTTCACCGAAGGTGGAGTTTACGTAGGAGCTTTACTATTTTTCTTTTTTGTATTTGGACTCTTTGAAGTAAAAGGGCAGATGAAATGGTGGTTGCTATCGGCAACACTATTGTCAATATCCTTAGCTTGGGGAAGAAACTTTATGAGTTTTTATGAGTTTTTCTATAATACCCTGCCCTTTTTCAATAAGTTTAGAACCCCGTCAATGATTCTTGTTGTAGCAGAGTTTACGATTCCTCTATTGGGTATTTTGGGGCTAGCACAAGCGTTTAGAAACAGAAGAAATATAAATGAAACGAAGAAAAATCTGCTTTGGAGTGGAGGAATTACTCTTGGTATTTGTTTGTTGCTTTGGCTGATACCTTCCTTAGTTGGTGATTTCTCAGGAGCAAGAGACGGACAGTTGCCTGAGCCTCTTAGAAATGCTCTTTTAGAAGATAGAAAAGCATTATTGCGTAGTGATGCACTGCGTTCCATATTTTTTGTATTAGCAGGAGCAATTGTTCTATGGTTTGCTTTTCAAAATAAATTGAAACAAACGGTAATCTATATTCTGTTAGGTTTGTTAGTTGTTATTGACTTGTATTTAGTAGATAAGCGGTTTTTGAATGAAGACAACTATGTGAATAAGAGAAAACTAGAGAAGTTCTATCCATATACGGCTGATGTAGAGATTTTGAAAGATAAAGAATTGATTTATAGAGTGTTAGATATCACAGAAAGTCCGTTCAATAGTTCGAGAGCTTCTTATTTTCATAAGTCTATTGGCGGATACCATGCAGCAAAGATGCGACGTTATCAAGATTTAATTGAGCACCAGTTGCATCCTGAAATGGAAACTTTAGTAGAAGGCTTGCAAGCTCAAAAACCTGTTGATTCTTTAATGCAACAGCTTCCTGTTTTGCGGATGTTGAACTTGAAATATTTAATTTACAATCCAGAAGCTAGTCCTATAAAGACGAATGAAGGATTAGGAAATGCTTGGTTTATTAATAATGTGAAGATAGTAGATACTCCTACAGAAGAGATGAGCCAGTTGGGAAATATTGATCCTGAAAATACGCTAGTGATTTTAAAAGATGAATCAACAAGAATTTCTGTAAAAAAAGATGCTTTTGGAGATATTAAAATGGTAAGATATGCACCGAATCACTTACAATATGAGAGCGAGAGTGCTACGGGAGGTGTTGCTGTCTTTTCAGAAATATATCATCCTGATTGGGTTGCAAAAGTTGACGGCAAACAAACAACGATTGCTCGTGTAAATTATACATTGATGGCAATAGATATTCCCCAGGGAAATCATTCGATAGAATTAATATTTAAGCCACAGAAATATGAAATTTGGTGCTGGATAGGTTTAATTTCCTCAATTGTATTACTTTTGCTAATAGGCATATTTTATTTTAGGCTGACTACTAAAAGAGATTAAGTATGAAAATGAAATCTTCTTTGTCTATTATTATCAGCATTACCCTAGTGATGATTATTTTGGGAGGTGTCGGAATAATATTATTGAGCGGACAACATTTAAAAAATTATGTGAGAGAGCATATTATGGTCTCAGTTGTGTTAGATGATAATATAAAGGAGGTTGAAATACGCCAATTGGAGAAAATATTAAATGCTTCGGGATATGTAAAATCAAGTGAGTATGTTACGAAAGAGGAGGCAGAGAAACGACTAGAACAGCAGTTGGGCATTGAGTTTACAAAAGTCCTTGACTTTAATCCATTGATGGCTTCCATTGACCTAAAACTCCAGCCTGATTATATCCAGCAAGATAGCATTACAAAAATTGAAAAGGAATTGTTAGATTTTCAAGGTGTTGAGGAGGTTTATTATAAGAAGAGCTTGTTAGAAAGTATCAATGAAAATTTGAGAAAAATAACCTTGATACTTTTGGCTGTATCGCTTCTGCTGTTTGTGATTAGTTTTACTCTAATTAATAATACCATACGGCTTTCAATTTATGCCCAAAGATTCATTATCAATACGATGCAGATTGTGGGAGCTACGGATAGCTTTGTTCGAAAGCCATTTGTAAGAGAGGGGATGTTCAGGGGATTCATCGCTGGAATTCTTGCGTCTATAGTGTTGGTTGTTGTGGTATATTTCCTGCCTGAAGATTTTCATAATATCGTATCTATACGAGATCCGTATTTTCTATGGCTCATTTTAGCCTTGATAGTTATCGCTGTAGCTTTTTCTTGGTTTGCTACTTACTTTGCCGTTTCTCATTACTTGAGAAAGCAAACAACAGCTTTGTACAAATAATTTTCTGATGAAGATATTATACACCATAGGAATTTATCTGTATGCTTTTTTGTTAAAATTAGTTTCCCCGGTTCATCCTAAAGCAAAACTTTGGGTCGATGGTCGTAAAGGAGTTTTCCAAAAGCTTGAAAACTCATTGAAAACTAATCAAAATCCTGTTATATGGATGCATGTTTCTTCTTTGGGAGAATTTGAACAAGGACGCCCTTTGATTGAACAGATAAAACAAAAATATCCTGAGTATAAAATCGTGCTCACTTTTTTTTCGCCTTCAGGGTACGAAATTCGCAAAGACTATCCACTTGCTGATGTCGTTGTTTATCTTCCGATAGATACTCCAAGGAATGCAAAACGGTTTTTAAACCTTGTAAAGCCTAAAAAAATATTTTTTGTGAAATATGATTTTTGGTATCACTACCTAAGTGAGGCACATCGTCGAAATATTCCCACCTATCTTATTTCAGCACTATTTCGTGAAAATCAATTGTTCTTTAAACCTTATGGTCGATTTTATCGTAAGATTTTGCACTTCTTTACAACTATGTTTGTTCAAGATAAAAACTCCGTTGAATTACTCAATTCAGTGGGGTACAATAAAGCTATAATTGCTGGTGATACGCGAGTTGATAGAGTGGCAGACTTAGCAGAACAGGTACAGCCAATTCCATATATTGATGATTTAAAACAAGACGCTCTTCTTTTAATAGCTGGCAGTACTTGGCAACCCGATGAAGAGCTGTTATTGTCTTTTTTTAAAAAGTATCACACTAGCCTTCCAGTAAAACTTATCGTAGCTCCGCACGAAATTGATCATGCGCATGTGGAGCAATTAAGCAAGATGTTTAAAGATGCTTCGATATCACACATTCGTTATTCATCTTTATCAGAAAATACAAAAGTGGAAGATTATGTAGCGCTAATTATCGATAGTATTGGATTACTTTCTTCCTTATATCAATATGGGGATATCGCTTATATCGGAGGAGGCTTTGGTGCAGGAATTCATAATACATTGGAACCTGCGACGTTTGGGTTGCCCATTATTTTTGGGGAAAAGTATCATAAATTTAATGAAGCTGTTAGTTTAGTTGCCCTTAAAGGAGCTTTTTCAATAAATCAATTATCAGAACTTGAAGAAATTGGAAAGAAATTGTTGACAGATTCTGGCTTTAGAGAAAAGTCAGGAAATGTTGCTAAAGCTTTTATCAGCAGTCAAAAAGGAGCTGTTGATATAGTTATATCTTACTGTTTTTCAGAAAAATAGCAGGTTTTTATTGCAATTTAGAAATTTAATCTTATCAACAGTCTAAGTAGTTGTTTTTCAATGAAAACAAATTCTAAATAAGAAAACTTTACGATAAAAATGATTCCTGTTCTTATCGCGTTTTTGTATCTTTGGTTTCACTAAATTATTACCAAAATATATTATTCCATATAACTATGAGTTCAGAAACAGATCGAATGACGTCTTTGTTTGACGTAAAAACCGCTTCGTATACACAAGATGAAGCATTTAAGGCATCAGTAAAATATTTCAATGGCGATGAATTAGCTGCTCGCGTTTGGGTCAATAAATATGCTTTGAAAGATTCTAAGGGCAATATTTTTGAGTTAACTCCTGATGACATGCACAAGCGATTGACCAAAGAGATTGCTCGAATTGAAAATACATATGCAAATCCATTGTCAGAGGAGGAGATTTATGCTGTGCTCAAGGATTTTAAATATATTGTTCCACAAGGAGGTCCAATGTCGGGCATTGGTAACGATATGCAAATTTCTTCATTGTCAAATTGTTTTGTGATAGGCAATGATCGAGATTCTGATTCTTACGGTGGAATTATGAAAATAGATCAAGAGCAGGTGCAACTGATGAAACGCCGAGGCGGGGTAGGACATGATTTGTCACATATACGCCCAAGTGGCTCACCGGTAAAGAACTCAGCACTTACATCTACAGGCCTAGTGCCATTTATGGAACGATACTCAAATTCTACCCGAGAGGTTGCACAAGACGGTCGTCGTGGAGCTTTAATGTTAAGTGTTTCAATAAAACACCCGGATGCTGAAAGTTTTATAGATGCAAAAACAGAGCAAGGAAAAGTTACTGGCGCTAACGTTTCTGTAAAGATTCATGATGATTTTATGCAGGCTGTTGTGGAGGAGGATACTTATGTACAACAATATCCTATTGATGCTCCTAATCCTAGGTACACGAAAGAGATAAATGCCAAATCGTTGTGGGATAAAATTGTGCACAATGCATGGAGATCAGCTGAGCCGGGAATCCTGTTTTGGGATACTATTATCAAAGAATCTGTGCCAGATTGCTATGCAGACTTAGGCTACAAAACTGTTTCTACAAATCCATGTGGAGAAATCCCATTATGCCCCTATGACAGTTGCCGTTTGTTAGCGATAAACTTATATTCCTATGTTCAAAATCCGTTTTTAGAAGATGCTTCGTTTGATTTTGACTTGTTCAGAAAGCATGTTCGATTAGCACAACGGATCATGGACGATATTATCGATTTAGAACTCGAAAAAATTCAAGGGATTATCGATAAAATAAAAAGTGATCCTGAAGATGATGAAGTGAAGCGAATTGAGATGAATCTATGGAAGAATATTGCACAAAAAGCAAAAGAAGGACGACGTACCGGAGTAGGAATTACCGCTGAGGGAGATATGCTGGCAGCATTAGGCTTACGCTACGGAAGTGAGACGGCTATCGACTTTTCTACAGAAGTACACAAGACTATAGCTTTAGAAGCATATCGCTCTTCAGTAGAGTTAGCTAGAGATAGAGGAGCTTTCCCAATGTTTGATATTGAGCGAGAAAAAGACAATCCATTCATTAACAGGTTGAAAGATGCCGACCCTCAATTTTATGAGGATATGAAAGAATACGGTCGCCGTAATCTAGCTTGTTTGACAATAGCCCCAACAGGGACCACAAGTTTAATGACACAAACGACTTCAGGTATTGAGCCTGTATTCCTTCCAGTATATAAACGTCGTCGTAAGGTAAATCCAAATGATAAAGACGTTCGTATAGATTTTATTGATGAGGTTGGAGATCACTGGGAGGAATATGTGGTATATCACCATAAATTTCAGGATTGGATGAAGACGAAAGGCTATGATACAGACAAAAATTATTCTAATGAAGAAATTGATAAGTTGGTGGAAGAATCACCTTATTATAAAGCAACATCGAACGATATTGATTGGGTGAGCAAAGTGAAGATGCAGGGACAAATTCAAAAGTGGGTTGACCATTCTATTAGTGTGACTGTAAACTTACCCAATGACGTTAGTGAAGAATTAGTTGGAGAGCTTTATATTGAGGCATGGAAAAGTGGCTGTAAAGGATGTACAGTTTACCGAGATGGATCACGAGCCGGTGTGTTGGTGTCAAATGACAAGAAAGAGGAGGAAGCAAAAGCGCCAAGCAAACGTCCTAGAGAGTTAGAAGCAGACGTGGTACGCTTTCAAAACAATAAAGAAAAATGGATCGCCTTTGTGGGGCTTTACGACGGCAAACCGTATGAGATTTTTACGGGTATAGCCGATGATGAGGAAGGAATCATGTTGCCTAAAACTGTTGAAAAAGGAGTGATTATCAAAAATAGAAATGAAGACGGTTCGTCAAGATATGATTTTCAATTCCAAAATAAGCGTGGCTTTAAAGTTACTATTGAGGGATTATCTTATAAATTTAATCCAGAGTTTTGGAATTATGCCAAACTGATATCCGGAGTGATGCGTCATGGAATGCCTGTGGTTGATATGATTGGTCTGATTTCAAGCTTACAATTGAATAATGATAGTATTAATACGTGGAAGAATGGAATTGAACGTACTTTAAAAAAGTATGTCGCTGATGGTACGAAAGCACAAGGTAGAGAATGCCAAGCTTGCGGTTCAGAATCAGTAGTCTATCAAGAAGGATGCTTAATTTGCAAAGATTGTGGATCTTCCAAGTGTGGTTAATGGAAAAATAGAAAAAAATCGTCTAAACATAATACTTAAGTTAATTGAGTTTGATATTTGCAAATCAGATGTTTAGATAAAGGAAAAGAAAAAGAGAGACATGCTGTCGAACATGTCTCTCTTTTTCTTTTCTTTGATACAAACGTTTTAGCTGTAATAATTACTATATTTGGGCAAACTAAAATTAACCAAAAATTAATAATTTATTCTATGAAAAAGACTTTACTAGTTCTAGTAATTCTTGTCAGTATTTTTAACTTTTCTTTATCTGCAATAAATCTTGATGATTTAGAAAAACAAGACAAAAAAGAACAAACCAACAATTCACAGAAGTATGTGAAAATTGAATTAGAGTCGATACCTACAGCAGAAGAGCGAAAAGCGCTTGAAACTAGAGGTATTTTTCTTGTCCGTTACATTTCAGGCACAACTTATTATGCAATCGTAGAGAAGAAGCAAACTCTTCAAAAAACGAAATCAAGGACTAATGATATTGTTTCTGAAGTTAGTACGATTGACGCAAAATCTAAATTGGACAGTTATCTGAAGAAAGGGGAAATTCCTGAGCATGCTATCGTTTCAGAGGGAGTCGTGCGAATTATCGTGGCCTATTTCCCAGATACAGACCTTTCATTGATTGGATCTTATATTAAAGATAAAAAATTAAAAGATTTTGAGCTTTATAAAGCGTTCAAAATGTTCAATATAAGTATCCCATTTGATTTAGTTATAGACTTAGCTTCTCAGTCTTGGGTAAGGAAAATCGAATGTATTTCGCCTCCCTATGAGTTTAACAATATAGAAGCGCGAACAATGAACAGAGCAGAGCTGCTTTCATATACTGGAATAGGAGGTAGAGGTTTGACTGGCGAAGGTATGAATGTGGGTATATGGGATGCCAACGTAGAAGGTCATCCTGATTTAGGTAAAAGATTACACACTCAGGAGTTTACAAGTTCAAATTCTCATGGACAGCATGTTGCAGGAACTATGGTAGGCTCAGGTTTACTAAATATTAGAGCCAGAGGTATGGCTCCAGAAGCAGAAGTTTATACTTGGAATTTCCAAAACGGAAATACTCAAGCTGAGATGCTTAGAGGTATTCAAGAGTTTGACATAGCAATCACTCAGAATTCTTATGGTATATCTAACAAATTATATTGTGAAACACCTTCTGAATATAGGATGAACGATGAGCAATTAGATTGGTTGGTTAATAAATTTTCTTACGTGACCCATGTCTTCTCAGCGGGTAACGACCAGTATATTTGTCCTGATCAAGGTCCATACAGAACATCGACTAAACGCGTCAAGAATGCTATTTTAGTAGGTGCTGTTGATAAATATACAAATATGAGTGATTTCAGTAGCTGGGGTCCTATGGATGATGGACGTATTCTTCCCCATGTTGTTGCAAACGGAACGGACATTCTTTCTACTGTTTACAATAACTCTTACGAACAAGAAGACTGGCAAGGAACTTCTATGGCATGTCCTGCCATTTCTGGGTTAACAACCTTACTTTATCAACGATATAAACAAATAAATGGAGGAGAAAATCCTCTTTCTTCGTTAATAAAGGGAGCTTTACTAAATACAGCGGAAGATTTGGGAAATAAAGGTCCCGATTATCAGTTTGGTTTCGGACGTGCTGATGGAGAGAAAGCTATTGAAATTCTTGAAAAGAAACAATATTTTATTGGAAGATTAACACATGAACAATCAAACTCATATGATATCACTATTCCTGCAGGTGCTACAGAGTTGAGTGTAATGTTAGTTTGGAATGATGTGGAAGGTACTGCTGGCGATAAAGCGTTAATTAATGATTTAGATTTAAAAGTTATAAATGGTGGTTCAATCACCTATCCGTGGATATTAAATCCAGCAATCCCTGAAGAGCCAGCAATAAAAGCTGTTGACAGATTAAATAATCAGGAACAAGTAACTATTGAAAATCCTAATACTTCTTATACGATAAAAATAGAAGGTTATAAGATACCTGGTGAAGAGCAAGAGTATGCAGTGGTATATTCATACAAGATGCCAGAACTAAGAATGATTTATCCAAATGGAGGAGAAGTATTTAGTCCTGGGGAGAAGATTATGGTGCGTTGGAATAGCATCGGTTATAATGGAAATCAAAAATTAGAACTATCTACAGATGGAGGAGCTACTTTCCAAACTCTAGAGGCTGAGGTTGCAGCTGGGAAACATGATGTGCTTTTTGATGTCCCAGCTACGATTACTGACAAAGCCATATTACGTGTTACACAAGGGGGGACAATGGATGTAAGTGATTTGCCTTTTGTTATAATGGGTACACCCCAGAATCTAAAACTTACTAATTCTCCTTGTAGTGTTTCGGGATGGAATTTAGGTTGGGATGCAGTAGATGGAGCTGTAAAATATAAAATATTAAGAGCTAATCCAGCAGAAGAAACATATAGTATAATTGGAGAGTCTGCTAGCTTAAGTTTTGAACTCCCAAATTTGAGTACTGCAGAAATGAATATCTATACTGTAAAAGCAGTAGATGCATCAGGTATTGAAAGTGAGAGAGCCATCGCAGTTATTGCTGATAATAGTGGGACGCTACCTATTACTCCAACAGCTTTACCATTTATGGAAACATTTGAACAAACACCTAGTTCATATATTGAAATAGATAAAGGAGTAAATGTTAAACAGGAATATGTACAACTAGGTTCTTCCAGTGATCCCACCTCCAAAAGTAAGGCATTAAGTTTTGCGGGCGATAGTGAACTTACCACTTCTTGGAATTCAACTGATGTCTATGCAAATAAGGCAAATGTAGCTGAAGCAAAGATTTGTAATATAGATGCAACTAATATAACCGGGAATTTATGGCTCCGATTCGGTTCGGTTATTCAAACTACAACACCTGGAAACGCAAACTTTAGGGTTTTAATTAATGGAAATCCTGTTGCAAATAATATAGGTAGAGTTAATATTGATTCAACACCAAAAGGGCAGACTGTACAGTATTATGATTTGTCTGATTATGTAGGACAAGAATTTTCGGTAAGCATACAAACGGCTGTACGCGATACTGAAGATCAAGTAATTTTCGCCTATATCTATATTTTAGAAGCAAAAAACGATGTTGGTATTACAAATATGATAGTGCCTGCACATTCAGGAAATTTAACGGCTGATGAAAAAGTCTCAATATCAATTAAGAATAATGATGGAGAGGATATATCAAATGTTCCTGTTAAATTATATTTAGAAGGACAGTTAGTCGCTGAAGAAGTTGTTGCTGGTCCTATCCCTGCTTTCAAAACCTTAGATTATACATTTGCAAGAGGAGTTGATTTAACGATTCCAAATAAACTATACGAAATAAAAGCTGAAACAGCTTTGAAAGGTGATATAAATGAGAGCAACGATATAATGATCAAAAATACCGCGAACTTTGGTGATTATTATAGAATTCCTCCTTATGAAAATTATATGCCAGTTGAAAAAACAATAACAAGTGAAATTATTAAGTTTACTGATGATGGAGCAAAAGTTCTAAATTATAGTGATAATTTCCAAGGTGGAGTTGTTTTTAAACCACAGACTGCTGGAGCTAGAGTGAAACTTAAATTCACAGAATTTAATACGCATCCTAACGATAAAGTAATAATTCATGATGGTCCTTATGTCTCATCACCAATTTTAGCAGTTCTTTCTGGAAATATGACTACTCCAATGGAATTTATTGCAGACAATTATTCGAATGAGTTTTTGGTGGTATTTGAATCAACAGGAACGAATAATGAAACCGGTTGGTTAGCCGAAGTTTCAGAAACAACAGAAGAGCCAACAAATAATTTTGTTAACAATACTTTTTCATTAGAAAGAATAGATAATTCTAATGGATATTTTACCGAGCCCCAAACTATTTATATAGAAGTTGTGAACAATTCTAATAATGCTCAAACGAATGTTGAAGTTCAATATAGAGTAGATAAAGGAGACTGGAATACAGAAACAATTAGTTCAATTCCTGCAGGGCAAGCAGTAAAGTATGGCTTTACCAAGAAGGCAGACATCACGGTATCTCAAAAACGATATTTTATTGAAGCACAAGTACTAAATGAGGATGTTGATCTTGAAGATAACGAAACGTCAAAATTTATTACTAATGATAGATATTGTGTTTCTAGAGTGGGAAGTTATTCTTATAAGCCTGCCATATTTATTAAACAAGTGGCTAAAGATAAAGTCTTGCATGAAACATCTTCAAAAAATGCAGAGTCCAATGTGCCTCAGTATTTTAGAGATGTGATTTTTGAAGTGTATAAAAATAAGGATGATGATAAACTTGAAGTAACTGTTAGTGCTGTAGAATTGGGCGCACTGGCTCTATGGGTTGATTGGAATAATGACGGCGATTTTGAGGATGGCAGCGAAGCGATAGGAGAAATTGCTGTTAGTCAAGGTGTAAATACGCATAGTATTCCAATCAGTATCCCTGCATCAGTAGGAGAAGGAAACTATAATATTAGACTACGTGTAGCCTCAACTCCTAATATCACAGTATGTAAAGATGATGGCTACGGTATCAATGGAGAAGTAGAGGATTATACCATTAAAGTTGTAAACGAATATCCTTATCCAACAGATTTATCTATTGAAGGAACAAACCTAAAAAGTGGCAATGGTCTTACCGATTCAGAATTGGTTAAAGTAACTATTTTAAATAATGGTACAGAAACGGT
The DNA here is from genome assembly GCF_003096835.1 of Balneicella halophila. Lineage (GTDB taxonomy): Bacteria > Bacteroidota > Bacteroidia > Bacteroidales > Balneicellaceae > Balneicella > Balneicella halophila. Next base: position 709,253 of record NZ_QENZ01000003.1, read on the forward strand.
TAATGAGTTTGAAGTTGCCTATAAAATCAATGGAGGATCAGAGGTGAAAGAGACTGTTTCTACTGCTATAGTACCTAATGCTTCTATAGAGTACACTTTCACAGCTGAAGCAAATTTATCCGCAGGCGGTCCATATAAAATAGAATTATATACAATATTGGATAAAGACGATAATTCTGAAAATGATAAGTTAGTTGTTGATATTACCAATGAGGTTCCTGCTTCGGATGGTTTTTATGCTCTTGATTTTGATGGGAAAGATGATCTAGTTAACTTAGGAAGTTTGAATGATACAAATTTAGAATCTTTTACTTTAGAAACTTGGATGAATCCTAAGACAGCAGGTGGTTATGGCAGTGTTGGGTTCGGTCGTTTGTTTGAAGGAAAAGGCGCAACTGTATTTTTGGTTGCTACACATAATTTCTATCCAGAAAATTCCATTGTGATTTCAAGTATAGGAGATGGAACTTTTATGAGTCCTGCGAATACTGTAAATTATAATGTGTGGCAACATATAGCAATCAGTTTTGATGCAACGACACAGACCGTAAAACTTTTTGTCAACGGTCAAGAAACACCATTGACTGCTTATAAACCAATAACTACAGCGCCAGAAGATAACACAACGAACGAATTGTACGTAGGTAATAGACAAGACTTACAGCGTGCATTTAACGGGATGTTAGACGAAGTGCGTGTTTGGAATATCGTCAAAAATCAAACAGATATACAATCAGGAATGTATGCACACCAAAAAGGTGCTGCTAACTTAGTTGCAGAATTCTCTTTTGATGAAGGCTATTATAATACAAAAGTTTATAGTGATAAGCTACAAGGTACTATCATGAATGCTGAATCACTTGATGACAGTGAGCAAAGTATCTGGGTAGAACCTACTGATCTATTATATACGATTCACTATCCTGAGCAAGTTATTGATTGGGAGGTTAATGATTATAAATGGGGAACAGAAGTAGAGCAAGGAACAGATTTAACGAATATGGTTGGGACATTTACCCCAACTTGGCCTAATGTTGTTGCTAATGTTCAAGGAACTGCCCAAATATCAGGAGTTACTAGTAATGATTTTACCAATTCAGAAAATACACCAGTTCCGTTTGAATTGGCTACTACTGTTTTTGGTAGAGATCTACAGGAAACTTACTTGCTAACTATTGTTGAGGAGAAGAGTACCGAATGCGAATTATTAAGTATTGAAATTCCAGGTGTTGGTTTTAATCCAAATCCTATTACGCAACAGATGACTTTTGAAGTTGATGAGACAACAGATTTAACCAGTTTGACTACCAATTTTACAGTATCAAACGGTGCTACAGTATGGATTGGTGATAAACAGATAATTTCAGGTGAGAGTTTGGATTTCTCTAAACCTATTGTTTTTACAGTTGTTGCCGCCAACGGTAGAGCAACTAATGAGTATAGTGTTGTGTTAAAGAAAAAGCAAACCCTGACTTGGGCTGTTGGACCTAATGAAAGAGTTAAAACGTATGGAGACGTTGCATTTAACTTGACTGCAGAAACCTCATCAGAAAATCCTGTTTATTACACTTCTAGTGATGAGAATATTTTAAAAATAGTATTAGATGAAGCTCAAATAAAAGGAGTAGGAACTGTTTCTATTACGGCGAATGCTTCAGAAGATAATTCTACCATTGGGGCTGAGCCTATAACCTATACTTTCACGGTTAATAAGAAAGATCTTACGATTACTGCAGAAGATAAAGAGGTTGATTATCTAGAAGAAATTCCGGAATTAACGATGAAGTTCGACGGCTTTGCTTATTCGGAGAATGAAGAAGTGCTAGATGAACTGCCAACGATAAGTACAACTGCTACCTTAGGTTCTGTTGCTGGAAAGTATGATATTACATTGACAGGAGGTACAGATGATAATTATAATTATATTCTTAATAAAGGCGCACTTACCATAAAACCAACAAATGCACAGGAAGTTACTTTCGAAGTGGCTTATGAAGGTAATCCTGAAATAGGAGCTACTATAACAGTTGATGGACGTGAGATAACTACAGGTGCCAATGGTAAAGCAAGTATTAGGTTGAATCCTGGCACGTATTCTTATAGTGTGGTAAAAGATGGTAGAGAAACTTTTGAAGGAGAACTAACTGTAGTTGATACCCCAGTTACAGAAACAGTTCCGATGATGAACTTATTGCCAAGATTTAAGATAACTTTCAAGACAGATGGTAATGGAACGATTGATGGTCCAGCAATTCAGCAAGTGAAACAAGGAACTGATGCAACTCCAGTTACAGCGAAACCAAAATTTGGTTATGTTTTCGATAAGTGGAGTGACGGTACTGCATCTGCTACTTATATTGTGAAAAATGTTGAAGCAGAGGCTACATATACTGCTACATTCAAAGCAAAAACATTTACATTACAATATCATGGTGGTGACCACGGAACAATAGAGGGGCAAGCAAGTCAAACTGTTAGCTATAGCCAAGATGCAACAGAAGTTAAAGTTTTAGCCGAGCAGGGATATAGCTTTAAGCAATGGAGCGATGGTAATACTGACAATCCACGTAAGGATGTAAATGTTGGTATGGATATAAATGTTACAGCAGAATATAATAAGGTATATTATGCACCATATAAACAAACTTTTCATGGAACAGAAAAACCTGCAGACTGGGCAATTACTGATAATAGCGGAGATGGTTGTGTGTGGGAGTTTAAAACGAAGTCTGAACATTATATGGCGGAACCTCTTAAAGGTTCTTCTCCTAACTCTGCAGTCATGGATGGATATAAATGCGGCTACTCTACAGCTAATCGCTCAAGTTTAATAAGTCCATTGTTCGACTTTTCAGACAACTCTACAATTACTTTGAAATTCAATCATGAGTTTTATAATAAATATAATAATAGTCAAGTTGGAGGACTAGCATATAAGATTGGTAGTCAAGATTGGGTCGTATTTGAAAAGTTTGATGCGCAAGTAGCTAATAATACTATTTATGAAAAGAAAATAGATGCCGTTGCTGGTCAATCAAATGTACAATTTAGTTGGACATTTGCCGATGGGTCAGGTTACTGGACTGTAGATGATATTGAAATTAAGGCAACTACGGCAGCATCTGAGTATGAGGTAGTTTATAGAGCAGGTGCTAATGGATCATTAAAGAATGCAAATCCTGACGGAACTGTTACTGCTACAGTAGCACATGGTGATGATGGACCTGAGGTATTAGCTGTCGCTGATCCGGGATATGCATTTTACCAGTGGAGTGATGGCAATACTGATAATCCAAGAAAAGATAAAGTTGTTTTTGAATTAGATGTAACAGCAGAATTTGGTAAAGATTGTTCTTTAGCTATTGCTAAGCTTCCATATCTTGAAGATTTTAATGCGAAACAAGAAGCACCAGATTGTTGGGAAGCACCAGCTACAGCGGGTAATTTTACTTGGGAGTTTGGAGATATGCTAATATATTCAATCCCTGTTAAATTAGGTACTACGGGCAATACTGCTTTCTTTAGCAGTGCAAAAACGAATTATGGACAAGAAGAATCTGCTGATTTAATATCTCCAGAGTTTGATTTAAGTAATTACCCCGTGGTTTATTTATCATTTATGCACCATCATGAGTATTATGATACCAAGTCAGTAGTAAGTGTTTCTTATTCCTTAGATAAGGGGGATACATGGAATGTCATTAAATTATGGACTGGATATACTGATCAACCTGAATATTTCCAGCAGAAAGTTGATGAAATTGCAGGTCAAAGTAGTGTGATCCTTAAGTGGAATTCTACGACTACTTGGCAATTCGGATGGATTATTGATGATGTTGAGCTAAAAACTAAACCTAATTATATGCTCAAGTACTCTGTCCCAGCTGTCAAAATTGGAGATGATTGGGTTGAATTGGGTACAATAGATGGCGAATGGTTACAATTGGTAGATGAAGGAGAAGATGGTACTTCTGTTAAAGCAATCCCTGCTAATGGATATAAATTCGTTCAATGGAGTGATGGAAGCACAGACAATCCACGTCAAGACTTAGATGTAACACATACAATAAGTGTTGATGCTTATTTTGAGAAAATTACTAGTGGAACTACTCATACATTAACTTATGTAGCAGGCACTGGAGGAACTATTTCAGGAACTGCAATACAAACAGTTAAAGAAGGAGAGAGCGGAACAGCAGTTGAGGCTATTCCAGATACAGGCTATGAGTTTGTGAAATGGAGTGATGGAAGTACCGACAATCCACGTACTGATACTAATGTAACAATGAATATTAATGTTACGGCAGAATTTATGAAGATTACTCCTTCTGATAAGGAATTTATATTAGATTATAGAACAGATATTGGAGGAACTCTTTATGGTACAATAACTCAAAAAGTAAAAGAAGGAGAATCAGGAACAGCAGTTGAGGCTATTCCAGATACAGGCTATGAGTTTGTTCAGTGGAGTGATGGAGTGATGGAGAATCCACGTGTAGATGCTGGTATAACAGCAGACATTACGGTAAGTGCAGAATTTAAAAAATTAGATTTGCCAACTGTAACTTATCCGTTGACTTATGTAGCAGGTGCTGGAGGTACACTTTCTGGTACTTTATCACAAACAGTAGAGGAAGGACAAGATGGTACTCCAGTAGAAGCGATTGCTGACGCAAATCATGAATTTGTAAAATGGAGTGATGGAGTCACTGACAATCCTCGTATTGATGAAAATGTGTCAAGGGCAATAAATGCTACTGCAGAATTTAAGGAAACAACTACAGTAGCTGATCCAAGTGCTACATTTACTTTGACTTATACGACAATTGCTGGGGGAGAGTTCGAAAAGTATGCATATCCTGCAGTTACAGAAAAAGTACAAAGTGTGAAATACGGAGAAGATGGTGCTCCAATCGAAGCATTCGCAGAACATGGGTACGAATTTGTAAAATGGAGTGATGGAGTTACTGACAATCCTCGTACTGATACAAATGTAACTGAGAATATTACCGTTCAGGCATTATTCACGCTTAAGATGTTCACCCTATCTTACGATACAGATGGTAATGGAACAATTAGTGGAACTACAACGCAAACTGTACCATATGGTAAAGCAGGTAATCCTGTAGAGGCTATTGCGAATCCGGGATATCAATTCTTAGAGTGGAGCGATGGTGAAGTTGACAATCCTCGAAGAGATTTGATAGTATTTTTAAACAGAACTGTCACAGCTATTTTTAGAGAGGTTGACACCCCTTCATCGAAATATTCATTGACTTACACAGCTGATGCGAATGGAACAATTTCTGGGGAGGCAAATCAAACGGTTATTTCTGGTAATTCTGGAACAGCAGTTGAAGCTATTCCAAATACAGATTATAAATTTGTAAAATGGAGTGACGGTAGTACTGATAATCCAAGAACAGATACAGATGTAAGAGGAGATATTGATATTGAAGCGATATTTGTTGGTGTTAATGAAGTATTTACTCTCAATTATAAAGACACCTATTCTTTATGGGGTGGTACTATTTCTGGAACAGCTGAGCAAACCGTAAAAGGAGGAGAGAATGGAACTCCTGTAGAAGCAATTCCTAATCCAGGTCGAACGTTTGATGGTTGGAGTGATGGAGTTTTAGATAATCCACGCCAAGATTTACTAGTAATGAAGGATGTTGGTGTATATCCTAAATTTGGATTCCTTAAAACTTACTATTCATTAAGTTATAATGCTGGACTTGGTGGTAATGTTACAGGTAAAACATTCCAGCGTATTACAGACATGAGTGGAACAGCATCAGGTACTCCTGTGGAAGCTGTAGCAAACTCCGGTTATGAATTTGTAAAATGGAGTGATGGTCGTACAGAAAACCCTCGTATAGACATCAATGTTGTTGAATCATTAGCAGTAGAAGCCTTGTTTAGTCAGGTTGCTACTATTGAATTGAACTATACCGTTGGTGAAGGTGGAACGCTTTCTGGAACCACAACGCAAGAGGTGAATAGTGGTGATAGTGGAACTCCAGTAGAGGCACTGCCAAATATAGGATATAAATTTGTTCAGTGGAGTGATGGGGTGACTGATAATCCACGTATTGATAAAGATGTAACAGGAGAAATAAGCGTAGTTGCAAAATTTGAACTTGAGACATATAGTGTAGTTTACGATACAGATGGAAATGGTATTATTTCTGGAAATAAGACTCAGACCGTAAGTTATGGCTCATCAAGTTCAGAAGTTACAGCTAATGCAAATACGGACTACGAATTTTGGAAATGGAGTGATGGTCGTATCGATAATCCACGTTCTGATGAGAATGTGACTAAGGATATTTCTGTTATTGCAACGTTTAAAAATATTGCAGTTACAGAATACACCTTGACATACATAGCAGGCACTGGTGGAACAATTTCTGGAACTGCTACTCAAACAGTTGAAGAGGGCAAATCAGGAAGCACTGTAGAAGCACTAGCAGGTTCAGGTTATGAGTTTGTGAAGTGGAGTGATGGAGTAACGGACAATCCACGTACTGATGCAGATGTGAGTGCAAATATTTCTGTAACAGCAGAATTTGAGCTGAAAACCTACACTGTAACTTACAACACAGATGGCAACGGAACGATTTCCGGTACTGCAACACAGACCGTAAGTCATGGTTCATCAAGTACATCAGTAGAAGCACTAGCAGATTCAGGTTATGAGTTTGTGAAGTGGAGTGACGGAAGTACGGATAATCCACGAAAAGACACGAACGTAACTTCAGACATCAGCGTTGTTGCTGAGTTTGCTGAAATCGTAACCCCGCCAACAGAATATACATTAAGTTATACTGCGGGTAATGGTGGAAGAATTTCAGGCGAAGCTACTCAAAGAGTTGAAAAAGGCGAATCAGGAAGCACTGTAGAAGCCATTGCAGGTTCAGGTTATGAGTTTGTGAAGTGGAGTGACGGAAGTACTGACAATCCACGAAAAGACACAAACGTAACATCAGACATTAGCGTTGTTGCTGTGTTTGCTGAAATCGTAACCCCGCCAACAGAATATACATTAAGTTATACTGCGGGTAATGGTGGAAGAATTTCAGGCGAAGCTACTCAAAGAGTTGAAAAAGGCGAATCAGGAAGCACTGTAGAAGCCATTGCAGGTTCAGGTTATGAGTTTGTGAAGTGGAGTGACGGAAGTACTGACAATCCACGAAAAGACACAAACGTAACATCAGACATTAGCGTTGTTGCTGTGTTTGCTGAAATCGTAACCCCGCCAACAGAATATACATTAAGTTATACTGCGGGTAATGGTGGAAGAATTTCAGGCGAAGCTACTCAAAGAGTTGAAAAAGGCGAATCAGGAAGCACTGTAGAAGCCATTGCAGATTCAGGTTATGAGTTTGTGAAGTGGAGTGATGGAAGTACTGACAATCCACGAAAAGATACGAACGTAACATCAAACATCAGCGTAGTCGCGGAGTTTAGTGAAATCGTAACCCCGCCAACAGAATATACATTAAGTTATACTGCGGGTAATGGAGGAAGAATTTCAGGCGAAGCTACTCAAACAGTTGAAGAAGGCGAATCAGGAAGCACTGTAGAAGCCATTGCAGATTCAGGTTATGAGTTTGTGAAGTGGAGTGACGGAAGTACTGACAATCCACGAAAAGACACAAACGTAACATCAGACATCAGCGTAGTCGCTGAGTTTGCTGAAATCGTAACCCCGCCAATAGAATACACATTAAGTTATACTGCGGGTAATGGAGGAAGAATTTCAGGAGAAGCTACTCAAACAGTTGAAGAGGGCGAATCAGGAAGCACTGTAGAAGCCATTGCAGGTTCAGGTTATGAGTTTGTGAAGTGGAGTGACGGAAGTACTGACAATCCACGAAAAGATATGAACGTAACTTCAGACATCAGTGTAGTCGCTGAGTTTGCTGAAATCGTAACGCCGCCAACAGAATATACATTAAGTTATACTGCGGGTAATGGAGGAAGAATTTCAGGCGAAGCTACTCAAAGAGTTGAAAAAGGCGAATCAGGAAGCACTGTAGAAGCCATTGCAGATTCAGGTTATGAGTTTGTGAAGTGGAGTGATGGAAGTACTGACAATCCACGTAAGGATACCAACGTAACTTCAGACATCAGTGTAGTCGCGGAGTTTAGTGAAATCGTAACCCCGCCAACAGAATATACATTAAGTTATACTGCGGGTAATGGTGGAAGAATTTCAGGCGAAGCTAGTCAAACAGTTGAAGAAGGCGAATCAGGAAGCACTGTAGAAGCCATTGCAGATTCAGGTTATGAGTTTGTGAAGTGGAGTGACGGAAGTACTGACAATCCACGAAAAGACACGAACGTAACATCAGACATCAGCGTAGTCGCGGAGTTTAGTGAAATCGTAACCCCGCCAACAGAATATACATTAAGTTATACTGCGGGTAATGGAGGAAGAATTTCAGGCGAAGCTACTCAAACAGTTGAAGAGGGCGAATCAGGAAGCACTGTAGAAGCCATTGCAGATTCAGGTTATGAGTTTGTGAAGTGGAGTGATGGAAGTACTGACAATCCACGAAAAGATATGAACGTAACTTCAGATATCAGCGTTGTTGCTGAGTTTGGTGAGATTTTGCCTAAATCCTTTAATTATATAAAGGCACCACAGATAATAACACCTGATGGTAACGGAATTAATGATAAATGGTGTCTGCCAGATTTAGAAGAACGACTTTTGAGTGGTATTAGTAACATAGTGCGCATCTTTGATAAAGAAGGAAAGGAAGTGTATCATAAAGAGGACTACATGAAAGATGGAGAGTGCTTTGATGGTGATGGACTTTCTGACGGACTTTACTATTATGTTATTGAAGTTGAAGATGGATTCAAAACGAAAGGATTTTTCTATATTATTAGAAAGAATCCATAGTAAATATTTGATGAAATTAATCAAAGAAGGCTACTCATTCGAGTAGCCTTCTTTAGTTTAAAAAGTTGAGTTTATCTAAGCATGAAAAAAATTGCTTAAAACAAATAGATTGTAATTTTGTACATTCTATTTGTTTCTAAAAGGATGAATATTTTAATATGTGATTAAAAGAAATCCGTAAATTGCATTAAGTCCATTCTTGGGTTTACGCACATTACAGGAATCTTATATTCATTACCAATTACAAATTCTTCATCCGCACCGATAAGATGATCAAGCAACGAAAGATGTTCTGAGGTCATAATCATTAAAATATCAGCGCCCGTTCTATGCGTATATTCTATGAGGGATTCACGAAATGCTACACCTTTAGGGGCTAAGGTTGTCTTTCGATGAATTTTGAATCTGTCAAGATATCGTTTGGCAAATAAATAATTCGCTTTAGTATCAGCACGTTCTTCGATATTATGTTCATTTTGAACAAATAATTCTACTCTTATATTAAAATAGTTACTTAAAACACGTACCCAGCGAAGCTTTTGCTTATTGTGGAAATCAAAACTAATAGGAATGACTATCTTTTTTAAGGTTTTGAAATGAGGTTTATCTCTCACTACCAAGAATGGGACTATTCCTCCCATCACAATCTTTAGCGTTTGACCTCCAAATATTCTTTCAAAACCTTGCAAAGGATTTTTGGTGCCGATGATAACTAATAATGCTCTTGAATACTCTGCATATTGTTTTATGCTACTGGCAAGATTACCTTTAATTAGAGCAACTTCGATATCATAATCATAAGTATATTCCTTACGCTTATTCTCTAGTCTGGATTCTAGTTTAGGCTTATTTCTATCATTAGAGTAAATATGTAACATAACAATTTTTGCCTGCATGGGATTCCCAATAATAAGTGCATGATCCATTGCATTATCACCTCTTTCAGTGAAGTCATACGCGACTATAATTGTTTTTTTCTTCTTCATCTCTATTATCTTGCAATCTTTTTGAAAATAATATCTCTAATAAGTAGAAATATAGCTAAAATCCTGCTATAAAAGTATAAAAAATATTCCAAAACCAATGGGTTTTTTACTCTTAAAGTTTATACCTTTACGCATATTAAATAATAATACTAAAATCTATAATAATGCAAGAAATAAATTGGAGTGAACTGAGTTTTGGTTACATGCCAACGGATGTCAATGTAAGATGCGAGTTCAAAGATGGTAAGTGGGGTGATGTTTATACATGTGAAGACCCATATATCAATGTTCATATGGCAGCAACAGGATTGCATTATGGACAGGAAGCATTTGAAGGAATGAAAGCCTTTCAAGGTAAAGATGGCAAGGTACGTGTATTTCGTATGGATGAAAATTTCAAACGTTTGAAAAATTCATGTGAGGGGATTTTAATGGCTGATTTGCCATGGGACAAGTTTGAAAATGCTATTATGACCGTGATTAAAGAGAATAAACGTTTTATTCCTCCCTACGGACATGGAGCTTCACTGTATATCCGTCCATTAATTTTTGGTTCTGGCGCTCAGGTAGGCGTGAAACCTTCTAGTGAGTATATGTTCGTTGTTTTTGTTACACCAGTAGGACCCTATTTTAAAGAAGGATTTAAACCCACATCTTTGATGATTACCCGTGAGTTTGACAGGGCAGCACCACAAGGAACAGGAACACTTAAAGTTGGAGGTAATTATGCGGCAAGTCTTCGTTCAGGACAATTAGCTAAAGAAAATGGCTATTCTGCGGTGTTATTTTTAGATGCTAAAGAGAAGAAGTACATTGATGAATGTGGACCTGCTAATTTCTTTGGGATAAAGAATAATACATACATCACACCTAAATCTCCATCCATACTGCCTTCTATAACCAATATGAGTTTACAAGTACTGGCAAAAGAGCTAGGCATGGAAGTTGAGGTGCGCCCCATACCTGTAGAAGAGTTAGATACTTTCGAAGAAGTTGGAGCATGTGGTACGGCAGCTGTTATTAGTCCTGTTGGAAGTATTATGGATTATGAAAATAAAAAAGAATACAAATACGGAACAGAAGCTGGAGAAAAGAGTACTTTGCTTTATGAAAAGTTAAAAAGAATTCAAAATGGTGAAGAAGAAGATAAGTGGGATTGGACGTTTTTAGTAGAATAAAGGAAAATTTAAATTTATACAATAAATGAAAGGTTGGCTCAGAAAAGTCAACCTTTTTTTGTTAACTTCTTGTTAATTTTTACTACTTTAGTAAAAAAGTGTTGTATAACACATAATTATTTACCTTATAAACTAATAGATTATGAAAAAATTAATCCTGTTTGTTGCGATATTGTTGTTAACTACGATATCGTTTGCGCAGACGGTTGTGAAAGGTCGGGTTGTAGATGCGCAAGGCGAATCTATTCCCGGGGTCAGTGTACTGGAACAAGGTACAACAAATGGAGTTACTACTAATATTGATGGAACTTTTTCACTTACTGTCAAAAAAGATGCCAAACTAATATTTTCATTTGTAGGAATGAAAGAGCTTGTGGTTTCTGTTGATGGCAGAAATTGGCTTGATGTTACTTTAGAGGAATCTGTAGCAGCCTTAGATGAAATTGTTGTTGTCGGTTATGGAGTACAGCGAAAAAGTGATGTTACCGGATCGATAGCATCAGTAAAGTCAGAGGAATTAGAGAAAATTTCCGGAGCTAGTGCGGTTCAGGCACTTCAAGGACAAGTTGCGGGTGTACAAATTACCTCAGCAACAGGTTCACCTGGATCTGCTGCTACTGTATTAATTCGTGGACGTGGTACAGTAGGTGATTCTTCACCATTGTATGTAATTGATGGATTAGCTGTGGGAGATATCAGTTTCTTAAATACTAAGGATATTCAATCTATAGAAGTATTAAAAGATGCTTCTGCTACAGCAATTTACGGAGCACGTGGTGCAAATGGGGTTGTGCTCATAACCACAAAACAAGGGAAAGCTGGAGAAATGCAGGTAACTTATGATGGATACTATGGCGTTCAATCAGTATGGAATGAACCAGACTTATTAGATGCTCAAGAATGGATTGATGTGCAAAATCAAGCTCGTGCTAATGCTGGTGAAGCAAACTTAGATTTAAAACCTGGAGCTGATAATCCTAATCACACAACTGATTGGTTTGACGAAATTACTCGAAATGCAATCGTGCAAGATCATAATATTCGTATTTCCGGAGGTGGCGAAAACCTAAAAGCTACATTGAGTGGAAACCTATATGACCAAGAAGGTTTGATTGAAGGTTCAGATTACACACGCTACTCATTAAGAATCAATAGTGAAGCAAAATTAAGCAACTATGTAACTGTAGGTGAGAATTTATCAATAACACAATCAAAGAGACATAGTATTTTGGAAGGAAACTACTTTAATGGTATTGTGAATGCAGCCTTAAAATTAGATCCTATAACACCAGTGAAAAATGCTGACGACGAATACATGTCATCACCTTATACTGATGTGATGAACCCGGTTGCTCATATTGAAAATACCAACGATGAACGTAAGTATCAAAGATTAGTCGGTAATATCTATGCCGATGTAAAATTACTTCCAAACCTGGTTTATCATTCATCTTATGGAATGGATATTAACGATGTGGATTTTTATGATTTTAATCCAACCTATTTTTACGCGATTGATGAAAAGAATGAAGTGAACAGTGTTACACGTAGTCATACTAAAACAACACTTTGGAATTGGATTAATACTTTGACTTATATGTTTGAGGTAGATAAACATTCATTTACACTAATGGGTGGTATGGAGGCAACTGAAAGTGACACAGAATGGTTTTCTGCTTCTAAAAATAATGTTCCATCTAATGAAGATTATCTAAGATTTTTAAGTGCTGCTTTAGGAGATGAGAATGGTATGGGAACTGCATCAGGCTCGCTTAGCGAGTGGTCAATGTTATCATACTTTGGACGTTTAAATTATAATTATGATAATAAATACTATCTGACAGCTAATTTACGACATGATGGTTCATCTAAATTTGGTAAGGATAAGCGCTGGGGAACATTCCCATCTGTTGCTTTAAAATGGAAAATTTCGAATGAAACATTCTTCCAGCCTATGGCAGAAAACGGAACTTGGACAAGTGCAGCCCTTCGTGCTGGATGGGGTCAAGTAGGTAATGATAAGATTTCACTTTATCAATACACAACTGCTGTAAGTAATAATAAACAGTATGGGTACGTTTTTGGTAAAGATCAAAGATTATATTATGGTGCGACTATTGAGGGGATCGGTAATCCATCGATTCATTGGGAGACTGTAGAGTCCACAAATATTGGTTTAGACTTAGCTTTCTTAAATAACAGGTTAGGCGTAACTTTTGATTGGTTTAACAAGAAGACCAAAGAAATGTTATTACGCGAACCAATTCCTGATTTTGTAGGTTATACCTCTTCACCTTATAGTAATGTAGGTGATGTCGAAAATAGAGGTTGGGAATTGTCTTTAAATTATAAAGGTAGCCCAACGGATGATTTATCTTATAACTTAGGAATCAACTTAGGTAGAGCGAAAACAGAAGTGTTAGATTTAGGTGAAGTTGATTTCCTAAGTGCAGGTTTCGTAAGAATTGATAATGCAACAAGAACTGAAGTTGGCAATGAGATAGGTGCTTTTTATGGATATGTAACTGATGGTATATTCCAAACCCAAGCTGAGATTGATAGTCATGCTACACAATCAGGAGCACAGCCTGGAGATATCCGCTTTAAGGATCTAAATGACGACGGGAAAATTGATGCAGAAGATAGAACTTTTATAGGGTCACCTTATCCAGATTTAACTTATGGATTCAATTTAGGAATTAACTATAAAGACTTTGATTTCTCAATGTTTTGGCAAGGAGTTTATGGCAATGACTTATTCAATTTTATGATTTTCGAAACTATGAATCCAGGTAAAACAACCAATAAATATACTGATATTTTAGATAGCTGGAATGGTCCTGGAACTTCAAACAGTGTACCTCGTTTATCAACTCAAGACACCAATGACAACCTTAGAGTGTCTGACAGATATATTGAAGATGGTTCATACCTACGCTTGCGTAATATTCAATTAGGCTATAGCTTGCCAGTTGAAGTAACCGATAAGTTACGAGTAAATAGAGTTCGTTTGTATGTTGCAGCACAAAATCTTTTTACCATTACTGATTATTCAGGTTTAGATCCTGAGATTGGTAGATATGATAGTCTTTCTATCGGAATCGATGAAGGGATATTCCCTCACGCTCGCACATGGATGATAGGTGCAAACATTACATTTTAATTTTAAACAAGAGAAGCAATGAAAATATATAAAATTTTAATATTGATAGGTTTTCTGATCGCAGGATTCTCCTGTTCTGATGATTTTCTAGAAAAATCTCCAAAAGGGGAAGAAAGTGCAGATCAGTTCTACAAAACAAAAAGAGGGATTGATGCACAGATAATTGCAGCATATTCCGAATTGAAAAACTACAGATACGCCTCTAATCGATTCTTCCTAGGTGATGTCGCTTCAGACGATGCTACTAAAGGAAGTGAGCCTGGTGACTTTGTTACAGCTAAAGAAATAGAGGAGTTCCGTGCCACAGCATCTAACTTTCAATTTGGAACTTGGTGGTGGACGAGGATTTACCGAGGGATTTTTTATGCTAACGTAGCTATATCTAACATTGATGAGCTTGAAGATGTGACCGAGTCCGAAAAAAATCAACTCTTAGCTGAAGCTAGATTTTTAAGAGCTTATTATTATTCTGAGTTAGTAAGGTCTTATGGTGGAGTTCCGCTGCGTACTGCACCTGATCAACCAATAGATCAACCAAGAGCTTCTGCTGAAGAAGTTTATAACCTGATTGAGGAAGACTATAGTTTTGCTATACAGAACTTGCCTGAGAAGTCACAATACCCTGCAGAAGATATGGGACGTGCTACAAAAGGAGCAGCTCAAGCTTTATTAGGAAAGGTATATTTATACCAAGAAAAGTGGCAACAAGCAAAAGAAGCTTTTCAAAAAGTGATAAATTCTGGTGAATATTCGTTAGATCCTTCTTACAGTTCTATGTTTACTGTAGCTGGTGAAAATGGTGTCGAGTCTATTTTTGAAATACAGTTTTTTGAAAGTGAGTCCGAAGCAGATACATGGCGAAATGGGGGTAATTTTACAACAGTTTTCATTATGCCTAGAAATATTTGGGGATGGGGTATAATGCAACCAACACAGGCATTGTATGATGCTTATGAAAGTGGCGACCCAAGACGAGAAGCTACAATTATCCTAAGAGGAGAGGTGATAGAAGGAGAAGTACAAGAGGGCAGTGATGATCAAACTGGTTTATATAGCCGAAAAGACTTCTTACCACCTTCAGAAAGACCTGTCTTAAATGTGAAAAATAGTCCATTAAATGAGATTATTATCCGTCTGGCTGATGTTTATTTAATGTATGCTGAAGCTGCTTATCATCTTGGTGATGAAACAACGGCTAAAATGTACGTAAATATGGTAAGAGAAAGAGCGCGTAATGGAGACAATACTATTCTTCCAGATGTTACTGCTAGTGGTACTGCTTTATTAGATGCAATTTATCACGAGCGTAGAGTGGAGTTGGGTCTTGAGCATCACCGTTATTGGGACGTTATACGTACGGGACGCGGACAAGAGTTATTACATCCAAACTTTACTCCTGGGAAGCATGAATTGTTCCCTATACCACAGTCAGAAATTGATGCATCAAAAGGTGTTTTGACTCAGAATCCCGGTTACTAACAGTTAATTATATTCGATTCTAAATTAGGAAGTTCCTATTGTAGGAGCTTCCTAATTTTTACTTAATCATTAACATTTAGTTAAATAATATGAACTTTATTGTTTTGATATAATACTCTTCTAAAACTTATTGTAGCTTTGATCTCGTATTTCAGTAACTCTATTCTATATCCATGAAAAATGTAATAATTTGTCTGTTTCTATTATTTCTTTCTTCAATCTCTTTTGCTCAGGAAAAAGTAACGCTTTCAGGTGTTGTAACTGATCAAAATAGTGGAGAGAAAATCTTAGGAGCTAATGTATTTGTACTTAACAATGATTTGGGAACCGTAACAAATGATTATGGTTATTATTCCTTAGATTTAAAGCCTGGGAAATATGAAATTGAAATTTCTTATATCGGTTATGAAACGCAGGTTGTAGAGATTGAAATTAAAGATAAAAAACGCTTAGATTTTGAACTTAGAGTTTCCAATTATATGTTGGATGAAGTGGAAGTAGTCGCAAATTCGAATGTTGCTAATATTCGTAGACCTCAAATGAGTGTGAATACCATGTCTGTGAATACAATTAAGGCTATGCCGGTAGTTCTCGGTGAGGTTGATGTTATTAAAAGCTTGATTCAATTACCGGGTGTGAGCAATGCCGGAGAGGGTGCTTCAGGTTTTAATGTGAGAGGCGGTGCTGCTGACCAAAATCTAATTCTTCTTGATGGGGCAACCTTGTATAGTTCATCACACCTCTTTGGTTTTTTCAGCATATTTAATCCAGATGCGATACGAAATATCAAACTCTATAAGGGAGGTATTCCCGCAAAGTATGGTAGCCGAGTTTCTTCGGTATTAGATATTTACCAAAAGGATGGTAATAGTAATAAATTTCATTTAACAGGCGGTATTGGGGTGATTTCTTCAAGATTGTTAGCTGAAGGCCCCATAGTAAAAGGGAAGAGTTCTTTCCTCGTTGGAGGAAGAAGTTCTTATGCGCATCTCTTTTTAAAATTAACGGATGATTATAAAGACAATTCAGCCTACTTCTATGATCTTAATACAAAACTGAATTACAAGATTAATAAAATGAATACCTTGTACTTGTCTGGCTATTTTGGAAGGGATGTGTTTCGATTAAATGATGATCTCGAAAATATCTTTGGAAATTCATTAGTAAACCTAAGATGGAATCACTTGTTTTCAGATAAATTATTTTCTAATTTATCACTGATTTATAGTGATTACTATTATGGTTTAGAATTGGGTTTTGTTGGATTTGAATGGGAATCATCTATTAAAAATTTTAATTTAAAATACGATTTTAACCATTACTTAAATCATAAATTGACTTTGAATTATGGGGTTCAAGGTATTTATTACGATTTTCATCCCGGTAAAATAAGCCCATCTAATGAAACTTCAACAATTAAAGAGAAAGAAATTGCAAATAAATATGCTATAGAAGGTGGAGCGTATCTGGATATAGAGCATAAATTATCAGAGAAATTAGCATTAACCTATGGTCTACGCTTTAGTTACTTTGCAAAAATAGGAGCTGAAAATATTAATTTATATACAGATAATAAGCCTGTTGTGTTTGATACAGCTCAGCAGATTTATGAAAAAGCAACGCCTATAGGTGAGGAATCATTTGATTCCAACGAAGTTATCAAAGGTTATAACGATTTGGAGCCTAGAATTTCATTAGCCTATGCATTCAATGATAATAATTCTATAAAAGCGAGTTACAACAGAATGGCTCAGTACATGCACTTAATTTCTAACACTTCAGCGCCCACACCTTTAGATGTGTGGACACCAAGCGGGAAATATATAAAACCACAATTAGTAGATCTGTATGCAATAGGGTATGCAAAGAATTTTTTAGATGATACATATTCTCTAGAAGTGGAAAGTTATTATAAAAAACTCAAAAATAGACTGGATTATATCGATGGTGCAGATTTGGTGGGGAACGAGGCTATAGAGCAAGTGATTTTATCTGCTGAAGGTAGGGCTTACGGTTTAGAATGCTACTTCAGAAAGAATAAAGGTCGACTTACGGGCTGGGCTTCCTATACATTATCGAGGGCAGAACAGAGAGTAAAACCAAGAAATGACTTAGAGACTGGAATTAATAATGGCGAATGGTATCGGGCTAACTATGATAAAACGCATGATCTTACAGTGACGGGTATGTATCGATTAAATAAAAAATGGAGTTTTAGTGCTTCCTTCACACTACAATCTGGTATGCCAACAACCTATCCTAAAAATAAATATATTTATGGAGACATAACAATACCTAACTATGGTTTGCGAAATGAAGAGCAGTTGCCCGCCTACCACCGTTTAGACATATCCGCTACATTTTCACCGGCAACTCATAAAAATAAAAGATGGAAAGGAGAGTGGGTATTTGGTATCTACAATCTTTACAATAGAATGAATGCACAATCCATCACTTTTAGACAGGATACAGAAACCGGCAAGAATGAAGCAGTAAAGTTATCTATTTTTGGCATTGTGCCAAGTGTTACCTACAATTTTAAATTCTAAAAAAATGAAAAAATATATCATTTTGCTAAGTTGCGTTATTATTTTCTTCTCCTGTGAGGAAGTTGTTGACATTGATTTGAAAGAAGGAAAGAAAGAGCTTGTAGTAGAAGCAAGTATTGACTGGATACAAGGTACCAATGGAGCCGTACAAACCATTGTTCTATCACAAACATCTGCATATTTTGAAGATGAATATCCAAAGGTGTCGGGTGCTACTGTACGTGTCAAAGATACTGATAATGAAGTGTATATTTTCAAAGAAGAGGATAAAGGAGTTTATATTTGTCGAACTTTTCAGCCTGAATATGAGAAAGTTTATCAGCTAAATATTGAATATCAGGGAATAACTTACAGGTCGATTGATACACTTCGCTCTAAAGTTAAGTTTGATAAAATAATCCAGAATGATGATGGAGGAATTACGAAAGAAGATAAAGAAGTTGAGTTTTATTTTAGTAATGAAGATACAGCATCACCTCAATATTTTTTGATAGAAGCTAGAGACCCATATAATGTCATTCCTTTTTATTTTTTATTGGATGGAGACGATTTTCAGGATGGCAAATACTTTGTAGTAGGAGGAAGTGAAGACTGGAAATCGGGAGATGAGTTGGAATTTAAGGTATATCATATTTCCCAAAACTATTTTAACTACATGAGTCGTTTATTGGCAGTTGCTGAACAATATGGAGGAAAACCTTTAACAACTCCAGATGCAAGGGTTCAAGGAAACATCATAAATACTTTGGATTCTAAGGCAAATCCATTGGGAGCATTTCGAGTAACCTCATGTTTGGAGAAAAAAATAATTATAGAGTAGCTTAATTTAATAAATCAGAATACAGCTTATAATTCTCATCATCAAAACAGATGAAATAAACATCCTCGATAATGCTTTGGGGATTTTCATTGAAATAATCATTAACTGTGTCTATAGCAATAGGGGCAGCTAATGACTTAGGAAAACCATAGACTCCCGTGCTGATATTAGGGAAAGCAATACTTTTTAACTGGTGATTCTCTGCTAATTCTAAGGAATTTTTATAGCATTCAGCCAATAATTCTTTTTCATTTTGATGACCTCCTTTCCAGATAGGACCTACTGTATGGATTACTTTCTTTGCAGGAAGATTCCCCGCAGTTGTTATCACGGCTTCTCCTGTAGGGCATCCACCTTTTTCTTTACATTCGGCTAAAATAGCTGGTCCTCCCGCTCTGTGAATAGCTCCATCGACACCACCACCGCCAAGTAAACTACTGTTTGCGGCGTTTACAATGGCGTCAACTTGAAGTTGCGTGATATCTGACTTTTGTACTTTTAGGTTCATCGCATTTTAGTTTAGATTTTTATTACGCCAATACCTGGTCTGTTATTTAGTTGCATTTTTCCATTAACCACTTTAACACCATCAAAAATATCATTTGTTATAAGCAAGTTGCCATCTAAATCGGCCCAATCTGCTAAAGAAGAAAGTTGCGTAGCAGCTGAGATACCACAAGAAGTTTCAGTCATACAGCCTAACATTGTCTTCATACCTATAGACTTTGCTAACAAGAGCATTTTATGGGCTTCTCGCATACCGGTCGCTTTCATCAATTTCACGTTTATACCTGAGTAAATGTCTTTCGTTTCAATAACATCATCTAAGCGCTGTATGGCTTCATCAGCAATAATGGGTAATGGACTGCGTGACGAGAGCCATGCAATATCATCTTTTCTTTCCTTTGCCATAGGTTGTTCTACTAGTACAACGCCTTGCTCTTTTAGCCAGAGGATTTCATCCAATGCTTTTTCACGGTCTTTCCATCCTTGGTTAGCATCTACACAGATGGGGGTATCGCTAACACTGCGAATGGTTTCTATCATTTCTTGATCGTTATCCAATCCTACTTTTACTTTTAGTAGCTTGTAGGGAGATGCTTTCAAAGCTTTTTCTTTTACGATTTCAGGTTTGTCAATACCTATGGTAAAAGAAGTTACAGGAGTATCATCAGCATTATATCCCCAAATTTTAAACCAGGGTTGATTTAGCATTTTCCCGACTAAATCATGTAGTGCGATATCAATAGCGGCTTTTGCAGCATAATTTTCAGGAGCGATTTTGTCCACATAACCCAAAATATCTTCCATTTGAAAAGGATCTGAGAATTGAGACAAATCTAAACTCTTGAAAATTCGGCTTGCGGTTTCTTGACTTTCACCAAGATATGGAGGCATTGCAGCTTCTCCATAACCCACTAAATCTTCATAGTGCAGTTCTGTTATCATTACCGGTGTGATGGCTCTTGAATGTGCCGAAACGGTAAATGTGTGTTCTAACTGTAAATTGTAGGGATAATATTTGAATTCTAAATTTGCCATATACTTAGAGTTTTTTGTAGATAAGGTTACTGATTTTACTCTCTTGGTTTGCTTTATTCACTCGAGTAATAACAAATGTACGTTTTTTGCGTTTTTTTCTGCTCGTTTTAGGTAGCAGGATTTCTGTCTTTTTCGTTATTCTAAAAATATTCTTGGAATCGTCAAGATTCCCTACTGTATTTTTACCTTCAAACATGTAAATTAAATAGTATTTTAATTCGTCTGCACCTTCGCCCTTTAAAGCTTCCCAGGATAACTTATATGCATTGGCTTTTACTTTCTCAATTTTTGCAACTGGTGGTGGATTGAGTGTTTGTATTTTTGTAGGCGGTGGCAGTGCTATTTTACTATAATAATCGTTTTGCACACTATCTTTTAATCCATTAAGGTGTTCTGTTTCGAAAATTTTAGAGCGGAAAAACATACTCCCATTTACTTTAGGATATTTTTCATTGAGTTTCATTTGTCGAGTGATTTCATTGCCCGTATTCCATTCTAGGTAATTTCCTCCATGTCCAATCTTATATAAAGCGTGTCCGATATATAGGTGAGTGTTTTTAGTGTTTTTATTCCACCATTCTACAAGAGTGGCATAGTCTGCTGCTGGATGACCAATATGCCAATATATTTGGGGAGTGACATAATCAATCCATCCTTTTTCCATCCAGAGGAGAATATCTGCGTATAAATCATCATAGTTCGTTTGTCCTGCTCGGGTTTCTGAACCTTTGGGATCTTTATCATCATTACGCCAGACACCAAATGGACTGATACCAAATTGCACCCAAGGTTTCGCTTGTTTTATCGTATCGCGAAGCTCTTGTATGATGAGATTTACATTATCGCGACGCCAATCATCTTTTTGAGCTTTTGAAAAACCTCTCGGATATTTTTGAAATGCCTTCTCATCGGGAAATTCGTGATTTGGAATTTTATAAGGATAAAAGTAGTCATCCATATGAATAGCATCTATGTCATAACGACGTGTAATGTCACCTACGATTTTTGCAATAAATTCACGTGTTTCAGGCAATCCGGGATTGTAATACGTATGTTGTCCATAATTTACAAACCACTCAGGATGTTTAAAGATTGGATGATTATTTGAAACTTTTGCTTGTTTGTAATTGAAAACTCCTCGGTAAGGATTCAACCAAGCATGAAAATCTATATTCCGTTTATGACTTTCTTCTATCATAAATGCTAAAGGATCATAAAATGGTTGAGGTGGCAGTCCTTGAGTGCCTGTAAGAACTTCAGACCAAGGCTCAAAAGGAGACGAATATAAAGCATCGCCTGAAGGACGAATTTGAACAACTACAGTGTTAAATCGATACTTTACCATCGTGTCTAAGAGATTCACGAATTCTTGCTTTTGTTGCTGGACACTCAAGTCATTCTTCGAAGGAAAATCTAAGTTAAGAACAGAAGCAACCCAAAGAGCACGCATCTCATGTTTCGTCTCTTTTTTGTGAATTGGTTTTGGCTGTGTTGTTTTACATCCAATAACTAAACTTAATATGATAAGGATACCTAAAATTCTTTTCATAAAATTTATTCGTCTTTAATGGTGTGTAAAAAACAAATGTAAGCAAAATCCCCTATCTTTGTTAATGAAACAATGTCTAAAACATAAAACGATGAGAAAATTACTGCCTATTTTATTTGTAGCAATTTTGCTGGTAAGTTGTAAAAAGGATACTAAAAAGAATGAAGAACCGGCTGACCGTGGCTATATTGTAGAAGTAGGTGATATAGCACCTGATTTCGAAACCCAGCTAATGGATGGCAGTACTTTTAAGCTTTCAGATTGTCGAGGTAAAGTAGTGATGTTGCAGTTTACAGCCAGTTGGTGTGGCGTTTGTCGCAAAGAAATGCCTTTTATAGAGAAAGAAATTCATCAAGTTCATCAAGATAAAGACTTTATAGTTATTGGAATTGACCGCGATGAACCTTTAGAAAAGATGCAGAAGTTTGCAAAAGATACTGGGATTACTTATCCATTAGCTTTTGACCCCGATGCAAATATATTTGCTTTATATGCTCACAAAGAAGCAGGTGTTACGCGTAATGTGATTATCAACCGTGAGGGCAAGATTATTTATCTTACTCGCCTGTTTAATCGTGAAGAGTTCGATGCTATGAAAAAGGTCATCGAGGAGGAGTTGGCGAAGTAAGAGTATTTTATGAATATCATTATTAATGATATGTTAGATACTTGACAAGAGATTCTTCACTGCGTTCAGAAATACAATAGAAGATAAACAAATATAGTTGTCACTCTGAACGTAGTGAAGAGTCCTTTTTCTTTTTATTAGAAAATCACTTGATTGCTTTTGGAAAGGTAGCTGGTTAAGTTTCGCAGATAAGTTTATTCTACATATTTTTTAACTTTTCTTGCATTGCGTACATTTTGTCACGAAGTTGTGCAGCATAGATAAAGTCCAAATCTTTGGAGGCTTTTTGCATTGCTTTCTTGGTTTGTTCAATGGCACGTTCCAGTCCTGCCTTAGATTCGTAATTTGCTTCAGGTTCAGCAACCATTTGAGCTGTGGCTTGCACGTCAGTCTGACTTTCTATAATTTTCTTCTGTGCTTTCTTAATCTGCGTAGGAGTTATGTTATGTTTCTCATTATACTTTATCTGTTTCGTACGTCTATACTCCGTATTATCAATCGTTTCTTGCATTGATTTGGTAATCTTATCGGCGTACATTATTACTTGACCATTTAGGTTTCTTGCTGCACGACCTGCCGTTTGAGTAAGTGAGCGTGTGTTACGTAAGAAACCTTCTTTATCTGCATCTAGTATCGCAACGAGGGAAACTTCAGGTAAGTCCAATCCTTCTCGCAAAAGGTTTACCCCGATGAGTACATCGATGATTCCTTCTCGCAATTGTTCCATTATTTCAACACGTTCTAGTGTATCAACATCCGAGTGTACATAGCGACATTTTAACCCGATGTTGGCAAAATAAGTGTTCAATTCTTCAGCCATACGTTTGGTGAGTGTGGTTACCAAAACTCGTTCATTTTTTTGTATTCGAAGATGAATCTCATTTAATAAATCATCTATCTGATTCAAACTAGGTCGTACGGAAATAGGTGGGTCTATCAAACCTGTAGGTCTAATAATCTGTTCCACAATTTCGCCACCTGTTTCTTCCAATTCGTAATCAGCAGGAGTAGCACTCACATAAATAATTTGTTTTCGTAATTGAGTGAATTCATCAAATGTCAAAGGACGATTGTCTAAAGCAGCAGGTAAACGAAAACCGTAGGATACCAAGTTTGTTTTTCTGGAAAAATCACCTCCATACATCGCCCGTATCTGTGGAATAGTAACATGGCTTTCGTCAATTACCGTAAGAAAATCCTTGGGAAAATAATCCAGCAAGCAGAAAGGGCGTGAGCCTGGCGGTCGGCCATCAAAGTAACGAGAATAGTTCTCTATGCCAGAGCAATAGCCTAGCTCCTTCATCATTTCCAAGTCAAACTCAGTGCGTTGTTTTAGTCGATTGGCTTCTTCACGCATACCATCTTCCATAAACTTCTCATATTGTATCATAAGATCATCTTGAATCATTCGAATGGATTGATGTAATCGGTCAGGCGAGGTAACGAATAGTGTTGCCGGAAATACGGTTAATTCCTCAGCTTTTTCAATAACCGTTCCGTCAACAGGATTGATATGTGAGAGTTCGTCTATTTCATTATCCCAAAACAAAATTCTGTAGGCATTGTCAGCATAAGCAGGATAAATATCTACCGTATCTCCTTTCACTCGAAAAGTGCCTGGTTTAAATTCTGCTTCAGTTCGGGAATATAATGATGCCACTAAACTATGTAGAAGTTTATTCCTAGAAATAGTTTGTCCTTTCTCTATCCTTATGGTATTGGCTTCAAAATCATTTGGATTACCGATACCGTAAAGACAAGAAACAGACGAAACGACGATGACGTCACGCCTTCCGGATAGTAAAGCTGAGGTTGCTCTTAATCTTAACTTTTCAATTTCTTCATTTATAGAAAGATCTTTTTCAATATAAGTAGCAGTAACTGGCAGATAGGCTTCTGGTTGGTAATAGTCATAATAAGATACAAAATACTCAACAGCGTTATTAGGGAAAAACGTTTTAAATTCACCATATAGTTGTGCCGCCAAGGTTTTGTTGTGGCTGAGGACTAAAGTGGGGCGTCCCGTTTCTTGGATTACATTCGCAATAGTAAACGTTTTACCAGAGCCAGTAACGCCAAGAAGTATTTGAGATTCATCTCCATTTTCCACTCCTTTTACTAGCTTAGTAATGGCTTCAGGTTGATCACCAGAGGGTTTATATTCCGATTCTAATTGAAAATTCAAAATATGTCTTTTATTTTATAAATCTAAAAAAACAACTTAATAGTATTGTCCAGTTTACTGTTCTATTTCTAATATAATCTTACCAAAAGTATCTCCTTTCTGAACTTCTTCGTGCGCTTCTTTTGTTTTAGATAATGGATATACCGATTGTATTTCTAGTGATATCTCTTTATCACCTACCAATTTTAGAATTTCGAATAAATCTTCACCGTTAGGATTTGATTTGAATCCCTCAACAGTCAGATTTCTCGATTCGCCGGCTTCTTTTAGTTTATCTACCCAAATAGACGGAAGTACGACTACACGACCCTCTTTTTTAAGAACATCTAGTCCTTTCACACCTGCATCCCCTCCTACAAAATCTAAAAATAAATCTGCATCTAAATTTGGGAATGCATCATCTTCTCCATACTTTGTATAATCTATCCAGTTTTCTAACTTATCTACATTTATTAATTTCTGTATTTTTTCATACTTATCTTCCGAGCATATCAATGAAAGTTTAACATTCTCATTTTCTACCTTTTTCATTAATAATTGCAATGCAATATGACCAACGCCTCCTGCTGGAGCATTTAGTACAACGTGCTCATTAGGTTTTATATCTGCAAATTGAACGACTTGATAGGCAGTAATTCCAACACAAGGTAAGGCTCCAGCCTGTTCTAGACTTATATTTTCGGGAAGTTTCGTAATATATTTTTCCTCAATAGTATTGTATTGAGCATAGCAACCCCCATTATACGTCAATGCAGCAACTCGGTCACCAATGGCTACTTTATTAGAATTAGTTTTGACTACAACTCCTGAGAGGTCAAACCCTAATATGGCAAATTCATTTCTGCTAAACTTTTCTTTTTTAATCGCTTCAGCTCCCCATCCTTTGCCTTGGCGAGTTTTATAATCAACGGGATTTACACTACTATAAGCTACTTTCACTAAGACTTCGTTTTCAGCTAATTCGGGTATGGGCAACCTATCTTTATATTGAAGAACATCTGGTTTGCCAAATTCGCTAATTACTACTGCACTCTGTGTTGCTGGTAAATTTCCATCGATTTTCATCTTTTACTTTTTTAGATTTTCTAATGATGTTAATAAGTCTCTCAATTTCTTATCACTTGTCTTCGTTATATTAATAGCTTGCATCCCACCTGTTTTTGCTGACTGCATACCTAATTCACCATCTTCAAAAACGAGACAGTTTTCAGGTGCAATATCTATAATCTCTGCACATGAAAGAAACGTGTCGGGTGCAGGTTTATGATTCTCTACATCGTCAGCAGTTACAAGTCCTTCTATGTATTTGTTGACATTTAAATTGTCAATGATCTTCTCAGCAGTTATTCTTTGACTACCAGTACCAACCGCCATAGGAAACTTATTATGTAATGAGTACAGGAAGTCCGGTACAACTGGAATGGGCTTTACATCATCTAGCTTTTCTTCAAGAAAAACTTTGTCTTTTTGCTCAGAAAATGCTTTTGCATCTGCACTTACACCTTGTTTGTCTGCTTGTATGTTGACAATATCTTCAGTACTCATTCCAGCAAACTTTATGTGTTCTTCATGAGATAGAGAAAGTCCATATTTCTCACCTACTTCATTCCATGCTTCCAGATGCAAAGGCATTGTATCTGCCAAAGTGCCATCTAAATCAAATATTAATCCTTTTATTCTTGAAATATCTATATCCATCATATTTATCTTATAAGTCAATTTACAAAGATAGCAAAAGAAGAGGGCTTAGTCTTCATACGATAGTAGGTCATCGTATTTGTAACGATAAGGTAATCTTTCCTTAAGTTTTTTCGTTGAGACAATTTTAAATTTCGAAATCCCTTCAGCTTCAAAGTTTGGTAAAGGTTTGTGATGTCTTTTTGCTTGAGTCTCGTAAAACTCTTTTCTGTTTGGATGACTATCAGAACAAGCATTAAAAATTTCTCTCCAAATATCTTTTTGAATGATTTGAGTGATAATTTCAATACAATCATCCTGATGAATTAAATTAACAAAGCCTTCTGGATTTTTCATTTCTTTATTCGGACGAATAAAATTGACCGGTTTTCTGTCATATCCAAACAAGCCTCCAAATCGGATTATGGTAACACTAAACCCCTCAAGATCTCTAAAGAAATTCTCAGCGAGAACTAAGGGAGAAGCAACCAATGGACTTTCTTCAGTGACCTCAGCATTATTTGCTTGATATACAGAAGTAGAACTGAGGAATATCACATTTTTAGTAGGAGATTCGGAAATACGCTCTGTTAATTTTTCAATGCTTAAAGGCTTTTGAGGTGTAATAGCTACAACTAAAGTATCAGCATCTAAAAAATTATCAATATTATTAGTTAGTTCATTAATGTCAATAAGATATGGATCAATATTTAGGTTTCTAAGCTCTTCTAGCTTTTCCTCAGTTGTAGTGCTTCCTTTTACACTATATCCTTCATCAATTAGTCGTGTTGCTAATGGTTTGCCTAACCATCCACAACCCAGTATGCTTATTGTTTTTTTAGTCATAATTTCTATTGGTTTCTGATAAAGATAATGATTTTTGGAAAGAGATAAAATAGCATTAGGCTTGTTTTTACTTCTTGATTATCTTTGCACAAAATTTAAGAAATTGATATCACTCAATAAAATAGGATTGCATTTCGGCGGATTTCAACTCTTTAATGACGTGTCATTGCTGATAAGTCCTAAAGATAAAATTGGTCTTGTAGGAAGAAATGGAGCAGGAAAGTCAACATTAATGAAACTAATGGTAGGTTTGGAAACTCCTAATGAAGGGACGATTAGCAAACCTTCTGATCTAACGATTGGTTACCTCCCCCAACAATTAAAACTATCTGATGAAAGAACACTTTGGGAAGAAACTCGATTAGCATTTTCTGAAGTGCTGAAGCTGAATAGCGCTATCGAATCATTGACCGAGAAACTGGCAGATACTACTGTCGAGCGGAGTGAAGAAGAATTTATGGAACTTTCGCAACGCCTATCTGACCTTACAGCTAAACAGCAAATGTTAGGTCAGTATAGTCTCGAACAAAAAGCAGAGCAGATTCTCTTTGGACTTGGTTTTGAACGTAAAGATTTTGACCAGCCTACAGCTACTTTTAGTGGAGGTTGGCGCATGCGTATAGAGTTAGCCAAACTTTTACTTCGAGAACCCGATATATTATTGCTTGATGAGCCGACTAATCACCTCGATATCAATTCAATTCAGTGGCTGGAGAATTTTTTGAAAAATTATAGTGGAGCTATTCTGTTAGTGTCTCACGACAAAGCTTTTTTAGATAATATTACCAAACGAACGGTAGAGATCGTTTTAGGAAAAGTTTATGATTATGCTGTACCGTACTCAAAGTTTTTGCAATTACGTGCCGAACGAAGAGAGCAACAACAAAGAGCTTATGAGAATCAACAGAAAATGATTAAAGAAACTGAGGATTTTATTGAAAGATTTCGTTATAAAGCTACAAAATCTGTCCAAGTTCAGTCTCGCATTAAACAATTAGAAAAGCTTGATAGAATTGAAATAGATGAAGTAGACACTCGTGGACTGAAAATTCGATTTGCGTCGCCTCCACGTTCAGGAAAAATCACGGTAGAGTTAGAAAATCTTCATAAATCCTATGATACCAAAGAGGTTTTAGCAGGTGTAGATTTAATCGTAGAGAGAGGAGAGAAGATAGCTTTAGTTGGGAAAAATGGAGAAGGAAAATCAACCTTGATTAAATGTATAGTTGGAGATACCGAATTTACCGGGAAAAGCGAGTTAGGACACAATGTTTCCGTAGGTTATTTTGCTCAAAATCAAGCACAATTGTTAGATGAAGAACTCACTGTTTTTGAAACGATAGAGCAAATCGTTGATGGAGGAAATCAAACCCAGATACAAACGATTTTAGGAGCCTTCTTATTCTCTGGAGATGATGTTCAGAAAAAAGTAAAGGTACTTTCAGGAGGCGAGCGTTCTCGTCTTGCAATGATTCAATTACTAATGAAACCGTATAATTTTCTTATTTTGGATGAGCCAACAAACCATTTGGATATTCCATCAAAAGAATTGTTGAAAGAAGCTTTGGCAAATTATGAAGGTACGGTGTTGCTCGTTTCCCACGACCGTGATTTTCTGAATGGATTAGCCGAGAAAGTTTATGAAGTTGCCCATAAAAAAGTCAAAGAATACATTGGTGGCATTTATGACTATCTGGAAAAAAAACAGTTAGAAAGTTTAGAACAATTGAATCTAACTTCTCAAACCACAAAAACAGAAGTGAAAACCGTTTCCGAAAATAAATTAGCCTATAAAGAGCGAAAGGAACTCAGCAAGCAACTTCGCAAAGCTGAGAAGCTGGCAACTCAGTATGAGGAAGAAATTAGCAAGCTAGAAGAACAGCTTGGAGGAATAGAGAAGAAACTCGCCAATCCTTCGGACGAACAAGATATGCACAAACTTTCTACACTTTATCAAAGCTTACAGCGACAGATTGAAAAGAATATGGAACTGTGGGAGCAAAGCGTGGAGGAAGTTGAAGCCCTTAAGGAGAAATTAGACTTGTAATCTCCATTATTAAATATAAAAAGCATTTATTTAGATTTTTTAGACTTTGAGTTTATTTTGCAGTTTTCTTTTGTGATTACAATTAACCTTGAGATATTTTCAGGCGTGATATTCCCCTTAATGTTTGCTAACAAATTACTTTTGTCTTTTTTATCTTTTATGAGTATTACAACGTCGGAAAAGATACTTTTCTCGTTGTCTTTTGAGTATAAATAAATATCATCATCAGCATTTGACGATTCCATAAGCAAAACGTAATTGTTCTTTTTCATAAATTTGATTTTCTTCAAGTCCTTCGATAAATCAACCTTTTCTGAAATTAGCAATTGTATCTCATCAATATTTTCCAATAGCTTAATGCCTTCTTTTTCTTCTTCAGTCATATCATCACTTAATTCTGCAACACCTGCCATAATTTTAGAAATTCCTTTAAATAGTGAAGGAGCTACTTTTATGCGCTCAACATCTTCTACATCTTTGTATCCTTCATAGAGCTCTTCAAAATTTTGTGCAAAAACTGCCGTTACGGATAATACAAGACTAATAATAAATAGAATAATCTTTCTCATAATTTTTATAATTTAAAGTTTTATTTTGTTTCTACTGATTAAGACGTTGCGAACCATTAATAGGTTACAATTTTTAAAAATATTTTTTTGTTAAGGCAAAAAAAGACACCTTTGTCCTATATTTTAATGCAAAATAAAAGATTATGAGTAACGTAAAACATATACACGAAGTATTATTTTTATTTCAAGAAAAGGCAACTTTCCAAAGTGAGGAAGCATTATTTGATGAAATTAAAAAACGACACGGTGAGGATGTTGGGTTTACTTCTTGTTCTAACGAACCGTTTGGCTTGGACAAAGTTGTAGATTTTTTAGTGAATAGAGAGAAAATTGTAAAGAATGCTGATGGGAGTCTAGCATTGCATCCTGATATGTCAATGTGCAACGGTCATGAGAACCATAAGCATTAAAAGTTTAAAAACCACTAACAATTTATGGATAATGGGTGTTTTGCAATGTGCAAAATGCCCTTTCCTTTTATCTGAACTTTTAGTACCTTTCGGCTATGAATATCGAAGACTTGCATAATTACTGTTTGCAAAAAAGAGGAGTCTCGGAAAGTTTTCCTTTCGATGAAGATACCTTAGTTTTTAAAGTAATGAATAGGATGTTCACTCTTACTTCTTTATCCAATTGGGAAAAGGGAGAGGCGACAATAAATCTAAAATGTGAACCGGGAAAAGCAAGAAGCTTAAGAGAAAGATATACAGCCATTACTCCTGGATACCATATGAATAAAAAACATTGGAACACGGTACATATTGATGGTACTTTATCAGATGATTTTTTGAAAGAGATGATAGATGATTCTTATCAATTGATTGTGAAAAGTTTGCCAAAGAAAGCTCAAAAAGAATTAGAAAGTTTATGATAATAAAAGGAAATCTTAGGAAAATGCACTCACTTTCGACAGATGGTGAAGTTGCTTATAAATTGCCATTGGGTAAAGAGCTTGTTGATTTAAATCCATTGCTAGGTAAAAATATTGAATTGAAATACACCGGGAACATAAACTGTATCAACTGTGGCAAGTTGATACAGAAGTCCTATGCACAGGGTTATTGTTATGAGTGCTTTACTACATTACCACAAACTGATGTAGGAGTTTTACATCCTGAAAAAGATTTATCTTACATTGGCATTAGTCGTGACATGGAATGGTCCAAGAAAAACAGTTTGATTCCTCACTATATCTATCTTTCACTTACAGATAAAGTAAAAGTAGGAGTCACACGACACACACAAGTGCCTACTCGCTGGATAGACCAAGGAGCTACACAGGCTATTATCCTTGCAGAAACTCCGAACCGACACATAGCAGGAGTTATTGAAGTTTTCTTAAAAAATTATTTTTATGATAAAACCAACTGGAAGTCGATGCTTACGCAAAATAGTGTGCCATTGATTGATTTGGTAGAAGAAAAAAAGCGTGCGACTTCACTTTTACATCCTGAACTAAAGCAATACGTGGTGGACAATAACGAGGTGTTACAATTAAAGTTTCCTGTATTACGGGTTCCTTCGACATTAAAAACTCTAAAATTGGATACCACTTCTGAAATTTCTAAGAAACTAACTGGAATAAAAGGGCAATATCTCATTTTCGATGATGATACAGCGATAAATATTCGCAACCACGGTGGCTACGAAGTGGAATTTGAAGAAGCTTAATGAAAACAAATTAAGAAAAATGATTTTACCTATCGGAAATATTGTATTTTCGTAGAGGAATAACAATTATTAAAATGCAAACAATAAAAGACTTACAAGAACTTGTAAATAAAAAGTTGAGTGAAAGAGCTTATGAAGAAGAGCCCATAGCACTTTTTGAACCAATGACGTACGCACTTTCTGTTGGAGGGAAACGTTTACGTCCTGTTATGGTTATGCTAGCTACACAGATGTACGGTGGCGATATATCTTATGCAATAAAACCTGCATTAGGGTTAGAAATTTTCCACAATTTCACCTTGTTGCATGATGATGTTATGGATAATGCTGACATTCGTCGCAATCAACCAACGGTACATAAAAAATGGAACGAAAATGTTGCTATTCTTTCTGGAGATGCGATGTCCATAAAAGCGTATCAATATATCGTAAGCTGTAAAGAAGAACATACGCAAGATGTGTTGAAAGTTTTTAATGATACGGCTCTAGAGGTATGCAAAGGACAACAATTGGACATGGAATTTGAAGAGCGTGAAGACGTTGCTATGGAAGAATACTTGCAAATGATTTATTTTAAAACAGCAGTACTTTTTGCATGTAGCCTAAAAATGGGAGGAATTTTATCTGAAGCTCCGAAAGATCAGCAGGATGAACTTTATGAATTAGGAGTAAATCTTGGGATGGCATTTCAATTGCAAGATGACTATTTGGATGTCTATGGTGATGTAAATACTTTTGGTAAAAATATAGGTGGAGATATTTTAGA
The DNA here is from genome assembly GCF_003096835.1 of Balneicella halophila. Classification (GTDB taxonomy): domain Bacteria; phylum Bacteroidota; class Bacteroidia; order Bacteroidales; family Balneicellaceae; genus Balneicella; species Balneicella halophila. The sequence continues at coordinate 741,825 of NZ_QENZ01000003.1, forward strand.
GAAAAAGAAAACATACCTGCTTATAAAAGCTTTAGAAAAAGCAAACATTACTGAAAAAGCAGATTTATTGAAACTTCTTAATGATGCTGAAATAAAACCTGAGCACAAAATCGAACAGGTTACAGAATTTTACAATAAGTTAGATGTTGGAAAAGATACACAACACACTATTGTCAAATATATTGAGAAATGCAAAAAGAATCTAGAGAATCTAGACGTACCGACGGAGCATAAAAGTGAACTAAAAGGCTTAATTCTCAAATTAGAAAACAGAAGCGTTTAATAGATATTTTATTACCTTTGCGTAGATACACAATCAATTTTAGAAATATAATAATAAAAAATGGCTAAGAATACCGGAAAGATTACTCAAATCATTGGCCCCGTAGTTGATGTTAGTTTTGAAGGAAAAGAAAATATTTTACCAGAAATATACGATGCTTTAACAATCACACGAGAGAATGGAGAGGTTGTAGTCGTTGAATGCCAGCAGCATGTTGGCGAGAAAGTAGTACGTACCATTGCGATGGATTCAACTGATGGATTATCACGAGGAATGGAAGTGGTTGCTACTGGAGCTCCAATAACGATGCCTGTTGGTGATAAGGTAAAAGGGCGTCTGCTAAATGTAGTAGGTGAGACGATTGATGGCATCGGAGAATTAAGTAAAGAAGGAGGTTATCCTATTCATAACAGTCCCCCTGAATTTGATGAGTTCAAGACGCAACAAGAGGTTCTTTATACCGGTATAAAAGTGATTGATTTGATTGAGCCTTACGCTAAAGGTGGTAAGATTGGATTGTTTGGTGGAGCTGGAGTTGGTAAGACAGTATTGATTCAGGAATTAATTAATAATATTGCTATTGGGCAAGATGGTTTGTCAGTATTTGCCGGAGTAGGAGAACGTACCCGCGAAGGTAATGACTTACTGCGTGAGATGATAGAATCTGGAGTTATCCAATATGGTGATGAATTCTTGAAATTGATGGAAGAAGGAGAGTGGGATTTAGATAAGGTTGATAAAGAAGCTTTAGCAAAATCACAAGTTACTTTAGTTTTTGGACAAATGAATGAGCCTCCGGGAGCACGTGCTCGTGTAGCCTTATCTGGTTTGACTATTGCCGAGAGTTTCCGTGACGGTGACGAGAAAACAGGAGGTCGTGATATTCTGTTCTTTGTAGATAATATTTTCCGTTTCACACAGGCAGGTTCTGAAGTTTCTGCCTTGCTTGGTCGTATGCCTTCGGCTGTTGGTTATCAACCAACTTTAGCATCAGAAATGGGACAGATGCAAGAGCGAATAACTTCTACAAACAGAGGTTCTATTACTTCAATTCAGGCGGTTTATGTGCCAGCTGATGACTTGACAGACCCTGCACCGGCTACTACATTTGCCCACTTAGATGCAACAACAGTACTAAATCGTAAGATTTCAGAATTAGGTATTTATCCTGCGGTTGACCCATTAGATTCGACCTCTCGCATTCTTACTCCTGCTATTGTTGGTGAGGAGCATTACAAGACTGCACAAGACGTAAAAGAGATTTTACAACGCTATAAGGAACTTCAAGATATTATAGCCATTCTCGGTATGGAAGAATTGTCAGAAGAAGATAGGTTAGTTGTGCATAGAGCACGTCGTGTACAGCGTTTTCTGTCTCAACCTTTCCACGTTGCAGAACAGTTTACTGGCTTGAAAGGTACTATGGTAAGTATCGAAGAAACAATTAGAGGTTTCAATATGATTCTAAATGGTGAAGTTGATCAATATCCAGAAGCGGCATTTAATCTCGTTGGTACAATAGATGATGCTATCGCTAAGGGAGAACAACTTATCGCAGATGCATCATAGTATAAATTATTATGAAATTAGACATTATATCCCCAGATAAAAAACTATATACAGGAAAAGTTCGACTGGTTCAATTTCCTGGTGCAGATGGTTATTTTGAAATATTAAAGGATCACGCTCCAATGATCTCACTATTGAAAGAAGGTAACATTAAATATATTGAGCTTGACAGTACCGAGGAGAAGCTCATTGAGATATCAGGCGGAGTGGTCGAATTAAATAATAACGAAATTACAGTATTGGCTGAGGAATAATATTTCCAAGACTCTAAAAAAATAAAAAGGTAGCTAAACGGCTACCTTTTCTAGTTTATATCATATAATGGTTGTTATTTAATCTTGTTCTGAGAATGTTTTCATAAACGTTTCGACAACTTTCATCATATTTTTAGAGCCACAAAAGAAAGGTACTCGTTGATGCAACTCTTTGGGCTCTAAATCTAATATACGTGTAAATCCATCTGTCGCTTTACCTCCTGCCTGCTCTGCTATGAATGCCATTGGGTTACATTCATAGAGTAATCGTAGTTTCCCATTAGGATGGTTCGTACCAGAAGGGTAAATATAAATACCTCCTTTTACCATATTTCTATGAAAATCAGCAACTAAAGAGCCTACATATCTAGAGGTGTAAGGTCTGTTACCTTTCTTTTCTTGACAATATTTTAGATATTGTTTTACCCCCATTGGAAAGTGGATATAGTTTCCTTCATTGATAGAATAAATAGTTCCCGCCTCAGGAAATTTCATATTTGGGTGTGAAAGATAAAATGCTCCAATAGATGGATCAAGCGTAAATCCATTGACTCCATTTCCGGTAGTATAGACTAAGATAGTGGATGAGCCATAGAGAACATAACCTGCAGCAACCTGCTTGTTCCCTGGTTGTAGTAAATCTTGCTCTTGCACTGGTGTGCCAGGCTCAGTAATTCTCCTGTAAATGGAAAAAATCGTCCCTATTGAGATATTGACATCTATATTTGATGAGCCATCCAAAGGATCCATCAGCACCACATATTTATTGTGCTTGCCATTGTCTTTGTCTGAAACAACAATATAGTCTTCTTCTTCCTCCGAAGCGATGGCACAGACCACTTCACGACTTGTTAAAGCATCGATAAATGTATTGTGTGCCAATACATCTAACTTCTGCTGTGTCTCTCCTTGGATATTTTCTTTTCCTGAGGCACCAAGGACATCAACGAGTCCTGCTTTGTTAACTTCTCTATTTACAACACGAGCAGCTAAACGTATAGAGCTTAAAAGACTAGAAAGTTCACCCGTAGAATAGGGGAAATCTGCTTGTCTTTGAATAATAAATTCACCTAAGGTAATTGGTGTGTTGGGTTGCATAGTTTTTAATTTCTAAGATTTTCTTAAAGATATATATTTTTAAAGAAATTGTTAATTATTTGCAATCTCTTTTTCCAATATTCTCTCAATTTTTGGATCATCAGCTTTTTTAGCATTATATAATTTGATGGAACCGTCCTTTCCTAAAATCATAAATCGCGGAATCCAGTTTAGTTCTATCGAAGTCAGAAAGTTGGTTTTCCACTCGGAGCCGAGATAATAATGCTCTCCCTTGATATCATATTTTTCTAAAGCTTTATGCCAAGCTTCTTTATCTTTATCCATAGACGAGTATAGGAAAGTGACCTGTGCCCCGTACTTTTCTTTCAGAAATTTAACCGTCGGTAAACTGTGCAAACAATCACCACACCATGATGCCCAAATATCAATAAGTACAATCTCTCCTTTATAATTATTCAACATCTCTTTTACTGTAAGAGTTTCTCCCTGCGTTGTCTTCACTTTATCATCTAAGGCTTTTGTATCGAATGATGTTGGTTCGCTTTTCTTACATTGTATAAAAAATAAAGGAATTGTTAGCACTAATAGGATATATTTTTTCATGGTTGTTGTTATTTTATAAAATACAAAATGGTTTTAATCACAAGTTCGGGTTGCTCGGCATGCAGCCAATGCCCCGCATTAGGTATGACAGTAAGCTCAGAATTTGAAAACGATTTTCTGATAATAAAATCATCCTCTAAAGTTAAGTAATGAGAATTTTCACCTTTAATAAATAATGCTGGTACTTTTGTTTGCAGTTTATCCCAACCTTCAGTGCCACCAGTTATGTTTTCTAGTTTGTCGTAAAGAACAGGAAGGTTGATACGCCATTCAAAAGTTTTATCTTTCTTCCTATGAAGATTTTTCATAACCAGCTTAACAACCTTTTCACTTTTAAGCAAAGAAGTTAGCTGTTCTTCTATTTCTTTTCTTCTATCTACCTCATCGAGATCTAAACTGCGCATCACATCTAAAATCTTAATGTGTCCGTCATAATTTATCGTGTAATTTTTAGGTGCAATATCAGCAACAATCAATTTATCCACTCTATCAGGATAGGTAAGCGTAAAAAGCATGGCTACTTTTCCACCCATAGAATGTCCAAGAATAATCGCTTTTTTTAACTCATGGTCATTCATGTATTCTTTAATATCTTCTGCCATTACAGTATAATTATGCTCATCACTGTGAGGGGAACGCCCATGGTTTCGTAAATCCAATCGATGAATACAGAAGTCTTCAGATAGTTCTTTAGCAATGGTTAGCCAATTATCTGAACAACCATATAGTCCATGGAGTATTAGCAATGGTGCTCCTTCTCCGGATATTGTAGAATGTAGTTTCATACATAAATTATTTCAAACAACGTTTATAGAGTTGAATTGCATTTTCTAACCCGAGATACAATGCGTCAGAGATTAGAGCATGCCCAATAGATACTTCTTTTAAATTAGGGATATTTTCATTGAAAAAAGCAAGGTTTTCTAAATTTAGATCATGTCCGGCATTGATTTCTAATCCCAATGAATTCGCCAACTCTGCAGCTTTTACAAATGGAGCAATTGCCTTATCCCGATTCGTTGAATATTCATTTGCATAAGGTTCGGTATAGAGTTCAATACGATCTGTACCAGTATCTAATGCCCCTCGGATGTTTTCTAGTTGGGTATCTACAAATATGGAAGTTCTGATTCCACTCTTCTTTAATTCTGAAATGATTTCTTTGAGTTTATCACGATCTGCAACAGTGTCCCATCCTGCATTAGAGGTAAGTACATCTGGAGGGTCTGGGACTAGCGTAACCTGCGCAGGTAACACTTCAAGCACCATGTTCAAAAATTCACGAGAAGGATAGCCTTCAATATTAAATTCGGTAGATAAAATAGGCTTCAACCCATAAACGTCTTTACGAGTAATATGTCTTTCATCAGGTCTCGGATGAACTGTGATGCCCTGAGCACCAAATCGCTCACAATCTTTAGCTGCTTTTAAAACATCAGGTATATTTCCACCTCTGGCATTGCGTAGAGTAGCAATTTTATTAATATTAACGCTTAATCTTGACATTATTTAACAGTAACTTTTTGGCAGAATACTCAAAATAATAGAGATTTGCACAGTTTAATATCACAAAAATAGTGTATTATTGCATATATACTCAATAAAACTACTTTGAAAAAGATGAAAATAGCCCTGTTCGGGAAACAGTTTAGTGAAAATTTTTTGAAAAAATTCCAATACATTTTATCTTTTCTTGATAATAATGAGGTGTATGTTCTTGTCCATCAGCGTTTAAAGAGCCATGTAGAAAATGATTTTAAAATATCATTAGAAAAATATGAGTCGTTTGAACTCTTATCTGATGATATAGATATGCTGTTAAGCATAGGCGGAGATGGTACTTTTTTGGAAGCAGCTCTTTTAGTTGAAGATAAAAATATTCCCATTTTAGGAATTAATAGCGGACGCTTAGGCTTTTTAGCCGCGGTAGCACCTAACGAGATTGAAACTGCTCTTGATTATGTTCTAAAGAAAGATTATCAATTTGAAGAACGTTCGTTGGTTGAAATTGTGAGTCCTAAAGAATTAATGGGAGAAACACCATTTGCACTGAATGAATTAGGTATTTTTAAAAACAATACTACTTCTATGCTTACGGTGAAAGCATATGTAGGCGATGATTTTCTGACTTCATATTGGGCAGACGGATTGCTCATAGCAACCCCAACAGGTTCTACAGCTTATTCTTTGAGTGCAGGGGGTCCAATTGTAGCTCCTTCTTGTAAAAACTTTGTATTATCACCTGTTGCACCACATAATCTCACGGTACGTCCTATTGTTATTCCAGATAATTTGCAAGTGCGTTTCAGGGTTGAATGCCGAAGTCCACACTTCTTAATTTCTTTAGATTCCCGTTTTAAAAAAGTAAACTCAGGTACAGAAATTATAGTTCAAAAAGCTGGATTTACTATAAAAGTCGTTAAATTTGGCGAAATGTGTTTTTATAAGACATTACGTAATAAATTGATGTGGGGAATCGACAAGCGAAATTAATAAGTAACATGAAATATTTATTTTATACAGTTTTTGCTCTATTCCCTTGCTTTGCATTTGGACAGCCTGCATCTTCTATTGATATTGGTGCTGGAGTAGGAATGAGTTCATACTATGGCGATATCAATCAAAATAAACTATTTTACAATCCTAATATCTCATTTGATGGCATTATTCGCTATAACTTTAGTAATAGATATTCCCTAAGAGCTAATGTGATGTCGACTAAGCTTAAAGCAGATGATATAGATTTTGAGAATCCATACCAACAAAGCAGGAAAGAATTTTTTGTACGTAATATTTTTGAAATCGGCGTTTTAGGTGAAGTGAACTTCTTCCCATATATAAACCCGCATGAATGGGGGCATAGTTTATCAACTATATATGCAACCTTAGGAGCAGGATATGCAGTTTCCTACGTTACAGGACAAGAAGACATTGGCAGTTCTAGTATTATTTTCGGTGTAGGCTACAAAAGAGTTCTAACCCGAAGATTTGCAGTAGAAGCAGAGTGGGCTTTTCGTAAGTTAGTAAATGATGAGTTTGACAATGTTGTGGATCCGATAAAAACAGGAGAAACCTCAAAATTGTTTAACAACGACTGGTACAATGTTATAGGAGTGCGCCTGACTTATAACTTTTGGCAAAACGGTGGAAAATGTAGAACATTTGAGAAAGACACAGACTTGTAGCATGCAAATAGACGAAAAGAATATACCAAAGCATATTGCCATTATTATGGATGGGAATGGACGTTGGGCAAAAAAACACCTTCTACCCCGTGCTTTAGGACACAGAGAGGGCGTGAAAGCTGTAGAGCGAACCCTAGAAGCAGCAGGAAAGTTAGGGGTTAGATATCTAACCTTATACGCATTTTCTACCGAAAACTGGGGGAGACCACAAGAAGAAGTAAAAGCGTTGATGGAGCTTTTAGCACGGGCATTAGAAAAGTATGAAGCCAAGCTTAAAAGAAATAATGTATCACTTCGCGTTATTGGTGACTATAGGCAGTTTCCTGAATCCTTGGTAAATAAAATTGATGATGTGATAGAGTCAACTTCAACCAACACTGGAATAACATTAATAATAGCTCTCAACTATAGTGGTAGATGGGAGATTACCCATGCAATGCAAAGAATTGGTCAGCAAATAATGGAAGAAAAAATTCAAGTGAATGACATTAATTCTGAGCTTATAGAAAAATCACTGACAACCAATTTTGCTCCTGATCCGGATTTAATTATCCGAACTAGCGGGGAGCATAGAGTTAGTAATTTTTTATTGTGGCAATGTGCTTATTCTGAATTTTATTTTACCCCTAAATTATGGCCAGAATTTGATGAGAAGAGTTTAAAAATGGCAATAATTGACTATCAACAGCGAGAAAGAAGATTTGGCGGGTTAAAGACAAACAATAAATGAAAATAAATTATCTTTGCAAAATGATAAAAAAAATAGGAATCATATTAGTGATGATTTTTGCTGGGGCGTTTGCCTGGGCACAAGACACTGATACGATATATAATTTGGAGGTAGATTACAATGCTCCTGTTATTTACGAGGTGGCTGCGTTGAAGGTCGAAGGAGTAAAACATCTGGATAAGGAAGTGATAAAACAATTACTCCGTATCTCTGTCGGGGACAAATTGCAAGTGCCGGGAGATGATATTTCTCTAGGCATAAAACGTCTGTATAGACAAGGGTTATTTTCAGATATTAAGTTAATTGCAGACAAAGTTGTAGGAAATCAAATTTATCTTACTCTTGAAGTAGAAGAGAGACCACAACTAACTACCATCAATTTTACAGGAATAAAATCATCCGAAGAAAAAAAATTAATTGAAAAAACAGCACTTTCCAAAGGAGGTTATTTTACTGCAAACCTAAAAAACAGAATCAAACTAATTGTCCAAAATTATTATAAAGAAAAAGGGTTTAACAATGTAGGTGTTACTTTTGAACAAACTCCAGATCCTGATATTCCCAATGCTGTAGGTCTAAAGATAAACATTGATAAAAATAAGGTTGTTAAAGTCAGGGATATCATTATTACAGGTAATGACAATCTTTCAGACCATAAGCTCATAAAGGCGATGAAGAAGACCAAAGAAAAAAATTGGCGATACTTTTTCCGTTCAAAGAAATTTTCTGAAAAAGAATTTAAAAACGACCGCGTTTTATTGATAGAAAAATACAATGAATTTGGTTATAGAGATGCTAAAATTGAATCTTATAAAATAGAGGAAGTTGAAAAGAATAGAATTAATATTCATTTAGATATCGACGAGGGAAATCGTTATTATTTTAACGACATACAATGGGTAGGTAATACAGTATATTCTAGTGATTTCTTAACAAGAGTTCTCAAGATTAGCAAAGGTGATATATATAATAAGAAATTATTAGATGATAGAATCAGCAACGATGATGATGCCGTAAGTAATCTTTATTTTGATAATGGTTACTTGTTTTCTAGAATGATACCGAAAGAAATTGTAAAAGGGAAAGATTCCATTGACCTTGAAATTAGTGTGATTGAAGGACAGCAAGCTACCATAAATAAAGTGATAATCACAGGTAATGATCGTACTCACGAGCACGTTATTCGTAGAGAGTTGTGGGTTTACCCTGGAGATTTATTTAGCAAGACAAAGATCATTCGTAGTATTAGAGAACTTGCCAACCTTGGATTATTCGATCCCGAACAACTTCAGCCAGATATACAGCCTGATCCTGAGAACGGTACTGCTGATATTGTGATTCCCGTAGTTGAAAAACCAAGTGACCAAATAGAATTGTCTGGAGGTTATGGTGGAGGAACTGTGATTGCCTCCGTAGGATTAAAATTCTCGAACTTTTCAATACGAAATATTTTTAATAAAGAGGCTTGGCAACCCCTTCCTACCGGTGATGGACAAACATTATCTTTGCGTATCCAATCCAATGGAAAATATTATAGTCAATATAGCTTTTCTTTTATAGAACCATGGTTTGGTGGCAAAAAACCTAATTCATTTAGTGTGGGAGGGTATATGTCTAATCAAACAAGATTGAGTTCATCGTATGCTGTAAGTTCTGTAAATCCTGGAGAAGATCAGCAATTTAGAGTATGGGGCGCATCAATAGGTTTAGGACGAAGATTAAATTGGCCAGACAATTATTTTACGTTGTCTAATTCTTTAAGTTTCCAACGTTACGAATTGGAAAACTGGGGCGGTTTCTACCAGTTCACTAATGGTAGCTCTAATCTTTTAAGTCTTTCAACAACCCTAGCACGTAGATCTATTGATAACCCAATATATACACGCTCTGGTTCTGACTTTTCTATTGGGTTGCAATTCACCCCTCCTTATTCATTATTTAATGATACAGATTACAGTGCCCTAGACGACGGGCATCAAGATAAGTTCCGATGGGTAGAGTTTCATAAATGGACATTCAAAGGAAAAATTTATACCCCACTTAGTCGTGATAGAAAATTAGTATTGTACACAGGAACTGAATACGGATTTTTAGGCTACTATGATAAAGACAAGCGTTCCCCATTCGAAGGGTATTCCGTAGGGGGTGATGGTATGTCTGGTTATACAGCCTATGGTAGTGACGTGATTGGAGTGCGAGGATATGAAAATAACTCTTTGACACCTATTGGTGAAGATGGACGTAGAACTACGGGTAACCTTTATGGTAAAATGACGATGGAGTTGCGTTATCCTTTATCATTAGAACAGTCTGCTACTATTTATGTATTAGGTTTTGCTGAGGCTGGTAATTCTTGGTATGATTTTGAAGATTTTCAACCGTTCAATATGTACCGTTCTGCTGGTGTAGGCGTTCGCATTTTCTTACCTATGTTTGGACTTCTAGGAATAGATTGGGGTTATGGTTTTGATGATGTCCCAAATCAACCTGGCGCTAGTGGTGCACAGTTTCACTTTATCTTAGGACAACAATTTTAAATATTAAAAGATGTTAATCTGAAATTTTTGGTATAAGTATTGCATAATCTCTTAAAAATAAAAATAATGAAAAAGCTTCTTGTCTTCTTAATAACATTTGTTAGCATTAGTTTCGTATATGCTCAACAACGATATGTTTTCGTAGATACTGAGTATATTTTGAGTAACACACCGGAATACCAGTTAGCACAAGATGCTTTAAACAATTTGGCTAAAGATTATCAGGAAGAAATAGATTTAAAATTTGCAGAAGTTAAGGAACTCAAAAGTCAGATGGAATCTGAAGAAGTTTTTCTTTCTCCTGAAATGAGGGAAAAACGCATCAAGAATATTAAAGAGAAAGAATATCAAGTTCAGAAATTACAACAATTGTATTTTGGTGCCAATGGCGAATTATATAAGAAGCGACAATCATTAATACAACCTGTACAAGAAAAAATCTACCAAGCTGTAGAAGAATTGGCAAGAACAGGTAATTATGGAATGGTTATTGACCAAGCAGCTGCTCCAGTGATACTCTGGTCACAGCCTAAATACGATAAAAGTGATAAAATAATAGAAATGATGCTAGGTAAAGGCGTCAAGATTGAAGATTAATAGAATAGAAAACCACAAAAAGTAATAAAAATGAAAAAAATTTTAGTAGTATTATTTGCAGCTATGTTGGCTTTGCCAGTAGTTTCAGTAGCACAAAAGTTAGGACATATCAATTCTCAAGAGTTATTGTCTTTAATGCCTGAAAGTAAAACTGCAGAAGAAAAATTAAAAGCTAAAGAACAAGAAGTTCAAAAACAAATGCAAGATTTGCAAACTCAGTATCAAGGTTTGTTTAAAGAATATGCTGAAGCTATGGAAGCAGGATCATTGTCTGCAGAAGCACAAAAAGCTAAAGAAGATAGTTTACAAGCTATGCAAACTAAGATTCGCTCTTACCAAGAGCAAGCTCAAAAAGATATGGAGAAATTACAAAAAGATTTATTAGGACCTATCTTTGAAAAAGCAAATAAAGCGATTCAAACAGTTGGGACGAACAATGGATTCACTTATGTTTTCGACACCAGTGCACGTTCTATTGTTTTTGTATCGCCTAATAGCGAAGATATTCTTCCATTAGTAAAAACAGAATTGGGCATTTAATAATAAGCTCAAAAAAATTCTAAACCACTTCCTTCACTTTTAGGGAGTGGTTTTTTATTTACTGTTCTCTATGATATTTTTCTATCTTTGAGAATTCTAATCTTTTAAATATGGATATAAAATATAATTTCGAAGAAGCGCAGAGCGTACTGCAAGCTTTTATGTCTGATGCTAAACAAATTGGAAATATTCAGAAAGCCGGGGATTTAATGGTAACTTCGATTGCCAACAAAGGTAAAATAATTTCATGCGGGAATGGCGGTTCTATGTGTGACGCTATGCACTTTGCAGAAGAGCTGACAGGTAGATTTAGAGACGATAGGAAGGCACTACCCGCAATCGCTATTTCAGATCCTTCTCACATAAGCTGTGTGGGAAATGATTACGGTTTTGAAAGTGTTTTTTCAAGATATATCGAAGCCATAGGAAGAGAGGCAGATGTTTTATTAGCTATATCAACCTCAGGTAATTCAGCTAATGTGATAAAGGCAACGGAAGTCGCAAAAAACATAGGAATGAAGGTCGTTGGACTTACTGGTAAAGATGGAGGTAGGTTAGCACCACTTTGTGATGTAGAAATAAGAGTGCCGTGGAATGGCTATGCTGATAGAATCCAGGAGATACATATAAAAATTATCCATACTTTAATTCAATACATAGAAAAATACAATTAATGGATTATACAATTTATTTTAACCCAAGATGCTCAAAATGCCGAGTTGCTCTTCAAGAATTAGAAGAGAATAAGAATGGCATTAAGATTATAGAATATTTGAAAAACCCACCTACAGTTGAAGAGCTCAAAGCGTTGCTAAAAAAGTTAGGGATAAAAGCAGAAGATCTTATCCGTAAGACAGAAGCGATTTATAAAGAAGAGTTCAAAGGCAAAGAGCTTTCGGAAGATGAATGGATAGATGCTATGGTTCAGCATCCTAAATTGATTCAACGCCCCATTATTGTTAAAGGAGATAAAGCTGTTATTGGTAGAACAACAGAGAGTATAAATAGTATCAAATAAATGGTAGTTCCTTATAAAGAAGCACAAAGTTCTAAGAAAGAACAAGTAAGAGAGATGTTTGATAACATAGCACCACGCTATGATTTTTTAAATCACTTTCTTTCTGTAGGTATTGATAAGCTGTGGCGCAAAAAAGTCTGTAAAATAGTTGCTAAAGGCAATCCTAAAGTTATTATGGATATGGCTTCAGGTACTGGAGATCTTGCCATTGGGTTGAGTAAGTTAAAGCCTGAAAGGATAGTTGGTGTTGATATTTCAGAGAATATGCTCAAAATAGGTGAGAAAAAGGTTGAAAAGAAAGGTTTAGACAATCTCATTTCTTTCAGAGTTGGAGATGCTGAAAACTTAGAAGATCCCAACGATACATATGATGCAATAACCTGTGCCTTTGGGGTTCGTAATTTTGAAAATATACACAAAGGACTTAGTGAATTTCATCGCGTATTAAAAAACGAAGGTCGCTTGGTTATTTTAGAACTTTCAATGCCAGAAAATAAGTTTTTTAAGCTAATTTATAAGGTCTATTTCAGTTATATTTTGCCACTTTGGGGAAAAGTAGTTTCAAAGAATGACGTTGCATATAACTACCTGCCTGAGTCAGTAGCGAATTTTCCCAAACGTTCCGTTTTTTTGGAAAATATGAAAGATGCCGGCTTTAAAGATTGTTATGCAAAATCGCTCACTTTTGGCATTGCAACAATTTTCGTTGGTACAAAATAAATAAACTTTATATTTGTAATGGCTATATAAAGGAAAAGGATGAATCGAGCTATCCAATACATTATAATAATAGGACTTATTGTTTGTTTTAGTACAAATGATATGCTTGCACAACGATATAAATCATCATCTGCAATAAACTACTCCCGAGTTGACAATACAGTATTACATTATGGATACTCTATAGGATTTGGAGTTTTTGATTATCGCATTACGAATGTTCAATATGGTAGAGAATATGGATTTCTAGCTGAGCCTGTCTCATTTTCACCAGCATTCCGTTTGGGTGTGATAGGCGAATGGAATATTACAAATTATGTTTCATTGCGCAGTATTCCTGGATTATATTTTGGAAAAAGAACAGTCACTTTTGTAAGAGAAGAAGGAGAAGCAGATAGCTGGAATCCTATGGATAATTTAGGATATCCATTAAGAAAAGAGGCAGAAGTAAAATCAGTCTATGCTGATATCCCATTATTAATCAAGTATAGAGGAGTACGTATCAATAATTATAATTTCTACTTAGTTGCAGGGGCTTCTTACCATATGGATTTAACACCACATGATGAGTTGAAACCAGAAAAAAATAGAATTATTCGAACCAATAGACATGATGTCGCATTGGAGTTTGGTGGCGGAATGGACTTTTATATGCGATACTTTAAATTGGGAGCTGAATTGCGTATATCCATAGGGTTGATTGATGTAATGAATCATGACCTTGTGGAGGATATGCCGAACTTCCATGCTTATACTAGAACTATAGGGAGTATGAAATCTACTTTAGTAACCCTTTCTTTCAACTTTGAATAGTCCTCGCAATTTCTGAACAAACAATAGCTGTACTTACAGAAGCATTTAGGGATTCTGGAGGAGTACTGCTGAATGCCGGTATATGTATTGGGGTATCTATATACTGTTTTAGTTCAGGTGAAATACCTTGTCCTTCATTACCAATAACCACCACACATTCTTTGTTAAATGCTGTCTTGTAAATAGATTTGCCTTCTAAATACGTACCGTATACTGTGATTTTTTCTGCTCTCAAATCTTTAAAAAAAATGGCTAATGGCAGATAGTGTACTTTTACTTTAGCTAATGCACCCATGCTTGCTTGTACCACTTTTGGATTGTAAATATCTACAGTTTCAGGCGAGCAAACAATATGTTGAAAACCAAACCAGGATGCTGTCCTGATTATAGTCCCTAAGTTTCCTGGGTCTTGCAAAGTGTCGAGCACCAATGCAGGAAGCTCGTCTTTATTAAAAGGAGTCTCTTTAGGGATATCAAAAATTCCGATAACAGAGCTAGGTGTTTTTAAAGAACTTGCTTTTTTTAATAGCACATTGTCAATGACGGTAGTTGATAATAGAGGATGCTCCTGAGCCCATTTTTTTGTGCAGAGTATATATTTTACAGAGAATGATTCAAGCAGATCTAAAACGAGTTTTTCTCCCTCAGCTACAAACAATTGTTCTTTCGTTCGAAACTTTTTATGTTGCAGTGAGGATGCAAGTTTGGCTAATCGTTGGCTCATCTATTGTAGGCTTTACTAAAGTTCATATCTTTGAACAAAAATAAGATTTTTGAAAAAGACCATCAAATATATACTTTTATTGTTATCTATTTCGTTCGTCTTCGCATGCTCAACAACCAAGTATGTGTCTGAAGATGAGTTTCTGCTCACCAAGGTAAAAATTGATATTGATGATAAGCGTGTGGCTGAAAGTAAGGCTGAGGCTTACGTAAAACAAAAGCCAAACAATAGAATATTGGGTGAGATTCCGTTTAATGTTTGGATGTATAACCTCTCAGGAAGTGATAGTACTAAAAAAATAAATCGGTTCTTGCGTAAGCTTGGAGAAGCTCCTGTAATCTATGATTCTATTCAAACACATCGTACCCTTATCCAGCTAGAGCGGTTTATGGCAAACAAAGGATTTTATGATGCAGAAATCGAAGTAAGAGAAAATTTCAGCAAGAAAAAAGTTAAAGTTAATTATATCATTAAAGCTAATGAGCCTAAAGTTATTGCTAACATCATCAGGCGTAAGGATAGCTTACTATACAAAGTTATAGGAAAAGAGAATATGAGAATCGAGTTGCCGGATAGCTCAAGTTTACGTCAAACTTTGATACAGCAAAAGAAAAAGGCATTCATTCGAAAAAATGATTTGTTAGATGTCGATAAGCTCAAGGAAGAGCGTGAGCGTTTGGAAGCATTGTATGAATTGCAAGGGTATTTTAATTTCGATGAGGATAACATTCATTTCTACCTAGATACTACTAAGCTAAATAATAAAGTAGATATTTATTATGGTTTACGAACCGTGGATTCTCTTGAGCTTCGCAAGTACAAAATTAGAAAAATAACTGTATATCTTGATATTGAAGCCCAGGACAAGGGAATGGAGAATAAGTTTGATAGTATTAAGTTTGATGATATAACTTTCTTCTACAAAGATAAGATGTCATACAAACCATTCACCTTAGCACGGGCAATCCTTATCAAAGAAGGACAATTATACAGTCCTGAAAACGTGGATGAAACAAAAAGAAGATTAGGCATATTGAAGCAGTTCAAATATTCTAATGTTGGGTTTAGAGAATTTGCTACGAACGACAGTATTGGTCTTTTGGACTGTTACATTCAGTTAGTATCTCAAAAACGACAGTCTTATAGTGTGGAAGCTACTGCAACGGTGAATGCTGGTGATTTTGGATTTGCCACAAATCTACGCTATCAACATAAAAATCTGTTTCGTGGAGCTGAGCTCTTTACAGTACAACTATCAGCAGGTATAGAGCGTTTACGACGAGAGCATTTAACATCTAAATTTGATGCCTCGGAGTTTGGAGCGACTGTAAATCTTATTTCGCCAAAGTTCTATTTGCCATTCTTTAAAGTTAAGAATTGGAGAGCTAGAGTACCCCGGACAAGTACCTCAATTGTGTACAATTATGCAGAACGCCCTGAGTATCTACGGACTATTACAGATCTCACCTTTAGTTATCAATGGAGGAGCAATGATCATTTTTCACATATTTTTACTCCAATAGATTTAGGTCTGCTAAAAGTCAATGCTGATCCTGATTTTTTAGAAAATTTGAATAACTATTACCGACAAACCAGTTATGTAGATCATATTATTCCTTCTATGCGGTATAGTTTAAGATTTGACAATCAAGGAAAGACGAGAAAGACAACTTATCAAAGAGCTCGGTTTAATGTTGAGAGTTCAGGAAACTTACTAAATGCGATTGACCATCTAATGGCACGGAATGACAGGGAAGACCTAACCGAAAATGATTACTTTTCCTATTTTGGAATTCGTTATGCGCAATACATCCGATCTGATATAGAGTTCACTTACAATCAATTCATTAACCCTAAGCATGCACTTATTTATCACATTTTTTTAGGTGCAGGTTTTCCTTATGGTAATTCAGAAGTAATGCCATTTGAAAAAATGTATTTTGCTGGCGGACCTAATAGTATGCGTGCTTGGCATCCTAGAAGCTTGGGACCCGGTGGCTCTCGAGCCAATCCTCCCAATTTGAGGCTCTCTTACGGAGAATTTAAATTAGAAGGAAATCTAGAATATCGATTCAGCCTAGCTAAGAGTCTAGAAGGTGCCTTATTTGTTGATGCGGGTAATGTATGGAATCTTTCAGATCTCGGAGAAAAAGATCCTGATAGTAAATTTGAATTTGATAGTTTTTATAAACAAATTGCCGTAGGAACAGGATTGGGCTTAAGATATGATATTAGCAATATTATTTTACGATTAGATGCAGGAATTAAATTAGTAGATCCTTACTTGCAAGGAGATAGATTTGTGCCAAAAAATAGCAGTTATGACCTGAAAGATATTACGTTTAATTTTGGTATTGGTTATCCATTTTAGTAAATTCGCAAGTGAAATATCACACTCAATTACAATTAAATAAGAATAAAAATATGAAAGTTCTAGACGTAGTAAAACCAGGTGTACTGACAGGTTCAGATGTGCAAAAAGTTTTTAAAGTTGCTAAAGAAAACAAGTTTGCATTACCTGCGGTAAATGTTATTGGTACACATTCTATGAATGCTGTATTACAAGCAGCACGTGATATTAATTCTCCTGTTATTATTCAATTTTCAAATGGAGGAGCTCACTTTGTTGCAGGTAAAGGAGTAAGTAATGATGATCAGAAAGCTTCTGTAATGGGGGCAGTTGCCGGTGCAAAACATATTCACACGATGGCAGAGATTTATGGAGTCCCAGTGATTTTACATACAGACCATGCAGCAAAGAAATTACTTCCATGGATTGATGGACTATTAGATGAGAATGAAAAATGGTTTGAGCTTACTGGTAAGCCTTTATTCAGCTCTCATATGATTGACTTATCAGAAGAGCCTATTGAAGAAAATGTTGAAACGTGTAAGAAATACCTTGCCCGTATGGACAAGATGGGAATGACTTTGGAAATAGAGCTTGGCGTTACAGGTGGTGAAGAAGATGGAGTTGATAACACAGATGTGGACAACGCTTCTTTGTATACACAAAAGGAGGAAGTTGCCTATGCTTATGAAGAGTTGTTAAAAGTTTCACCTAATTTTACCATTGCTGCAGCTTTTGGTAACGTACATGGTGTGTATAAACCAGGAAATGTTCTTCTGCGTCCAAAAATATTAGCTGAGTCTCAAAAGTACATTTCTGAAAAATATGGTGTAGATAAAAACACAGTGAACTTTGTGTTCCACGGTGGTTCTGGTTCTGGTCTGGAAGATATAAGAGAAGCTATAGACTATGGAGTCGTAAAAATGAATATTGATACCGATACACAATGGGCGTTCTGGGATGGAGTAAGAGTATTTGAACAAAAAAACAAATCTTACCTTCAAGGACAGATTGGTAACCCAGAAGGAGATGATAAGCCTAATAAAAAGTTTTATGATCCTAGAAAGTGGTTACGCGAAGCAGAATTGTCTATGATTGAAAGACTAAAACAAGCGTTTAGTGATTTGAATTGTGTTGATAGATTGTAGTTTATGAAAATAATTTTAAAGAAGCTGTCTATTATTAGGCAGCTTTTTTTATTTTAGCAAAAATCTTAAAAGACTACTATGAAAAATGAAAGAGAACATTTCTCATCCCGCTTTGCTGTTATTGCAGCTGTTGCAGGATCAGCTGTTGGTTTAGGCAATATTTGGAAATTCCCTTATGTACTGGGTGATAATGGTGGGAGTGCTTTTATTCTCATTTATGTTCTTTTTGTTGTCGCTCTTGGAATTCCGCTGATGATGTCAGAGTTTGTCATTGGGCGTAGAGCACAAACCAACTCCTTTCGTGCTTTTAGTAAATTGTCCCCGACATTTCGATGGGCATTCTTAGGGATAATACCTTCTTTGGCAGCCTTCTTTATTTTATCGTATTATACGACTATTGCCGGGTGGACCTTGGAATACCTGTACCAGTCTATTACAGGGGCATACAGGAGTCATTCTGCCAATGAGATTGCTACTAATTTTGAATCTTTTCATACTTCGATTATTGATCCTTTGCTGTGGCAGTTCTGTTTGTTAGGAGTGACAGCCTACATAGTCTATGCAGGAGTGAAAAAAGGGATTGAGAAATATTCTAAGATAATGATGCCACTTATGGTTATATTGATGATAGGTATGTGTATTAAAGCACTTACACTAGAGGGAGCATCGGAAGGTTTAAAATTTTTATTTTCTCCTGATTTTTCAAAGATTAATCCTCAAGTGATATTGGAAGCGTTAGGTCAAGCTTTCTTTTCATTAAGTTTAGGTATGGGGATTTTAATCACATACTCCTCGTATATGAGCAAGAAGGAAAAGATACACAAGACAGTCGGTGTTGTAGTTTTGGCAGATACTTTGCTTGCAATATTAGCAGGAGTAATGATATTCCCAGCTGTTTTTTCATTTAATATTGATCCTAGTAGTGGTCCAGGATTGGTGTTTGTTACACTTCCTAATATTTTTAATCAAATGAGCGGAGGATTTATTTTCGCTATTATTTTCTTTTTACTTCTAACAATGGCAGCACTTACTTCTACAGTCTCTATATTGGAAGTGAATGTGAGTCTCGTTCAAGAGGAATTAAAATGGACACGCAAAAAAGCAACCATAGCTGTAACAACAGCCATTGCTATTTTAGGTGTTTTCTGTACATTATCTTTTGGTGTAGGAGAGAAGTTTCACATTTTTGGGTTAACATTTTTCGATGCACTCGATTATTTAACCTCTAATTGGTTATTACCTATAGGAGGAGCTTTTGCAATAATCTTTGTAGGATTTATTTTGAAAAAGGAAGATGTTAAAGCAGAATTGTCTAATGACCACTCCTTCCAAATAAAGTGGTTTGGTATGTATTATTTTGTGGTTCGTTTTATAGCGCCATTGGCTATCGTTTTGATTTTACTCAATCAAGTCGGTGCTTTTGATTTACTTACAACATAAATGTTTGCAAAATTATTTTCAAGACTAAGAACGTATTTTTATTACAATAGAAAGGAACTAAATGGAGTAGGAGTTCTTATGCTGTTGCTGGTATTATTATTTGCTGGTCTGTACTTTTATAAAAAATATTTTTTTCAGGAAATTGATACTTCCTATTTTCAGTACCAAATTGATAGTCTTGAAAGAGTTGGTAAGAGGGATAAAACCACATATCAATATTTTGCTTTTAATCCGAATACTGTTAAAATCATAGAGTTAGAGAAATTAGGATTTTCAAAGAAACAAATTCGAAATTTGGTGAATTACCGCAATGCAGGAGGATATTTTTATAAAAAAGAGGACTTCCGTAAGCTATATTTCGTTACAGATAGTATTTATAAAGTTTACGAGCCTTTCCTAAGGTTGAATGATAATGAAAACTGGCAAAAGACTAAAAATAAGATTGTAAAAAATAAGACTGGCGAAGCAACATCAGAGAAAGAAATTGACAGTTTGTTTTATTTTGATCCGAACCTAATCTCTACAGAAGAATGGTTAGCACTTGGAGTAACTAAAAAAGTTGCACAGATTATTGCAAACTATAAGAAAAAAGGTGGGCATTTTTATGTGAGTGAAGATTTAAAAAAGATTTATGGCTTATCAGAGGAGAAATACAATCAGTTGCTACCTTACATTCGAATTGAAGAAAAAGAGGATGTTAATTATACCAATCAACAAGATACTATTTCTACCATCTATGATCTGAATACTATAAGCGAAGAAGAATTGTTGAAACTGCATGTGAGCTTATCGATGAGTCGTAAACTAATCAATTTCCGAAACAAATTAGGAGGTTATGCAAGTATGGCTCAATTGCTGGAACTATATAATATAAGAGAGAGGGATTTGAATATAATCAAAAAGTACTGTGAAATAAGAAGTCCTGTAATGCAAATAAATATAAATACAGCAACGGAGGAAGAAATTTATAAACATCCTTATCTTGATTTTCACGATGCACAAGCTATTATTCGTTATAGGAAACGCAAGGGTGATTACGAAAGAGTAACTCTATTAAAAAACCGAAAGATACTTACAAACAAGACGTTTGATAAAGTAAAACCATATTTAAAAGTAAAAGAATAGAAATAAAAAATTGGTAATTCAAAAACTATATATTATCTTTGCCACTCAAAATTACAAACAGATAATAGGAAAAAGATATGATTATCGTACCCGTAAAAGATGGCGAAAATATAGATAGAGCTTTAAAACGTTTCAAAAGAAAGTTTGAAAAAACTGGTGTTGTAAAAGAATTGCGTAAGCGTCAAGCTTATATTAAGCCTTCTGAGCAACACAGAGAGAAGATTAAGAAAGCCGCCTATATTCAGAAGCTTAGAGAAGCAGAAGAATTATAGATTTATAACTGTTTTTTTAGCGGTTTAAGATTGAGTATATCTCTTATGCTAATGCATAAGGGATATTTTTGTTTTTGTATATTTGTACAATTATTGGCATTGTTCATCAGTGCGTAGAAAGGAAAAGATGAGTAAAATAGTAGCCATAGTGGGTCGACCAAATGTTGGGAAATCGACCTTATTTAATCGCTTGACAGGAACACGCCAAGCTATTGTAAATGAAGAAAGTGGAGTTACCAGAGACCGTAATTACGGGAAAGTAACTTGGAATGGAGTGGAGTTTTCTATTATAGACACAGGTGGATATATGGACAACTCAGCTGATATTTTTGAAGAAGAGATAAAGCGTCAAGTACAATTGGCTATTGATGAGGCAGATGTATTACTGCTTACGGTGGATGTAGAGTCAGGCGTGACAGACTTAGATTTAAATATGGCTAATATGTTGCGTAAAATAGATAAGCCTGTCTTAGTCGTTGTGAATAAGGTGGATAATACAGAGCGTACTTTTGAAACAGCCGAATTTTATAGTTTGGGCTTATCAGATGAACTTTATTCAGTTTCCTCTATAAACGGTTCAGGTACGGGTGACTTATTAGATAAAATAGTTGAGGTATTGCCGGATTTAGAACCTGCATCAGCAGAGGAAGAAGAACTGCCACGTCTTGCTTTTGTGGGACGTCCTAATGTTGGTAAATCATCTACGATAAATACTCTAATTGGTGAAGATAAAACCATTGTTACCCCAGTGGCTGGAACAACTCGTGATGCTGTTGATATTCATTTCAATAAATTTGGGCATAATTTCATATTAGTTGATACGGCAGGAGTGAGGAAAAAGGGAAAAATCAACGAAGATGTTGAATTTTACTCTGTGATGCGGTCAGTACGTACTATTGAAAATAGTGATGTCTGTGTGTTGATACTTGATGCTGAGCGTGGAATTGAATCTCAAGATTTAAATATCATTCAATTGGTCGTCAATAATCGCAAAGGATTGGTTATCATGGTCAATAAATGGGACTTGATAGAGAAAGATAATAAAACCATGGAGCAATATAGAAAACGTATTTTGGAACGTACAGCACCATTTACTGATATTCCTATCATCTTTGCGTCAGCTTTGACTAAACAGCGAGTTTTAGATGTGTTAAAGTCAGCAGTAGAAGTTTATGAGAATAGAAAGAGAAAAGTACCAACCTCCAAGCTAAATGAGGTAATGCAGGAAGCTATAGAACAACATCAGCCTCCAATGAATAAGGATAAATTCATTAGAATAAAATATGTAACACAATTGCCAACTCTGGCTCCAAGTTTTGCATTCTATTGTAACTTGCCTCAATACGTGAAAGAACCTTATAAACGTTATTTGGAAAATCAAATTCGTCAACATTGGGATTTTAAAGGAGTGCCAATACAAATATTTATGAGAAAAAAATGATTCTATGGAAACTCGTCCTATTCACTTAAATACGAAAATGTCTGATGTAGTGCATCGTAACTATATGGTTATTCCTATATTAGATCGTTTTGGAATCCGTTTGGGGTTTGGAGACAAAACAGTAAAGGAGGTTTGTGAAAAGGTGGGTGTAGATCCATGTTCATTGG
Source organism: Balneicella halophila (assembly GCF_003096835.1). Classification (GTDB taxonomy): domain Bacteria; phylum Bacteroidota; class Bacteroidia; order Bacteroidales; family Balneicellaceae; genus Balneicella; species Balneicella halophila. The sequence goes on from NZ_QENZ01000003.1 coordinate 764,400, forward strand.
TTGAATTACTCAATGCATATACGAATGCTGATTATATTCCTTCTGATTATGTGAAAAAGATGGATGTTTTAGCCTTGATTGACTATCTGAAACAAACACACAGTAACTACTTAGAGGAATGGGTCGTAAACATAGAATCGATGATTGAAGATTTGAAAAGATTAGGAGAAGATGAGCGCTACACGGATTTAATTCTTAATTTTTTCAAAGGATACAGAAGTGAACTTACGACTCATATAGAGAGAGAAGAGCGTATTGTTTTTCCTTACATTAAAACGCTACATGAGGTGATAGAGTCAGGAGCTGTTTCAGCTGAAAAACGGGAAGTTATTGACTCTTATTCGATGAAGGAGTTTGAGGAAGACCATGATGATATTGCTATGAAATTAAAGGATTTAAAAAATATCATGATAAAGTATATTATAAGTCCAGAGAATACGATGCAATATTACGCTATTATTCAAGAACTTTTCAAATTAGAGGAAGATGTAGAATACCATACTAGGGTTGAAGATAAAATATTGATACCACGAGTTATTTTTATGGAAGATAAAATCAAGAAGATAATTCAATAGTGTATTCAAAAATCGTTGTCATAGAACCCTCATTTATCTTAAGGAAAGGTATCATCCATCTCCTTAATGAAAACTTTCCAGAGATAAAAATTGATGAGAAGACAAATCATAGTGTCGTGTCTCTAATTTCCTCCGAAGATAACAATGACGTATTATATCTTATCTCCATACGCATTTACGTTAGAAATAAGCAATTATTAGAGAGGTGGAAAGACCGAATGGTTTTCTTAACCTATAAGAATATGGATATCCCTTATATCAACTATTTAAAAACATCGGAAGAAGAGTTTGTTTCTACGATCAATCTGGCACTTGGGATACAGTCAAACGAATCGAAGGATGACGATGAAATTCTCACCGAAAGTGAACGCAATGTATTGAGACAAATTGCTCTAGGCAGGTCTAACAAAGAAATTGCGAAACAACTGTTTGTTAGTATTCACACAGTGACTACTCACCGGAAAAATATCACTAGAAAGTTAGATATAAAGTCTGTATCTGGCTTAACTGTTTATGCTATTTTACATAAATTAGTTGCTATGGATGAGATTCAATCGTAGGTAAAGTTACTCTAAACGTCGTTCCCTTCTCAACCTCTGATTCAAAACTGATAATTCCATTAGCTTGATTAATAATATCTTTAGTGAGAGCTAACCCTAATCCCATACCACTGGATTTTGTTGTAAAACTTGGGGAAAAGATCTTTGCTCTTGCTTCTTCTGGGATACCAGATCCGTTATCAACTATTGCAACCTCAATAAAATCGCTTTGTTTCTGAGTTACCACTATTTCTACCTGTCCCTTTTCTGGATTCTTAATAGATTGTATGGCATTTGTTATCAGGTTTATAAATGCCCTACGAATTCTATTATGATCTGCATAAATTAAAATATCTTTTAGGCTTGTGGAAAGTCTCATATCAATTTCCCCCTTATTATACAAGATAGTCAATTCTTCTAAGAGTGCTAGCAGATCCAGTTCCTCATTCTTTAGAGTTGGCAATTTTGCAAAATCTGAAAAGGCTGAGGCAATTGCTGCCAGCTCGTCTATTTGTTTTAATAATACATCTGATAGTTGCTTGAATTGCTCTTCCCAGTTATCAGAATCTTTACTTATTCGGTGTTGTAAAAATTGGATGTTTAGCTTCATTGGCGTGAGTGGATTTTTAATCTCATGTGCCACTTGTCGTGCCATTTCACGCCAAGCACTCTCTCGTTCAGATTGTGCTAAGAGTTCTGTACTTTCTTCCAATTCATCCACCATTTTATTATAAGTATTCACCAATACTTTTATTTCATCATCTTTCTCGTAAAATATTTTTTCATTCTTCTTTCCTAAGCGTATTTTGGAAAATTTTTCTTGTAACATCACAAGTGGAGATGTAATACGCTGGGAGATGATATAAGCAACTATCAAAGCTAAAATAATGAGTAATAGGTTAATATTCAGCACTCCTATAATTACGTCTTGCATCTCAGCCTTGAATCGTTTATACTTCATAAAATAAGGAACATTCAAGTAGGCTACGGGTTCGTTTATATTATTCCAGAGAGTTACATATACTGACGTATATTCAAGATTACCGATACGTTCTTGGATAGTGATTTCAGTGGTGTTGTGACTATTCATACCATTAAAAGCACTGAAATTCATCCTGTTACTGATAATTTCTTTAGAAAACATTTCAGGCTGTGAAGTTGACAGAAGAACACCATATACATCATAGATGTTAATATCAGCATCCAAAATTCGAGAATAATCTTGCAATCGTTGTTCTATGTTAATGTTGAAATTAGGATCCAAGTCTTTCGCACTTTCGATGTTGTTGAATATCTCTCTTCTCAGCATCTGTATCTTCTCCTTATGCTCTTGCTGATATTGTTTTTGATTGGATTTATAACTAAAATATAAACTTGCACCACCAACAACTATAAAAACAATAGTAATCATGGTAATTAAAGCAATCTTTATCTGTTGCCTAACCGAGTGATAGTAAAAGTAATAAGAAGGGTATGTTTCTAAAATCCAAATAGATAAAATAATGAAGAAAAGAAGGAAAAATAAATAAGGAAAAGCAATATATCTTTTATAAAATGACAATTTCTCTTGGCTGATAACAATCTTGTAAGAATCAGTAACACGATACACAAAGTGTTTGTAATCATCTACATCTATAAAATAATTTGTTTTTTTATCACTTTTAAAATTATTAAACAAACTGTAATAGTCAAAATCTCCATTGGAATATCTAAGTCTTCCATTGATATATTTTGCAATAGAATAGCGATTTTGGTAGTTTACTTCATATTCTTCGCTTGTTAATAATCCGGGATAACCTTGCTGATCTTCGTAAGGTTTTAAATCAAGATGGACAAAGAGTCGTATTTCCCCATAAAATTCAGTCATAAACGTTAGCATACCTATGTATGGGGTTACGCCTTTGTAGGTGTTAAGCTCGTAAAAATAAGAATTCCCTATTCTTGATGCAGATTCTATTAAACTATTAAAAGTGAAGAAACAGTCACTATAAGTATTCTCACCTTCAGAGTCTATCATTTCTATTTCGTCTCCATCAGCACAAATAAGGATTTGGACATTGTAATTCGACCAGTCTCTATTAAAATATTGGTTTCTTAAATATTCTTTTATTTGAATTTCATTTTCAAGAGGATCTTGAAATAAACTTAGCAACAAGTTATCCTTAATCCAATCATTACTCATGGTTTCGAGCCTCGCTTTGGTTACAGGATCATTAGAATCCATAATACTGACTGCCTTTGCAGTACGTATCTGTTTTTCCTTTACTTCAGAATAGATATTGATTAAAAAAGTCAAGTAAAAAGCAGATAGAAATATCGCTAAAACCTGTAGCGTATAGTTGTATTCCTTAGTTGTTTTGTATCTAATGGTGCTCTGGATAAAACCGAGGACACCTAAGAATACAAGATGGAATATCAGAAAACGATTTATAAAGAAGATAACGACTCCAAAAACAATTAGGAGTGAAAACCACAAAATGTAGAATTCTCTTAATTTGATTAGCTGATAGAATCTAAGTGTTAGAGTCCTTATACTAATGAGCAAAGCAGACACCAACAAAGCTACACCTGCATATGCCCATATTGTGTAGATCTCCATTCCTGACCCTGTATGGACTTGAAGCGAAAAAGAGGAATTTAGAACTAAACTCTCAACCTGGGTAAATACAAATAAACCTAAGAAAATGGTGAATGTCATATAACCGCCTAAGAGAATGAATTTATTTTTCTGCACTAAAGAAGTGCGATTTACACGAAAACAACTTATGAAATAAACCCATAAAAAAATAAGTAATGAATTTATCCAATAGTCCCCTAATGATCTAAAAATATCTGATGAGGCATGCAGTTCAGCAGAAAATAACCGCAATGAATATAATGAGGCAGGCAACTGATAATGGAGCATTATCACCCGTAAACCTATGAATACAATTGTGAGAAGCAATGTAAATACCATTTGGTTCCAAGGTTGCATATTGCGAAACCTCACTATAAAAAAAGACATAAGCAAAATAAATCCCAGTACATAGAGTATCGAAATCATGATACATAATGGAGAATCAGTAATGAGCTTATTGGTTTGAATTAGGGAAAATAGATATTTACCTTCTTTATTACTTATAAAATGCCCTTGCTCTGCATCTCTGGATAAATTAGTATCATAAAGTAACTGTAAATCAGGGTGAAAAGTACTTTCTAAATAACTGCTTTTCACGTTATATTCATAATAGATGGGAATAAGAGCAACCATTTTTTTGTTATGGAAGCTGTGTATACGGGTGGCATAATATCCATTGTTTAATTTAATAAGAGCTTGATCATAAAAGCTTTCCTCATAGACCTCAGGAATATTAATCAGATTATTTGACCAGTAAACGAGCTCTTTATCCTCATAGACTAAGTAAGCAATATCATCTTTTACGGTTGCAGGTTCTTGATTTTCAATAAAAGCAGTAAGAGAAGCTCTGTCTTCAAAAAGAATGAGAGTTTTGTCTGCAAGATTTTCTTTTTGTCTTAATGAGCTTTTGAATCGTTTTATGTCTGTGTTTTCATTTAAATAATGACTGTTTAAAATAAAAGCCAGACCTAGGAGGATAAGACCAGAAATCCAAAGGAAATTATATGGTTTTAAGATTCTTCTCATAGTATTTTTTAATGATGATAGGGTTCACTTCTTAAGATGGTCATGGCTCTATACAGTTGTTCGGAAAAGACTACACGTACTAGCTGATGCGAAAAAGTCATTTTAGATAATGAGATTTTAAATTGTGCTTTTGCATATATTTCTGGTGAAAATCCATAGGCTCCACCTATAATAAATGAGAGTGTTTTAACTCCTGATATCATTCTTGTATTCAAAAAGCTGGCAAATTCTTCTGAAGTAAATGTCTTTCCCTTGACATCAAGTAAAGTGATCACTGAATCTGAAGGAATAATTTTCACTAAAGCCTGCCCCTCAGCTTGTTTTATTTGATCAGCCGACCAGTTTTTTGCTTTTTTTATCTCTGGAACAATAATCCATTCGAAAGGCAAATAATGTTTTAGTCGCTTCTCATACAAATCTATTCCTTCATCCAGATAACTAAAGGCTGTTTTTCCGATACATATTATTTGTACTTTCATAAAAAATAAAAAAGCTTTTGTAAGTTAGGTAATCTATTCTAAAACCCTTGATTTACAAAGGTTTTTTGTAAAGCGTTAAAAAATTAGTTATAATTGTATGGTTTTTGCAATTCTAATTGTAAAGATATAAAAAGGAAATTGTTATGCGAAAAATTATAATAATAACAACCATAGTTCTGTTAGCTGTCGTTGTGCCTGCTAAAGGAAATTTGCCAGCAGGTATTGCCACTGCCTTTAAATCAGGCAATGCTGATAAAGTTGCAACATACTTCGAGGCAACAGTTGAAATGGCGATTGATGGCAAACGTACGATGTATAGTAAGGCACAAGCAACACAGGTACTTAGTGATTTTTTTAAAGCAAATAAACCTAGTAATTTAGTAGAAAAACATAATGGAGGAAGCGGAAATTCACAGTTCTCAGTCTTTACTTTCTCAAGTAATTCCTCAAAATTTCGTGCAACTATTTTCTACAAGGGGAAGGATAATGACTTGCGTATAAGTAAGGTGAACATAGAAAAGGACACTGGGTTTTAGTATATTTGTCTTAAAATCGACATTTTGCTAAAAATACTTACAAACAATAGAATAGTAAACTATCTAAAGAGAATTTCTTTACCTGGATTTGAAGATATTCCTGTTTGGAATATTATTTTATTTTTTTGGAATGGTTTGATAAATGGAGCAATAACTACAAGAGCATCTGCAATCGCCTTTAGTTTTTTTATTGCTCTTTTTCCGTTGTTACTTTTCTTATTCAGTTTAATACCCTATGTACCTATTGATAATTTTCAAGAAGAATTATTAGGTTTACTGATAGATGTAATGCCACGAAATGCTTTTCTTGCAACTCGAGATACTATTTCAGACATTGTATTGCGTGAGCGATTTGATTTACTCTCAATAGGTTTTATTTCCATGTTGGCATTTGCAACTAATGGTGTTAATTCTTTAATGACGGCTTTTGCAGCAACTTACCATTCATTTAAGGGCAGGAACTGGATCAATCAATATCTCGTGTCAATGTTGTTGGTTTGTATACTATCGGTTTTGATTATCACGGCAGTAGTCTTGACTGTTTCAGGTCGTTCACTTATAAAAATATTCAACCAAAGAGATGTTTTAACAAATGACATCAACTACTTCGTGCTAGTGGTCGGGCAATGGTTGATAATTATATTGTTATTCTTTACAGCAGTAGCTATTATTTATTACTTTGCTCCTTCAAAAAGAGGGAAATTCAGACTGTTTTCTGCAGGTACAACCTTAGCAACCTTACTTATGCTAATTTCCTCCTGGGGATTTTCATATTATATTAATAATTTCGGTCAGTATAATAAATTATATGGCTCTATCGGAACCGTTATTGTGATATTGCTCTGGCTGTACTTCAATGCATTATCGCTACTGATTGGTTTTGAATTGAATATTAGTATTTCTAATGCTCGTAAACAAGAATTGGATTTAAATAAAGAAGGTGTTTTAATTGAGAGTTGATTACTGCACCGCATAATTATACAATAAATCGTTACTCCCTGCTACGAAGAGGTTAAACTCTCTGTCTTTTTCATTGATAAATCCAATGCTGAAATCAGAATATCCTTCTAAAGGGAATCCATCGTAGATAGAACCATCACTATTAAATAAATAGATGTTGTTGCCTGCTCTTAATCCTATTTTTTTATCCTTTGATGAGAAAGTGTAGAAATTAGGTCTACTCACATCTTCAGTCTTAAAATCATAATTGAAAATCTCTTTGCCAGAATGATTAAAGACTGTAAGAATACCTTTATCAATAAATATAAAGTCGTTGGCTCCATCTACATTTATATCATAACTCGTAAAGATATGTTTATCAGTAAATTTGCCAACTTCTTTGGTGGTCACAGTTCCATCTAAATGAGTAAAATAAACTAGTCCTGTTTCATCGGTTGCAACTAAACTGCATTTTTGCTTACTGTTACTCTCTAAGATACACAATTTACTATTTTCTGCTTTAGAAAAACTCTTTTGTGGTTTAGAACGAACTTCACCACGGCGACTTAGAATATAATTTCGATAACCATCATTATATACGATATAGTCCTTTGAGGCATTGACGAAGTATTGGACTGCTTGCAACACTTCATGTTCATTTTTCTCGGCTTTCCAGCCTTCCACTAATTTTCCTTTGATATCATACAGATAAGTAAGTTTATCCTCTGTCGATAGAAAAATGCGATAGTTTCTATTGTTATCATAGTCAAACAAAGCTATAGGGTTGGTTGCCGAAGAACGAAATGCAATAGGGAAGTTGCCTACTTGATTCCCATTTCTATCAATTAGATAAAGCTTGCTTTTTGTATTGAACAAATACTGCAGTTTCTTATTTTTATAGGCATCTACTTGGTGTATGCTACCCATGATGGGTTCTTCTAAAGGTAATTTCCAAAGAATTCTTCCTGAGTTGGAAACAAGATAAAGGATGTTTTCAGTATCTTGAAAAATCAACTCACGTTCTTTACTTTTATGGTTAGTAACCATTACAGGTTTCATTCGCAGAGGATTATCCAGCCTTGATTGCCATACAGTTTCTGGCGCTCTTTGAAGTGATGACGTGTAGGAAATGTAACCGTTTACGTAAAGCAAATTATTGATGTTTTTTACTTGGATGCTCATAGAAGGAAACTTCTCTAAATTTTTCGCTTTATCAGAGATGTCATTTTTCAGTTTTTCTCCTGCGTACTTTTTAAAGAATGTTCCATCACCATTCTTCGAATAGGCAGTAAATGAACTTTCATTATCAATCCAATATTTTTTCTGGCTTTGATAAAAAGAGTCGTGTTTGAGAGTTTTTCGTCTAACGATAAAATCAATATACCGTTCTAAACTTTCTTTGCTACTACCAAATACCATATAATTATCTATCAAAGTGCAAAAATTTGTCTTGGTCTCGAAAAAGAGCCCTCCCCACATCAAATGAGCAAAATCCGAGAAAGGAAATTCATACATTTTATAAGATAAGGTTTCATCAATTTTATGAAGATAGGTTTTCAGCTTTCTTTTCTGTTTTGTGGCATACACTTGTTGTAATGAATCTAGTGCATGTGTTGATTCACTTTTACTTTTGGTACGTAATACACAATACCTGTTCGCAGCCTCATTGAGTATGCGATCTTCAGATATTATCAGTCCAATTTCACTTTCCAGTAGCGGATATATGAAGTCTTCAGGAAAAACACCTGTTTTATTTTTAAAATTCTCACTAAAAGTCCTGTAAGCTTTGATATCTCCAGTTTGTTCCAAATAGCGCTTATAATTATCCAAGTAAGCTTCTTCATTACTCAGAGAAAGTGCAGACCAAAACCGAGTATTTGCGGGTATTATTTCTTCAATATTCAGCTTTACAGGCTCTTGATTTAAGAGAAGATTGGTGTAGAAAAAGTCATTGGTGTTACTATATAAAAAACCATTGAGTAAAATTTTATCCTCGCTAATGTTTACATCTAAACCCGCTTGTGTGGTAAAATCAGTCAGTTCTTTAATAAATCGAGAATATTTTTTATCTAAGCCTAGCGATAGCAATTTTGGAAACGTAACTCCGTTAATAAAGATATTCAAATCATCATTAGAAGACGCTACTTTTTTCAGTTGTTGGAATGACTCTTTATCAAGCAAACTGTTATTATTTCTTATTTGTAAGAGTGCATCCTCTAATGAAATTTGAGAAGTGCTGAGAACAAATAAACCTTTTGCAAAGGCATAAAAATAGTCTGTATCAGCGTCAATGTTGTTATTCATATGAACCAATGTAAATCCGCTATATTCCCTTGAAGATATTGTATAATCTTTAGAGAAATATTGAACCAATTTCTCAATATGATTTTTTTTATTACTTGACTCTAACGGGAATATATAACTAACTTCAATGCTATTTCTCCCCGTTATTTTTGTTGCAATAGTTAGTTGTGCATCGTCTAATAGTTCCGAAAGTTCCGGTTTGCTAAGTGCTTGCGAAAAATCTTGCTGTAGGTTTTGAATTCCTTTTATACTTTCCCATTTATTCAGCTCTTGCCAAACACCCTTTTCTGAACTTTTTTCTAGAAGTTCTTCAAGATCAGGAATATGAATGATAAGTTCAGAGTTTATAGGAACGCCTATTATAGTATCAATATCTTCATAATGCTCTCCTTCAGGACGTGAAACGATGAGATATATTAATCCTGCAAGAAGTAATATTGCAATTCCGATGAGTATATAATGTTTTTTTTGCATAGAAATATCAGTCTTAGCTTATTTAGGATATAACTTTGAAGATTCTTTTCCCTTAATGCAAAGATATTATTTTGTTCTCTCTTATGCTAAAATAATATTTGAAACGAAAGAGTAGTAACCTCTTTCTGGTTATAATTAATGATTCCTTGTAAAAACAGGTTTTTTATCAGTTGAAAGTTCGGAGTTATAAAAATAGCCCTCACTATCAAATGCCTGCAAGTCTTCAGGATTTTTGATGTTATTTTGAATGATAAACCGTGTCATTAGTCCTCTAGCTTTTTTTGCATAGACAGCTATGGTCTGATATCCTTTCCCTCTATCATCCTTAAAAACAGGAGTGATTACTGGAGCATCGAGTTGTTTTGTTTTTACAGATTTGAAATATTCTTGAGAGGCTAAATTTACAATGTATTTATGATTGTACTTTTCAACTGTTTTATTAATTTGTTTCGTAATTTCATCAGCCCAGAATTTATAGAGATTATCAAAATCTTTAGTTTTCCATGGAGTACCCATTTCCAAGCGATAAGCTTGAATACCATCGAGCGGACGTAGTAAGCCATACAATCCTGAAAGAATACGGAGTTGTTTCTGTGCATTTTCGAGATCTTTTGATGATAAAGTATCTGCATCTATTCCTATAAAAACCATTCCCTGAAAGTACAACAATGCTTGTTTCACCTCATCATCCTTGGGCTTGTCTGCCCAATTCAAATAACGCTCATAGTTTAATTTTGCCAGATCATCACTTATGTCCATCAATTCTTGAAGCTTTTTTTTAGAAATTTTTTGAAGTTTTTTTACCAGTTGATTTGCCTCTTTTTGAAATATTGGAGTCGTAAGCGTCTTATGAGTGTGCTTAGACATTTCCATATTTTTTGCAGGTGATATTAGTATTAACATAATTATAATGATTTTTGAGGTAATTGGTATTCAATATTTATCATAGAATCTTTTCTATTTATAAAAAGATTTACTTTCTTATTTTTGCTTATTTCTATCTTTTCAAAGGTACGAATAACTTCTTGCAAAGACATTTTTAAAGCATTTTTCTTGTTGATTTTTATAATAACATCATTTACTTTTAAACCTGCTTTTTCTGCAGGAGAATTGGATCTAATATTATATACGGAGTATAATGGAATAGTAAGATCGGGCTGGTAAAAATCGACACCACTTTGGTTAAAATAAAACGGATCTTTAAAACTTTTGTTCGGTTTTAAAGAAAGCTTCTTTTTTGGATAATTGAGTATCACATAAAATCTTCTAAGAACTTCACTGCCTATGGTTCCATTTCGTCCTTCAGAATTGGCACCTCTTACATCATCGGCGTTAGGAAATGCAGTCATAACATTATGCAGTGCTATATTATTTAATAGCAGTTTTGGAATTCGGCCATACTCTCCATAGATTTGACCGCTTAGTCCTTGTCCAATGTAAGAATAAACTGTTGTATCAGGTTTAGAGATTTGGATATTGTTATTGTCCATTAGCCATAGAGGAAGCCCAGCTCCAGTGTCGATGAGTAATTTTAACTTTTCTTTTTTATTGTTCGGAGTTATAATATCAGTATGAATATATGGCTTTCCTGCCATTATTTCCATAGGAAAATGTGAGTAACTGCGCAGTCTTTTGTTATAATATTTCGGATTATAAAACGTTAATTTTCTCTTAGAATAATCTATTTTTAAAATAAAATGTTTCAGTAAATCATAACCAATAATTCCGTTAATCTTATGTCCGGAAAGTTGTGAAAGTTGGAAGATATCTTCTTCAATAAAATTCATACGTTGATTGTATCCCTCAATACCTTTCAGTTTTACAGTATTGTCGAATGAAGTATAAACAGATAAACGCCCCGCCCCGCCCAAACCTACGATGGTCTCTTTTGTAGTATGATTTAGTTCTATACTATCTTCAGAATGCAATTCCGTAATTAACGTATTCTTTAACCCTGTATCTAACATGAAGTATAATGTGTCAGATTCATTGATCGTTAAGGGTATGATAATACTTTTATTAATGAATTTAAAAGGGATAACAACAGCTTTCCGACGATTCGATAATTTAAAATAGTCATCTTGAGCAAAAATTATTTGCGATGAAATGAAAAAACTGATTACATAAATTGAAATCTTTAGGAATGGTCTCATATAAAAGGCCTTTTACCAAAGATAAAAAAATAAATTGAATTTTGGAGGAAGTATGTTATGTAATATCTCCTATATCCTTGCGATAGAAAGAATCGACAAAATGCACTTTCTCGACTTGTTCATAAGCTTTTTTACGAGCTTCTTCCGCTGTAGTTGCTGTCGCGACAATATTCAAAACTCTACCTCCTGATGTTCTTAATTCATTGTTTTCCTCTTGAGCACCTGCAATAAAGTAGGTTGTGTCTAAATATTCAAGACCTTGAATTAAGTGTCCTTTTTTGTAACCTTGGGGATAACCTCCGGAAACCATTACTACACAGCAAGAGTGTTGATTTTTCCATTTAGCATCCATCTCTTTTCCATCAATAGCATTTTCCGTAAGTGTGAGTAAATCACTCTCTAGCAAGGGTAAAACTGCCTGCGTTTCAGGGTCACCCATGCGAAGGTTGTATTCAAGCAAATAAACTCCCTTTTTTGTTATCATTAGACCAAAAAAGATAACTCCTGAAAATTGCAGATTCTCTACTACTAGTCCTTTTAAAGTAGGTTTTAAGATATTTTTTTGAAATTTTTCGATAACATCTCCAGTCACATAAGGATTTGGAGCAACCACTCCCATGCCGCCAGTATTTAATCCTGTTTCTCCTTCGCCAATTTTCTTATGGTCTTTCGCTGAAATAAACGGAACAATCTCTTTACCATTGTAGTAGGAAAGGATGGAGGCTTCTACACCTTCAAGAAACTCTTCTATAAGCACTTCACTACCCGAGTCTCCAAAGACTTTATCCTGCATTATTTCATGAAGGGCTTTTTCTGCTTCTTGTTTATTTTGTGCAATAATCACACCTTTACCAGCGGCTAATCCGCTTGCTTTTACGACTGTAGGGTAGTGGATTTCACTCAAATGATTTAGAGCTTCTTTATAGTCGGTGAATGTTTTGTACGAAGCAGTTTTCACCCCATACTTTTGCATAAATGTCTTCGCAAAAGCTTTATTTCCTTCTAATTGCGCGGCTTCTTTATGTGGTCCGAATATTTTCAATCCATTCTCATGAAAAATATCAACAATACCCGCTACGAGCAAATCCTCAGAGCCTACTATAGTTAAGTCTATGGAGTTTGATTTCGCAAAATCGCAAAGTTCATCAATTGTAGATGCAACAATATTAGTTCCTATTTGGGCAGTTCCGCCGTTGCCCGTAGCAAAGAAAAGCTCTGTGACTTTGGCATTTTCTTTTAACTTTACTCCTAAGGCGTGCTCTCTACCGCCACTTCCGATGATAAGTATTTTCATGGTCAACTATTCTGATGTTTTTTCGGTCAGCTTTCGTATCGCTTCTACTAATATTCGATGCTCTATTTCGTGTACCTTCTTCGCTAAGCTCTCTACTGTGTCATTGGGTGAAACAGTACAAGAATCTTGCGTAATGATATCTCCTCGGTCTATTTCCTCAGTAACCCAATGCACGGTGGCTCCTGATTCTTTTTCGTTGTTATTGAGTACTGCTTGGTGAACAAAATCTCCGTACATGCCTTTGCCTCCATATTTGGGAAGTAGTGCAGGGTGGAGGTTGATAATTTTACGACTCCACTTTTTGCAAAAATCAGCTGAAAGGATAGATAAGAAACCTGCCAAAACAATATAATCAGCTTCTTCAACTAAAGGAAGAATGGCTTTTGACAATCCTTTCCCTCTCTTGACAACATGTGTTGGAATATTCACAAATGCAGCACGCTTAAGGCCAAAAGCTTTAGGATTATCTGAAATAACGCAACATATTTCTGCATTTAAGCCATCATTTTTTATGGCGTTAATTAAAGCTTGAAGATTCGTTCCACTTCCAGAAATTAATACAGCAAGTTTTACCATTTTAATATTATTGGGTTATTATCTTTTTTAATAGTACCTAATTCCATCAAACTTTCATTAATTGCGTCTTTAGCTTTAGCTACATTTTCCGGGGCAACTACGATTACCATTCCTACACCCATATTAAATGTCCCATAAAGCTCTTCCATTGCAATACCGCTTCTCTTTTGCAATTCTTGAATGATCGTAGGAACGTTTATTTTTGTAGTGTCAATATGCGCTGAAAGACCATCAGGCAAAATGCGCGGTACATTTTCTATTAAACCACCACCAGTAATGTGTGCAATGCCGTTAATAGGCGTTTTTTCTAATATTGAATCAATAATATTTTGATACAAACGAGTAGGCTTTAATAAAGCTTCATAGATAGGTTTGCCCTCAAACTCTTCATTGTAGTCTGTGAAAACTTTACGAATGAGTGAGTAACCATTGCTATGAAATCCGCTAGATTCCAATCCAAGTATTACATCACCTTCCTTGATTTTACTGCCGTCTATAATGTCATCTTCTTCGACAGCTCCTACGCAAAATCCCGCAACATCATAATCGCCGATAGTGTACATGCCAGGCATTTCAGCAGTTTCCCCACCGATAAGGGCAGTGCCAGTTTCCTTACAAGCATCTACTATTCCCGAAACAATCTCGGCTGCAATTTCAGAATCTAATTTACCACAAGCCAGATAATCTAAAAAGAAAAGAGGTTTAGCACCATGACAAAGAATATCATTGGCACACATAGCAAAGCAATCAATACCTACGGTGTCATACTTTTTTACATCTAAGGCGATGCGCAATTTAGTTCCTACACCATCAGTTCCACTTACCAATACCGGTTTTTTATAATCTTGCAAACGGTAAAAAGCCCCGAAACTGCCAATTCCATTCATTACGTTTACATTATGAGTCGATGCCACAGCATCTTTTATTTTCTGGACAGTTTGGTAACCCTCTTCTTTATCTACACCAGCTTGTTTGTAAGTTGTCATATTATCGTGAAATTTTGATTGCTCACAAAGGTACGTGTTTTTTTGAGTATTTTTAAAGACAGAATACAGAAATTACAAAGAATTATGCTTAAACTATCTCACACAATTGATAAACCGATATTGGATAGATACGGAAGTATTTTGGGTGGACTAGTTCTTTTGAGCCTTATCTTTTCTCCTATTACGAGTTTCTTCGAAAAATATTCGAATTTATTTTTTGTTGTTTACACGCTTATAGCAATTACCTCATTAGCTTTCCAGACAATATAGCAAAGTTACTTTCCTTTTAGTAGTGGTAGGTTTTACATTATTTTGTTTACGAAGTCCCGCTTTCCGTTCCTATCTTTTTCTTGCTTTCGCACCGAGTTCTCCACCCACAAAAAAGGATAACCACTGCAATTGGGGCTAATTATTAGTGTTTTATCACTGTTTGTTTTACAAATCTCATACTGAGCGTAGCGAAGTATCTCAAATCTTTTCAAGAGGGGAAAAGAGTTTTTTTTCTAATGTTTTTAGAGGTAGTCGAGAATTGACAATCTTTATAGATACTGTTGTCCATTAGTTTTTTTAATATTCTTTTATTTCGTTTGTTAATCAAATTAATCGTATGGTTCTTATATTGTCTATATTCATCTATTGTCTGTGGTAATGCTGGTCTACTAAAGTTGTCAAATGGTAATGAAAATTCAATTTGTTCATTTTGATTTATAAAGTCTTTTAAATGAAAGAATTCAATGTAACCTTTGAAATCAACAAACAGTTCAAAAAAGTCTTTGTAGTTCAATAATGTTTTAGAAAGGGGACTTTCTTCGTCTCTATATAAACGTCTTATACATTCCAATGTCAGATCAAATCTATCACAAATTATTCTGTTTACACCGCGGGCTTGGTTTATTGTAAAACCATTTTTTTTATGAGCAGGAAATACTATGTGACCACCGATAGTACGCACCTTAAATTTGAGTTCTTCTCGTTCCATTTCTGAAAGCCACCCTTTGAACTTATTTTGATATTTCCCGTCAAAATGCGGACACATTCTATCGCTTGACAGATTCATGCATAGATTGTTTTTTATTATTAACCTTCCATAACTATTACTTTTGATTTCTAATAAAAACGTTTTCCCGTTTGGTAACTCTTTACTCCACAAAAACTTATGTGCATTATATAATTTTTGACTGTCAGTATCTGGATCGCCACATTTACTGTCTTGTCGAAAGTCGAATTTAACATCAATTTCATTCATTCTTATATTCTATTTTCTCGATAGTAGGTAACTTACTTACATAAGACAATGTTAATAAAACCCATTCTATTTTGAGTGTTCTTGGTTAACCAAACAATAATACTTTAAGCTATTTACATGTAATTTAAGAGAGACCTTGAAAGCCTTGCGTAAATAAACAAAGTTTAGTTGTCGTGAAAAAAAGCATCACGAGTCTGTTCGGAAAGAAATTTCGGCAGACTCTTTTTGATGCTTTTAGACATCATAACATTTGTTTTAGCAACGCTTTCACAGTCTTGAGTTTTTGGTTCGTTTTGGGTCAAGCGAAAACGAACGTATAAAAAAGAGATGCTTCACTATCGTTCAGCTTGACAGTAATTTTTTTGTCTCCCTTTACGGGGGGGGGGAGTTAAAGAGGTTGATAAATCTGTAAAATTACCCAGTATTAAAACAACATAAAAACATTTTTCTAATGTTTTTGAAAAGCGTATCTTTGTGCGTGAAATACATTTTAAAGTTTTGGTTGTGTTTCGCTTGTATATTTCCATAATAAGGTTGGAAGTTTCTACGATTAACCGAATATTAATCACTACAAGCGAAATGTTTTTTCGACAGAGGTCGAATTTGATGTTTCGTTTGTGGTAAAAGAAAAATAATGAACGTCAGAGTATTTATTGAAAAACGTCCTGACTTTGCGATTGAAAGTCAAAAGCTATATGAGGAACTGTCTGCTTTCTCATCCATAAAAGAGCTAAAAGTATATACCATTTACGATTTGTTTGAAACAACGAAGCAAGAAGCGGAAGGCATTGTTCAAAGAGTTTTAGCTGATAACGTTACAGATATCATACATTGGGAGCAACCACAAGCCGAACACGCATTTGCTATAGAAAGTCTACCAGGACAATACGACCAGCGCGCAGATTCAGCATTGCAATGTGCCCGATTAATATACCCTCAAACTCAAGTTCAGATTACAAGCGGGCAATTGCTGACATTTGCAGGAGTAGCAGAAAATGAACTCTCCAAGATTAAAGATTTTTGCATCAATACAGTAGAATCAAGAGAGAAAGACCTTAATGAATTGTCCTTACAAAAAGCAAAACAACCCGATGCCGTAAAGGACTTAGATGATTTTATTGAACTTTCTGAGGATGAAATAAAAAGCTATACCAAGGAAAATGGCTTAGCAATGGGAGCTGATGATTTGCTCTTTATTCAAGATTTTTTCAAAAAAGAACAAAGAAATCCAACGGAAACAGAATTAGCCGTATTAGATACCTATTGGTCAGACCATTGTAGACACACGACTTTTGAAACAGAACTTTCTGAAATTCAGATTTCGGGGCAATTCGAAAAAACGATTCAAAGTATATTGGAGCGTTATTTAGAAATGAGAAAGTTTTTAGGCAGAGAGCAACGACCAGTTACTTTGATGGATTTAGCAGTTATTGTTGCTAAATATTTACATAAAGAAGGCAAATTAGACGACTTAGTAATATCTGATGAAATCAATGCTTGTACGATTGAAGTGCCAGTAAAGGTTGACGGAAAAGACGAAGAATGGTTGTTGTTATTTAAAAATGAAACACACAATCATCCTACAGAAATAGAGCCTTTTGGTGGAGCATCAACTTGCATTGGTGGAGCAATTCGCGACCCATTATCTGGTCGTGCATTTGTTTACCAAGCAATGCGAGTCACAGGTGCAGCAAACGTAAAAGAACCCATCAGTGAAACTTTGGAAGGAAAACTCCCGCAAAAGAAAATAACAAAAGAAGCGGCACATGGGTACAGTTCTTACGGAAATCAAATAGGATTAGCCACTACGCACATTTCAGAAGTTTATGACGAAGGTTATAAAGCAAAACGTATGGAAGTTGGAATGGTTGTGGGGGCCGTGCCTAAAGATTGGGTACGCAGAGAAAAGCCGGAAGCCGGAGATAAAATCATTTTATTAGGAGGTAAAACCGGACGCGATGGTTGCGGTGGTGCTACAGGGTCATCCAAAGAACACAATGCTGATGCTATCAAGGAGATGAGTACGGAAGTACAAAAAGGAAATGCCGTAGAAGAACGAAAAATTCAGCGTTTTTTTAGAAATAAAACAGTAACTCAACTGATAAAAAAATGTAATGATTTTGGTGCAGGAGGTGTTTCAGTAGCTATTGGTGAGTTGGCTGATGGTTTAGACATTGATTTGGATAAAGTTCCTGTAAAATATAAAGGACTTAATGGAACAGAATTGGCAATCTCTGAGTCACAAGAACGTATGGCTGTCGTTGTCGAAGATGCTAATGTAAAGTCATTCATAGAATTAGCGACGAAAGAAAATCTACAAGCAACGGTAGTTGCTGAGGTCACAGATACCAATCATCTTAGAATGTATTGGAAAGGAGATAAGATTGTAGATTTAAATAGAGACTTTTTAGATACCAATGGTATTCATAAAAAAGCTCAAGCAAGGATTGACTCTCCAGAGTATCCGAATCCACTCGAAAAGGTTCCTGAATTTAATGAAGAAAATATCAAGAAGCATTTTGAATCCTTAAACGGAGGTTCACAAAAAGGACTTTCGCTGTTATTTGATAGTTCTATTGGAACCAGCACTGTTTTGATGCCTTATGGAGGACGTTATCAAGAAACGCCGGCTGAAGGAAGTGTGCAGAAGTTACCAATGACAGGAAAAAGCAAGACGAATACAGTAAGTATTGCATCTTGGGGATTTCATCCAGAGATTTCAAAATGGAGTACAGTTCACGGAGGAGCTTATGCCGTTGTTGAGTCCATTGCAAAAGTTGTAGCAATGGGTGGCGATTACAAAAAGATACGCTTTAGTTTTCAAGAATATTTTAGAAAGTTAGGGAACGACCCTAAGAATTGGGGATTACCATTGGGGTCTTTATTGGGAGCATTTGCTATGCAAGATGGCTTTGAGTTGGCTGCCATTGGGGGTAAAGATAGTATGTCAGGAACATTTCATGATTTACATGTGCCACCTACACTCATTTCGTTCGCCGTGGCAACAGAAGATGTTAAGAATGTTGTTTCTTCTGAATTTAAAGCACCGGATGAATACATTTATCTGCTTTCGCACGAAGCTAAAGAAGATTTTATGCCAGATGTTGAACAATTGGAGCAAAATTTTGAACTGATTACCGATTTGGCACATCAAGGCAAAATAACGGCAGCAATGACCGTGAAGGATGGTGGAGTGGCAAGCACATTAGCTAAGATGAGTTTCGGTAACAGAATTGGCTTTGAGGTAAATGAGAATGGTGCTTCTTTACAATTAGCCATAGGAAGTGTTGTTATTTCATCAAAAGAAAAATTAGATGATAAGTCTTTAATTTATTTAGGAAAAACTACTGACAGTTCTAAACTTATTTTCAATAATGAAGAAATGTCACGTTGTCCGTTGATGCATAGTTACCAGCGAACATTTGATGATGTATTTCCACGTAAAACGAACGAAAAAGGTTTGGTCAATTTCCCTGTTTCAGATAAAAAATTGAATTTTCATCCATCAAAAGTAGCTACACCAAAAGTGTGTATCCCAGTTTTTCCAGGAACAAATTGCGAATATGATACTCAACGTGCTTTTGAGAGAGAAGGAGCAACAACAGAATTTGTTGTTTTCAATAATCAAAGCCCACAAGCTATAGAGGAATCCTTGGTAGCTTTAGAAAATAGTTTAGAATCATCACAGATATTGATGTTGAGTGGTGGCTTCAGTGCCGGCGATGAGCCTGACGGTTCTGCAAAATACATTGTTTCCATATTGCGTAGTCAGCGAATAGCTACAGCAATTCAACGCTTCTTAGAAAAAGATGGACTGATTTTAGGAATCTGTAACGGTTTTCAAGCACTGATGAAAAGCGGACTGCTACCTTATGGAGATATGCGTACACTAACTCAAGATTCTCCAACATTAACTTTCAATAGTATGGGGCAACACCTCTCCATGATGAGTGATGTTGAGATTGCAAGCGTTGCTTCACCTTGGTTGTATAATGACAAAGTGGGGGATATTTACACGATTCCAATTTCACACGGAGAAGGTCGTTTCTATGCGAATGATAAGGTTTTAAACGATTTGTATGATGAAGGGCAAGTAGGAACTCGCTACGTCGATGAAAATGGCAAAGCAACAATGAAGTCGCCGTACAATCCGAATGGTTCAGTAGGAGCTATTGAGGGAATTATTTCTCCTTGTGGTAAAATATATGGACGTATGGGGCATCCAGAAAGGTATGAAGAAGGATTATTTAAAAATATACCGACAGCAAAATATCACAATATTTTCAAGAGTGGTGTAGATGCTTTGAAATAAACTTGGATTATACAAAGATAGAGTTAGATTTACTCTATAATCTATCTAAAATTAAATATTAAAATTATGAAATTGATAATTAAAATTGCAGGAATCCTAATTATAAGTTTTCTTATAACACAATGCAAGAAGGAGCAGAATGCTCAAAATCAAAATACGGTAAATGCAGAGATTAAAGGACTAAAAAATGGTGATTTAGTAGTTTTCGCATTAGGTTCATATAATGATCGTCAAGAAAAAATTGACAGTGTTTTATACGATGGATCTTCAGATGATTTTACATTTCAGACACAAGGGAAAGATGTAGCAGCAACGATATACGTAGTTCCTGAAGGAGAAGTCTATAATATCAAAGACAAAAACAAATTATATTTTTTCTTAGAAGGATATTCGACAATAGATATTGAAGCGGATGCGAATAGTCTCATGTATGCTGAAATATCTGGTGGTATTTATGACAAACCAGAGCTGAAAGAAATTAAAAAGTACCAAGAAAAGACTTGGGAATTAGAGAAACAAGCTAAGAGTATGTTGAATGAAACGCAACAAGAGGGTTGGGATAACACTAAGAATGCTGACGTGTTGAGGCGAGCTGATAACATCATGAAAAAAGCTGATACAATTCAGAGTTCAGAAGTTAGCAGGCTAGAAAGAGAATTTGTAAATAATAATCCTGATATAGCTTACTCAGCAGAATTATTGTATGGAGATACATATTTCAAAGAAAACGCAACTGCTGATGAGTTTGAGCGTGTTTTTATGAATTTATCTGAGAGAGTAAGACGCACCAGAGTGGGGAAAACTGTTTATGAACTGATGTTGGCAAAGAAACTTACTCAACTTGGCGAGCAAGCACCATCTTTTAATGTGAAAACAGTTAAAAATACTAAAGTAAGTTTAGACGATTTGAGAGGTAAGTATGCTCTTATCTGTTTCTGGGAAACTTGGGAGGACTGTATGTTATTTGGCTTGAATTTAAAAGGGAAGAAACTTAGAAGTAAAGTAGATAATAACAAACTAGCGGTGCTTAACATTATAGCGTCGGATCAAGGCTACTATGACTACAGAGCTCCTAAAATTGGTCCAAATTGGATGTTTTCAATAGACTTAGATAGAAGTGTTTTTAGAACTTATGGTGTACTGCATTCACGCACGTATTTTTTGTTAGATAGCAATGGGATGATATTCATGAAAGGTGAGCTTAATAATGAGTCGATTGAAGCGATTAATAAGGAAGTGTATTAAAGTAGTTGATATAGAGTTAAGAACGTTCTCTATAGTAATATAGTAACTAATTTGAAATAAATAATAAAGATAAAATGAAAGTAGCAATTATATTTGGGAGTATATCCGATAAAGAAGTAATGGCAAAGGCAGCACGTTGTCTTGAGGAATTTGGCGTTTTTTATGAAGCGTATGCTATCTCTGCACATCGTCTTCCAGAGGTATTAGGTGAGAAGTTGAAAGAATTTGAGCACAATGGAGTAGAGGTAATTATTGCCGGAGCTGGATTGGCTGCTCACTTACCTGGAGTCGTAGCTTCAAAAACAACAATACCAGTGGTTGGTGTGCCACTAAAAGGAGCTTTAGAAGGAGTCGATGCTCTTTATTCTATAGTACAGATGCCTAAAGATATTCCTGTGGCTACTGTTGGTATTAATAATGCTCGTAACGGTGCATTTTTAGCTTTGCAGATATTGGGTGTTAAATATCCCGAGATTAAAGAAAAAGTAGCAAAATATCGTAAAGAGATGGTTGCTAAATTAACTGAAGAAATTAATCAAACTCTATAAAAAAACGAACCATGGCAACAGCAACTAAAGGCGAATTCTTATATGAAGGTAAAGCCAAACAAATTTATGCAACTAATAACCCTAATCAGGTAATTATTCACTATAAAGATGATGCTACGGCATTTAATGCTGAGAAGAAAGGCAGTGTTCAAGATAAAGGGGTGTTAAATAATGAAATAACAACTTTAATCTTTAACTATCTAGAATCTCAAGGAATCAAAACACACTTCATTGAAAAATTGAATGAAAGAGAGCAACTATGTGAAAAGGTAACAATCTTACCTTTGGAAGTTATTGTTCGTAATGTGATTGCAGGCAGTATGGCAAAGCGTCTTGATATTGAAGAAGGAACAAAACCTTCCAATACGATCTTTGAAATTTGCTATAAAAGAGATGATTTAGGTGATCCTTTAATCAATGATGACCATGCTGTAGCCCTCGGAGCTGCTACCTATGAGGAATTGGAGCATATGTATAAAGTGACCGCAAAAATCAATGATTTACTAAAAGAACATTTCTTGAAAGAAGATATTATTTTGGTTGATTTTAAAATTGAGTTCGGTAAAAACAGTGAAGGAGAAATCGTCTTAGCAGATGAAATTAGTCCTGATACATGCCGTTTTTGGGATAAAAATACCATGAAAAAGTTAGATAAAGATCGTTTCAGAAGAGATTTGGGTGATGTAAGAGAGGCTTATGTTGAAATTCTGTCACGTTTAACAAAGTAAAGATTTAAATAATGAACGCTGTTTATCAGAGTTCTTTAATTATAGAAAATAAGTTTCGAGAGGGAAATCAATGAGTGATGAACTTAAACACGAATGTGGAATTGCTTTAGTAAGACTGCTAAAGCCTTTAGAATATTATAAAGAAAAATACGGAACCGCTTTTTATGGTATCAATAAAATGTATTTATTGATGGAAAAACAGCATAATCGAGGTCAAGATGGAGCCGGCTTAGCGTCTATTAAATTTGATATGCCACCAGGCAGTCGCTATATTAGTCGTGTGCGCTCGAATGATGCTACGCCCATTCAGCACATTTTTACACAAATCAATGATCGAATCAATCAAGGATTGTCAGAACACCCAGATTTAGCAAATGATGTTGCATGGCAAAAAGAAAATCTTCCTTATATCGGTGAATTGATCTTAGGTCATGTTCGGTATGGTACTTATGGAAAAAACAGCATAGAAAGCGTTCATCCCTTTTTGCGTCAAAATAATTGGATAACTCGAAATTTGATATTGGCAGGGAACTTTAACATGACCAATGTTTCCGAGCTGTTTGAGCAATTGGTGGATTTAGGGCAACACCCTAAAGAAAAAGCTGATACGGTGACGATTTTGGAGAAAATTGGACACTTTTTAGATACTGAGGTAGAGGAGCTCTATGAAGAAGCAAAGTCTAAAAATATCTTTAAAAAGGAAGCAACACCATACATTGCAGAACATATTAATGTTGAACGCATATTGAAGAAAGCATCAAAACATTGGGATGGTGGCTACGCTATTGCTGGTTTAATGGGACATGGTGATTGTTTTGTATTGCGTGACCCTGCTGGTATCCGCCCTGCCTATTACTACCATGATGATGAGGTCATGGTGGTAGCATCAGAGCGTCCTGTTATTCAAACAGCATTTGATGTGCCTTATGAGACAGTGCATGAGATTCCTCCAGGAAATGCTTTGATAACAAAGAAAAATGGAGAAATACAGCTAAGAGAAATCTTAAAACTTTTGGAACGTAAAAGCTGTTCTTTTGAACGCATTTATTTCTCAAGAGGTAGCGATGCTGAAATATATAAAGAGCGTAAAATGTTAGGACGCCTGTTGGTGGAGCAAGTGATGGATAAAGTCTCTTATGATACCGTAAATACCGTTTTTTCTTATATTCCTAATACCGCTGAAACGGCTTTTTCGGGGTTAGTAGCAGCTGCTATCGATGTGCTAAACGTTCAAAAAAATGATACCATTCTCAGAGAAAAGGAAGGTCTTACCGATGAGCGCCTTTCAGAAATTTTGTCACAACGATTAAGAGTAGAGAAAATTGCAGTAAAAGATGTCAAACTACGTACTTTTATTACTGAAGATAGCAGTCGTGACGATTTAGTGGCTCATGTATATGATGTGACGTATGGAATTGTGAATAAAACAGACTCTTTAGTAGTAGTCGATGACAGCATTGTTCGAGGAACTACTTTAAAAAAGAGTATTCTCAAAATGTTAGATAGATTGAGTCCAAAAAAGATTGTAGTCGTTTCTTCGGCTCCACAAATTCGTTATCCAGACTGTTATGGAATTGATATGGCTCGGCTAGAAGATTTTGTGGCATTTCAAGCCATGTTAGCATTGTTAAAGGATTCAAATCAGTATCACAAGGTTAGTGAAGTTTATGAGAAGTGTAAGAAACAAGAATTACTGCCAGATGCTGAAGTTAGAAATTTTGTGAAAGAACTGTATGATTTATTCTCAGAGGAAGAAGTGTCAGATAAAATAGGAGAATTGTTGAGTAATGGAGAAATTAAATCAAAAGTGGAAGTGGTTTATCAAACGGTAGCTAATTTACATAAGGCCTGTCCTAAGAATTTAGGAGATTGGTATTTTACGGGTGATTATCCTACGCCAGGTGGCAATCGGGTGGTAAATAAAGCCTTCATTAACTTTGTAGAAGGGCGTAAAGATAGAGCATATTAAAAAAATGAGTCATCTATAATGATGAAAGGGAGCTGTTATGATTTTTTAACAGTTCCTTTTTTATTTTTGATATGTTATGCGATATATCTGTTGAATGTTTTTCTAAAATTGTATATCTTTAAACCACAAAAAAATCAAATAAACAAATAAAACATTACATTATGCCAAAAGGAATTTACAAAGTACCGACACCTAAGAATGAACCGGTAAAATCATATGCACCTGGTTCGCCTGAAAGAGCAGAATTACAAGCAAAGGTTAAGGAACTGCGCTCTAAAGAAATAGAGGTGCCAAATTATATTGGAGGTAAAGAAGTATATACCGAGAAGAAAGTGGCAATGCATCCGCCCTATGATATCAAGCATACTTTGGGACATTATCATCAAGGGGGTAAAGAGGAGCTGAATTTAGCAATTGATGCAGCTTTAGAAGCCAAGCCAGCTTGGGAAGCTTTGTCATGGGAGCATAGAGCTTCTATTTTCTTAAAGGCAGCAGATCTTATTGCAGGACCATATCGTCAAAAAATGAATGCAGCTACAATGTTGGCGCAGTCTAAAAATGCATTTCAAGCAGAGATTGATTCAGCTTGTGAGATTATAGACTTTTTGAGATTTAATGTAAAATATATGACTGAGATTTATGCTCAGCAACCAGAGTCATCAGACGGAGTATGGAATCGCGTAGAACAACGTCCTTTAGAAGGTTTTGTTTTTGCATTAACGCCGTTTAACTTTACAGCTATTGCAGGAAACTTGCCAACTTCAGTTGCGATGATGGGGAATACCGTTGTGTGGAAAGCATCACGTTCAGCGATTTACTCTGCAAATGTACTGATGGAAGTATTCAGAGAAGCTGGATTACCTGATGGAGTTATCAATCTCGTACATGTATCAGGAAGTGTCGCTTCCGATGTTATCTTCTCACATCCTGACTTTGCCGGAATCCATTTTACAGGATCTACTGAAGTATTCCAAACAATATGGAAAACAATTGGAAACAATATCCATAATTATAAAACCTATCCAAGAATCGTTGGAGAGACAGGTGGTAAGGATTATATTTTTGCACATCCTTCAGCAGATGCAAAAGCCGTTGCTGTAGCGATGACCCGCGGTGCTTTTGAGTTCCAGGGTCAAAAATGTTCTGCAGCTTCTCGTGCCTATATACCGTCAAGTATGTGGTCTGATGTTAAAGAATACGTACTTGAAGATTTGAAGAATATAAAAGTAGGTTCACCAGAAGATTTTACCAATTTTGTGAATGCTGTCATTGATGAACCAGCTTTTGATAAGTTAGCAAAGGCAATAGATGATATAAAGGCATCTGAAGATGCTGAAATTATTGCAGGTGGTAGTTACGATAAGTCAGAAGGATATTTCATTGATCCAACAATTGTTTTAGCACATGATCCTCATTTCTTCAGTATGGAAGAAGAATTGTTTGGACCTATTTTGACAGTCTATGTATATGAAGATAAAGAGCTTGACAAAACATTAGATATATTGGATAATACCTCAATGTACGCATTAACTGGAGCTATCTTTTCACAATGTCGTTATGGAATTGAGAAATTGACTAAGCGTTTAAGAAATACAGCAGGTAACTTTTATATCAATGACAAACCAACTGGAGCAGTTGTAGGTCAACAGCCATTTGGTGGAGCAAGAGGTTCTGGTACCAATGACAAAGCAGGTTCTATGATTAACCTATTGCGCTGGGTGTCACCAAGAACAATCAAAGAGACTTTCGTTCCAGCTAAGGATTATATGTATCCAAACTTTCAGCCTGATAGCGAGTAGTTTCATTTTGTAGCTTAACAATTAAAAGCAGTATCTTTTTTCAAGATACTGCTTTTGCTTTTAGGCTAAATATGTATCTTTGTGATATGAACGTGAAGAAGATATTCAGAAAAAAACATATTAATATAGCTAAGTATGCTATTGTGGCTTTAGTTTTTATTATATGGGTTGGCTTCTTTGATAATCATAATTTTAAGGAACAGTTCAAATACCAGATGAAAATTAATGATTTAGAAGAGGAGAAAGAGTATTATTTAAAGAAAATAAGGGAAGATAGCACAAGGTTATCAGAGTTAAATACGAACGACGAGAACCTAGAGAAGTATGCTCGTGAAAAATACTATATGAAGAAGAAAGGGGAAGAAATATTTCTTGTGAAAGAGAAAAATGAAGACTAAAGATATTCTTTGCCAATTTAAGTATTGTGTATTACTTAACTTTTTTTACATTTGTACTGTGTAATAGACCTAAAAACAATTAATTGATTAGAGAATGGAAGCAACAAAATCGGAAGGAAGAGGAAGAGACGATATTTTTTCAAAGGTAGTGAGAGCGGGTAGAAGAACGTATTTCTTTGATGTAAAGGCTACACGTAATGATGATTACTATCTTACACTTACAGAGAGTAAAAAAAACACTCAAGAAGATGGAACAGTGCACTATGAAAAGCACAAAGTTTTTCTTTATAAAGAGGATTTTGACAAGTTTGTAGATGGTTTGACTGAAGCAATCAGTTATATCAAAGAACATAAGGGAGATGATGAGTCAGCAGTCCAAGCAGTCCAGTCTGATGAAGCAAGCACAGAAAATAAACCTGAATCTGAAACAGAAAACGATACTTATTCAGCAGGAATAAGCTTCGACGATTTATCAAAATAACAGATATGTTAAATACTTAAAATAAGTTTAGCATTCTTTCAAAACATAAGAATGCTTTTCTTTTTTATAAATACACTTCCTGCTTTCATAATATAATTGTTACAATGATCTCAAAGTAGCCTCTTATTTCTCTAACTGCTTAAATTGTAATTATTTTCATAATAAATTTGCGAGGTTAGTAAATGATTACTACCTTTGCACGGCAAAATAGACAGGATTTTCCAATGTGATTTGGGTACAAAAACCTTGTCCTATAAGGGGATAAGAAGTCATTTGTATCCTGTTTTTTGTACTTAAATTAGAGGATTTTTTTAAATTATTTATATGCCTACAATACAACAATTAGTAAGAAAAGGAAGAAAAAAGCTAGAGACTAAAAGTAAGTCTGCTGCTTTAGACGCCTGTCCTCAGAGACGAGGCGTATGTGTGCGTGTTTATACTACCACACCTAAGAAACCAAACTCTGCCATGCGAAAAGTGGCAAGGGTAAGACTCACGAATGGAAAAGAAGTGAATGCTTATATTCCAGGAGAAGGACATAACCTGCAAGAGCACTCTATAGTTCTCATCAGAGGAGGTAGGGTAAAAGATTTGCCAGGTGTACGTTATCATTTAGTGAGAGGTACATTGGATGCTGCAGGGGTTGCAGGAAGAACGCAACGTCGTTCTAAATATGGTGCAAAACGTCCTAAAGATGCGAAAAAATAAAGGTTGTTCCCCAATAAAGGTTGAGTAAATGCATTGCGCGTTGAAGACTAGCATAAGGGCAGCTTTAGTAGTGAATAACTTTATAATTATACAATGAGAAAATCAAAACCAAAAAAGAGAATTATTCTACCAGATCCTCGTTACAGTGATACGCTAGTAACGCAATTTGTCAATAATCTAATGTACAGTGGCAAGAAAAACCTTGCTTATGACATTTTTTACGGAGCATTGGATATTGTAGGCAATAAGATGCAAGACAAAGAAGAATCAGAATTAGAAATCTGGAAAAAAGCGTTGGAAAACGTAACACCACAAGTAGAGGTGAAAAGTAGAAGAATCGGTGGAGCAACATTTCAGGTACCAACTGAGATAAACCCTTCAAGAAAAGTTTCTGTAGGGATGAAGAACCTAATACTTTTCGCACGTAAGCGTTCAGGTCGTTCGATGAGTGAAAAATTAGCTGCAGAAATTTTAGCTGCATATAATGAAGAAGGTGCTGCTTACAAAAGAAAAGAAGATACCCATAAAATGGCTGAGGCCAATAGAGCATTTGCCCATTTTAGATTTTAATCAATAAAAAAAGGAAAGAAATAAAGCTTTATGGCTAAAAAAGATTTAAAATACAATAGAAATATCGGGATTATGGCCCATATTGACGCCGGTAAAACTACTACTACCGAGCGTATTCTGTATTACACGGGTATTAACCATAGATTGGGGGAGGTGCATGATGGTGCTGCAACTATGGACTGGATGGAACAAGAGCAAGAGCGTGGAATTACCATTACTTCCGCAGCAACTACTTGTTTTTGGAATTATAATGATGAAAAATATAAAATTAACATAATTGATACCCCAGGACACGTTGACTTTACCGTAGAGGTAGAGCGCTCATTGCGTGTGTTAGACGGTGCAATAGCTACTTTCTGTGCAGTAAGTGGTGTTGAGGCTCAGTCAGAGACTGTTTGGCGTCAGGCTAATAAGTATAAGGTGCCACGTGTCGGTTATGTGAATAAAATGGACCGTTCAGGAGCTAACTTTTTAAAAGTGGTTGCTGATATAAACGAAAAGTTAAAAGCTAATCCTATCCCATTGCAATTACCTATTGGGTCGGAAGATACATTTAAAGGTATTGTAGATTTGATAGAAATGAATGCTATCATTTGGCATGGTGAAGATGCTGGATTAACCTTTGAAACTGTTGATATCCCTGCCGACATGGTAGAGGAAGCTAATGAGTGGAGAGCTAAACTTGTGGAAGCTGTTGCTGAGCAGGATGATGAATTGCTAGAGCAATTCTTCGAGGATCCAGATTCTATCACATCAGATAGAATGTATGAGGTGATCCGTAAGGCTACAATTAGTATGGATATTGTTCCAATGTTATGTGGTTCTTCATTCAAGAATAAAGGAGTACAACGTTTGTTAGATGCTGTTACAGCATTTTTGCCTTCTCCATTAGATGTAGAAGCAATTGTTGGAACTGAGCCAGGAACTGAAAATGAAATCCAACGTCAACCATCTGAAGATGAGCCGTTGACTGCATTGGCATTTAAAATTGCAACTGACCCATTCGTAGGTCGTTTATCTTTTATTCGTGTGTATGCAGGTAAGATTGAGTCTGGTTCTTATGTATATAACACTCGTACTGATAAGAAAGAGCGTATTTCACGTTTGTACCAAATGCACTCCAATAAACAAAATGCTATTGATGAATTAGCAGCTGGTGATATAGGTGCTGCAGTAGGTATTAAAGATGTGCGTACAGGTGATACTTTGTGTGACCAAAAAAATCCAATTGAATTGGAGTCAATGACTTTCCCAGAGCCAGTGATTGGTGTGGCAGTTGAGCCTCTTACTCAAAAAGATATGGACAAAATGTCTATGGCTTTAGGTAAGTTGTCTGAAGAGGATCCTACATTTAGAGTGAAAACTGATGAGGATTCTGGACAAACCGTTATTAGCGGTATGGGTGAGTTGCACTTAGAGATTATTATTGACCGTATGAAGCGTGAGTTCAAGGTTGAGTGTAATCAAGGAGCACCTCAGGTGGCTTATAAAGAAGCATTATCTACATCATACCGTCATAGAGAAGTTTTCAAAAAGCAATCTGGTGGACGTGGTAAGTTTGCTGATATTATCTTTACAATAAGCCCTGCAGATGAAGACTTTGAAGGAGATGGATTGCAATTTATTGATGAAGTAAAAGGAGGTAATATCCCTAAAGAATTTATTCCATCTGTAGAAAAGGGATTTAAGGAAGCGATGCAGAACGGTGTATTAGCAGGATATGAGATTGAAAGAATGAAAGTTGTTTTACATGATGGTTCATTCCACCCTGTCGATTCAGACCAGTTGTCTTTCGAGATGGCTGCAAAAATGGGTTTCAAAGCCGCTGCTGCACAAGCAAAACCTATTTTGTTAGAGCCTGTGATGAAGATGGAAGTTGTTACCCCAGAAGAATATATGGGTGATATTATAGGTGACCTAAACAAGCGTCGCGGACAAGTTGAAGGAATGGAAGGACGTGCTGGAGCACAAGTTGTAACAGCTAAAGTGCCTCTTTCTGAGCAGTTCGGTTATGTAACTGTTTTAAGAACACTTTCTTCAGGACGTGCCAGCTCATCAATGGAATTTGATAGCTATGTGGAAGTGCCTAAAGGAATCGCGAAAGAAGTAGTTGAAAATGCAAAAGGAAGAGCAGATTTGCTTTAAAAGTAAACAGATAGTATTATGAGCCAAAAAATTAGAATAAAATTAAAGTCATACGATCATAATTTGGTGGACAAATCTGCTGAAAAGATCGTGAAAACTGTAAAAACAACAGGTGCTGTAGTAAGTGGTCCAATTCCATTACCTACTCACAAAAGAATTTTCACAGTATTACGTTCAACATTTGTGAACAAGAAATCAAGAGAGCAATTTGAGCTTTCTTCATATAAAAGATTAATTGATATCTACAGCTCGACAGCCAATACAATAGATGCGTTGATGAAATTGGAATTGCCGAGTGGTGTAGAAGTTGAAATTAAAGTTTAATTAATAAACAAGAGTTAAAAAATGCCAGGATTATTAGGTAAAAAAATTGGAATGACTTCTGTCTTCGATGAAGAAGGTAGAAATATTCCATGTACGGTGATTGAGGCTGGACCTTGTGTAGTTACTCAAGTGAAAACTGAGGAGACTGACGGGTACAAAGCTTATCAATTGGCATATGGCGAGAAGCGAGAGAAGGTAACTTCTAAGCCTATGCAAGGACACTTCAAGAAAGCAAACACAACACCTAAACATTTTGTTGGTGAGTTTGCAGGATTCTTGAAAGATTATCAGCTTGGAGATCAAGTTGGTATCGAAATTTTTGAAAACGTTCCATTTGTTGATGTCGTAGGTACATCAAAAGGTAAGGGATTTCAAGGTGTTGTAAAACGTCACGGTTTCCGTGGTGTTGGTGATAAAACTCACGGACAGCATAACAGATTGAGAGCACCCGGTTCTATTGGAGCATCCTCATGGCCATCTAGAGTATTCAAAGGAATGCGTATGGCTGGTCAAACAGGAAATGAGCGAGTAAAAGTACAAAACTTACGGGTTTTAAAATTAATTCCTGAAAGTAACTTATTAGTAGTGAAAGGTTCTGTACCCGGAAGTAAAGGTTCATACATAATTATAGAGAAGTAATGGAGTTAGTAGTATTTGATGTAAAAGGGAAAGAGACTTCAAAGAAAGTTAATCTCAATGATGAAATCTTTGCAATCACACCGAACACTCACGCTATTTATTTAGATGTGAAACAATACTTGGCAAATCAACGTCAAGGTACACATAAATCAAAAGAGCGTGCAGAAATTTCAGGAAGTACCGTAAAGATTAAGAGACAAAAAGGTACAGGTACTGCTCGTGCGGGTAGTATTAAAAGTCCTATTTTTAGAGGAGGAGGTCGTGTTTTCGGTCCTCGCCCAAGAAATTATGGTTTCAAACTGAACACCAAGTTAAAGCAATTGGCAAGAAAGTCAGCTTTAGCTATCAAAGCAGGAAAAGAAGCTATTAATGTAGTAGAAGATCTTCAGTTAGATGCACCAAAGACAAAATCAATGGTACAAATGACTAAGAGTTTTGGAGTAGAAGGTAAGAGAGTGCTTTACGTGACAGCTGATATCGACAAGAATGTTTATTTATCATCACGTAATTTGCAAAATGTACAAGTAGTAAATGTCAATGATTTAGCTACTTATGACATTATGAAAGCATCGGCTGTATTCTTTTCAGAGAGCTCTGTAGAGGGATTGGATAAACTTTTCAAACTTTAAACTAAGGAGAAGTCATGGAGATAATTATTAAGCCGATAATAACAGAACAATTGTCTGAACAAGCTGAAACACTAAACCGTTACGGTTTTGTTGTAGCTAAAGAGGCAGACAAAGGACAGATAAAGAGAGCGGTAGAGAAAAAGTATGGTGTGAAAGTTACAGCTGTAAATACGATGATCGTAGGAGGTAAGAGAAAATCACGCTTTACTAAAGCCGGTATGATAACAGGAAGTACAAACTCCTATAAGAAAGCACTGGTTACAGTAGCAGCAGGAGATATTATTGATTTTTATAGCAATATTTAAAAGTAGAGATGGCTATTAGAAAACTAAAACCAACAACACCCGGGCAAAGAGGAAAAGTGATCAGTGACTTTGCTCAGCTTACACAAGGTAATGCTCCGGAAAAGTCATTGTTGTCGAAAAAGAGTAAAACCGGTGGACGGAATAGCTCTGGTCGTATGACAATGAGATATATCGGGGGAGGTCACAAGAAACGTTATAGAGTAATTGACTTTAAAAGAGACAAAGACAACGTTCCAGCAAAAGTTGCTTCTATTGAGTATGACCCAAATAGAACAGCACGTATTGCATTGTTGAACTACGCAGATGGAGAAAAAAGATATATTTTAGCTCCGCTTAATTTGGCAGTAGGTGCAACAGTACTCTCAGGAGAAAAAGTAACTCCTGATGTAGGAAATGCAATGGAATTAGGATCTATACCTTTAGGTACAATTGTTCATAACATCGAACTCAGACCTGGACAAGGTGCTGTAATGGCACGTAGTGCAGGGACATATGCGCAACTAGTTTCAAGAGAAGGGAAGTATGCACTTCTGAAATTGCCTTCAGGTGAGACTCGTTTAGTATTAAAAACATGTAGAGCTACAATTGGAACCGTATCCAATGCAGAGCATTTCTCAACTCGTTCTGGTAAAGCAGGACGTTCACGTTGGTTAGGTCGCAGACCTCGCGTACGTGGTGTAGCAATGAACCCTGTGGATCACCCAATGGGTGGAGGTGAAGGACGTGCATCTGGAGGACATCCAAGATCACGTAAGGGAGTATTAGCGAAAGGGTATAAAACTCGTGCTAAGAAAAAAGCTTCAAGTAAGTACATTGTAGAAAAACGCAAAAAATAAGCTAAACTATGAGTCGTTCATTAAAAAAAGGACCGTTTATTGATTTTAAGCTCGAAAGAAAAGTGCTTAAAATGAATGATGAAGGCAAAAAAACAGTAGTAAAGACTTGGGCTCGTCGCTCAATGATTTCTCCTGATTTTGTAGGTCATACAATAGCAGTACATAATGGAAATAAATTTATTCCAGTTTATATTACCGAAAATATGGTCGGTCATAAACTTGGAGAATTTGCTCCAACACGTACTTTTAGAGGTCACGCAGATAAGAAAAAGAAATAAAGCGTGAGTGACTTTTAATACGTAATATTTACAAATTATGGGAAAGAGAAAGAAAGAAAGTGCAAAAAAACTAAAAGAGGCAAGGAAGAAAGTTTCCTTTGCAGTCTTGAGAAATAATCCCACCTCACCACGCAAAATGCGATTGGTAGCAGATATGGTAAGAGGAATGGAAGTGATGCGTGCATTAGATGTGTTGAAATACAACTCACGTGAAGCTTCTGGTAAAGTTGAAAAACTTTTACGTTCAGCCATTGCTAATTGGGAGCAAAAAAATGAAGGAGAAACTCCAGAAGAGAGTGGACTTTACATTAAAGAGATAAAAGTGGATGAAGGACGTATGTTAAAAAGACTACGCCCAGCACCACAAGGAAGAGCACACAGAATTCGTAAAAGATCGAATCACGTGACGCTTGTATTAGGAAGTACAACTGATAATAATATAAACGGATAATATGGGACAGAAAGTAAATCCTATTGCCCACAGACTAGGTATCATAAAAGGATGGGACTCTAATTGGTACGGAGGTGATGACTATGGTGATAAGTTGGTAGAAGACCAAAAGATTAGAAAATATCTTGATGTTCGTCTAGCAAAAGCAAGTGTTTCTAAAATTATTATAGAACGCACACTAAAACTTGTTACTGTAACTATTCACACGGCTCGTCCCGGTATTATTATCGGTAAAGGAGGTTCTGAAGTAGACAAGTTGAAAGAAGAGTTGAAGAAGCTAACTAAAAAGGAAGTTCAAATCAACATCTTCGAGATAAAAAGACCAGAATTGGATGCACGATTAGTAGCTACTAATATTGCACGTCAAATCACCGGACGCGTATCATACCGTAGAGCAGTTAAGATGGCTATTGCCTCTGCAATGCGTATGGGAGCTGAAGGTATTAAAATCCAAATTTCAGGTCGTTTGAATGGAGCAGAAATGGCGCGTTCTGAAATGTACAAAGAAGGACGTACTCCATTACATACTTTTAGAGCAGACATCGACTATGCTTTAGCTGAAGCCCTTACGACTTATGGTCTTTTGGGAGTGAAAGTATGGATATGCAAAGGAGAAGTATATGGTAAACGTGATCTTTCGCCTAACCTCAATAGCGGTGACAAAGGTGGTAGAAAAGGTGGCAGACGTGGTGGAAGACCAGGTGCCCGTGGTGGTGAGCGTAGAGGTAGAAGAAAATAAGAATCACAGCTAAAACAGAAAGACAATGTTACAGCCAAAAAGAACCAAATATAGAAGAATGCAGAAAGGCCGAATGAAGGGGAATGCCCAAAGGGGTAATCAACTTGCATTTGGAACTTTCGGAATCAAATCATTGGAGTCCAAATGGATCACTGGACGCCAAATAGAAGCAGCCCGTGTTGCTGTTACGCGTTATATGCAGCGTCAAGGACAAATCTGGATACGTATCTTCCCTGACAAACCTATTACTAAAAAACCTGCAGAGGTTCGTATGGGTAAAGGTAAGGGATCACCAGAAGGATTTGTAGCCCCAGTTACGCCCGGCAGAATTTTATTCGAAGCCGATGGGGTACCTTATGAAGTAGCTAAAGAAGCTTTACGTCTCGCTGCACAAAAATTACCAGTAACTACAAAGTTTGTAGTAAGACGTGATTATGTTGAAAACTCAAAAGAATAGAAAATTATGAAAAATTCAGAAATTAGAGAGTTATCGACTGCCGACTTGCAAGATAGATTGTTGAACGAACAAGAGCAATTATCTAACTTGAAATTTGATCACGCTGTATCACCTCTTGAAAATCCTACGCTTATAAAGGCTACACGCAGAAATGTTGCCCGGATTAAGACAGAGTTGAACGCAAGAAAATTAGCTGAAAAATAAGCAGGAGATGGAAAAGAGAAATTTGAGAAAAGAACGTATAGGTGTGGTAGTAAGCAACAAAATGGATAAAACCATAGTTGTTGAAGTTCGCTGGAAAGAGAAGCACCCTATCTATGGTAAGTTTATGAGTAAAACACGAAAATTCACCGCACACGACGAAGCTGAAACATGTGGAGAAGGAGATACCGTTAAAATAATGGAAACTCGTCCACTCAGTAAGACAAAGCGTTGGAGATTCGTTGAAATAATTGAAAGAGCTAAATAATCATGATACAGTCAGAAAGTAGATTAGCGGTAGCAGATAACACAGGAGCAAGAGAAGTACTTTGTATTAGAGTATTAGGCGGTACTAGAAAGCGTTATGCTTCAGTAGGTGATAAAATTGTTGTAACAGTTAAATCAGCTATTCCTAAAAGTACAGCCAAAAAAGGTACTGTAACTAAAGCAGTTGTTGTGAGAACGAAAAAAGAAATCAGACGTAAGGATGGTTCTTATATCCGTTTTGATGATAATGCGGTAGTACTTTTAAATGCTGCTGATGAAATGAGAGGAACCCGTATTTTTGGGCCTGTACCTCGTGAACTCAGAGAAGGTTATATGAAGATTGTGTCATTAGCACCTGAAGTATTATAAACAATAATAAAGAAAGGAAGAACAATGACTAAATTACATATAAAGAAAGGTGACCAAGTGGTAGTTATCGCTGGTAACCATAAAGGAGAAAAAGGGGAAGTGTTAAAAGTAATCGTTGACCAACAACGTGCTATCGTTGATGGTGTTAACATTATTTCAAAACACACTAAACCCAATGCAGAAAACCCTCAAGGAGGAATAGTTAAGCAAGAAGCACCTATTCACATATCGAACTTAATGTTGATAGATCCTAAGTCTGGTGAAGGAACACGTGTAGGACGTAAAGAAGTAGAGACTGATGGAAAGAAACATTTAGTAAGATTTGCTAAAAAATCAGGGGAGGAAATTAAGTAATGGAGAAATATATACCAACACTAAGAACTAAATATAACGAGGAGGTAATTCCTGCTTTGCAAAAGGAATTCGGTTACAAAAACGTAATGGAAGTACCTCGTTTAGAGAAAATAGTAGTGAACCAAGGTATTGGTCAAGCCATTGCAGACAAGAAAGTAATGGAGTATTCTCTTAAAGAGATTACAGCTATTACCGGACAGAAAGCACAGACGGCCTACTCTACAAAAGACGTTTCTAACTTTAAGTTGCGTAAAGGTATGCCAATTGGTACATATGTAACCTTACGTAAGAACAATATGTATGAGTTTACTGAAAAGTTAATTCATATCGTATTACCACGTATTAGAGACTTTAGAGGTATCAATAATAAACTTGATGGTAGAGGAAACTATACTTTAGGTATCAAAGAGCAAGTAATCTTCCCTGAAATTTCACTTGATGAAGTTCACAAGATTATGGGTATGAATATTACCTTCGTAACAACTGCAAAGACAGATGAAGAAGGAATAGCATTATTGAGAGAATTAGGATTACCATTTAAAAAGTAAGAGAAAAAGATGGCAAAAGAATCAATGAAAGCACGTGAGAAGAAGCGTGAAAAATTAGTAGCAAAGTATGCAGCAAAGCGTGCTAAGCTAAAAGCGGAAGGAGACTACGTTGGTCTTAGTCTTTTACCTAAAAACTCTTCAAGAGTACGTTTACACAACCGTTGTAAAATTACAGGTAGACCTAAGGGATATATGAGACAATTTGGTATCAGCCGTATTCAGTTTAGAGAAATGGCTTCTCAGGGATTAATTCCTGGAGTAAAGAAAGCAAGTTGGTAAACTATTAATTAAGAACAAAGACTAATGACAGATCCAATTGCAGATTATTTGACCAGATTACGTAATGCTATTATGGCAGGACACAGGGTATTAGATGTCCCAGCGTCAAATATGAAAAAAGAGATGACCAAAATCTTAAAAGATAAAGGTTATATATTGAATTATAAATTTGAAGATGACGGAGTACAAGGAAATATTAAAATAGCTTTGAAATATCATCCAAAATCAAAAGCACCTGCTATTAAGGGGCTGAAGAGAATCAGTAAACCAGGATTGAGAAAATACGTGGGTTCTGAAGATCTTCCAAGGGTTTTGAATGGTTTAGGTATTGCAATACTTTCCACTTCCCAAGGTGTTATCACAGACAAAGAGGCTCGTGATAAGAAAATCGGAGGAGAAGTGCTTTGTTATGTATATTAATCAATAGAAAGTAAAAAACAATGTCAAGAATAGGAAATGCACCCATAGAGGTTCCACAAGGGGTCGATATTACTATAGATGAAACAGGAAATGAAATCATAGTAAAAGGTCCCAAAGGTGAACTGAAACAAGAATTGGGCGATGGAATTACCGTCTCTTTAGAAGATGGTATACTTACTATAAAAAGATCAACTGATCAGAAAGATCATAAATCTAAGCATGGTTTATATAGATCATTGATTAATAATATGGTAGAGGGCGTATCTAAAGGTTTTGTGTTAAAGCAAGAACTTGTAGGTGTCGGTTTTCGTGCTGTAGCCAAAGGACAGATATTAGAGATGTCTTTAGGATATTCACACCCTATCCATATAGAGTTGGCGAAAGAAATCAAAGTGACTGCTGAAACAGAGAAGCGTGGTAACCCTATTATTACTTTAGAGAGTTGCGACAAACAACTGTTAGGACAAGTAGCTGCTAAGATTCGTTCTTTCCGTGTACCTGAACCTTACAAAGGAAAAGGTATTAAGTTTCTGGGCGAAGAACTTCGCAAAAAAGCAGGTAAGTCTGCAAGTGTTTAATTTGAGAGTAACAGATATATCATGGCTTTATCAAAAGAGGAAAGAAGACAAAGAATTAAATATAGAATTAGAAAAAAAGTTTCAGGGACTGCTGAGCGTCCACGATTATCCGTTTTTCGTTCTAACAAGCAGATTACTGCTCAACTAATAGATGATAGTGAAGCTAAAACTTTAGCATATGTTTCATCATTAGATAAAGGAATTGTAGAAAAAAAAGGGACTAAAATCGAGATTGCTGAGAAAGTTGGTGCCGCTATTTCTAAGAAAGCACAAGATGCCGGTATTACCGAAGCGGTTTTCGATAGAAATGGATATTTATATCACGGACGCGTGAAAGCATTAGCAGAAGCAGTACGTAAAGCAGGACTAAAACTATAAAACTATGGCTAGAGAGACAAAAAGAGAAATAAGACCTACTGATGCGGAATTGAAAGACCGTTTAGTAGCTATTAATAGAGTAACGAAAGTAACTAAAGGTGGTAGAACTTTCAGTTTTTCAGCTATCGTTGTTGTAGGTGATGAGAACGGTTTAGTAGGCTGGGGCCTTGGAAAAGCCGGTGAGGTAGCTACTGCTATCGCTAAAGGTGTAGAGTCTGCAAAGAAAAACTTGATAAAAGTACCTGTACACAAAGGTACTGTACCTCATGAGCAATATGCCCGTTACGGAGGAGCAAGTGTATTTTTGAAGCCTGCTTCACACGGTACAGGAGTGGTAGCCGGTGGTGCGATGCGTGCTGTGTTAGAGAGTGTTGGTGTAACTGATGTTTTGGCGAAGTCTAAAGGATCATCTAACCCTCACAACTTAGTAAAAGCTACAATTCAAGCATTGAGTGAAATGCGTGATGCACGTATGGTTGCTGAGCACAGAGGAGTGTCTTTAGACAAAGTGTTTAACGGATAATTTTTTAGAAAATAATGGGAAAAATCAGAATAACACAAGTAAAAAGTCGAATAGGAGCTGAAAAAAGTCAAAAAGCAACTTTAGATGCTCTAGGACTTAAGAAGATGCACTCTACAGTAGAGCACGATGCTTCGCAGCAAATATTAGGTATGGTTGTAAAAGTACAACACTTAGTAAGAGTTGAGGAAGTAAAGTAACACGAGAGTACTTATAGATCGAATAGAAAAAAAGACAATAACAATGGAGTTACATAACTTAAAACCTGCAGAAGGCTCTGTAAAAAACAAAAAACGTATCGGACGTGGACAAGGTTCAGGTAGAGGTGGTACTTCTACACGTGGACACAAAGGAGCAAAATCTCGCTCAGGCTATTCTAAAAAGATTGGTTTCGAAGGGGGACAAATGCCGATTCAGCGTCGTTTACCAAAATTTGGTTTTAACAACCCAAGCAGAGTAGAATATAAAGTAATCAATGTTGATGTACTGCAAGACCTTGCAGAGAAAAAGAACATCACTATGATTGACAAAGCAGTACTTCATGAAGTAGGCTTGGTGGCTAAGAAAGATTTAGTGAAAATTTTAGGAAATGGAGCCATTTCTAAAAAATTAGAAGTGAGAGCTGATAAGTTTTCAAAATCTGCAAAAGAAGCTATTGAGGCTGCAGGAGGAACTGTAGTAGAATAAAAAAGACCTAAGAAACGATGAGAAAATTTATAGATACCATTAAAAATATCTGGAGTATCCCTGAACTAAGAGACCGTATTTTGATTGCATTAGCACTCGTTATGGTTTATCGTTTGGGAGCTCATGTTGTACTCCCTGGGGTAGATGTAGATGCAATTAGTGGAGCATTACAAAAACAGTCTGATGACAATGGTTTGTTAGACCTTATTAATATGTTCTCCGGAGGTGCATTTGCCAATGCATCTATTTTTGCATTAGGAATCATGCCCTATATCACAGCTTCTATTGTGATACAATTGATGACTATAGCTGTACCTTACTTTCAACGTTTACAGAAAGAAGGAGAGAGCGGAAGGCGTAAGATCACGCAAATTACGCGTTATTTGACCGTTTTAATATTATTAGTTCAAGGTTCTGCCTATATCTATAATATTAATGCACAAGCGCCGAATGCTATAGCTATAGACCCAACTATGTTTAAAATATTATCAGCCATCTGTCTTACAGCAGGCTCTATGTTTGTGATGTGGTTAGGAGAGAAAATTACAGACAGAGGTATTGGTAATGGTATATCTATAATAATTATGATTGGTATTATTGCACGATTGCCTCAGGCAATCGTGCAAGAAATCTCTACAAAATTTGCAGGGGGCACAGGTGGTCCTATTGTATTTATCCTAGAGATGGTAGTTCTATTCTTAATTTTCATCTTTTCTATTATGCTAATACAAGCCATTAGAAAAGTGCCTTTACAGTATGCCAAAAGACTTACTGGAAATGCTCAATTTGGTGGAGCAAGACAATACATCCCATTGAAATTGAATGCTGCAGGTGTGATGCCAATCATCTTTGCACAGGCAATTATCATGTTACCGATGTATCTATTACGTTTTACACAAGGAACTGAAATGCAAGAATCATGGTTGAATAGCTTCTTGCTGTCATTTACTGATATCAAAGGCTTTACCTACAACTTTGTGTTTTTCCTATTGATTGTAGCATTTACTTATTTTTATACAGCTATAACTGTAAATCCTACACAAATAGCAGAGGATTTAAAGAAGAATGGCGGTTTTGTGCCTGGAGTAAAACCAGGGAAGAATACTGCAAACCATTTAGATATGATTATGTCTAAGATCATTCTTCCAGGTGCTATTTTCTTAGGTATTATTGCAATACTTCCAGCTTTCGCTATGATTGCCGGAGTTGATCAAGGATTTGCAATGTTCTTTGGAGGGACATCACTGCTTATCTTAGTTGGTGTAGTATTAGATACATTACAGCAAATTGAAAGCTATTTGTTAATGAGGCACTACGATGGTCTGCTGAAATCAGGTAAAACCCGATAGCACACTATTGTAAATGAGGAAGTTTGGATAATTTTTTGTTTCTTTGCAAAATATTTTATTAAAATAATAAGAATTTAAAAACAAGAAGTAAATAAAAGTATGGCAAAACAAGCATCTATAGAACAAGATGGAACAATCATTGAAGCACTTTCTAACGCTATGTTTCGTGTAGAGTTAGAGAATGGTCATGAAATTACTGCACACATTTCGGGTAAAATGAGAATGCACTACATTAAGATATTACCAGGAGATCGTGTAAAGGTAGAAATGTCGCCTTACGATTTATCCAAAGGAAGAATTACATTTAGATATAAAACAAAATAAGATATGAAAGTAAGAGCCTCTGTGAAAAAACGCAGTGAAGAGTGTAAGATCGTAAGACGCAAAGGACGTCTTTACGTAATTAACAAAAAGAATCCACGTTTTAAGCAACGTCAAGGATAATTTAGAGACAAATAAAAGTTAAATTTATAAAATAACCAGATTTTATGGCTAGAATTGCCGGTGTAGATATACCGAATGATAAGCGTGGTGAAGTAGCGCTTACTTACATCTACGGAATAGGACGTAGTCGTGCTGCTAAGATTTTAACAGCTGCAGGAGTAGAAGTAAGTAAAAAAGTCAAAGATTGGACAGACGAGGAATCTGCAGAGATTCGTCGTGAAATCGCTGATAATTATACGATTGAAGGACAATTACGTTCTGAAGTACAATCAAATATCAAGCGATTGATGGATATAGGGTGTTATAGAGGAATACGACACCGTATAGGACTACCTGTGAGAGGACAAAAAACAAAAAACAACTCCCGTACTCGAAAAGGTAAGAAGAAAACTGTAGCAAATAAGAAAAAAGCAACCAAATAAACAGTAGGGTATGGCAAAGAAAACAGTATCAGCGAAGAAAAGAAAAGTTATTGTGGAGGCTATTGGGCAAGCTCATATACATTCTTCATTCAATAACATTATCATATCTCTTACCAATAATAATGGACAGGTTATTTCCTGGTCATCTGCTGGTAAGATGGGCTTTAGAGGCTCAAAGAAAAATACACCTTATGCAGCACAAGTAGCAGCAGAAGATTGCTCTAAAGTGGCAAGTGACTTAGGTCTTAGAAAAGTGAAGGTATTTGTAAAAGGTCCTGGTAATGGACGTGAATCTGCAATACGTGCTATTTCCAATTCTGGAATAGACGTTACAGAAATTGTAGATGTAACACCACTACCACACAATGGTTGTCGTCCACCTAAGAGACGTAGAGTATAATTTTAAGCAGAGAATAATACCTGGATTATTATTTCATTTTTTCTATCCTCTTACCGCGGCAAAAAGTAATTCAGAAAGAAGAAAGAAATAATAACATTATAAATATAAATTAAAAAATGGCTAGATATACAGGTCCAAGAACAAAGATTGCAAGAAAGTTTGGCGAGCCTATTTTCGGTCCCGATAAAGCGTTGGAGCGTAAGAATTACCCTCCAGGACAGCACGGTGCTGATGCTCGTAGAAAGAAAGTTTCTGAATACGGATTGCAATTAAAAGAAAAGCAAAAAGCAAAATATACGTATGGTGTATTAGAAAAGCAATTTGCTATCACATTTAAAAAAGCTGAACGCAGTAAGGGGATTACTGGTGAGGTCTTATTACAATTATTAGAAAGTCGCCTAGACAACGTTGTCTATCGTTTAGGTATTGCGCCAACACGTGCAGCAGCACGTCAGTTTGTAAACCACAGACACATTGTAGTGGATGGCCAAATTTGTAATATCCCTTCACGCATTATCACACCTGGACAAATAGTAGGAGTGAGAGAGAAGTCTAAATCTCTTGAAGCAATTACGAACTCATTAGAAACAGGACGTCACAGCCTGTATAATTGGTTCGAGTGGGATAAAGAGTCATTAAGCGGAAAAATGCTTAATGTTCCAGAAAGAGAAGATATTCCTGAGAATATCAAAGAGCAGCTCATCGTAGAACTCTACTCTAAATAATAACCTGATAATAGAAAAAGAATAATATGGCAATTTTGGCATTCCAAAAACCGGACAAAGTATTGATGCTTGATTCTGACGAAAAGGTTGGAAAATTTGAATTCAAACCTTTGGAACCGGGATATGGCATTACCGTGGGTAATGCTATCCGAAGAATATTACTATCCTCATTAGAAGGTTTTGCCATCACTTGCGTCAAAATAGAAGGAGTAGAGCATGAATTTGCCACTATAGACGGAGTGATTGAAGATGTTACAGAAATTATTTTGAATTTAAAGAAGATTCGCTTTAAAAGAAAAGTTGAAGATTTTGATTCTGAAAAAATAACTGTAAACATCAAAGGGCAAGAAACCTTTACAGGAGCAGATATAAATAAGTTCCTTACTGGGTTCGATGTATTAAATCCTGACCAGCTTATTTGTCGTATGGATAAAAAAGTGAGTCTGAATATCGATTTAACCATCGAAAAAGGTCGAGGATATGTACCTGCTGAAGAAAATGAAATTGAGTCTGATGAAATTGGCTTAATTCCTATAGATGCAATATTTACTCCAATAAAAAACGTAAAATATCAAATTGACAATTTCCGTGTCGAACAAAAAACCGACTATGAGAAATTGACTATTGAGATTGAATCTGATGGTTCTATTCATCCTAAAGAAGCATTAAAAGAGGCTGCCAAAATACTTATCCATCACTTTATGTTATTCTCTAACGAGCGTATTACCTTAGAAAAGGAAGCTGACGTTGTACAAGAGGAATTTAACGAAGAAGTGTTGCATATGCGCCAATTGTTAAAATCACAATTGACTGATATGGACTTGACAGTACGTGCATTGAACTGTTTGAAAGCTGCTGATGTGGAAACATTAGGTGAGTTGGTACAGTTTGAGAAATCTGATCTGTTGAAGTTTAGGAATTTTGGGAAAAAGTCACTTACTGAGTTAGAAGAACTTTTAGACTCTTTGAATTTGACTTTCGGAATGGATGTGAGTAAGTATAAATTAGACAAAGAATAGTACGATGAGACATAGAAAGAAATTTAATCATTTAGGAAGAAAAGCCGCACATCGTAAGGCGATGCTAGCCAATATGGCGTCTTCATTGATATTACATAAGAGAATAAAAACAACAGAAGCGAAGGCTAAGGCACTTCGTATATATGTAGAACCTTTGGTAAACAAAGCAAAATTATCTGTAACTGTAAAGACAGATAAGATGGATGCTACACATTTACGTCGTACCGTTTTTAGCTATTTGAAACAAAAAGAAGCGGTTACTGAGTTGTTTAAGGAAGTAGCACCTAAAGTTGTGAATCGCCCAGGCGGTTATACTCGAATTATAAAGTTGGGAAAACGTATGGGTGATAACGCTGAAATGGCATTTATCGAATTAGTAGATTTCAACGAGTTGTTATTGCAACCTGCTGAAAAGCCTGCTAAGAAGAAAACACGCCGTAGAAGAAGCAAAAAATCTGAAACTGCCGAAAACAATACAGCTCCAAAAACACAAGAAGCTTCTAAGACGCAGAAAGAAGCACCTAAGGCTGATAAAGAAGTAAAGGCTGATGACTTAACAAAAATCGAAGGAATCGGACCAAAAACTTCAGAAGCCTTACAGAATGCAGGTGTAACCTCTTTTGCAACTCTTGCAGAAATGGAAGCTGAGAAGATTTCAGAAATTTTAGAAGCCGCAGACGGCAATTTCAAAGCACAAGTGCCTGATACTTGGCCGGAACAAG
This sequence comes from Balneicella halophila, assembly GCF_003096835.1. Classification (GTDB taxonomy): domain Bacteria; phylum Bacteroidota; class Bacteroidia; order Bacteroidales; family Balneicellaceae; genus Balneicella; species Balneicella halophila. Next base: position 809,387 of record NZ_QENZ01000003.1, read on the forward strand.
CTAAGCTTGCTGCCGATGGCAAGTGGGACGAGTTGAAAAAATGGCAAGACGAACTTGACGGTGGCAGAGTTGAATAATTAAAGAATATAAATGTACTCATTATGCAGTAGATTTATTTAAATATTAAAGATGGGTAAGGTTAGCTTTACCCATTTTTTTTATGTATTTTTGGGTGAAATTTTTAATCATTTAAAACAAAGGAAATTATGGGACAAATTGCACAAGTTGTAGGTCGACAAATTTTAGACTCTAGAGGAAATCCTACAGTTGAAGTTGATGTGTATTTGACAAACGGTATCATGGGACGTGCTGCAGTTCCTTCAGGAGCTTCTACTGGAGTTCACGAGGCTGTAGAGTTGCGTGATGGTGACAAAGGCGTTTTTCTTGGTAAGGGCGTATTGAAAGCTGTAAACAATGTAAATACAACTATCAATGAAGCTTTGCAAGGTATGTTTATTACCGACCAAAATAGAATTGATGCTGCTTTACTAGACCTTGATGGGACTGAAAATAAAGGTAATCTAGGTGCTAATGCGATTCTTGGTGTGTCATTAGCTTGTGCACATGCTGCAGCACAATATACCGGACAGCCATTGTACCGATATATCGGTGGAACTAGTGCAAATACATTGCCTATCCCAATGATGAATATCTTAAACGGAGGTTCTCATGCAGATAACAAAATAGATATACAGGAATTCATGATTATGCCTGTAGGTGCAGAGACTTTCTCTGAGGCTTTACGTATGGGTACTGAAATTTTCCACACATTGAAGTCAGTGTTGAAAGAGAAAGGACATTCTACAAACGTAGGTGATGAAGGAGGATTTGCGCCAAACCTAGGTTCTAATGAAGAAGCTATTGAAGTAGTTATCGAAGCTATTGAAAAAGCAGGTTTCAAAGCAGGTGAAGATGTTTACATTGCACTGGACGCTGCAGCATCTGAATTCTATAATAAAGAAACAGGAATTTACCATTTCGATTCTACTAACGAAGACAAAACACCTGAGCAGATGGTAGAATATTGGAAAGAGTGGGCAGACAAATATCCGTTGCTGTCTATCGAAGATGGTTTGGATGAAGATGATTGGGAAGGATGGAAAAAATTGAACGCAGCTATTGGTGATAGAGTGCAATTAGTAGGAGATGATTTATTTGTAACCAACGTGAAGCGTTTACAAAGAGGAATCGATGAAGGTACAGCTAATTCTATCTTGATTAAAGTAAACCAAATTGGTTCTCTTTCAGAAACCATTGATGCAGTAAATTTGGCAACTCGCCACTCTATGACATCAATTATTTCTCACCGCTCAGGAGAGACTGAAGATGCTACCATTGCTGACTTAGCTGTAGCTTTAAATACCGGTTTAATCAAAACAGGTTCTGCTTCACGTTCAGACCGTATGGCAAAATACAATCAATTACTACGTATCGAGCAACAATTAGGAGACAATGCTCGCTATATTGGTAAAGATTTTAAATTTATTAAGAAATAATTTTAAAACTTTCAATAAAAAAGGAACGCTACTTCATTATGGAGTAGCGTTCCTTTTTTATGAGTTCCCTTCTTATCAAAAAGTCCTTTCGCAGAGGATTTAGGGGTAGATTTAGGGACAGGTAGCATAGAGATTCCTCACTGCGTTCGGAATGACACAACTGTTTATTATCCTGCTGACGAAAGGTAACATCTTATGTAATTGTTTCTCTATATTGTATGATAGACCTTGAAAGTGTTGCGTAAAGAAACAAAGTTTCGGTGTCGTTAAGGAAGCTTCACGAGTCAGTTCGGAAAGAATTTTCGACAGACTCTTTGTGATGCATTTAGACATCGGAACATTTGTTTTAGCAACAGCTTTCACAGTCTTGAGTTTTTGGTTCGTTTTGGGTCAAGCCAAAATGAACAAGAAGAAAAGATGTGTTTCAGTCCTCTCGCAGGGGATTTAGGGGTAGATTTAGGACAGGTAGCATAGAGACTCCTCACTGCGTTCGGAATGACACAACTTGCTGTCATGCAGGGCTGAGCGAAGCGAAGCATCCCACGCTACTATCATCGCGTAATGCAAGTCCCCTCGTAGGGGATTTGGGGAAATGGAATTTAGGGATACTATCCTAAAACTATAATAAATCACTGGCAACTTCAGCCAATTTACTACGCTCTCCTTTTACTAGATTCACATGGGTAAATATTTCTTGACCTCGCATACGATCTGCTGTATAAGATAATCCATTAGAACGCTTATCTAAGAAAGGGGAGTCTATTTGGTCTATATCTCCTGTGAATACCATCTTAGTGCCTTCACCTGCTCGGGTTACAATCGTTTTTACTTCATGTGGTGTTAGGTTTTGTGCTTCATCTACAATAAAATAAGCATTCGACAAGCTACGACCCCGGATGTAAGCTAAAGGAGTAATCACTAACTTCTCCTCATCAAGCATTTGTTCAATTTTCTGCACCTCTTTGCTATGGAGTGCAAATTGGTTTTTAATCACCGCTAAGTTATCAAACAATGGCAACATATAGGGGCCTATTTTTTCGTTAGCTGTTCCAGGCAAATAGCCCAAGTCCTTACTTGATAGAGCAACAATAGGACGTGCCAAATAAATATAATCATACTTATCTGCCTGCTCTAATGCCGCTGCCAAGGCTAAGAGCGTTTTTCCCGTACCCGCCTTACCTGTTACGGTCACTAAATTCACATCAGTATTTAGTAAGGCATGCATTGCAAAGGTCTGCTCAGTATTTCGAGGCGTTATGCCATACACTTCTTCTTTTTCAATTCGCTCAAATAACTTTAGAATGGGGTTGTAATGAACCAACACCCCCATACTGCCATTTTTCAGCAGGTAATACTCATGCCCCTCAGGCTGGGTAGGGAGTTTTACCTCATCCGCTGAGATTTCACTCTCATCGTAGAAGCGCTGAATAATACTGGTATCAATATCCAGAAATTCAGTAGCACCCTCCTTTGCTACGTAATCCATATCTTGCACCTTGTCGGTTTCATAATCTTCGGCAGGAATACCGATAGATTTCGCCTTCATACGCAGGTTAATGTCTTTAGTAACTAAAGCAACCTTCCTTTTAGGATATTTGTGAACGAAAAATTCAGCTACTGCTAAGATTCTATGATCTGGAATGTTTTCCGGGAATGACATATTCATAGCGTCAGAGAAAGGCTTACCTGGTTCAATATATAATTTTCCTTTTTTCTTACCCAAGCTTACTCCATTGTCAAACAATCCCTGACCAGCAAGTTTGTCTAGCTCGCGAACAAATGTACGCGCATTATAATTAATCTCCTCCGTACCTTTTTTGAATTTGTCCAACTCTTCAAGTACTGTTATAGGGATAACAATATCATGTTCTTGGAAATTATGAATTGCTCCACTGTCATGTAAGATTACGTTGGTGTCTAAAACGAATAATTTTTTCATATATTATCTTAATGTTAAATTATAAAATATAGAAAAGAAAAGTTCCACTGCTAGTCACTGTAACTGATACTATGTTTTTTCTAAGTTTCACCCACTTCTTTTCATTGCATAAATATAGTGAATTAATTAGTATTGATGGAATCTTAATAAATGAACTATAGTAAATAACACTTTAAAGCTTTGTAAATCTTTATTTCAAACATAAATTTTGTCCGTTTCTTAATTAATGAAAGACTTTTTTGAATTTGCTTGTATGATTGTAACCCAACGTATGCAACTATTTTGTATGTTAATTAATAATTAATTTGTGTATTATTACGATTTTATTATGTGATTTCATTTATTATGTGATATCTTTACCCACGATAATTATAAAAATATATTTTAATAGACCAAGACATTACTCATTTTCTACAGTTAATTCTCACTTTTCATTCACAATTGTTTATTTAATATAAGCAAGTAGTTTTTTGAAGTACGATTGGTTTTATTATAATAAGTATTAAAGAATTTTATTATGAGACTTAAATCAATCTTTTTAAAATGCATACTACTCTTTTCTCTTGCAGTATGTTTAGCTATCCAAACAAACGGACAAGCTACTCTTAGTTTATCTCCGGCAAACTTGGAGATTTCAAACGGCTCTACAGAGCTAGAAACAATAGTAACAATGACAGATTTAAGTGAAGGCTTTTCAACTGCAACTGTTACCATTTCATTTCCTACTGGTATTGCCTATAAATCAGGGAGCTTAAGTCTTGTCAGTACAAATGCCAATTTACAAATTGTAGAGTCTGATGTAAGTGATCCTCAGAATCCAGTCTTTTTAATTACCAAAACAGGTTCACCTGCCACTTTTACTATAGCAGACCGTATAGGCTTTAAAGTTAGTAGATATGCAGGTTGTGAGGCTAACGATAATATTTCTAGTGTTTTTCAAGATGAGGTTAAAGTTCAAATTGGGAGTAACATCGTTGATAAACTTTCAGATGAATATAATCTTATAGCTCCATCAATTGTTCTTAGTCCCGTTTCAGATATTTCGGCTTCATATGGCCAAGTTTATCAAAGAGAAATGACAATATTGAATGCAGGTTTAGGTGGAACAAGAAATGTATACTTCACAACTGATGAACCTGGAATATATAACCAAACTTCAATTTCTGCTGTTTTACATAGCAGTGATGGTACTACATCAACTATCTCTTTAGGTACTCCTTCATCATCTGGGTTACAAGATTTGTATACCATCAATGGAAGTAACCTGGGTAGTGATAACTCATTTACTAATAATGAAAAAATTGTAATAACCGAAAGTTTTAACGTGGCAGAATGTGGAACAGCGCCAATTGAAACTCAATATTCTGCTGGTTGGGGTGATGGGCCAACTAGTCTATGTCAATCATCTGATAGATCAGCTAAAGTAACTGTAAAAGATATAAAGCCTTCTGTTAGGGCTATATCACATAGTCCTGAGCTTACAGGAAACTCAATATGTAGCAATCTAGCATATAAAACACTTACAGTGACTTGGAAGAATACATCTGCAGTTGCAAATGTTGCTACAGCTATTCAAAATATTAATTTTTTAATGAGGGCATATGGTACTAATACTGAGTATATATATGATAGTGATTATTCAGAATATTATGACTATAAGCTTATTACACCAAATGGCGGGCAAGCATCAGTACCTTTGTCTCAAGCAACAGCTCCTGCAGCAAATGGTCAGAATAGGCTGGAAATTACTTTGGAGGATGCTTTTAATTCTGATGTTGATGGTCCAGGTGGATTAGAGGATATCGATGGTGACGGGAACTATGATGATCTGCCTGCAGGTGAAGAAATTACTATTGAATTTAAATTAAGACTACATCCAGAATTATTATCGTGTAGTAATCCTACAATCCGAGCGAGGCCTTATACATGGATTACTTATAATACTGAATGTACAACGAGTACACAATCTGCTGGTTTATGGCTTCAAAATCACTTTCGTAGAGAAATTTCTACAAGTGCCAATGGTTATATTCCAGTAAATACGTTTCCAGGTGAACCTTTTGAAACGGCTCTTTCGGCTAACCTAGTCACTAGGATTGATACTGAAGCTTCTGCTGATTCCAGATTGCAGTATGTTATCACACTGCCTGCAGGTTTTGACGGATCTGATATAAAACTCATTGAAGGAAGATATCCTGCAAGAGGTGCCACGCTATCCAGTACTATAACAACAACTACTGATCCTACATCCGGAGAAACAACGATTGTTGTTACATCAGTAGATTATGTTGAGGAATTACATGTAGTTATGGATGTTACTAAGGATTGTAGTAACCCAAATGTGAATGACGATGAAGATATCAACATTAAATATGATTTAAATTATATCACGAATATAAATTATCCAAATTGTATAGAAAAGATTTCTTGCGATAATATTTTTACCACAAAAATGGAATCTTGCCCTGATCCTAATGAAGGTCCTTGTTACGGAGCTTCCACATTAGGAGTGAGAGTGCAACGTGCTGACAATTCATTAGGCTGGACTGATGAATCCATGACAACAAGACAGTCTAGAGCTAACATTAGTATCTTACAACAAAAAAGAGCACTATATTTGGATGATATAGAGGTACTTGCTTCAGGACGTCAGCGAACTGAAACTATAAATTTATACCAAGAACTAGCTGTTAAACTAGATAATTCTAATGGTAATCCGTTAACTCCAAAATCAATAGACATAACGTTTACTCGAGCAGGCAATACTTATAATGCAACACTTGATGCATCAACCACTCCTAATAATGTTGAGGTGGTTCAGAATTCAGGTAATCAGGTTATTACTTGGGATTTGTCAAGTGCAATCTCCTCTTCTGGTATTCCTGGAGGTAATTTGCAAGAGGGAGATACCTATATTACTGTAGCAACTTATCAGGTGACTTCAAAAAACCTTAAACTTACAGATATAAATTACGGAGAGCACTTTTATTTTTATAATATCAGCGATACCGGAAATAAAATGATTTGTGGTTATGATGATCTCATACCAGAAATGTATTTAATGCACACTGCAAATAATGTAGGATCAAAGGTATGGAGAATATATTCATGTGATCCTAAAGCACTTGGAGAAAATGGACTATCTATGGCAAATAGATTTGATACAGGAGGTATTGAATTTGTAGATGAATTTAGGCCGGCATTCCAACTTGATGAGTTTGTTATTACTATTCCTGCTGATGTTGATATGGATAGAGTTGAATATCTGCCTACAAAGCCTAAACCCAATGGTGTTGGAGTTGATGATAATAACGCACATAAAATTACATTAACTACAAGTGATGCAAATGCTACAAATCAAACGACTGTAAATGGTATTACCTATAACTCTTACACTTTTAAAAACTCTAGTGATAGATTTAAGCCTGGAAGTGTTACAGTCAAAAATAATGTTGCAGGACATATCATCCCTTACTTAAGTGCAAGTTGTGATGCTACTACTAAAGCAAATATAGATATTGCAGTAAAAGTTAAGGATTATTATTATCATTACGCTGACCCTACTACACCAAGTGGTACAGCATTAAAAGAGCCTAGATACAATTCAAGTGGTGTTAATAATAAAAATGTTACAGTTGTAAAGCCCGTACTAACTCTAACTAATTTAAGTGGAACACTTGATGTAACACAAGCCGAAGAACATTTTAACATAAGACTTAGAGTTACCAATGCTAATGCTCAATTTACTTATCTGTATGTACCTAATGAGCCAGATGTTGAAATAACAAGAATGGAAGATAACTCAGGTAATGTAATATCTTCTACGATAACTAATGATGGTGTTATTTTTGATTTACGAACAACTCATAATAAAAATGCTAGTCACGAGTATAAATTGTTTTTTAAATATACTACTTGTGAAGAAAAAAACTTTAAAATTTCGACAGGATGGGGTTGTGATGGTTTTCCTACAGATGCTTCTGATTTTTGTGATAACAATAAAGAAACGACCCTTACATTTCGATCTAGGCCTAATTTAATTCAGTTAAATAAGATTATATCTCCTTCTAGTATAGACTTATGTACTGATGCCCAGTATAAATTTATTGTCAATAGTGCTCAGGAAGCTAGTGTGTTATCGCCCACTTTAACAATAAACCTTAAAGCAGGGATGACAATTAACAATTTTGAAGTAGAATATCCCTTAAATAGTAATAATTTTTATCCTGTAAATCCAGCTAGTGGATCGACATCAATGGAAAAAATATATGATTTATTTAGTTATAGCAATGCTCCTAACTTTTTACCAGGAACTACTGATGCAAATGGTAATTCAAATAATCGTCAGATTGGGGTTCGATACAATATTGCTACAGATTGTGAGTATATTTCTGGGACATCATATAAGTTAAGCATTGAAGGAATTAGTACTTGTGGAGAGCCCGCAAATGGTAATAATATCGTAACTAACAATGCCTATATTTCAGGTGCAGAAAGTAAATATTCTATAATAAAAACATTTGAATATGTTGAGGGTGACCTTACAACTTGTTCAAATAATATGGGAGCAAAATTTAGAGGACAACATACGATTATTGCAGACAATAATATAGTAACAGGTAATAATGGTTTCATAATTATCCGTTTGCCAGAAAATTATAGTTATGTTCCAAATTCATTTGTAGAAGAAACAACAACGGGGGCAACTATATCGTCTACTATTACAGATCCAACAACAGGAATAACAACGATTAGTATTAATATACCAGAAAACTTAGGGAATGCTGATGTAATTAGATACACTATTAATATTATCGAAGATACAGATGAGTTTGTAGAGTGTGGAGCTAAATTAATAGAAGTTTATAGTGTTGATGAAATTGAAGGTCTCGAATGCTCAACAGCTCCAAATGGAAAGTGTGATAAATTAACTGTTCAAACATCTTTAACTACAGAAATAGAGATTGTTACAGAAAAACCTACGGTAGAAATCATCGCTGGTAGCTTTATTTCTGCACATGGCGATGGGCTAAGCAATACATTATCAGTTGATTTCGACATTAAGAATACCTCACTTATTGACTTAAGCCATGATTTGACAGTTAAAGTATATAATGATATTAATAGCAGTGGATCGGTAGATGCAGGTGATCAAGAGTTATTATCTAAAGACATAAACTTTGTAGCAGCAGCTGGTGAATCTATATCTTCTTCTATCGTATTTGAAGATGTAAACCCAATTAAGATTTGTAATCTTTTACTAGTTATCTCACGCGATGATAATATTTGTATATGTGAGGGAGACGTTAGGCCTATCTCTTTAGAATCAAATACAATGATTGATGGAATTGCAGGGGAAGACATAACAGTATGCGAAGATGATATAACTCATTTGGTTGGCTCTGTGTTAAATGAAGAGTTTACCACCTATCAATGGTCTAGTACTACGACAGGAGCAACTGATTACCTGTCAAGTACAACAGTAGCAACACCAACTTTTGAGTATAGTGGAGCACCTTTAACAAACCAGACATCTATTACTTATCAAGTACGTGTTACACAAGAGCAAGGATGTTCATTCATAGATGAGGTTGTAGTGACTATACTGCCACTGCCTAGAGAACCTGCTATAACACCTAATACTCCTATTTGTGCATATGAAGATGCTGTTTTCACAGTAAGTGGTACTCAAAGTGATGTTTTAACATATGAAACCACAACAGGAGGATTACAGTCATTAACCTTCAGCAGTTCTGGTATTGCGACAATTACAAGCGTTGCAATTAGTGATGATGAAATACTAACTTTAGTATCTCTACAGAGTGGCTTGACAAGTTGTACCAGTGAGTTAAGCGGTTCTTCAACCGTTACAGTCAATGAGCTACCTGAAATAAGTGGGCCAACTTATGTCTATAAAGGCAATACAGTAACTCTAACAGCTACCACATCACCATCAACAACGGACGCATGGAGTATTAGTCCAACAGCTACTGTAGCAAGTATAGTTGCAAACGGTTCTACGCTAAATGTCACAGGAGTAAATACAGGAACTTCAGTAGTAACTTATACGAATGCTTTAGGTTGTATTGCAACCCATACGTTAGAGGTTCGAATTAATCCTATTGATGCGGTAGATGATGATTATACCGGAGATCCTATAAATGGAGCTGACGGAGGTACAACAAGCAGTGTTCTAGAAAATGATACCTTGAATGGAGTTGAAGTTAATCCTAATGATGTTAATTTAACACCAGGAACAGCACCAACACCAACCGATGGAAGCATCACTATGAATGATGATGGTACTATTACTGTAGCTCCAGGAACAACAGCTGGAACTTATACAATGACTTACACTATTTGTGAGAAGTTGAATCCAGATAACTGTGATACAGCAACAGCTACTATATTGGTTGAGCCACCAGTAATTGATGCGGTAGATGATGATTATACCGGAGATCCTATAAATGGATCTGATGGAGGCACAACAAGCAGTGTTCTAGAAAATGAAACATTGAATGGAGATCCGGTTGATCCTGATGATGTTAATTTAACACCAGGAACAGCACCAACACCAACCGATGGAAGCATCACTATGAATGATGATGGTACTATTACTGTAGCTCCAGGAACAACAGCTGGAACTTATACAATGACTTACACTATTTGTGAGAAGTTGAATCCAGATAACTGTGATACAGCAACAGCTACTATATTGGTTGAACCACCAGTAATTGATGCGGTAGATGATGATTATACCTCAACACCAATTGACGGTATTGAAGGTGGTACTTTAGGCAATATTTTAGACAATGATACCTTAAATGGTGTATTGCTTGATCCTAATGATATAAATTTAATTCCAGGATTTAATCCACAACCTGATGAAGGTAGTATTACAATGAATGCTGATGGTACTATTACTGTAGCACCTGGTACAACAGGAGGAATTTATGTAATGAATTACACTATCTGTGAGAAATTAAATCCGGCTAATTGTGATACTGCAGTGATAACAGTTGTTGTAAAATCTCCTGAGATTAATGCTGCAGATGATGATTATAGTTCGACTCCTATCCAGAGTGAAGCAGGAGGAGAATTAGGTAATGTATTAGATAACGATACCTTAAATGGAGCTGTTGTAAATCCTGACGAGATTTACTTAACGCCAGGATTAAACCCCGCCCCATCAGAAGGAAGTATTGTGATGAATCCAGATGGAACACTTAGTGTGTCACCTAATACCACCCCAGGAGTTTACACAATGACTTATACCATTTGTGAGAAAGTAAATCCTGAGAACTGTGATAGTGCCATAGTTACTATAAAAGTAGAAGCTAATTCCTCAATCACGCTGGATAAGCAGGGCGTTTTCCAAGATGAAAATTCAGATGGTAATGCACAAGCAGGTGAGACTGTCATCTATACATTTACAGTAAAAAACACAGGTAGTGTAGCACTTAGCAATGTTCATGTTGATGACTCAAGGATAGGAGTAACAGACTTAGCTACTACCCCTTCTGATTTAGAAGCAGGAGAGAAAGGAACTGTCAGCTATAGTTACACATTGACAGCAGAAGATGTCAAAGCAGGAGAAGTATTAAACGTAGCTTATGTAGAAGGAACTACAAGCTTAGGAGATACTGTTACATCTTCTGATAGCGCAACAGTAGAATTCAATACTGTAGAAGAGAATGGAGAGGTATCAGTTGAAAAGACAGCTGATAAGGAAATGTACGAAGAAGTAGGAGAAGATATAACCTACACGATTGTCGTAAAGAATACAGGTAATGTTGTGCTGACAAATGTCGTAGTGAGTGATCCATTGACAGGATTAGAGAAAGTAGTTGAAGAGTTAGACGTAGCTGCTTCAGTGAGCTTTACAACCGAGTATACAGTAACACAGTCAGATATAGATACAGGTTTTGTCAATAATGTTGTAACAGCAGAAGGGATAACACCATTAGGAAGTAATGTAAGTGATACAGATACAGCGACAGTGAAGTATGATTCTGCTGGGGGAGAAGAGAATGGAGAGGTGTCAGTTGAAAAGACAGCTGATAAGGAAATGTACGAAGAGGTAGGAGAGGTTATCACTTATAGCATTGTAGTAAAGAATACAGGCAATGTTGTGCTGACGAATGTCGTAGTGAGTGATCCATTAACAGGCTTAGAAAGAGTAGTTGAAGAGTTAGTTGTAGATGCTTCACTAAACTTTACAACCGAGTATACAGTAACACAGTCAGATATAGATACAGGTTTTGTAAATAATGTTGTAAGAGCAGAAGGGACAACACTATTAGGAAGTAGTGTAAGTGATACAGATACAGCGACAGTGAAGTATGATTCTGTTGGAGGAGAAAAGAATGGAGAAATCACTGTTGAGAAGACAGCTGATAGGGAAAGCTATGAGGGAGTAGGAGAAGAGATAACCTACACGATTGTCTTAAAGAATACAGGTAATGTTTTGTTGACAAATGTAAATGTTAAAGATCCATTGACTGGATTAAATGAAACAGTCTCAGAATTAGCAGTAGGAGAATCAATAGAGTTTACTGTTTATTACATTGCAACTAGAGAAGATATTACTAATAAGTCTATTGTAAATATTGTTTTCGCAGAAGGAGAACTTCCAGATGGAACAAAAGTTGATGATGAAACAGATGCAGTGGTAGTGTTTGAATGTCCAGGTTTTGATGATAATTTTAAGATTCCACAGGTAATAACACCGAATAATGATGGTCACAATGATACTTGGGAGGTTGCAGAATTAGAATTAAGAGCTATGTGTAGTGATGAGGTTAATAACGTTATGATTTTTAATAGATGGGGGGCTAAGGTTTATGAGAAGAGAAATTATATGTCTGACAGTGATAGATTCTCAGGATATTCTACAAACAGCTTAGACTTCCAGGATGATGAGTTATTACCAGCAGGGGTATATTTCTATGTTATTGAATTGAATGATAAAATTGAGAAAACAGGTTATATATACCTGCTTTCGGAGGAGTAAATTGCATTAAATAGTTAGATAATTATAGGAGTTTTTATTATAAATGCTCCTATATTTTTTTAAATTTCTTTTTTCAGTAGAAAAATGTTTACCTTTGCATCAATTTTTTAAAACAATATAATGTCCAATCTATTAAAGTATTAGAGAAAAGAAAATGACAGAAGAAAACAAAAAAGCAGCGGAGGAAGCTGTAGAAAAAGCAGATGAAAAAGTAGTTGCTCAAGAAGAGACTACTGCAACACCTCAAGAAGAAGTAGCAGAGGCTGATGCTAAAGCAACACAAACTACTACAGAAGAGGTAAAAGAAGAAGCAACAGCAACTGAAGCTAAAACGGAAGAAACAAAAGAAGAAAAGACTCCAGAAGTTAAGGAAGAAAAGGAGCCTGTTCCAACAACATCTCCAGAACCAGATGAAGATTTTGACTGGGAAGCTTATTCGAATGCTGAAACTTACAGCGAATCAGAACGTGAAGGTCTAGTAGATAAGTATGAAGATACATTGTCTACAGTAGCTGAGAAAGAAGTTTTAGATGGTAAAGTAATTGCCATGAATAAGCGTGAAGTCGTAGTAAATATTGGCTTCAAATCAGATGGTATAATTAGTTTAAATGAATTCCGTTACAATCCTGATCTTAAAGTAGGCGACGAAGTAGAAGTATATATCGAAAGTCAAGAAGATCCTAAAGGACAATTGGTGTTATCTCACCGTAAAGCACGTGCACTGCGTGCATGGGATCGTGTAAATGAAGTTCATGACAATGGAGAAATCGTAAAAGGTTACATTAAATCTAGAACTAAAGGTGGTATGATTGTAGATGTATTTGGCATCGAAGCATTCTTACCAGGTTCTCAAATTGATGTGAAACCTATTAGAGATTACGATATTTACGTAGGTAAAACTATGGAATTCAAAGTGGTTAAGATTAACCCTGAATTTAAAAATGTTGTAGTTTCACACAAAGCATTAATCGAAGCTGAGCTAGAACAACAAAAAGCTGAGATTATCTCTAAACTTGAAAAAGGACAAGTACTTGAAGGTACTGTTAAAAACATCACTTCTTACGGTGTGTTCGTAGACTTAGGTGGTGTTGATGGTTTGATTCACATTACAGACCTTTCATGGGGACGTATTTCTCACCCAAGTGAGGTAGTTGAATTAGATCAAAAGATTAACGTTGTAATTCTTGATTTTGATGATCAGAAGAAGCGTATTGCTTTAGGTATTAAGCAATTGACTCCACATCCATGGGAAAACTTAGATACAGAGCTTAAAGTTGGTGATGTAGTAAAAGGTAAAGTTGTAGTGATGGCTGACTACGGTGCGTTTATCGAGATCGCACAAGGTGTAGAAGGTTTGATTCACGTATCTGAAATGTCATGGTCACAACACTTACGCTCAGCACAGGACTTTATGAAAGTTGGTGATGAGGTAGAAGCTCAAATTTTAACATTAGATAGAGAGGACCGTAAGATGTCATTGGGTATCAAACAATTGAAAGAAGATCCATGGCAAAATATTTCTGAGAAATATCCAGAAGGAAGTAAACATAAAGCTACTGTACGTAACTTTACAAACTTTGGTGTATTTGTAGAATTAGAAGAAGGTGTAGATGGTCTTATTCACGTATCTGATCTTTCTTGGACTAAGAAAGTAAAACATCCAGCAGAGTTTACTTCTGTAGGTGAAGAGATTGAAGTAGTTGTTTTAGAATTGGATAATGATAACAGAAGATTAAGCCTAGGACACAAACAGTTGGAAGAGAATCCATGGGATGTGTTTGAAACTTTATTTGACGAAGGATCAATCCACGAAGGAACTATTACAAGTTTAGTTGATAAAGGAGCCTTAGTAAAACTTCCTTATTCAGCTGAAGGTTTTACAACTCCTAAGCACTTAACTAAAGAAGATGGTTCAGAAGCAAAGGTTGGAGATGTATTACCTTTCAAAGTGATTGAATTCAACAAGAATGCAAAGAAAATTATTGTATCTCATGCGAGAACTTGGGAAGATGAGAAGCGCGCTGCTAACGATGCAGAAAGAAAATCAACTCAAAAAAACATGAGAAATATCAATACATCTACAGAGAAAACTACTTTCGGTGATATGCCTGAGTTAGCTGACCTTAAATCTAAAATGGAGGAGAATAAAGCAAACGAAGAAGCAGAATCTTCTGAAGAGTAAATAATAAAAGCTAAAGGAAATGCAATTTGAACTAACCATATTGGGTTGTAATTCTGCACTTCCTACAGCATATAGATATCAAACTGCTCAGGTACTGAATGTATCTGAGCGTTTTTTTTTAATAGACTGTGGTGAAGGTACGCAAATACAGCTTAGACGTTTTAAGACTTCTTTGCAAAAGATAAACTACGTCTTCATTTCACATATGCACGGTGATCACTTTATAGGACTGCCTGGTTTGATTTCCAGTATGGCATTACTTGGGCGTACTCGACCACTACACATCTTCGGACCCAGAGCTCTAAAAGAATATTTAGATTATCATACGAAGCTCTTTGGTGGACGTATGGAGTTTGTAATAGATTTTCATCTAAATAATCCATCCAAAAAAGAACTTATTTTTGAGGACAAGGTTGTAGAAGTTTATAGTTTTCCTCTGTATCACGGTTCTATTCCTACATCAGGTTTCTTGTTCAGAGAGAAGAGGCGGTTAGCTAATTTGATTAAAGAAAAACTGCAAGAATATAAAATCCCAGTTAGCCAGATGCATAGAATAAGAGAAGGTGCAGATTTTATAAATGATAAAGGAGAAGTTGTTCCAAATGAGGAATTAACAATACCGGCACCAACACCGCGCAGTTATGCTTTTTGCAGTGACACCAGTTATGATGAACGTTTAGTACCAATTGTTAAAGAAGTTGATTTACTCTATCATGAGGCTACGTTTTCTGAAAAAGAGAGAGAGTTAGCTGCTAAGCGATTTCATTCAACAGCTAAACAAGCAGCCAGGATTGCACTGAAAGCAAATGTTGGGAAACTTCTTATTGGTCACTACTCTGCACGATATCCAGATACAACTATTTTACAAGAACAGGCACAGGAAGTATTTAAAAATACCTTGGCAGTAGAAGACGGAACCAAAATAAACATACCTTTAAAGAATAGAGAGCAATGGAGACAATCCTAAATTTAGACACAGAACTTTTATTATTTTTGAATAGTTTTCACTCTGAATATTTTGATTGGTTTATGTCTATGGTGACAAGGCGAGAGATATGGTTGCCATTTTATTTGTCAATAGGCTATACAATATTTAAAAGCAAAGGTAGAGTAGCTTTTCTTACACTCATCTTTATTATCCTAGTGCCTTCGCTTTCAGACTTACTAAACCAGCATATCTTTAAGCCTTATTTTGACAGATTAAGACCTTTTCATGTAGAAGAGCTTAAAAATCAATTACATGTGTTCAATGAAAACCCTAGTGGGCGTAGAGGGTTTATGTCAGCCCATGCAATGAATAGTTTTGGCTTGGCAACATTTTGTATCCTGTTATTCAAGAAAAAAGTTTTTACCCTTTTTATCATTTTATGGGCATTGCTTTCTTCTTACTCTAGGATTTATTTGGGTTTCCATTATCCGGGTGATGTTTTTTGTGGAATGTTAGTAGGTATCCTTATTGGCTGGATGCTGTACTTATTTTATAAAAAAATCATTGGGAAAAAGTCTAGATATTATCTATTAAGAAATGCTGATTATAACATGAAACCTATTATAATTGTGGGGTTAGTTATTATTTTCTGCTGTTTTGTTGCGGCCTATCATAACTACATTTTTATAGAAGAGTATACACGTCGTGTGAGCAAACTAAAGATATAGAGAATTTATTCCAAAGTATGAATCACTGAAAAATAGTGAGAGGTTTTTATATCTTTGTCATAAAATATGGTAGCAATATCAAATCGAGATTCAAAAAAATACAACAGAATATGCAAAAGAAGATTTTAATTATAGATTTTGGTTCCCAATACACACAACTGATAGCGAGAAGAGTTCGTGAATTAGAGGTATATTGTGAAATAGTCCCTTATTTCAAAGAGATAGATTATACCGATCTCTTAGGAATAATCTTATCGGGAAGTCCATATTCTGTGAATGATACCGATGCTCCTAAAGTACATTTAGAAACTATCGTTGAGAAAGTTCCTGTTTTGGGCGTCTGCTACGGTGCTCAATATTTAGCTAAACATTATGGTGGTAAAGTAGAAAACACCGATAAGCGTGAATATGGTAGAGCAATACTTGACACTACAGCTGGAGCCGAATCTGTACTTTTTAAGGATGTCTTAGACAATAGTCAAGTGTGGATGTCGCACGGAGACACGATTACCGAATTGCCTCCAAAGGCTAAGCGAATTGCTGGAAGTAAAGATGTCATGAATGTGTGTTTTGAGTGGAAAGACAAACCAGTATATGGCATTCAATTTCATCCGGAAGTTTATCATTCAACCGAAGGGAAAAAGATTTTAGCTAATTTTCTTTTTGATGTTTGTAAATGTAAACCAGAATGGACATCAGAAGCTTTTGCAGAGGAATCAGAAAAACAATTAAGAGAGAAAATTGGTGATGATAAAGTAATTCTCGGTTTATCGGGAGGTGTTGATTCAACAGTGGCTGCTATGCTACTACATCGAGCAATAGGAAAAAATCTCACTTGTATTTTTGTAGATAATGGTCTGCTTCGTAAAGATGAATTTACGACTGTACTTAAAGATTATGAAGTTTTAGGACTTAATGTAATAGGTGTAGACGCTAGTGACGAATTTCTCGAAAATTTGAAAGGAATAACAGAGCCAGAAGCGAAGAGAAAAGCGATAGGTAATACTTTTATTGATGTTTTTGACAGAGAAGCTAAGAAGATAGAAGGAGCTACTTGGTTAGCTCAAGGAACCATATATCCTGACGTTATAGAATCCCAATCAGTTAATGGGCCTTCAAAGACCATTAAATCACATCATAATGTGGGGGGCTTACCAGATTTTATGACATTAAAAGTGGTAGAGCCTTTACGGATTTTATTTAAAGATGAAGTGCGTAGAGTGGGGCGAAGTATTGGATTGCCTGAGAATTTCATCAAACGTCATCCTTTCCCTGGACCGGGATTAGGCATTCGTATTTTAGGGGAAGTA
This sequence comes from Balneicella halophila, assembly GCF_003096835.1. Classification (GTDB taxonomy): domain Bacteria; phylum Bacteroidota; class Bacteroidia; order Bacteroidales; family Balneicellaceae; genus Balneicella; species Balneicella halophila. Next base: position 826,983 of record NZ_QENZ01000003.1, read on the forward strand.
AATGCAGAGAATGTGCGATTACTGCAAGAAGCAGATGCTATTTATATAAATGGACTTATTGAGGAAGGTTTATATGATGAAGTGTGGCAAGCCGGAACAATTTTATTACCAGTTCAATCAGTTGGAGTGATGGGTGATGAGCGTACTTATGAAAAAGCTGTAGCTTTACGTGCTGTGACTTCTACCGATGGAATGACAGCAGACTGGTGTCATTTACCTTACGAGTTTTTAGCAAAGGTTTCAAACCAGATTATCAATCAAGTAAGAGGGATTAATAGAGTCGTTTATGATATCAGCTCTAAACCACCTGCAACCATCGAATGGGAATAGATAGAAATTATCTTTTCTTTTTAAAGAATTCTCGTATTAATAGTGAACATTCATCTTCTAAAATACCGCCTGTGACTTTGGTGCGTTTGTGAAGAAGGGGAGGACTGTAATTACTATATCCTCTGACATTGTCGTATGCCCCAAAGACTAACTGCTCTAGCTGTGCCCATGCTAAGCCCCCTGCACACATTACACAAGGCTCTAAGGTAACATATATAGTGCAGTTCTTTAAATATTTACCTCCTATCAAGTTGCTTGTAGCTGTAATTACTTGCATTTCAGCGTGTGCGGTTGTATCGTTTAGTCGCTCGGTTAAGTTGTGAGCACGTGCGATTATTCTGTTATTGTGAACTACAACAGCACCTATAGGCACTTCATCCTTATCGTAGGCTTTTTCAGCCTCAATGAGTGCTTGTCTCATAAAGTCTTCTGGAGTGGTTCTTAACATTTACTTTATCCTAAATTGAATGAATACTATTACAAATATAGTACTTTTATATGCTCTAAATGATCTTCTTGTAATAAAGGGAAATAGTATAAAACTTTGAAACTTAATACTGAATTTATTTGAGAAGTAGTAATAGTTTAGTTATAAAACTTACCTTTGCCGAATTATTTTTAGAAAAGAACATGCAGAAATTACGAAATATTGCTATCATCGCTCACGTAGACCATGGAAAAACAACCTTGGTTGACGAGATGATAAAATTTGGTCAAGACCAAAAAACACAAGAAAAAGCTGGTGATTTGATTATGGATTCCAATGACTTGGAACGTGAAAGAGGAATCACCATTTTATCAAAGAATGTATCAGTTCGATATAAGGACTATAAAATAAATGTGATAGATACTCCTGGTCACGCAGACTTTGGCGGTGAAGTTGAGCGAGTGCTTAATATGGCAGACGGAGTGCTCCTTATTGTAGATGCTTTTGAAGGACCGATGCCTCAAACACGTTTTGTCTTACAAAAAGCTATCGAATTAGGATTGAAACCAATCGTAGTTATCAATAAAGTGGATAAGGAAAACTGTAAGCCTGACGAAGCGATGGAAGCGGTTTTTGATTTGATGTTTTCGCTAGGAGCTACTGAAGACCAATTGGATTTTCCAACAATTTATGGTTCGGCAAAGAATGGCTGGATGAGTGACGATTGGAAGAAGCCTACAACCAGTATAGAAACGCTTTTAGAAGCAATAATAGAATATATTCCTGAGCCACAAGTGGAGGCGGGAGAAACCTTACAAATGTTAATCACGTCTCTTCAATATTCGTCTTACAAAGGGCGAATTGCTGTAGGGAGGTTGTATTCAGGGGTTTTACGTTCCAATATGAAAGTCGCTTTAGTGGCTCGTGATGGTTCTATTAGAAAGTCAGTTGTTAAAGAACTAAATATTTTTGATGGACTTGAACAGGTGCAAGTTGACGAATTGCAACCAGGCGAAATTTGTGCACTTACAGGACTAGAAGGCTTTGATATTGGTGATACTGTTGCTGACATCGAAAACCCGAAAGCTTTACGTCATATCACGATTGATGAGCCAACTATGAGTATGTCATTTATGATTAATGATAGTCCATTCTTCGGTAGAGAAGGTAAATTGGTGACCTCAAGACATATACGAGAACGTCTAGAAAGTGAGTTAGAAAAGAATTTAGCATTGCGTGTTGAAGAAACAGGTTCAGCTGATGTATTTAAAGTACATGGTCGAGGTGTTTTGCACTTATCAATACTTATAGAGACCATGCGTCGTGAAGGCTATGAATTACAAATTGGTCAGCCACAGGTGTTATTCAAAGAAATAGATGGTAAGCGTTGTGAGCCGATGGAAGAGTTGAATATTGATGTCCCGGAAGAGATGGCAGGGACTGTTGTTGAATTGGTGACGCAGCGAAAAGGGGAGATGCACAATATGGAACCTCGAGGAGGACGTATGTTTTTGATGTTTAATATCCCATCTCGTGGTCTAATTGGATTAAGAAACCAAATTATTGTCTCAACGATGGGAGAAGCAGTAATGACTCACCGCTTTACGGAATATGCACCATATAAAGGAGATATTCCAGAACGTATAAAAGGCTCTTTGATTAGTTTAGAGCCAGGAAAAGCCATTCCCTACAGTTTGAATAATCTGCAAGACAGAGGAAGATTCTTTGTTGCACCAAATGAGGAAATTTACGAAGGACAGGTTATCGGAGAACACACACGCCCCAATGATCTCACCGTAAATGTTACAAAAACGAAAAAGCTGAGTAATATGCGCTCTTCTGGGAATGATGAAAAAGTGAAGCTAGCACCTCCTACTAAATTTACCTTAGAGGAAGCCTTAGAATATATTCAATCTGATGAATTGGTAGAGGTAACACCTAAATCTATTCGTTTACGTAAAGTTCATTTAACAGAAATGGAAAGAAAAAGGGCGGGGAAGAAATAATCTATCCTCGCACTCCTAGTTCTATAATTTCAAAGTCCTTGATATTTTCATTCTCGATTGTAAAACGAACAGCTGTTCGTACGTGGTGAAATCCATGCTTACCAGAAGCTCCGGGATTTACGAATAACATTTCGTATTCCTTATCATACTCGACCTTCAAAATGTGGGAATGCCCGCAGATAAAAAGCTGAGGTCGAAACTCTCCAATGGCGGCTAATGCACTAGCTCTATAAGCTTTGGGTTTTCCTCCAATATGAATCATCAGGACTTTTACTTTTTCACAATAAAAAAATTGTATTTCAGGGAACTCAGCACGTAACTTGTGGTCATCAATATTTCCATATACACAGCGTAAAGGTTTCCATTGTTCCAGTTGATTGATGACCTCAATACTGCCTACATCACCAGCATGCCAAATTTCATCGCATGGAGCAAAGAATTCTTTAAGCTGAGGGTCTAAATAAGAATGAGTATCTGAAAGTAAACCTATCTTTTGCATGGTGCTAAAATTACGTCTTTCTTTTTATTTTCCTTACCTTTGTAACTATAAAATATAGACAAATATGAGCATTATAATAAAAACACCAGAACAAATTGCTGGAATTCGTAAGAGTTCACAATTAGCAGGAAATTGTTTGAAAATGATTGCTGATTATGTGAAAGAAGGCGTTCATACTGCTTATTTAGATAAGATTATAGATGAGTACATTCGTGATCATAACGCAATTCCCGCAACATTAAACTATAATGGATTTCCAAAGTCATGTTGCATTTCTTTGAATGATGTTATATGTCATGGTATCCCTAGTGAAAAAACTGTATTGAAAGAAGGTGACATTTTGAATATAGATGTAACAACTATTTTAAATGGATATTTCGGAGATACCAGTACGATGTTTACCATTGGTGATGTTGCACAAGAGGTAGAAGAACTTGTTATAGACACAGAAGAAATGATGTATTTGGCAATTGATGAAGTAAGACCTGGTAATCGTTTTGGTGCAATAGGACATGTTATTGCCAGTTATGCTAAAAAGAAAAACTATAGTGTTGTTTATGAGTTTTGCGGACACGGTGTAGGTTTGGAATTTCATGAAGAACCACAGGTGGAACATATTGGACGTAAAATAGACGGGCCTAAGTTTAAGCCTGGAATGACTTTTACTATTGAACCTATGATTAATTTAGGAAGAGCAAAAGCTGTAATTGATAAAGAAGATGGCTGGACTGCACGTACGATTGATGGCAAATATTCTGCACAATTTGAACATACTGTTTTAGTAACTGAAGATGGTGTGGATATTCTTACTGATGTTGGAGAATATAACATTTATAAATAAGCTGTCATGAAAACAATAGCAATAGTATTAGCAGGCGGAGTAGGAATGCGCATGGAAAGTGATAAACCGAAACAATTTCTTGAGATTGGAGATAAACCTATTGTTATTCATAGTTTAGAAGCTTTTCAAAAACATTCTGGTATTGATGAGATTATCTTGGTAATCAATGAAAAATTTAGAGATGAGTTTATAGCACTTTCTGATAAATATATTTTTTCAAAGTTACAGACGGTGGTTTCAGGAGGTAAGGAACGAAGCGACTCAAGTAGAAATGCGCTGAAAAAACTATCTGGTTATGAACCTTGCAAAGTCCTGATACATGATGCAGTACGTCCTTATGTGAGTGGTGATATACTATCAGATATTATACGTGCACTCGACAAACATAAAGCCGTTAATTTAGCAATTCCAGCTACTGAAACCGTTTTAATTACCAATGCCGATGACGAGATTGTATCGATACCTCCTCGTGAAAATGTATATTTAGCCCAAACACCACAAGGTTTTCACTCTGATATAATACTTAAAGCTTATGAATTGGCCTATTTAGATCCTGACTTTAAAGCTACAGATGACTGTGGAGTGGTACATCATTATCTGCCTTCTATTCCAATACATATTGTAAAAGGCAGCATTGAAAATAAAAAAATTACTTATCCCTCTGATCTCTAGGCTCAAAATGGAGTCGCATCATACAGGCAGTTTGTTCTTGACTCGCATTATATAGTTCTATATCACTATGAGTAGCTGTATCAGTCTTGTAGATTTTAATTTCATTATTCCAATAGACTTCATGATTATAATTAAGTTCCAATTGGCATAATTGATGTCTTGCAAGAAATTTTGGACTCAATGTATTAATTCCCCATTCAACATACCTGTTGCTATTAACATGTTTGTTGTAGTCTAAATCAGAATATTGTGCTATGACTTGTCCAACCAATTCACCTTTTTCAAAGATCAACTTTTGAGGTGTTTTGCAGGGAATCTCTTTAGAGTTTGTTTTGTCATTATCACCTATAACTTTACGAATAGGAGCGATGCTTCGGGTTTTGGTATCAATAATTGACCAATAGCTGACCCCACGTGCTAGGATTTGACCATTATCATCATGTACCTCGAATAAGCGAATGGAAAATGCTGATCTGACCTTTTGAATCCAAGTATCCACATAGATTATGTCAACGTCTGAAACTAATTTGTTTAGAACTAAGTTGATTCGTGAAAGAACCCAGGTATACCCCTTTTCTAATAATAGTTCCTTACTGATGTCTAATATCTCCGCATGAGAACCGGCACTATCTAAAATCAAAGGTAATAGTTTGTTTAACGAAACGTTACCATACATATCCTTGGTATGATATGAGTAAATTTTATGTGGAAAAGATCCAATATTTTTCATATTCATCTTAGCATTGGTTTTTTACTGTAAAGGTATAAAAAAAGAAGAAAGTTCATATTTAGCTTTCTTCTTTCAAATAGTTATAGATTTAGTTTTATTTTACTCCGTGTAATAATTTTTTAAGTAGTGGAGATAGTACTACAGCAAATAGACCAATTCCTACTGCCCACATACCTAATTGAGTATACACATCAGTATAAGTAGCTAAACTTTCTGCTGGAGACGCAGCAACAGACTCTACACCCTCAACATGGTGACCACCTGTGAGTGTAGCAATCTTCCCTGCTAAAAAGTTTGCAGCTGCAGTTGATAGGAACCAAACTCCCATTACAGTACCTGTAAGCTTTGCAGGTGCTAGTTTCGTTACCATTGATAAACCAATCGGAGAAATGAATAATTCACCAGTTGTATGTAGCATATAAAGTAAACCTAATGTCCAAATAGGCACTTTATAATCAGGAGCAAATTGAGCACCAAGTTGTACTACTAAATATCCTAGACCTAATTGGATAATACCTAATCCAAATTTCATTGGGATATTTGGGTTCATGCCAATTTTATCCAATTTCAGCCACATCACAGAAAATAACGATCCAAAAACAATAATATAAAATGGATTAAAAAACTGTGTATTACCAGCAGTCATCTCAAATATTCCAAATATGTTTCTATCTACGTTGGTGTCAGCAAATAATGTCAATGATGTTCCTGCTTGCTCAAATAATGCCCAGAAAACAACATTAAAAAGACAAAGGATAACAAAAAGAATCATTCTGTCTAAAAGAACTTTTCCTCCCTTAACTCCTTCATAAATTAAGTAAGCAATCATACCTACGCCTGACACAGCCAGAAGGTATTGAACAATGGTATTTTGGTTTACAAGGTAGTAAATCACAGGTACCATTGCTATTGATAAGATGTAGATTAGATATTCTAAAGGAATAATTCCACCAACTTTTTTCTTCAATTTCTCAACACTTGGAGGATTAGATTGTTCACGGAAATGCTTTGACCCCGCAACAAAGATTAGGAAACCTAATAACATACCAATACCGGCAAGACCGAAACCGTATTTAAAACCATAAGTTTCACCTACATAAGAAACAATAAGTGTTGCTAAGAGGGCACCTACATTAATACCAATATAGAAAATCGTAAAACCTGAATCTCTACGTGGATCGCCATCTCGATATAGTTTTCCTACAATACTAGAAATATTTGCTTTGAAATAACCGTTACCTATAATTAAGAATCCCATACCCCAGAATAACCAGTCAGCTGTTCCTCCTAAGATCATGAATTCCCCTAGTGCCATTGCTAGTGCACCGAAAATAATAGCTTTTCGATAACCTAACCATGCATCTGCAATTCTACCTCCAAAAACTGGGGCAAGATATACTAGTGCGGTATACGAACCGTAAATAAGATACGCATCAGAATCTGCGTACAATAATTGTTTCACTAAATAAAGTGTCAAGAGAACTCTCATTCCATAATAACAAAAACGCTCCCACATCTCTGCCATAAATAGAACATAGAGTCCTTTCGGATGTCCTTCTTTTACTGTTGTTTGATTCATCGTTTTTAATTTTAAGATTGCCCAAAGATAATAAAAGAATAAAAGAATAAAATCTTTTTTTTAGTATAACTGCTTTAGAACAGTATTCTTATCTTTGTAGTAAAATAATTAGATGGAAGTACATTTCGATAACTTTAAGTTTCAGGTTTTCAGACCAGTAGTGACCATTGGTACCTTCGATGGGGTGCATGTAGGGCATCGTTCAGTAATAAAGAATTTACTAAAGGAAGCTAGTCGGGTTGAAGGTGAATCTGTAGTAATTACATTTGATCCACATCCGAGACACATTGTTGCTACAAAAGAAAGTAAAACGTTGTTACTGAACACATTAACTGAAAAGATTTATCGTTTTAGTGAGTTGGGAGTCGATCATCTTTTAATTATTTCATTTACCGAAGAATTTTCAAATTTACCCTATGAGAAGTTTTTTAAAGATATCCTGATTGACAAACTTAACATTCACACACTTTTGGTTGGGTATGATCATAAATTTGGGAAAAATAGAGGAGGAAATTTTGAAATGTTATCAAGACTGTGTGGCAAAAATAACGTGAATATAGCGCAGACGCCACAGTTGCAAATTGATGACAAAAATGTAAGCTCATCAGCAATTCGCCAGTTAATTTCCAATGGCGAAGTAGAGATAGCATCCAAAATGTTGTCTTATAACTACTCTTTAAAAGGGAAAGTTATTGACGGAGATAAAATCGGACGTACTATAGGATTTCCAACTGCTAATTTAGACCAAAACAATCCCTATAAATTATTGCCAAAAACTGGAGTTTATGCTGTGCACGTTTATCATAAATCGAAGAAATTCTATGGAATGCTTAATATAGGTACTAGGCCCAGCGTAAGTCGCCGAAATGAACGTAAAGTGGAAGTTCATATTTTTAATTTCTCTAAAAATATATATGGAGACGAGTTGCGTGTGTCTTTTATCAGAAGAATTCGTGATGAAGTAAAATTCGAAAGCCTCGAAGCACTTAAAGAACAACTGAAAAAAGACAAAAAATTTATAGAGAATTTCTTTAAGATAAATTAGTTGTAGATTCTCAAATTATTACCCGAATAAGCTGTTCTATACTCAGATAGTCCCTCCTTTGCCGGTCCTGATTGCACATTACCATCTAAGAGATTAAATTTGCTTTTGCATTTCGGACAATACACTATGAGTTTATTATTTTCTTGAATAAGGTGTTCCTCTATTTCAGAATGGTTAGAGTCATTACTCAATAAGGTACAGCTAGCATCAAATGCTCTGAATTCATTGCTGTTAATTTTTGTGACATAAATGCCGTGTCCTTTATATCCAACCTTTTGACCATTTGCACTTCCAATGTATTTTGGCTGTAACGCACTCTGTAATTCTGGAGTTGTTAAAATATTAATAGAAATATTTACTCTAATATCAGGAATAGGGTTGACTTGATTATCCTCTTTTTCACATGATAAAAAAAAGAACGCAATCGTTACTATCAAAAAAATGTTTATCTTTGTACACATAGGTAGAAAATGATTATCTTTGATAGGAGCAAAGGTAATCATTTTGCTGTATAATGTGATAGCTCATAAATGGAAGACGGATTTCAAATATTATTGTATGTTGTTGCAGGTGTTGTCTGGGTAATTAGCTCAGTAATATCCAACAAGAAGCAAAAGGCGAAGAGGACTCCTATGCGCAGTCCATCGTTGCCCACTGAAACGTCTATAGATGATTTTGAAACAATTCTGGAAGAAGATCAGGCACAGCATATTGAAGAGATTGTTGAAGAGTTTGTAGAGGAGAAGAAAGAGAAAGTAGCAAAAACGTTTTTTGATAGAGACCCTTACAAAGACAGTGTTAAGCATAAAGCGAGAAAAAAAAGATTAGCTAAATTAAAAGTGATCGTGCCTGAGGACAAAGAAGACAGCCCAGGATTGGATGTCACTGAAATAGATTGGACAAAAGCAGTTATTTATTCGGAAATACTGCGACCACGTTTCTAAAAGAACTAAGCAAGATTAAAATTTATGAATTGTATGTAACCTTTAGGTAGGAGCAATTCTTTTTTATAGAAAATAGAGAAAAAATTAAAATACAAATGTTATGAGTAGCGAAAAGAAAGCGTCATATATGACACAAGAAGGTTTGGATAACCTAAAAAAGAAGCTAAAGCATATGGTATCGGTAGAACGTCCTGAGATCTCTAAACAGATTGCAGAAGCAAGAGACAAAGGAGACCTCTCAGAAAATGCAGAATACGATGCCGCAAAGGAAGCACAGGGAATGTTAGAAGCAAGGATTGCTCATATTGAGTCACAAATCTCTAACGCTCGTATTATTGATGAATCACGTATTGATACCAATCAAGTACAAATGCTGAATAAAGTAACCATTAAGAACCAAAAAACAGGTTCTGTGATGACCTATACTTTAGTTTCAGAATCAGAGTCAAATTTTAAAGAAGGGAAGCTTTCCATTAATACACCGATTGCGAAAGGACTGATTGGTAAGAAAGTGGGTGATGTAGCTGAAGTACAAGTGCCCTCTGGCATAATCCCTTTTGAAATTATGGAAATCAGTATCTAATGGCAACGATATTTACAAAAATAATCAACGGTGAGATTCCTAGCTATAAGATAGCTGAGGATGATAAGTATTATGCGTTTTTGGATATCAATCCAATAGCAGAAGGACACGTGCTTGTAGTTCCTAAGATTGAAAATGATTATATATTTAATCTAGAAGATGAACTTCTTGGAGGTTTGATGGTTTTTGCAAAGAAAGTCGCAAAAGCAATAGACAAGAGTATCGATTGTAAGCGCGTAGGAGTAGCAGTAGTAGGCCTGGAAGTACCACATACCCATGTTCATTTAATACCCTTGCAGGGGATTGATTCATTGAGCTTTTCGAATCCAAAGTTGGATTTTACTGAAGAAGAGTTCAAAGCAATACAGAAAAAAATCACAGAAAATATTTAAGACTGTTGCAGAAATAGGATAAATTACTTACTTTTGCAACCGCAATATTACGCAGGAGAGATGGCAGAGTGGTCGAATGCGGCGGTCTTGAAAACCGTTGACGTGCAAGCGTCCGGGGGTTCGAATCCCTCTCTCTCCGCAAAAAAAATCCTTACAGAACATTAGTTGTGTAAGGATTTTTTAATTTAAGATATATAGGTGTTATAAAAATGTTTTAAATTCCTATTCACTTATCATCGTTTAGGAGGAGTACCCATCTTTACAATATTCTTTTGATATAGTTAAAATACCTAAAAGGGACGTATTTAAAAGGCATATCTATCCATGTAGGTGTATTGACAATAGATCTTCTATTGCTAAACGCTAAAAAACTCTCATACCCATGATATTTCCCAATCCCACTATAATTAACACCGCCAAATGGTAAGTTGTGATTTGTAATGTGCATCAGAGTATCATTGATACATGCTCCTCCTGATGTTGTGTTCTGTAAAACTTCTTTAGCTTTTTTGTTTTTACCAAAATAGTAAAAAGCCAGAGGTTTATTGTTTTTATTTATATAATTTGTAGCTTTATCAATATGATTAAATGTTAATACTGGTAAAATAGGACCAAAGATTTCTTCTTGCATGATTTTAAATTCAGGTTTCACATTGTCAATGATGGTTGGCGCAATAAATTTTTCTTTATAATCAATCTCACCTCCTGTATGTATGCTACCTTCAGTCATCAACTCTTTTAATCTTTCTACAGCTTTATGTGTTACAATCCGAGGGTAAAACCTACTTTCCTTAATATTATCACCATACATTTTTTTAATTTGCTTAGCTATCTTATCCAGCAATTTGTCTTTAATAGAGTGATGAGCAAATAAATAATCAGGTGCAATACATGTTTGACCTGCATTAATTAATTTTCCCCAAGCGATGCGTTTTGCTGCAATATACAAATTTGCATCAGCATCAACGATGCATGGACTTTTACCGCCTAATTCCAACACGACAGGAATTAATTGCTCAGCTGCAGCTTTCATTACCACTTTACCAACAGAAGAGCTACCTGTAAAAAACATGAAATCGAATGGCTCATGCAATAAAATAGCATTGGTGTCACGGTGACCTTGAACAATACCTATGTATTCTTCATCAAAGGTTTCTTCAATCATTTCTTGCATGACGATGGCAGTTTTGGGCGCATCAGGGGATGGTTTTAATATTGTACAGCATCCTGCACTTATAGAACCAATCAGTGGAGCTATTAATAGTTGAAAAGGATAATTCCAAGGTGCTATAATAAGTGATAGTCCCATAGGTTCGTAAAGTATCTTGCTAGTAGATGGACGAAGGTGCAATGGTGTAGAAACCTTCTCTGGCTCTGCCCAAGTTTTTAGATTTTTTAAGTGGTTGTCAATTTCATTATTTATGATACTAAATTCGGTCAAATAGGCTTCTTCCGGTGATTTGTGTAAATCTTGCCAAAGAGCATCTTCCAACTTATCTTGATAGTTTTCTACAGCCTTTTTAAGCTTGCGAAGTTGCTCTAGTCTAAAGCTGATATCTTTAGTTTTGTTCGTAGCAAAAAAGTCCTTCTGTTTTTTTACTAAATTATCTATAATATCTTTTGATGTATCTTCCATATTTATAATGATTTTCTATTTCCTTCCTGTAAAATCTTCCATCGTTTTATAAATTCCTAATACGTTATTCACTACCCAGTCAAATAAACTTGTTGGTAATATTGCTTGTCCTAAGCGTGTTAAGTTGTAGATGTAACCAGGTATTGTTACCATTTTTTTATCTTTTTCAATGGCTTTTATGATTTTATGTGCTACAGGTTCAGGTTTTAGAATTGGTATTTTTGATCTAACGCCCTCAAACATCCCTGTATCGATGTAATAAGGCATAATGGTCGTTACCTTTACGTTTTTTTTCATCTTCTCCATTTCTAGTCGTAAACTATCAGACCAACCCACCACAGACCATTTACTTGCTGCATATACAGACATTTGAGGGTTGGAAATAAGTCCTGCTGAGGAAGCAATATTGCAAATGTGTCCTGAGTTCTGTTTCATCATATCATTCAGGAACTGCTTGGTAACAAACATGGGAGCCATTGCATTTATTTCCATCGTCTTTAAGATGTTTTGAGGCGTTTGTTCATGAAAATATTTCCCAACAACTATCCCTGCATTATTGATCAAAACATCGACCACCCCAACATCTGATTTTACTTTTTTTGCAACATTCTGAACCATGTCGATTTTTGATACGTCTACTAAGTAGGTGCGTACAGCTCCAAATTGCGCCATTTCATTGTGTAGTTTGTTAATGTTATCTTGACTAATATCCCAAATAATTACGTTGGCTTTACGTTCTAACATTAAATGAACTAATATCTTTCCAATCCCAGATGCACCTCCTGTAATTAAGACATTTTTACCTTCTAAATTTTTCATTTACTGATAATTTGGCATTAGTGAATGAACCGGATTTTAAAATATATATTAATAATAATGTTTTAAAAACGGTGCAAAAACCACTCCACAAAAATGTCAAAAAATGGTTTGTATTTTTGGCACTGAAATTGAATGATTTATATAAAAGATAAAAAAAGATGAATCCTATTTTAAATAATCTAAAAACTGAAAATAATTCTGCGTTTGGGAAATTGTACCAAGATAATTTCCAAAAAATATTGAAGTTTGTCAGTAATAATAGTGGAGGCAAAGCTGATGCTGAGGATTTATTTCAAGATGCCATGATGGTTCTTATTGAAAAATTACGAAATGATAATTTCAAACTAACTGCATCTATAAATACCTATGTATATGCTATTTGCAAAAATCTCTGGCTTAAAAAATTGCGAGATAAAGACTTTGATTTGTCAATGGATACGATGAACTCTTTAGATTTTCAAAGTTCTATTAATGATTCTATTGAAGAGGAGATGAGCGACTGTGAGAAACTAAATAGCTATCGTGAGAAAATATCGAAACACTGTGATGGACTGATAGAGGATATATTTGTAAACGGAAAAGCTATAGAAGAAATTCAAAAGGAGTATGGCTACTCTACGAAGCATAGTGCTCATAATCAGACATATAAGTGTGTGGAGCAGATAAGAAGAGTAAAAGAGCAAGAAGAAAAATTGAAAAAAAATTAGTACACTGGGTGATATTTTAGGTGTTTTGGTATAAAGATATAGATAAAACAATTTGAATATTAAAAACATTAAAATTTTAAAACAATGATTTCAACAATTAAAAAAATGGTTTTAGCAGTATTTATTACTGCATTAAGTGTAGTAGCTGTGAATGCTCAAGATGCACCAAAGTGGGAAGTTGATAAGATGCACACATCTGTGGATTTCTCTATCAATCACTTCTTTTCATCAGTAACAGGAAACTTTAAGGAATTTGATGGAGCGATTTATTTCGATCCAAACAATCTTGAAGGAAGTAAGGCAGAGTTCTCTATTGCAGTAAATAGTGTAGATACTGATAATGAGAAAAGAGACAATCATTTGGCATCAGCTGATTTTTTCAATGCAGAAAAATATCCTAAGATGACATTTGTATCAACTAAGTTTGAGAAAAAAGGAACAAATGATTATTTGGTTCATGGTAAACTGACAATCAAAGATGTAACTAAAAACATCGCTCTTCCAATGAAAGTTTTGGGTACGATGACTAATCCAATGATGGAAGGTCATACATTGATGGGACTTTCTTTTGATACTACTCTTGATAGAACTGACTATGGTGTTGGTACAGGAAGTTGGGCAGCTACAGCTGTAGTAGGCGACGAAGTTAAAGTTCATATTCCTATGGAAGTAAACCGCAAGAAATAAAAGCAGATTAATTAGATAATTTATTTTAGGATTGCAAGAGGTTTAATCTTGCAAAAATGAAAAGCGATTCAAGTTCAAACTTGAATCGCTTTTTTGTTAAAATACAAGCTAGCCAGCAGGTTTTTTAAAAGAAGCAGTCCTACACTGGATGATGATATTAATTTTTAATACCTTTAAAGTACTTTTTCCGTAGCCAGAAAGAAATACGTACTAATATTATCAAAGCTGGAACTTCGACTAATGGACCTATCACTCCTGTAAATGCTTGACCAGAATTCAAACCAAAAACTGCAATGGCTACTGCGATAGCTAATTCGAAATTATTGCCTGCAGCAGTAAAAGCTACCGATGCTGTTTTATCATAGCTCGCCCCAACACCTTTGGTGACAAAAAATCCAATGACAAACATCAAGATAAAATAAATCAGTAGTGGAATAGCAATAATGATTATATCCATTGGGATTTCGACAATCATTTCACCTTTTAATTTTACTAGAATAAAACGGCTCATTATACCCATGAGAAATGGAATACCAAGATAAATTGCAACGCTTTCTGCAATAGTGCCAATTGAAATGGCCACAATTGCCCCTTCAAATCCAAAATAGGGAGGGAGTATAGTGATAAATATCTATGCATAGAAACTATATGCAAAGACCTGAAAAATACTGTTGAGTGCAACCAAGCCAGCACCATATTCACTGCTTCCATCAGCTAAGTCATTCCAAACTAATACCATGGCAATGCATCTAGCGAGTCCTATAAGAATAAGACCAACCATGTATTCAGGATAATCTCTTAAAAAAGTAATGGCTAAAATAAACATCAAAACAGGTCCCACAATCCAATTTAGAAACAATGAAATTGATAGTATTTTCGTGTTTCTGAAAACCTTAGGCAACAGGGAATAATTGACCTTGGCTAAAGGAGGATACATCATTAAAATCAATCCTATTGCCATGGGGATATTGGTTGTACCACTAGTAAAAGAATTAATAATGTTTGGGAAGGATGGTATAAAATAACCCAAGCTGATGCCAATTGCCATAGCTATGAATATCCAAAGTGTTAGGTATCTGTCTAGAAAGTTTAATTTTTTTGATTTCATTTTTATAATTTAATATTTACAAATACATATTTTAATTCTGTCGCTATTTGTTTACTTCTCTCTAGGTATTTTTCAGCTTGCTCTGGAGAGTTGTCAAATATTTTCGGGTCATCATAAGTGATAGGTATTCTTTTATCTGCTCCAACAATAAAAGGACACCCATTATCAGCTTGTGAGCAAGTCATAATAGCACAAAATTGTGATTTAGGGTTTAAGTCGGTTGTTAGCGTTTTTGAGAAACCAATTATCGGCAACTCGTTTAAAGCGTATTTCATGCTGTAGATCAGATTATCACTTTCTGAGAGTTTTTCTATTAGAAACCCTGATTTTTGTAAACTCTGAATCACTGAGGGAAATATCGCTGTTGCTTCAGTACCCGCTGAATAACAAATTATATTTTGAATTCCATAATAAAATGCCAAAGTCTGAGCCCAAACTTGTGCTAAATGACTCCTTCGGGAGTTGTGAGTGCAAATAAAAATTAATCGGATAGGTTGGTGGTCATTAATTTTTGATTGTAGGTAATCAATCAATGGTTGGAGAATCTCATTACGCTCCATAGAGATAGTCTAGATATCTAAGTCTTCTATCGTCTTACGAAGTGGTAAGATCAGTTTTGAATTAGAAGGATGCAAAGTATTCATAGTTTAGCAACATTTAGTGATATCAGTTACATCTTGATCGAGAAAGTTCAACAGCACTTTTTTGATTTCAACCCATTTAGATTTTTCGATACAGTAACATACGCTTTGTCCTTCCACATTTCCTTTTACCAATCCTAATGCTTTGAGTTCCTTAAGATGCTGTGAAATTGTTGCTTGTGCTAATCCTATTTCTTCTACTAAATCTCCACAAATACATGAATCCATTTTGAATAGGTGTTGCAAAATAGCAACTCTTGCAGGATGTCCTATAACCTTTGCAATAGATGCAATGTGGTTTTGTTCTTTAGTGAAAATCTCTGTTTTTGATAAACCCATTATTTTCTTTATTTTTATTCATTGCAATATTGCGATAAATGTGTGTAAAATCAAATTTGGAGAGTGTTTTTTTATACTGTTTAATTATGAAGTTAGAAAAGTGTATTATTAGCCAACCAAGAGAAAGATATCAGTAGTTATTTATAACTTAATTCTAAATTTCTCCCAAAGAATATTTGGAAAATCAACCGCATCTATCTCACGTGATTCTATGGTTTTACTGTTTCTTGTAAGTTTTAATGTGTTTCCGGTTAAGGTAACTCTACCATCTTTTGTTGGTAAGGAAATGAGACGTTTTCGAACAAAACTTGAGTCTGGATTTGTTTGATGATAATTACACCTATTTTCAAATTCCTCAAATTTCCTATCAATATTTTTAAAAATAAATTCAGGTGTGGATTCACCATCATTTGATTTATTGATACGCCAGTATTCATCATTATACATATCCACACTGTAGTGATTTCTACCATCGTAAATTTCATTATCTCTCGCTAAAGCTATAGGTTCGAATAAAAAGTCTCCAAAGCCTAAGTCGGTAAGATAATCTTCATCTCCAATATGGGCGATAATTGTTAAATGATCATATTCAGGACTGTAACCGGTGTTTTCAATATAAACTCGAGCTGATATTCTTTTTACATCATAACCAAGAATATTAAGAAGCTTATAAAACAATCCATTAAGTTCATAGCAAAATCCTCCTCTATTATTGGCAGCGATTTTTTCGTAAATGTGTTTGGTGTCCAATTTTATAGGAGTTTGGGTATGAACATCTAGGTTTTCGAAAGGAACAGCTAATAGATGTGCCTTTTGCAATCTTTTTAATGTTGTTAGGTTTGGTGCTAAACTTCCTTTGTAATTTATTCTATCTAAATACCTGTCAATATCCATAATTTCTAGAAGCTAAATGTAGGTATAATTTCCTTTAGACAAAAAAAGACTGTCAACAATTAAAGACAGTCTTATTTTCGCAGTACTAAATTTTATTATTTCGTTTTCTTGTCTTTGGATGCATCATTACTTGGGTTTGTTTCTTTTTGTGATGATTGCTTTTTTTCTTTTTGCGCCTTCATAATTTGTGAGAACAAACCACCGTCAACCATAATATCAGTTCCTGTTATAAATTCTGATGCATCACTTATCAAGAATCTTGAAACCTCTGCAATATCTTCAGGTACTCCATATCTTCCAGCAGGTGTCATTCGGCGCTGTGCTTCCATGGACTCAGGATGGTCTTTCCAAGCTTGCTTTACCATTGGTGAGAACACAACGCCAGGGGATATAGTTGCAATTCTCGCTCCCATATTGCCAAAACGCATTAAATTATCTTTACATAACAACAAAACGCCACGTTTTGTAAAATTCTACATAGTATCTGAGTTATTTTCCACAAAAGGCTCAACAATTGAGAAAGAATCTTTGTCGTTAGGATTGCGTAATGCATCGTCATACTTCGGGTTTGGTGGTATGGCGTGTCCCATCATAGATGCAATCAACACAACAACACTATCTTTTCTGGAAATGTCATGAAAAGTATCAATCAGCATATCAGTAGCTCGAAGGTTTATATCAAAAAGTTTTGAGATCCTTTGTAGCCCCACTGACTCCTGCGGTATGGATCACTGCTTTGAAGTTCCCCTGTCTTAATGTGAGATTTTTCAGCTCTTGAAGGGAATCTCGGTTGGTAATATCTGTAGCAAACCCTAATGCATCTATTCCTTCATTTTTTAATTCTAGTACCAATTTCTAAACAATCTCTTGTGAGTAATCAGTTACAACTAACTAGTAATCTCGCATTGCGTAGGCACAACTCCTGCCAATACCTCCAGCTGCACCTGTTATTACTACCACTTGATTTCTTCTTAATTCCATAATAATATTTTTTAAAAGTTTTTGTCTTAAAATAACAATTTACGTGTCTGTTGTGTAGCAATCTTCCATAGTCAGCTCATAAAAACACTTAACCAATTGTGTTAAAATAAATATACTAAAATTAGAGGATAGAACAAAATAAAAATTCAAATGGTTTGTCTCCTAATTTAATTTACAGATAATAAATCTTTATTCAGTAATAAATATTTTCTTTCACATCTACCCTCGTGTAAATTAACTATATTTATTGATTCAAATTAGACATTAAATTATGAGTTTGAGGAATGTTTTAACTACTATATGGAAACAAACTAAGGATATTAGCAGTGAGTGGTTTGATGATGATCCGTTGATGATTATCCCTTTTATTTCTTATGCTAATGCTAATGAAGTGGTGATAAGGGGAAGGGTTATAGAAAATGAAGGGGGGCTAGTGACTGAGGAAGATGGCTCTTTTCAAAATTTTATAAATGCTTTCAGGAGCTTTGAAACTGATGAAGCAAGAAATATAGATGTTATTATTACCTACAATGGTAATGATTATAAGACCCAAACAGATAACGAGGGCTACTTTAGTTTATCAATCAATGATACTACAATTCCTTCAACTACCACAGCGATAGAATGGAAAATTACAAATGTCTTTTTACCTGATTATCTGAATGAGAAAGGTAATCCTATTAATGATAATGTGAAAATACTTATACCACATTCTCAAAGCTCTCTAGGGATTATTACTGATATTGATGATACTGTTCTAAATTCATATGTTGATTCTTTTTTGAAACTGCGTCTAATTTATGAGACACTTTTTGAAAATGCCCATACACGAACAGCCTTCGATGGGATTGGCGACGCTTTGCAGGCACTCACAGGGAATGCTAATGGCGAATATACAAATCCTATATTTTATCTAAGTAATAGCCCTTGGAATTTATACAGTATGTTGCACTTATTCCTTAAAAAAAATAAATTACCAGAAGGCCCCATGTTTTTAAGAGACTTTGGATATAAGAGAGGAAAGGCTAAACATGAGCACATTGAACATAAAACTATTCAGATAGAATATTTGTTAAGATTTTATAAGAATCTATCATTTATATTAATTGGTGATGCTACTGAACAAGATGTGTATGTGTATCTAAAAGCTTATAAAAAATATCCCGATAGGATAAAGAAAATATTCATTAGAGCTACGAGTAAAGAATCAAAGAATCAGAAGATTAAAGATTTAATAAAAGAGAATCCTGAAGCAAATCTGAACTTAATTTATCATTCAAACGAAATTACGACTCTTTCTTTGAAAGATTAGTTTTATATTCTTCTTTCTTTACTGTTATCGGAATACTATTTTGGGAACCATAGAGTTTTATTTCGTGAATATCAGCAGGCATATTAAGCCCATTTTCTAGGACAACAGTTTTCACGCGTTTTATCACGTCACTTTTTATCTCAACCGCACTGCGTTTATAATCTTTTGTCTTCGTCCAAAAAATAACTTTTAGATTTACACTGCTAACACCCAAAGAATCAACGGCAATGAATGTTTGGTGCGTATTGGTATGCATAACCCCTGGTGTGTCAAGCACAGTTTTTAGTATAACCTCCTTCGCCATATCAATATCATCATCGTAATCGATACCAACTATAAAGTCTGAACGAGAAAAACCGTCTTCTGTATAGTTAAAAACAGCTTTCTTTATAATGTCGCTATTCGGTATATAAACATCTCTGCCATCAAATGTTTTTATTTTGGTATAGCGAAATTCCATTGCTTTCACTTTACCGAAAATATCTCCTACCATGACAGTGTCGTTTAAATTGAAAGGTCTATTAAAGGAAAGTATAACTCCAGAAATAAAATTTTCGCCAATATCTTTGAAGGCGAAACCAAGAATAACTGCACCTGCACCGGCAGCTGTGAGTAATCCTGCTGCAATACTACCCAATCCAGCGATCCGTAAAGCTAGGATTAATACTAATATGAGTATAATCAACTTAACGACCCTAGTGAGGAAATTTGTCATTAAAGGATCATGAGAGCGAAAGGCAATTGCTTTTTTGAATACTTTTGCTGTAAACCTTGCTAAAAAGGTTCCAATGATTATGATCAGTATTGCTACTAGAATCTCAGGTAATTGATCTATAAAAGTGTCCCATTCATTTTCTAGCGAATTGCTTAATTTTCCAAGTGCAGTATCAAAACTCATTCTATTGATTTATTTATTTTATCAAGCAAAGATAAAAAAAGGAGAATTACTTCTCCTTTTTTACCCAGTTGCCTTTATTATTTTTATGATATACCTCTTTTACAGCACTCCAAGCTGTGGCATACCAACGGTCTTCTTCGTCATATTGCTTCTCTGCACTGTTAAATGCAGCTTGAAAAATTTCTTGACCGTGCTTTGGTAAAGCATCTTTTACCTCATCCGGTAAGTCTTTTAGTGTTTCGTAAGGCATATTCTATGGATTTTGATTATGATTGATTTTTAGGAAGAGACTCTGGCCAACCTTTACGATATTCTTTCATCGTTTTTTCGTAGCCATCGGCTAATTTTTTAGCATCTTTTTTAGAATAAATATCTCTAGCTTTATCAAAATAATCATCTTCTTCATCATCTAAGTGATGATTTACTTGATGTGCTAATTTTTTAGCTGCAGCTAACCATGCGGCTGAAGTCATATCGGCTTCATCAACTTCTTTTATCAACTCATCAATCTCATGATGCTCAGCGATACCGTGTCTAGCATCTTCTTGCATCTCGTCTGTATCAATTAATGGGATATAGAAATAGCGTTCTTCAGCAACAGCATGTACTTCTAATTCCTTCTTCAAATCGTCCCATAACTGTTTTCTTTCTTCAGATTCTCCTGAAGTTTCAAGGATTTTCTTGCATAATTCACGCTGAATGTCATGGTCTTGTCTAATTGCTTTGTAAATCTTCATAATTTCTTTTTTTGGTTTAATAAACAATAGTGTTTATCCACAATAAAGATACCAAATGTCTAATATTGAATTGATTGGCGTGCAGTTCAGAAACAGTCTAATTAATCTGAACGATTTGAATCCTTTACGCCTTCCAGTAAAATTGAATCTGGCTCTGTTTTCTTACTTCCATGCAAGACACTAATATCTCCAGTAGTTTCCAAAACCACTGCATAAACATTGTTCAGGTCTATAGCATTGGCTTCACGGAGCTTAGCTACAACATCGCTTTTTGAAACATTTGATTTTTCTAAATTCTTATACAGAAATTTACCATTTCTCATCAATAATAACGGCTGGTTTTCTGCCAATTTATTAAACCAAGGTAATTTCATTTTAAGAGATGAGAAAATTGTTTGTAAAAGCAGTAAAAACCCCACCACAATGGCACCTTTAATTATAGAATTAGAGTCTGACATTATGGTAGAGTTTATAACAGAACCAATAGTAATGGTAGTAACAAAATCAATACTAGACATTTTGGCAAAGGAGCGAAGGCCATTGATGCGCACATACAATATCATTATAAACAACAGAACTATTGAAGTTAAGCCCGCATGCCACAACACCGACCAACTCTCGATTAACCAATGCATATTATACGATTATTTGTTTAGCAACTTCTTCTCTTTCCCAATTTCTGTGTTTTGCTATTGCATCAACAAATTTTTCAGGTTTTTCGTCAATGAAGACAGCCTTGTCGTCTTTGTAAGGAACATCAATACATTTCTCCAAAAGCTTATCAGCTTCTCCATCTACTGCAATCGCCTTACAATATTTAAAAGTTTCCTTAATGAATTTAAAAACTTTTGCTT
Source organism: Balneicella halophila (assembly GCF_003096835.1). Lineage (GTDB taxonomy): Bacteria > Bacteroidota > Bacteroidia > Bacteroidales > Balneicellaceae > Balneicella > Balneicella halophila. Next base: position 848,644 of record NZ_QENZ01000003.1, read on the forward strand.
CTTTCATTAGTTCATCTATGCTTTTCTTACCTCCCGGGATATATAAAGCATCATACAAAACACTTTCTGTAGTCGATAGCATGGCATCTACTTCGTGTTCCATATTGTCAGAGCATTTTACTATGCCACCATTAGGAGCTATCAGCGTTATAAAGGCATCTTTATTTTTTAATGTTTTCTCCATTTCGCTAAAAGCGTCCATGTCAAATCCATCTGCAACTAATACAGCAACATTACGTGTTGCAATAGTATCAAATTTATTATGTGTCTGACTTAGTGCTTCAGATTTTTCTAAATAATTCTTTTTGGGTGCAGGCTGGTATTTTTTGATATCACTTTCTTCAGCACCCACTGCTTGGTTTACAGGCATATCTATTTCCTTAGGAATTTCTAAACCTAAATTATCTGATACTTTTTGGGCTAAATCTTCATTGATTTGTTGTAAATGATATAATATTCTTTCTTTAATATGCTTATAAGTACATTTTCCAAGCTCGAAACTATAAGCATTCACAACATGGTCTTGTTCCCACTTAGCTAATGAACGGTAAAACAGAGCAGGTTGTGAATAGAAGTCATTGAAACTTTCGCTACGACCACGTACCTGCTGAGCATCAATTTTTTTCGCCATAGATGCAAACGCGCCTTTTGCCATTTTACTCTGATGGGGACAACCTCCACCTATAGAGTTAGGGAAGTAATGTGCTTTCCCTTTCGGAATGTCCATTTGCATCATCGCATCCTTCTGGTTGTTGCTCGTTTCATTTATAGGCCTGTTTATCGGAATCTGATGGAAGTTGGGTCCACCAAGTCTAGATATTTGCGTATCAAGGTATGAGAATAGACGTCCTTGCAATAAGGGGTCATTAGAAAAATCAATACCGGGAACTATATTTGATGGGCAAAAAGCTACTTGCTCAGTTTCAGCGAAGAAATTCTCAGGGTTTTTATTCAGAGTCATTTTCCCTACAATCTTTACGGGAACCATTTCTTCAGGAATCAGTTTTGTTGGGTCTAGCAAGTCAAAATCATACTTATGCTCATCTTCCTCAGGCACTATCTGAAATCCTAGTTCCCACTCAGGATACTGTCCTTTCTCAATAGCGTCCCATAAATCTCTTCTATGGAAATCACTATCAGCACCGTTTATTTTAACGGCCTCTTCCCAAGTAATAGAATGTGCTCCCAATATAGGTTTCCAATGGAACTTTACAAATTTAGCTTTACCTTCTTTATTAATCAATCGATAAGAATGGATTCCAAAACCTTCCATCATTCGTAAACTTCTAGGAATACCTCTATCACTCATTGCCCAAATATGGTTGTGAAGCGTTTCTGGAGATAAAGAGACAAAATCATAAAAAGTGTCATGAGCTGAAGCTGCCTGCGGTATTTCTCTATCAGGCTCAGGTTTTACTGAATGGATGAGGTCCGGAAATTTTATGGCATCCTGAATAAAGAAGATAGGCATATTATTACCGACAATATCAAAATTTCCTTCCTCAGTATAAAACTTGACAGCAAAACCGCGTACATCTCTTGCCAAGTCCGGAGAACCTTTCGATCCAGCTACTGTTGAAAATCTCACGAAAACAGGAGTTTTTCTAGAAGTATCGGTAAATAACCCGGCAGTAGTAAGTTCTGATTGGTCTTCATACAATTCGAAAACACCATGGGCTCCACTTCCACGAGCATGAACAATTCTTTCTGGAATTCTTTCGTGATCGAAATGAGTGATTTTTTCGCGCAACATAAAATCTTCAAGAAGCGAAGGACCTCTTTCTCCGGCTTTTAAAGAGTTGTTGTCATCATTAATTTTTAAACCTTGATTTGTAGTTATAGCCTTATCAAAACTATCACTAGTGTAGGCATCAAGTTGCTCCAATTTTTTACTTTTAGCTTTTTCTTTATTAGACATATCAAAAAGTTTAATTATATGGATAAAATATTGACTCTTAAAGATAGATATTTAAACAGAGAAAATTACTTAAAATCAATTTAAATTACATTTTTGGCAAGTTGTGCAAACTCATTATCTTTGCTACACAATTTATATCATAATAAAATCTAAAATAATATATAATGAAAAGAACCCCTTTTTATGATTGCCATGTAGCACAAGGTGCAAAAATGGTACCCTTTGCAGGACATGAATTGCCAATAGAGTATGAAGGAATAAAAGCAGAGCATTTAGCTGTTCGCCAAAAGTGTGGTGTGTTTGATGTGTCACATATGGGAGAGTTTTTTGTGAATGGCCCTAAAGCTTTTGATTTAGTACAAAAATTAACTTCTAATGATGTTGCAGCTTTATCTGATGGAACGATACAATATTCTACTTTAACTAATGAAAAGGGCGGTATTGTTGATGATTTATTAGTTTACAGAATTAATGAAGAGAAATATTTACTCGTAGTAAATGGTGCTAATGTTGAAAAAGACTGGGCACATTGTGCAAAATATGCTGAGGAATTAGGAATGAAACCTGGAGTAGATTTAGTAAACGAATCACCAGATATCTGTCAGCTTGCAATACAAGGACCTTTAGCATTAAAAGCGATGAATAGCTTATGTGAGTTTGACTTGGAAGAGATGACTTACTACACATTTAAGATTGGAGAATTTGCAGGTATTAAAGACGCTATAGTATCTATCACAGGATATACCGGTTCTGGAGGTTGTGAAGTGTATGTGAAAAACGAGTATGCAAAGAAATTGTGGGATGCAGTCTTAGAAGCTGGAAAAGAATATGATTTAATTCCTTGTGGATTAGGTGCAAGAGATACTTTACGACTTGAGGCTGGTTTCTGCCTTTATGGTAATGACTTAGATGATGAGCATTCTCCTATTCAGGCAGGTCTAGGTTGGTTGACCAAATTTGTAGAAGGGAATAACTTTATAGGTCGTGAGATTATAGAAGACCACAAAACAAACAATCCACCTAGTCGTTTAAAACCATTTGTACTTTCTGAAAGAGGTATTCCTCGTAAAGATTATGAAGTAGTAAACGCAGAAGGAGAAAAAATTGGCGTGGTAACTTCAGGAACAGTATCTCCTCTTACAGGAAAAGCTATTGGTTTTGCTTATATGCAACCGGGTTATTACAAAGTAGGTACTGAAATTTACATTCAGATTCGTAAAAAGCAGGTAAAAGCAGAAATTGTTAAACTGCCATTTTACGACAAATAAAACACAAAAATAAAATGATAAGCTTTGCTATCCAAAATAGAAAAATCAGGATAGCAAAGCTTTCTTTGTTTTTATTATAACCATCATTTCTCTTTTGAGAAAGAGTTTATAAAAGTACTGTATGAAAAAAATTGAAATTTGTTTAGCTCCTGTTCTATATCCTCATCAAAAACTTGATGACAGCATTGTTGTTGTTATAGATATTTTCAGGGCTACTACTACTTTCTGTGTGGCATTAGCCAATGGGGTGGAGAGTATAAAGCCGTTTGCCTCTGCAGAGGAAACCTTCACCTACAAAAATAAAGAAGGTTATATGATAGCTGGTGAACGTAATGGCTATAAATTAGAAGGATTTGATTTAAGTAATTCTCCTAAAGCCTTTATGAATAATGACGAAGTCAAAGGAAAAAAAATTGCTTTTACCACTACAAATGGGACCCAGGCTATTTCTTTAGTGAAAGATGATGCAACTGTTGTCATTGGTTCTTTTTTAAATGAAGGAGCTTTGTTGAGATGGTTGGTTGAACAAGACAAAAATGTATTATTGCTATGCTCGGGCTGGAAAAATACCATTAATTATGAAGACACACTTTTTGCCGGCTCATTAGCTGAGAAGATGATAAAAACTGATTTATGGGAGCATTCTTCCGATAGCGTAGAGATTGCAATGACATTATATAATGAGGGTAGAGAAAATCTATTAGAGTATATTTATAAGAAGTCTGCTAGAATAAAAAAACGCTCTGAAGAAATAGGGCAAGAATTTGAATATTGTATGAAGCGTGGTATTCTACAAAATGTTCCTATCTTTAGAGATGGATATTTGATCAATTATGAGGAATAAAATAAGAGTCGCAACACGTCCCAGCCTTTTAGCATATACCCAAACCATGCAAACGGTAGCTCTGCTAGAAAAAGCGCATCCTAAAGTGGAGTTTGAGGTTATTAAATACAGCACCCAGGGTGATCGTGACCAACGGAGCTCTTTAACACAGTTTGGCGGTACGGGTGTTTTTGTAAAGGAATTAGAGCATGCACTGCTTAGTAACCAAGCTGATATTGCCATACATAGTCTGAAAGATATGCCTTCAAATCAACCTGATGGACTTTGTTTAGCAGGTTTTCCGAAAAGAGAAGATCCTCGCGATGTATTCGTTGTGACTAATGAGCCAGTAAAGAAAGTAGGAACTGGTAGCCCACGTAGATTGTTACAATGTGCTTTACTTCATCCTGATGTTTCTTTTGTGGAAATAAGAGGCAATGTTGGAACTCGTTTAGAGAAAATGGAAAATGGACTTTGTGATGCCACTTTTCTTGCCAAGGCTGGTCTGAATCGTCTAGGGATAGAATTACCTCAAGGAACACCGTTAGATGTAGAAAATTTTATTCCTGCTATCGGACAAGGCGCTTTAGCTATCGAATGTAGGACTGATGATGTTGAAACTCACAAAATAGTAGAGGCAATTACAGATGAGAACACTAAAGTAGCAGTAGGTGCAGAACGTGCTTTTATGAAAGAAGTAGAAGGAGGTTGTAAATTTCCTCTAGCAGCTCATGCATTTAAACAAGGCGGTAAATTGCGTTTTCTTGCTGTTATTGGGGATTTGAATACTAATGAATACATCAAGAGAATTGAAGAATTTGATATAGATAAAGCAGTAGAGCAAGCGATAACAGTTGCTAAAGAAATGAAACAAGCTTGCAAAGAAAAAAACATAAATTTAGAATTTGAATAAGATTAAAGATATGAGACCATTATTTCCAACAAGCAGACCACGTCGCTTGAGATACAATTCAGTATTACGTGAAATGATAAGTGAAACAAGCTTGTCATTAAATGATTTTATTATGCCTTTATTTGTACGACCAGGTAAAGAAGAACGTGTTCCTATACAATCTATGCCAGGAAATTTCCAACTTTCTGTTGATGAATTAGTGAAGGAATGCAAAGAATTGAGCGATTTAGGAATCAAAGCCGTACTGTTATTTGGTATTCCTGAAACTAAAGATGAGGATGGAACCGTTGCTACTCATGACCATAGCATTGTACAACAAGGTATACGTGCCATTAAAAAAGAGCTGCCTGATATGTATATTATTGCAGATGTTTGTAACTGCGAATATACTACACACGGTCATTGCGGTACGATTATAGACGGAGATGTGGACAATGATTCGACATTAATAACCTTAGCAAATCAATCTGTGTCATTAGCCAGAGCAGGAGCAGACATGATAGCACCCAGTGACATGATGGACGGAAGGATAGGTGCTATACGAAAAGCTTTAGATGAGAATGGTTATGAAAAAACTCCGATTATGGCGTATTCAGCAAAATTTGCATCAGCATTTTACGGGCCTTTCAGAGATGCTGCTGAAAGTGCACCGCAATTTGGTGATAGACGAACCTATCAAATGGATTTTCGTAATGGAGATGAAGCGCTTCGTGAAATTGAAGCGGATATAGCAGAAGGAGCAGACATCGTTATGGTGAAACCTGCATTATCATTTATGGACGTAATAGCACGAGCAAAAGATCGATACAATGTGCCCATGGCAGCTTACAATGTAAGTGGTGAGTTTTCGATGGTAAAGGCAGCTTCTGAAAATGGATGGGTTGATGAAGATCGGATAATAATGGAGATTATGTATTCTTTAAAGCGAGCTGGTACTGACCTAATAATCAGCTACCACAGTAAAAGAGTTTCAGAAATATTAAATAACAAATAGTTTGTGTTATTTTTTGTCGCTAAAATCCTAATTTTTAGTGGTTTTTTATTTGGTTTATATTAGATTTTCTTTATTTTTGTTTCGAAGAGTATTAAAATATGATAAGTACCAAAACACATTAAATTTTATAATTATGAATAAAGCTGAACTAATTGATGCAATGGCAAGCAAAGCTGGCCTAACAAAAGCGGATGCAAAAAAAGCAATTGACGCATTCACAGAAGTAACAGGAGATGTACTAAAAAAAGGTGATAAGTTAACGCTTATCGGCTTTGGAACTTTCTCTGTCTCTAAGAGAGAAGCACGAACTGGTCGTAACCCACGCACAGGAGAGGCTCTAAAAATTAAAGCAAAAAATGTTGCTAAATTCAAGCCAGGAGCTGAACTTGCTAAAAAAGTACAATAGTTTAGCCTAACATATTAAAGATAAGGGATGCGTTTGTATCCCTTTTTTTGTACCATGAAGTTATTGATTGATTATCTATCCGCTTTAGTGACGCAGGAGCGTATGCAGGTGTTAGAGCGTGTTTCCCAAAACAGGACACGTCATTTAACAGTAGTTTTAGAAGATATATTTCAGCCACAAAATGCCAGTGCTGTTCTTCGTACTTGTGATTGTTTTGGTATTCAAGATGTACACATTGTTGAAAATACGAATGAATACAATATTAATCCTGATGTAGTTTTGGGTGCTTCTCAATGGTTAAGCATTTATAATTACAATACGCAAAAAGAAAATACTTCCACTGCTTTACAAGCCTTAAAGTCAGAAGGATACAGAATTGTTGCTACGTCTCCGCATGCAGAAGAACGTAGTCTGGAGAAATTTGATGTTACAGCTCAGAAAACAGCATTAGTTTTTGGCACAGAACTCACTGGAATTTCTGAGACTGTAAACGAATATGCGGATGATTTTTTAAAAATTCCGATGTTTGGTTTTACTGAAAGTTTTAACATTTCGGTGTCTGCGGCTCTTATTTTACAACAATTAGTTTCCCAATTACGAGACTCCGACATTGATTGGAGATTACCAAACGACGAACGAGAGGCATTGCTTGTAGATTGGTTGCTAAAGACTGTAAAACATAGCGACAAGGTGTTACGAAGATTTTACAAAGAACATCCGGATTTTACTCCTCTAACCTAATGAGATATTGCTGCCAAGTTTGTTGGCTAATTTTTCCATTTTTTTCTACTAGGACGTAGTATGGGAATCTACCTAATCGATAGTCTCGTAATGTATAGCTGTGGTAAGGAATTACAAATTGTTTCCAATTGTTTGGAGCAATATCAATACTTTTCGTTGCACTGAATAGGATGACTTCAAACTTGCTGTACTTTTCTTGTAATTCTTGTAACGTTTTTATGCTAACGTCATTATTTACAGCACCATCAAAAAAGGCAATTAGTGTTGGTTTGTTTGTTTTTAAAATTGAGGAATTATACGTTAGTCCATCAGTAGCTTTCAAAGAAAAGTTTGGGGCACTGCTACCCTTAAACTGTTTGTAAAATTTGGAAATGATACTTTCAGCAAGTTCTATATTAGTTTTGTTATTGCTTTGCTCAGCAATCAAAGACAATTTTTTTAGTGCTACTTTTGGGGGGATAGTTTTGAGTTGCAAACCAGAATGCAATATGTAAATAAAGAAATGTTCATTTAGTGCAATATCAGCAGTTCCAGTTATACTTTTTGAGATTTTATAAAGGTCGCTATAGCTATTATTTGCCACTAACTGTTTGTATAGAGGGCGGTAATCAGTTGCTTGTGAAAAATCTTCCGCAATAGGCTTTGCCAGTTTTTTCATTAAGCTCACATAGGCGGTATTGTGTAGCAACAAAGGCTTATTTGCATAAAATGTTTCTATAATCTTATTTTGTTCTCCAGACACATAGTACAGATAGGCTTCTTTATATGTAGCATAGCTTTTTAAATGTGGTATAGCTGAAATAGACCTAAGTTTCTCAATGTAATCTATGTGTTCGCTTGCGCTTTTCTTCTGATAAATAGCTCGAAAATTGCTTTTTAAATAGTTGTTAAAAGCGCTATCATATGCCGAAATTGACTGGTTCAAAGAGTTTTTATTTTCAATAAATAACGGGATTTCCCTTCCGGAATAGCTTTTTAATTGGATAAAAGCCTCCTCGAGTTTTCGGCGATTGGGAAGCTTGAGTGCTAATGTTTTGTCTGGCTCGGCATAAAAAATGAGATGAAAAGAATAGATAGGAATATAAACAAGTTGTGGTTTTCTAATATTTAGAGAAAAAGAAAGTGCACCATCGGTTGCGACTGTCTTTTCTTCTAAAAGTTGCGGAGTATGTGATAAGAGATTGTCGTAGGCATAAATGCGTAGAGGAATGTCAGCATAACTTTTATCTGCTATTTTAATCAAAGTTTGTCCATGACCGACAGTAATCAATACCAAAAATGGAAATATAACCAACCAAGCCTTTTTCATAAGTTATCTATTCTAATAGTGAAAGCCCAATTTCAAGATAATGAGTAATGTCCTCAGTTATATATCCGATTTCTTCCAAAGCCTTTTTTTCTCCTAAGCGAACAACAACAGCATTTTTATCTGGAATACTATAAATATACTGCCCTTTATGACCTCTCATATATGGAACCGGACCGTTCTTTGTAGGCAGTATCCACCATTGATAGGCATAAAACACTAATTCGTTATCGTCTCGATCCAAAAGGTAAGTTTTTGCTTCTGTGGCTTCTCTCATATATGATTCGGAGACAATTCTTTTACCATTCCACATGCCTTTATCTAAGACGAGTTGACCAATGCGTGCAATATCTTTAGCATTGGTATGGAAACAACAGAAAGCTCTTTCATCACCATTCTTACTATCTTTAGACCATAATGCAGGATATTCAGCGCCCAATGGTTTCCATATCTTTTCCTGAGCATATTTACTTACAGTAACACCAGTTGCCTTTTCAACAATGTAGGAAAGCAATTGTGTGTCACCGCTGAGGTATTTGAATCTTTTGCCAGGTGTGGCTACCAACTTTTGCTGAGTCGTAAGCTTGCGTAAATTATTCCCATAATAAGCTTGTGTTGTTATTGAAAAAGGACTGGTATAAATTTCGTTCCAATCTAGACCGGAACTCATAGTAAGAAGATTTTGAATCGTAATATCTCCTCGATTATCATTTGAAAACTCTGGAATATATTTGCCTATAGATTCATCTACGGACTCAATTTTCCCTTCGTCGATGGCAATTCCAATGAGTAAACTCACAATGCTTTTTGTCACAGAAAATAAATTGGAATGTACACTATCTGAGCCATTATCCCAGTATGACTCATGAAGAATTTTCCCATCTTGAATAACCAAGAAGGCTGTAGTCTCATGGGATTCTAAGTAAGAGAGAGCTTCCTTCGTAAATTCTTTTTTGTTGTAATTGGAAGCGTATTCCCAAGGAATAGGTTGTGCTGTTTCCACTGTATCATTTTCAAAAATCTTGTAATCATCAAGATCCGGATACCAATGCGTAAAGCTTTGTTTTAGATAATAGGGCGCAAATAAAAGATAGAGTAAGACACAAACTCCAAGAAATAGAGCTGTGCGTGCTAGGTTTTTACTGATTTTCATGGGGGATAGCTACTTTATTGACAAAGCATTCTTAATGTGAAATTCACTTTTGTCTAATTTGTCAGGGATAAACATAGATGCATCACCACCATGGCGAATGATATCTCTCACAATTGTTGAGGTAACAGGGGTAAGCTCTGGAGGTGTAAGTAAAAAGATACTTTCTAAACCATTTGAAAGTGCTTTGTTCATCTGTGCAATGGCTCTTTCATATTCAAAATCAGAAGAGGTTCGTAGTCCTCTTAATATATAAGAGGCATGATGCTTTTGAGCGAAATCTATAGTTAAGCCTTCGTAGGATTCTACTGAAATTTTAGGCTCATTAGCGAAGAGTGTTTCAATCCATTTTATGCGTTGCTCAAGCGGGAAGAAACTCTTTTTAGTTGCATTGAATCCTACACCTATAATTATCTTATCAAAGATGTCAACTCCTTTATTAACAATGTATTCATGTCCTGTGGTGAAAGGGTCAAACGAGCCGGGGAATATGGCAACTTTTTCTTTACAACTCATTATTACTAGTCCGGTTTTTTATTGTTACAGGATGGCAAGATACGATTTTTTCAAATACTGAACCTTTTTTTATCAACGACTTTTAAAATATCTGTTCATAAAACAATCTAAGTGAAATTAGATTTTGATTATTTCTGTTTTTTAGCGTAAGTTTGTATGTCGTGGTTAAGGCTATGAAATAATAAGAAGATAAAAACAAAAATCATAATAATATACCTATGAAATTTATAGTAAAAAGTTCTGATTTACTGCAACATCTATTGGCAGTAGGTAGAGTTATCAATACAAAAAACACACTTCCTATTTTGGATAATTTTTTGTTTGAAATTGAAGGAGAAGAATTGACTATTACGGCATCTGATTTGGAAACAACTTTACAAACAAAATTGATGTTAAGTAACAGTACTGCTAATGGTAGAATTGCTTTACAAGCAAAACTTTTGACCGAAACTCTAAAGGAATTTCCTGAGCAACCTTTGACTTTTGATATTGATGATGAAACACTTTCTGTTAAAATCTTCTCAGACAAAGGAGAGTTTAGTATTATGGGACAAAATGGTGACGAATATCCAGCACTTCCTGTCAGAGACAGTGAAAGCCTTTGCAAATTGACTATTTCACCTCAAGCTTTTCTTTCAGGAATTTCAAAAACACTTTTTGCTACTGCAGATGACGAGCTTCGCCCAGTGATGAATGGTATTTATATTGAGATGTCTCCTGAAAATGTAACCTTTGTTGCTTCTGATGCGCATAAATTGGTGCGATATAGAAGAATGGACGCACACTCTGAGGCAGATGCCGCTTTTATTTTACCCAAAAAACCTGCTGGCCTGCTAAAAAATATTTTGTCAAAACAAGAAGAAGATATTGTTTTAGAGTTTGACAACCAAAATGCATTTGTGAACTTGACTGATTACAAATTGGTATGTCGCTTAATAGAAGGTAGCTACCCTCGCTATGCCTCTGTGATTCCAACAAACAATGAAAATAAAATGACAATTGATAGATTAGAATTACACAATACGCTAAAGCGTGTCTCTGTTTTCTCTAATCCTGCAACAAATCTTATTCGTATGTCAATAGATGGTAATGAGTTGTCGGTTTCAGCACAGGATTTAGATTACTCTATCTCAGCACACGAAACCATTCCGTGTGAATATAATGGAACGCCCATAGAGATTGGATTTAAGTCTGTTTTTTTACTGGAGATTCTTTCTAATATGTCAGCGACTGATGTAGTTGTAGAATTATCTGATGGTGCAAGAGCCGGCTTGTTTTTACCGCAAGAGGAGGCTACTGCCAATGAAGACACACTCATGTTGCTGATGCCAATGATGCTTAACGCATAGTGAAAATTTATAGAGTTTAAAGATATTGTCACTAGTCTGTAGCTAATCTCACTTACTTTAGTTAGTGAGTTTCATTGCTATAACGGTGAAAGATTTATTAAATAAAAATTTCGAATGCAATTACAATTAAAAAAGCCCATTGTATTTTTCGACCTAGAAACTACGGGAACCAATATTGCTACAGATAGAATCGTAGAAATCGCACTTTGTAAGGTACATCCTGATGGGAAAGAAGAAGTGAAAACTTATCGTGTAAACCCGGAAATGCCTATTCCCCCTGAAGTTTCTGAAATCCATGGGATTTATGATGAGGATATTAAAGATTCTCCTACTTTTAAAGAAATTGCTAAAGAAATAGTCTCTTTTATTACCGGTTGTGATTTAGGAGGTTACAACTCTAATCGTTTTGATGTTCCCCTGTTAGCTGAGGAACTTTTACGTGCCGATGTTGACCATGATGTTAAGCGTCATCGTTTGGTTGATGTACAAGTAATCTTCCATACTATGGAAAAGAGAACTTTAGAAGCTGCCTATAAATTCTATTGCGATAAAGATTTAAAAGATGCTCATAGTGCTGAGGCTGACACTATTGCCACTTACGAAGTGCTTAAATCACAATTAGAACGTTACAAAGATTTAGAAAATGATATCGATTTTCTGTCTAAGTTTACTACACGTACCCGAAATGCAGATTTCGCAGGATTCATTGCCTTTAATGACAAAGATCAGGAGATTTTTAATTTTGGAAAGTTCAAAGGACGTGTAGTTGAGGAGGTACTGGAAACAGATCCTGGTTATTTCGGATGGATATTAAATAGTGACTTTCCATTATATACCAAGAAAGTTTTGACAAATATCAAACTCCGAAAGGCGACTTTGTTTTAACCTCAAATAATTGCATTTATGAAAATTGTTTGTATTGGAAGAAACTATCGTGAACATGCCAAGGAGCTGAACAATCCTGTACCTAAGGAGCCTGTTATCTTTATGAAGCCAGATTCGGCACTTCTTCGCAATAATGACCCTTTTTATTATCCTGATTTTTCTAAAGATATTCACTACGAATTGGAAGTAGTTGTAAGAATTAACAAATTGGGAAAATCTATCTCTGAAGAGTTTGCTCCACGATATTATGATGAAATAGGCTTAGGCATTGATCTTACAGCGCGAGACATTCAGAAACGATGTAAAGAAAAAGGATTGCCATGGGAGCGAGCAAAGGCTTTCGATTTTTCTGCTGTGCAAAGCACATTTATTTCAAAAAAAGAATTACCTCCCGTTGATGCGTTACATTTTCAATTGGAGAAAAATGGTAAAATAGTGCAAGATGGTTTCACTGGAGATATGCTATTCCCCATTAATCAACTCATTGCTGAGATCTCGAAATATTTCACGCTTAAGATTGGAGACTTAATCTATACCGGGACTCCGGAGGGAGTAGGATCGCTTGCTATTGGTGATAAATTGAAAGGTACACTTGAAGGACAAAGCTTATTAGACTTTGAAGTGAAGTAAAGCATTGAATAACAGCAAACGATTTTACTCATTTTCATTAGTTTTTTATAATTTTAGCCGAATTTTAGAAAGAACTTTTAAAAAATAGAAGGAAATATGAAATATACTTTATCTAATCAGTTACCGGATTACCCAAAATTTCAAGAAGGTATTCGTCGTGCACCAGACAGAGGCTATCGCCTTACTCCTGCACAAACTAAGTTAGCATTACAAAATGCCTTACGTTATATCCCTATAGAATTGCATGAAAAATTAGCACCTGAATTTTTGGAGGAGCTAAAAACTCGAGGTAAGATTTACGGTTACCGCTATCGTCCTGAGGGAGACTTAAAAGCAAAACCTATTGATCAATACAAAGGAAAATGTGTAGAAGGGAAAGCATTTCAAGTGATGATAGATAATAATCTTTGCTTTGATATTGCGTTATATCCTTACGAATTGGTAACTTATGGGGAGACCGGTCAGGTTTGCCAAAACTGGATGCAATTTCGTTTGATAAAAATGTATTTAGAAGAATTGACGCAAGACCAAACTTTGGTGATTGAAAGTGGACATCCGCTGGGATTATTCAAATCAAAGCCCGATGCTCCTCGTGTGATTATTACCAACTCTATGATGATAGGTCAGTTTGATAATTTGACCGATTGGGAAATTGCAGCACAAATGGGTGTAGCCAATTACGGACAAATGACTGCAGGCGGTTGGATGTATATTGGACCACAAGGTATTGTTCACGGAACATTTAATACATTGCTCAATGCTGGTAGAATGAAGTTAGGTATTCCTCAAGATGGAGATTTACGCGGACACTTATTTGTATCTTCAGGTTTAGGAGGAATGAGTGGAGCTCAACCTAAAGCGGCAGATATTGCAGGAGCAGCATCTATTGTAGCTGAGGTGGATTACTCACGTATCGAAACACGGAAGACTCAAGGTTGGGTACACGAAGTGACTGAAGATATACAGCAAGCATTTACATGGGCACAAGAAGCTATGGATAAAAAAGAGCCTATTTCTATTGCTTATCATGGAAATATTGTGGATTTATTAGAGTATGCTGATAAAAATGATATTAAGATTGAATTGTTAAGTGACCAAACTTCTTGTCACGAACCCTATACCGGAGGCTATTGTCCGGCAGGAATATCTTTTGATAAACGCACACGCCTGTTGAAAGAAGACCGTGTACAATTCACAAAGTTAGTGAATGACACTCTTGTTCGTCATTTTAACGTAGTGAAAAGTTTAGTTTCTAAGGGAACTTACTTCTTTGACTACGGAAATTCTTTCATGAAAGCAGTGTATGATGCAGGTGTTAAAGAAATCTCTAAGAATGGTGTTGACGATAAAGACGGATTTATATTCCCTTCTTATGTAGAAGATATTATGGGACCTGAGCTGTTTGATTATGGTTATGGTCCATTCCGTTGGGTTTGTTTGAGTGGCAAGCATGAAGACTTAGTAAAAACAGATAAAGCTGCGATGGATTGTATTGATCCTGAGCGTAGGGGACAAGATAAAGACAATTGGATTTGGATACGTGATGCAGAGGAAAATCAATTGGTGGTTGGTACACAAGCACGAATCCTTTACCAAGATGCACTTGGGCGCATGAATATTGCGTTGAAGTTTAATGAAATGGTTCGTAATGGAGAGGTAGGACCTATCATGCTAGGCCGCGACCACCACGACGTTTCGGGAACAGATTCACCTTTCCGTGAAACCTCTAACATAAAAGACGGCAGTAATGTGATGGCAGATATGGCAGTACAATGTTTTGCTGGTAACTGTGCACGTGGAATGAGCTTAGTGGCGCTTCACAACGGAGGTGGAGTAGGAATAGGAAAAGCGGTAAACGGTGGTTTTGGTATGGTTTGCGATGGTAGCGAGCGAGTGGATGAGATTTTACGTTCATCAATGCTTTGGGACGTAATGGGAGGTGTCGCAAGACGCTCGTGGGCGCGTAACGAAAACGCAATGTCAACCGTTGAGGAATTCAACGACTCTCACAGCGAACATTACCACATCACGGAACCTTATTTGGTCAATGAGAAAATTCTAAAAGATTTGGATTTGTAACAAGTGCTAGTCATTTCGAGTATTTTTCAGACTTTTAGGCTGAAAATTTATCGAGAAATTAAGAATAAAGTAAAAGCCTGTATGCGTTTAGTGTACAGGCTTTTTAAGGTTTAAAATTGTTAGGATGTAATTTGTTAAAATCATTAGTTCTTTGCAATTTCGTAAATTATAAATATTAATAGAGATATGAATTAACCCAATGTATTTAATTAATAAAGAACAAAATAAAGTAACTAAATTAAAGCAAAAGAAATTTTCGGAATTGAGATTCCGAGAGCGTGACCATTTGCAGGAATGGATAGCAAATAATCCATCAACTTTAGGTGAAGAACTTTTAATAATCCAAAAAGAATTTAGTGGTTTCAGTGAAACAAACGAACGGCTAGACTTGCTAGCTTTGGACAAATTTGGAAATATAGTTGTCATTGAAAATAAACTTGACGATTCGGGTAAAGATGTAACTTGGCAAGCAATTAAATATGCTTCTTATTGTGCAAGTTTAACTAAGCAAGACATAATTAAAATTTATCAAGATTTTTTAGGTAGTTCTGCAATCGCCCAAGAAAATCTGAGCGACTTTTTTGATGGTAGAGAATTATCGGAAATTGTTTTAAATCAGGGATTAAATTCCCAACGACTAATTTTAGTAGCAGCTAATTTTAGAAAAGAAGTGACTTCCTCTGTTCTTTGGTTACTTAACTTCAAGGTTAGGCTTCAGTGTTTTAAGGTTACACCTTTTGCTTATGGAGAACAGCTATTTTTAAATTTTGAACAGATATTACCTACTAAAGAGACAGAGGACTTTTCAATCAGTATATCTACAAAAGCACAAGAAGAAATTGAAGTGCAAGAAACTTTAAAGAACAGACATCATTTTCGACTCAAATTTTGGGAAAATTTCATTAATTTTAGCAATAAAAAAAATAGCCTTTTTTCTAACAACTCGCCGTCCAAAGAAAGTTGGATTGGAAAAGGAATTGGAATGAGTGGAGTTAATATGAACATAGTAGTAAGTAACTCATATTGTAGGAGTGAAATCATAATTAATAGAGGAAGTAAAGAAGAAAATAAAGAATTATTTGATTTTCTTTATCAGATGAAAGATATTGTAGAAAATGATTTTGGTGCAGAATTAACTTGGGAAAGAATGGAAGATAACGTTACTTCTCGTATCAAATATCAACACGATGGAGTGAGTTATTTTGAAGAAGATGATTGGAAAATTATGAATGAGTTCTTAATTGATGCATCAGTTAGAATGGAGAATGCTTTCAAAGAACCGATTAAAAAACTAAACGCATATTCAAAACGGAAATAAGATATAAGTTGCCAATGTTTATTATATATTGGCAATAGTTTGTATTTAATGATTTTAACAAATTAAAGCTAAAGATATTCAATGAATATTATGTCGCTACCTAAATATAATAATACAAAATTTCTGTTTAGGCGTATAATTTCATCCTTTCTTTTCTTATTGATTATTTCTCAACTTGACCTTTCAAACCAAAAAAAGAGAAACCATTTTTAATGATTTCTCTTTTCGAATTTTAACTGTGAACACGGAGGGATTCGAACCCCCAACCTCTTGGGCCGTAACCAAGTGCACTATCCAGTTATGCTACGCGTCCATTTGATTTCGGGTGCAAAGATACGAATATTATCATATCAAAAAAAGAAAATATCGTTTTTTTATTCAAAAATAACAGGAATGCTGTCAGTTGACAAACTATCTATAACGGGGCTTACAGGTTCGCTGATAGTTTCTGAAGCATTCAAAGGGGCATAGTCTGTTGCAAAGGCTAAAACCAAGACTAACAAAAGTGGTAATACTAAAGAAACTTTTGTCTTTCGCCATAGTGGAGATTTTGATTTAGCTAGCATTTTAATTCTATTCTTTAATGCTGTTGCTGCAAAGTTGCTCGCTTCTGCAAAGCTGTGTCCATCTAAGGTATAGTTCAGCAAGTGTTGTTGGTAAACAATAGTATCCATTCCTTGCTCAATCAAGCTGTAATCCGTTTGGTATTCGTGAATTTCTTTCAGCTTCCGTTTTATTGACCACACAAATGGATTGAACCAAAAGATACAACTCCACACCTCCAAAAGAAAACTTTCAATCGTATGCCCTTGCTTGATGTGTTCAATTTCGTGCTTCCAAATAACTTTAAAATCAGGAGCATTCAATTCTTCTTTATTTACATAAATGATGTTCCAAAATGAAAATGCAGTAAACGGCTTATTGTGCACGAAAAGGCGTACTCCATCTTTACGGTATTTTTTTGATACTCTATGTAATGAAGTAATTTGATACAGGAATACAAAGACACGAATTGAAAACACAAATATTCCAATATAATATACTTTCTCAATAATATTAGGCCAGCTAAAAGGGGAGGCTTTACCATAGATAATCACTTCATCTAATAAATAAACAAAGAAAAATTCTTTTGTGCCATCGACTAAAGTATAGAAAAAACTTTCCGGTGTAGATACGCCTATCGGTATAGTAATTTGGATTAAAGGAATCAAAGCAGAAAGAAGCAATATAGCCAAAAGGTAAATCCTGTTCAGTCGGAAGAAAGTTTCTTTCCTGAGCAGAAAATAGTAGAGTCCGTATAAAAGACCGCTACATATGAGTGTTTTGACGATGAAGGCTATCATGATTCCTTACTTAATTTGAGCTGTGTAATAATGCGTTATTTCTTTTGTTCTTTGAGTTGTTTATCAATCAATGCCTGTATTTCTTCCAATTCATTTACGCTAATTTCTTTATTGTTTGCAAAAAAAGAAACCATGTTTTGAAAAGAATTTGAAAAATAATCTTTGACGAAATGCTTTACAAAGGCTTTCTTGTAATTGTCTTTAGCAATAATAGGATAGTAGAGATGACTCTTGCCACAAGCTTCATGCGACACGAATCCCTTTCGCTCTAAGATGCGCACAATCGTAGAAACGGTATTGTATGCTGGTTTAGGTTCAGGTAATTGTTCAATAATATTTTTTACGTAGGCTTTTTCTAACTTCCAAAGCTCTTGCATGATTTGCTCTTCTGCTTTCGTCAACTCTTTCATGATATCCAATTTTAAAAACTTTCTACTAATTTATAACTAAAAATTTAGTTTTCCAAATATTTAATTAAAAAATATCATTCAAAACACCTGCCAGGCGGATTCCTGCTTTGTGTAATTGATGTCTTAAGGTTTCAAAATAATCATACATATACCGGTAGCCTAAGTCCTCATCTTGCTCAGCTGAAGCGTAAACCATCGCCGTAGTAGTTCGCATTTCCTCTGTCCATGTTAGCATGTCGCCTTTTTGCCATTCCTTGCGAACTTTACGGGAGATTTTGGGCATGTTTTCTGCCAATTCAGAATAACTCATTCGGTACGATGATATCATATTCTCATCCCAAACACGATGCAGGTTAGACTTTCTTCCGAACCATTTTACTTTGATGTCATTACCACCACGGTCTTCAGCACGTCCTATGTGAAGCGGTTGGTGAGCATCACCGACTAAGTGAACCAATATCTTCAGACAAAAGCGTTTATCCTCTACAGAGGATGATTTATCTTTTAATGTAGCTACACAATGGTTAAAAGCGGTAACTAGATCTCCTTTAGGGTTTTTTATGCTTTGCAGGTATGTTTCTCCGTCTTTCATATTTACATAATGCCAGGTATAGGAGAAGTCATAGGCTTTATCTGATTTAATATCATCCCCGTAAGTGGAAACCAGTACTAAATTTTCGTCACCCAATAGTTTCTTGATAGCACGTTTTGCTCGGCAATTCAAATGCTCTTGTGCAATGGCAGAAACCGCACGGTGTCCTGTTGGTCCATAAGCCCAAAGTGATAGTGCAGAGCCTATAAATAGAACCGAAATAATTATCTTTTTCATCATAATTTTAAACATTGATTTAAGTACAAATATAGAAAAAGGGAAGCTAATAGACCTCCCTTCTTAGATTATATAAAATGGAATGTTAATTATTCAGATAATTTTCCTTCAGCAATATCAAGAATAATTTTTTCCATATTTACGGTATCCTCTGCAATTTTCTTTGCCTCACCTAACATTTTCTCAACGATTTTGATATCCTCAACATCTTTTAAGTTAACTTGTACGTTTAGGTAAGCTGCTAATACACCAGAGCGAGCGGCCAATGCACCTACTGCAGCATCCGTTACGGAATTTGGATTTCCTATTTCAGTCATCGCTTTGATAACTTCCATGCTGTCGTAGCAAAGTTGCATCGTTTTTAATGGCACTTCTGCGGCATAGATTGTCGCTTCTTGAATAGCTTGTTTGCGAGCTAGCTTTTCCTCATCAGTACTTTTAGGTAGTCCAAAAGCATTCATAATCGCGTTGAATGAATCTGTATCTTCATCTACTGCACGGAGCAGTGCCTGTTGGTAATGCTTTCCTTTTTCTGCCCAGTCAGAAAATTCTTCCCAACGGTCATCCCATCCTCTTTTATGTGATGAAAGGTTAGCTACCATAGTTGCAAGAGATGCACCCAAAGCACCCATATATGCTGCTACGGAACCACCACCCGGAGCAGGTGATTCTGATGCGGTTTCTTCTGCAAAGCCTTGAACAGAGTAGTCCACCAATCGCTTCTTGTCCTCTTGCATCTTGTATTCAATAATCTTTTCTTCAGGATCGAATGGTGCTAATTCATCAAGTCCCATTGTTTTTACAGCAATCTTAATCAATTCAGCATCAGATACACCCGTAGAACGTTTTTGTTTGCGCAAGAAGTAACGACCGGCCTCAAGCATTGCATCTAAAGGAATCAATCCTACAAGTTCAGAGCCAGTTACGCGGATACCTCTTTTTTGTGCTTTGTCACAAACTTCATCAAATGCTTTGTGGATAGAAGTAACCGAGATATCTGTTAGGTTCATAGAGATTTGTGCTACGCCATATTCTTCAATAAACCAGCCGATAGCTTTCACAGATTTTAATGTTCCCGGCTCATTAATTGGGTTGCCTTTTTCGTCTCGAAGAATCTTTCCTGTCAACTTTCCGCCTTCGCGCTTCACACGACCACGTTCACGCACATCAAATGCAATGGCATTGGCACGGCGAGTAGAAGTTGTATTTAAGTTTACGTTGTAGGCAATGAGGAAGTTTCTGGCACCTACAGCTACGGCACCAAAATTAGGGTTAAATTCATCAGAACCGAAATCTGGTTTTCCAGCGTCTGTTTTTAATTTTTTAGCCAAACCTTCGTATTCACCAGAGCGAACTTTTGCTAAGTTTTTGCGCTCAGGAGTTAAAGCGGCAGACTCGTAGCAATATACTGCTAGACCTAATTCATCACCGACTTTTTTAGCCAATTTCCTAGCATATTCTACCGTTTCTTCCATAGAAATATTAGCCACAGGAATGAATGGACAAACATCAGTAGCACCAAAACGTGGGTGTTCGCCTTTGTGCTTACTCATGTCTATCAATTCAGATGATTTTTTGATAGCTTGGAAAGCGGCTTCAACAACTTCATCAGGCGTACCTACAAAAGTTACTACCGTACGGTTTGTCGCTTTGCCTGGATCTACGTCTAGCAAGCTCACTCCATCTACTGCTTCAATAACATCAGTGATTTGTTTAATCACTTGCATATCATTCCCTTCACTAAAATTAGGAACACATTCTATAATCTTCTTCATTTTAAAAACAATGTTTTATAGGTTACATATCATTGCTACAAATGTATGTTTATTATAGAGATTTTCCACATTTTTTAGGAAGGATTTTAGGAAAATATATTCGTATGAAATTTTTATAAATTTCTAGTTCGTCCAATTCTATTTTATACAAGTTGGAACTATTTAATTGTTAAAAACTAATAAAAAATACGAGTGTTTGCTTGAAAGAAATTATCTTTAAAATGGATTAGTATAGATCTATTAAAATTAAAATCAATTAAAAATGATGAAACGTTTATTTATTTTATCAGCTTTTTTATTCCTTTCTCTGGCTTTACGAGCTGAGGATAAGGTGTATAAAGTTGAAAAACACACAGATGCAAATGGGTACAGTTACGAAACTGTAACTAACGACCCCACAGGCACAAGAATCTACACATTAGAAAATGGCTTGAAAGTATATTTAAGTAAAAATGAGAATGCACCGCGTATTCAAACATACATTCCAGTGCGTACAGGTTCTAATAATGATCCTGTTACCAATACCGGATTGGCTCACTACCTAGAGCATATGCTTTTTAAAGGTACTAGCAAGGTGGGTGCACTGGATTGGGGCTCAGAGAAAGAGTTATTACAACAAATTTCTGATTTGTATGAAGAGCACAAAGCGGAGCAAGATTTAGAAAAACGTAAAGAGATTTATAAAAAGATTGATTCGATTTCCCAGATTGCAGCAACTTATGTTGCAGCTAATGAGTATGATAAATTAATGTCATCTATGGGTGCTAGTGGTACTAATGCGCATACTTGGTATGAAGAAACGGTTTATCAAAATAACATTCCAGCAAATGAGTTGGAGAGATGGTTGGAGTTAGAAAGTGAACGCTTTAGTGAACTTGTACTTCGCCTTTTTCATACAGAATTAGAAGCCGTATATGAAGAGTTCAATAGAGCACAAGATAATGATTTCAGATTGGTACACTATGCTATGATTGATGCATTGTTTCCAAATCACCCTTATGGACAGCAAACAACGATTGGTACTTCAGAACATTTGAAGACACCTTCAATGAAAGCTATTCATGAATATTTTGGTACTTACTATGTGCCCAATAATATGGCGATAGTATTGGTTGGAGATATTGAATTTGATAAAACAATAGCCCTAGTTGATCAATATTTTGGGAACTTTAAATCCAAACCTTTACCTGAGAAAACATTTCCTAGAGAAGAGCCAATCACAGAGCCTATCATAAAAGAAGTTTTTAGTAAAGAAGCAGAGCGCATGAGCATGGCTTTCCGATTCGATGGCGGTACTGGTAGCGAAGATGAAAAATATGTCACTTTGATCGATATGATTTTAGCTAACGGTAAAGCAGGTTTAATTGACTTAAACATCAATCAAGCTCAAAAAATGCTTAGTGCAGGCTGTTCTCCAAATATATTGAAAGAATACACTTACCACAGTTTTAATGGAATGCCTAAACAAGGTCAAACATTAGAAGAAGTTAGAGACTTATTGTTAGAGCAGATTGAAAAAGTAAAAAAAGGAGAATTCCCAGAATGGCTGATTGAAGCTACAATCAATGATATGGAATTAAATGCGATTCGCTCTATTGAGAAAGCCAACAATGTCGCTTCTCTATTATATTCAAGCTATATTCAAGGAGTAGATTGGGCAAATAGATTAGCATTTTATCAAGATTTACGAAAGATTTCTAAAGATGATATTGTAAAATTTGCAAATGAGCACTATAAGGATAATTATGTGATTGTTTACAAACGACAAGGTGAAAATAAGAACTTAGTTAAAGTTGAAAATCCTGGTATTACACCTATCCAAATAGACCGAACTAAAGTATCTGAGTTTGGTACAAACTTATTAGCTAAGCAAACTGGCTCATTAAAGCCTCAGTTTATTGATTACAAAGAGAAAATTAAATCAACAGAACTTAATGGTAAAAAGATTGAGTATATCATTAATGAGGATAATGACTTGTTTGATTTAAGTATCATATTTGATATGGGAAGTTTTAACGATAAGAAATTATCATTAGCAGTTTCTTACTTAGAATATCTAGGAACAGACAAATACACACCAGAGCAAATCAAGCAAGAATTTTATAAGATAGGTGTATCATACAGTGTTTCTAGTGGCTCAGAGAAATCATATATCTCTTTATCTGGTTTGAAAGCAAATATGTCAAAAGGATTAGATTTATTAGAGCATCTTTTAGCTAACGTACAAGCTGAGCCAGAAGCTTACAAGGAAATGGTGAAAAACATATTGAAGTCTCGAAAGAATGCCAAAACAAATAAAGGCTACATATTACGAGGTGGTTTAATGAACTTTGCAAAATACGGTGAAGATTCTCCATTAAGGGATGTATTATCGCGTGAAGAATTACAAGCGATAAATCCTTCCGAACTAGTAAGCATTATCGAGGGTTTATTGAATTATAAGCACCGCATTTTCTATTATGGAAATGACGTGGCAGGACTGAAGGATGCATTGCAAAAATATCATAATTTTGGAATGAATAAAGAATATCCTAAAGCCAAAAAATACACTGAAGTTGATACAGGAAATAAGGTGTACTTTACGGATTATGATATGGTGCAAGCTCAATTAATGATGTTGAGAAAAGCAGGTGAGTTTTCAACTAAAGAAATGGCTCTGTCAAGTATGTTTAATCAATATTTCGGAGCAGGACTTTCTTCAATTGTTTTCCAAGAAATTAGAGAATCTAAGTCATTGGCTTATTCAGCCTATGCTTATTATGCAATACCTGGAGATAAAGACGATCATACTTATGTAATGGCATTTATAGGTACGCAAGCAAATAAATTGCCAGAAGCATTAGATGCGATGAATGAATTAATGAATGACATGCCTTTAGCGCATAAAAATTTTGAGGCTGCTAAGGAATCTGCATTAAAACAAATAGAGTCTCAACGGATTACACGTTCTTCAATTTTCTGGAACTACGAAAGCTTAAAGAAATTGGGCATTGATTATGATATTCGTAAAGATATTTATGAAGAACTTAAAACGATGACATTAGATGATCTTCAAAAATTCTTTAAAGAAGCTGTAAAGGGAGATAATTACACACTAATTTTAATTGGTGACAAAAAAACGATGCCAATGGAGAAATTGAAGGAGTTCGGAGACGTAGAGGAATTAGATGTTGATTATTTGTTTAACAACAAAGAATAAAATCCAAAATTTTGTGTGATGTAAAAAGGCTGGGAAACTTCCCAGCCTTTTCTCTGTTAGAAAGACGTTATTGACTCACTATGCGGTAAGAAAATAATCTTTAGTTAATGTGACACTTTACAATTTCTATTATCTTTGAAAATAAATTATTAAAATATCAAGATCAATGAAAAAATATCTATACCTAATTGCAGGGTTATTCCTATGGGCATCCTGTGTTGTAGCTGTTAACAATAAGTCCGGATTGTCTGGAAGTACATCAGCGAATAATAAAAAGGCAGAAGCCAAAAGACAAAAAGCACCTAAATATGTTTTTTACTTTATTGGTGATGGATATGGTCCTGCACAAGCACACTTGGCTGAGGAGTACTTAGCCAATAGAGATGGACGAATATTGCCAGATACCTTACTGATGAATACATTTCCGGTACACGGCACTTATACAACCTATGCAGGAAATCGTTTTATTACAGGTTCTGCAGCGGCTGGTACTGCATTGGCTGCTGGTCATAAAACAACAATAAATACCATTTGCATGAGTGGTGACCATGGATTGAAATATAAAAGTATGGCAGAGTTGTTAAGGTCAAGAGGAATGAAGATAGGTATTGTAACTTCAGTTTCAATTGACCATGCTACACCTGCGGTATTCTATGCGCATCAGCCTAATAGAAATAATTATTATGATATCGCTTTAGAGTTAGCAGAGAGTGATTTTAATTATTTTGCCGGTGGTGGATTTAAAGATCCTGAAGGAGTAAAAAAAGGTAATAAGAACCCATTGGCGAATATGGGAATCGATAAATCAACGGCAACTTCTGCAAACAAATATCCATCAGCTTATGCGATAGCTGAACAAGCTGGATACCGTTTTGTCAATTCAAAATCAGAATTTGCACAATTAAAAAAAGGAGATGATAAAATTGTAGTTTTTGACCCAAAACCCGCATCAGGTGCCTCTATTCCTTATGTGATAGACCAAACCGACGAAAATTTTACTTTAGTAGATTTTACGAAAAAAGGAATAGAGTTGTTAGATAATCCGAATGGTTTCTTTATGATGGTTGAGGGAGGAAAAATTGACTGGGCATGTCATGCCAATGACGCAGCAACTGCAGCTTTAGAAGTTTTGCAGTTTGATGATGCTGTACGCGAAGCCTATAATTTTTATTTGAAGCATCCCAATGAAACGCTCATTGTTATTTGCAGTGACCATGAAACTGGCGGACTAACCCTAGGACACGCTGCAACACATTACGAAACTTCATATCAGTATTTAAACAATCAAAAATGCTCTACAGAAGCGTTTACTGAAATGATTGAAGACTACAAAGCGAAACATCCAAATAATGCAAGGTATGAAGATATTTATCCACTTTTAAAAGAATATTTCGGATTTGATACAACAGATGAGTTGAAATTAGACCAATATGATATTGCTGATCTTAAAAAAGCACTGCAAGATGATGTTACGACGACGTATGAAGAGCGTATGCACAATCCACGTTTGGAGTGTGGCTATGGTCCTTACAATCCATTAGCTACAGTTGCAGCTCGTATCTTAGCAAATAAAGCCGGTTTAAGCTGGACTACCTATTCTCATACAGCAATTCCTTGTCCTGCAAGAGCAGTGGGAGTAGGAGCAGAAGCGTTTTATGGATACTATGACAACACAGAACTTCCTCGAAAGATTCTAAAAATGTATGAATTACTTTAGAAGATTAATTTTATAAGAACATTAAATACACAAAAAGCCTTGGATAACTAACGTTTCAAGGCTCTTTTAATTTTCTACTAGGGGAAATAGTTATCCGATTAGCTGGCTTAAAATATCTGACATTTCTTTCCCCTCATAAGCTAATTGTTTTGGAATAAAGCTATTGGAAGTCATGCCTGGTATGGTGTTGGCTTCAAGCATATAAATGTCATTATCTCTTATGATGTAATCAATACGTACAATGCCTTTAAAACCTGAGATTTTATAGATTTTCTCTGTAGTTTCTTGAATTTGCTTCGTCAGTTCATCAGAAATACGTGCAGGTGTTATTTCATCTGCAAAATCCGGGTCATACTTTGCTTGAAAATCAAACAAATCATTTTTGCTTACAACTTCTGTAATTGGCAGTGCCTTCACCTCTCCATTTAACTTTATGACTCCGTTGGTAACTTCTGTGCCTGTTATAAATTCTTCTATAATTACGGCATTATCTTGTTCGAAAGCTTTAGTAATAGCTGGTGATAAATCATCTTTTCTTGTAACCTTAGCAATTCCAAAACTGGAACCTTGTTGGTTGGGTTTTACAAAACAAGGAAGTCCTGTTGTTTCAATAATTTCATCTACATTGTAAGCAGTGTTTTCTAGGACTAATACTGACTTTGCAATGTTTACTACATCGAAACTTTTGATAAAATGATTGTAAGCAAATTTATTGAAACTCAACGATGACTCCATCACTCCAGAAGCGGAGTAAGGAATTCCTAAAATGTCAAAATATCCTTGTAAAAGACCATCTTCAGCAGGTGTTCCATGTATCGCTATAAACGCATAATCAAACTTTAAGATATAATCACTAAGCGATACACTAAAATTATTCTTATTAATATCATGCTCCGTATGTCCGGCTTGCAAATACCAACGGTCTTTGTCAATAAGCACCAAGTAAGGATTGTATAAACTCTTATCTAGAGCATTCATAATGTTTTCAGCAGTCCATAAAGACACTTGTCTTTCTGATGAATAACCACCTGCTACTACTGCAATATTCTTCTTCATTTCTTAAATTTTATAATCGTCAGTAATTTGTAGAGAAAAACATTTTATTTTAAATATCATCTCTTGCTGAAGTATAGACTCGCCACTTTTCTATCAAAGCCGTCATATCTTCAGGTAATGGTGAATTGAAATCGATATATTCATTGGTTCTCGGATGAATAAAACCTAATGTCTTGGCATGTAAAGCGTGACGAGGACATATTTTAAAACAATTTTCGATAAACTGTTTGTATTTAGAAAAGGTGGTTCCTTTTAGAATTCTATCACCTCCGTATTCCCAGTCATTAAAAAGCGGATGTCCTATGTGTTGAAAGTGAGCACGTATTTGGTGGGTACGACCGGTTTCTAGTACACATTCCACTACATTTACATATCCTAGAGGCTCTATTACTTTGTAATGAGTTACAGCATGCTTACCATATTCATTACCTTCAGGAAATACAGCCATTACTTTTCTGTCTCTAATGTTTCTGCCTATATTTCCTCTGATAGTGCCTTCTTTTTCTTCTAAATTTCCCCAAACAACAGCTACATATTTTCGAGTCGATGTCTTGTCGGCAAATTGAGCACTCAGTTTTGTTTTTGCGATATCGTTTTTTGCAATTACCAATAGACCCGAAGTGTTTTTGTCAATGCGGTGTATTAGTCCAGGTCTTACATCACCGTTTTCTTCATTGAAATATGGATTGTCTTTAAAATAATGGGCAAGTGCATTCATTAATGTACCACTATAATGTCCGTAAGAGGGATGCACAACCATACCTGGTTGTTTATTGATGACCAGTAAATCCTCATCTTCATAGACAACTTCCAAAGGAATATCTTGAGGAATCAGTTCAAACTCCTTTTTAGGATAATCTAATACCAATGCCACAATATCGTTCGGCTTTACTTTATAATTGGATTTTACTGATTTACCGTTTACATGGATAAATCCAGCTTCGGCTGCAGATTGTATTTTACTTCTTGAAGCATTTTGATGTTTCTGCATTAAAAACTTGTCCACCCTTACTGGGGTAATGCCTGGCTCAGCAATATATCTGTAATGTTCGTAATATTTTTGTTCTTCTTTAGGATAATCCATTAATTCTCGTTTGTAGTTTCAGGCTTGGCAAGAATTAGATTAATGCTTGATCCGGGGGTAGCAAGATCGCCGGAATTGAGAGACTGATGTTGTACTCTGGCAATTCGACGCCCTTCTTCAGAATCATCTTTAAAGGTTACTTTTCCGATATTCAATCCTGCCTCAAAGGCTTTACGCTTGGCATAGTTTTCTGATAATCCCTTTAAATTAGGGACGGTAAAGGTTACTCCTTCATTTGTGCCTACTATTAAGGTGACTTCCTCGCCTTTGTAAATTTTATCACCTTTTCTTAGTTCTTTCCCATTCAATGAAATTCCAGTTACCAAGTTCGTGTACGATGATGGTACATAGTCTAATTTTTTGATGTAAATTCCTTTTTTACTCAGTTGACCAATGGCTTGTCGCAACGAAAGATCACGAACTTGATCAATCTGCACCTTTTGTGGAGCAATAGCCGCTATGGTAAGTGTTACTAGACGTTTTCTTTTCACTTCTTGACCACTACGAGGATATTGTTCAATAACACTACCCGGCTCGCTGCCTCTGTTGAATACAGAGTCTTGAACTTCATATCTTAAATTGCTATCATTTATCAGTTCCTCGACTTCAGCTAGTTGTTTCCCTCTTAAATCAGGAACAGGAATTTTTTCTCCGTGGTGAGTATAAAGGTTAGTAAGTTTCAGCCCAACCCACATTAGAATAAAAGCTACGATAATAGAGATAAACAGATTTTTCCAAAAAGCACGTGATACGATAAATGAAGCGAAACTACTCATGTCTTATATTTTATAATAAAATGCAGTATTTACATTTAGTTGACTACAAAAATACAATTTAATATAGATATGTAAGAATGCTTAGCTTAGATATTTTTACTTCCTATTTTTTTGTTATCTACTTGGAGTATTTCTTTTTCCGATAAAATGAATAAACAAAACCAACGATTAATATAAATAGCAATGGAAATAATACGTTTATCAGTTGCCAATAGGTTCGTTCTGCCCGTGCTTTAGTTTTTTGAAGTGTTGCGGGAGTATATTCTTTATTTCTCAATTCTAGCCAGCCTTCATCATCGCAGAGGTAATCAATAGCGTTTAGTAAAAAAGTTTTATTACCATGGACATATTTATAGTCAATATTATAACCTAAAGGAAGAAATTGCATGGATGCTCTGCTACCTCTGGTTTCGTTTTTTATGATATCGCCATCGGCAATGACAATCATTTTATTGAAAGAACTTTTATCTTTATAGTTCTTTTGTTGTGTATAAGCAAGCCTTCCTTTAAACACAGAGGAAAAATTCCCCTCTAATAATACGCCTACAGTAATATTGGATTGGTTGTAAAAATTGGGCTTTTGCATGCGACTAATTTCTTGCATTTGAATCAATCTGGGAACATTTTCTAAACGTGTTGAGGTTGATGTTCGCAGTAAAGGAGTTGGCTCTATATCTTGTAATGATAGCGTATCGATACTATTGGCGAAAACAGCTCGGACTGGCGAAAGTCCTTTGGTAATCACATGGAAAGGGTTAGTCTCCAAAAGCGGTTCGTATGCCCAAGGAAGTGCCGTGAAGCGTGGTTGCTCTCCTTTTAATGCAGTATTTACTTTAACCAAGTCTGAATTTCTATCTAGTACCAATTGAGGATTGATGCGAATTCCGTATGTGAAAAGTTGGTCTTCTATATTTAAAGGCTTATAGAATGCTGTTACCTGTTGATTAGCCCGTAGGCTATCTTTAGACACTCGTACTTCATCAACCAACCAGAGAACCTTTCCCCCGTTCATAATGTATTGGTCAATAGAGAACTTATCATCTTCAGGGAAATCCTTATTAGGCTTTGCAATGATAAGTGCGTCAATAAGTGTGTCAAGGTTTTGACTAGTTGCTCGAATAACATTGTAATTTTCGGAAAGTGACGTGGCAAAATCGATAGTTTGTGCGGGCAAAAGTTCGCCATGCCCTTCTAAAAATGCGACAGTAGGAAGTTTCTCCTGTTCAAGCATACGCAAACCATTCACTAACTCGTATTCTAGATTGGCGATGGATTGATTCAAATTCTCCTGCCCAGAGAGAGCCGGATTGTTTTGTAATAAAGGAATAACAACTTCCTTCTCTTGATTGTGTAAAATCAGTGCAGGGAAGAGGAGTTGCTGTGTAAGTCTTCCTTCTTTATCTTTAATGTTGACACTTGTGTATTTTAAACCTCTTTGAGTGAGTTGTTCAACAGTTTTCGGATTGTCTGGTTCAATTTCAGGCAATACATACGATATATCTTGTGAGGTTTCTCTGTCTAATTCCTCTAAGATTTCTATGGTTGCTTGTTGCAATTTATGAAAGCCGTACGGCAATTCACCACTCAAATAAATCTCCGCTTCATAATCGTGATTTAAATCCTTAAGAAAATCGTAGGTGTTTTGAGACAAACTGTATCTTCTTTCTTTGGTTAAGTCAATTCGGTAATAATAAGTCTGTGAAATCCAATAGATGACTGAGCCTGCAATCACAAATATTACGATGAATAACCAATGTTTATATGTCTTGAAAACTTTCAAACTCTTATCTCTTTTTAGTTATTACTATCTGTGTCAGCATGAGAAAAAAAACAGTAATAAGGATAAAATATACTAGGTCACGTGTATCTATCACTCCTCTTGATATTGAATAATAATGTTCTTCAATGCTTAAAGAGATGAGTGTATTTTGCAAACTTTGTTTTGTGAAAATACTTGCTAAATAAGTCCATCCTGTATATATAAAAGCACAAAGTATCACTCCCAACAGAAAGGCAATGAGTTGATTGTTGGAAATAGACGATGTAAAAAGACTGATGCTCAGGTAAATACTTGCTAAAAAAAGCAATCCGATGTACGAACCACCAATGGCGCCAAGATCAACATTTCCTGCAGGATTAGCAAGCAGATAAATGCTAATGGCGAAAATAAATGTGGGTATTAAAGCAAATAAAATGACTACAAACCCAGCCCAATATTTTCCCATGATGATATCCCAAGTGCTTAAGGGTCTGGTGAAAAGTAACAGGCTTTTCTTTGTACGATAGGTTTCAGAGAATAAATGCATACACAATGCTGGGATCAGCCATAGAAAAAGCCAAGGTGCATTTGTAAATAATCCATCTAAGTTTGCAAATTCTGTATCTAAAATGTTTTGATAACCAGGAAATACCCAAAGCAAAAGTGCACTCGCTAATAAAAATATTGCGACCACAATGTATGCCATCGGCGAACCGAAATACAACGCTATTTCTTTACGAAAAATCTGAAACATTTTTGAATTCTAAAACAAGTATTTATACTTGCAATATTACACAAAATAAAGGAGTTTTTTCGTTTAGATATGAATACCGATAATAAATGGAGTTAATTCAGGACCTTTATTCTTTTCAAACAAATCAATCAATGAATAATTGAAAAACAAATGAATTCCTTGATAGCCTATACGGAATTGTGCGTCAAATTTGAAATCTTTTAAGTTGAAATTATCACGATTTTTGGCTTTCTCCCAGCCACTATTTTCTTTATATTTTATCTTGGTACGTGATGATAATCTGAAACCGCCCTCAACACCTGCACTCACATGTATTCTTCTGTTATGTGCATCAGGAAATTGCACCTCAAATAAAAGTGGTGCCGTAACATAAAGAATATGTAATTTAGATTTCTTTAATTTTCTGTATGTTAGTGGTTTAGGTTGTATGACACCGTCAATATTTTCTATTGTGTAGTCATTTTCAAATCTAAAATTTTTACTTTCAAGTCCAAGTCCGGTGACAAAACCCATATTGTTTTTGTGTTTTTGAATACCAAGGTCATATTGTATTAGGTTTAATCTAACAGCTGCAGATTTTATAGTACGTAAATCCATGAAATCCTTTATTTCATAATTGCTATAATCTTCATTTGCGAAGCCATTTAGTCCAAGCTCCAAGCCAGACCAGTTTCCATGGAAGTTGTTCTGATCATATTTATTCCCATAGCAGACTTTAACATTGTTATCACTTATTCTTACTTCCACACCCACTGCATGAATCTTTGTAGTATCAGTATTGTTTTTTGTTCCTGAGTTTGATTTTTTACTTTTATCCATGGATGTTTCCTGTTGTGCACACAGCGTAGTTGATACAATTAAACAAATTAGAATTAGAATGTTTCTCATGGTTCATGTTTTTTATTAGTTATGTTTATTTTGACGTACCCCCAAAAGCAAAGGTTACACAAAAATCCGAAATTTTTAGTGAAAAACTTACATACAGCCACATGCTTTCAGGGTTAATGATAACTATTGCATTATTTTTGCTTAAAATTTAATTGTACTATTTCTTTGCAGTTGTAGAGGAAGCATGTCGGATATATTGTTAAATTTGTAAGTAGGATCAAAAAATATAACTATTATGAAAAAGGTATTTTTACTCTGTGTTTTTCTGTTAATTAGTATAACACTAGCGTTTCCTGCTGGAGTGCTAACCTATGAGATATTAAGACCAGCCTCAGATCCTCTCCCCAAAGACGTGAAAACTTTGGCATTTGTTTATCGTAATTACAATTTTAAAGCAGATAGTATTACGCACTTTTATAAATATAATGATGAGACTTTTGTAGACAATGAAGATTACACCAAGCTTATTGCAGAATCTGCGTATTGGGGATTTCGTGCTACAGTCGAGGAGCATTATTCTTTAGATACGATACCTTTTGTCATGCTGGATGAAACTGAAGGAGATTCATTGCGTACTATTCCACCACTTACATGGGATAAAGTGAATTTGATTTGTGCAGAAAATAAATCAGATGTACTCGTTTCCTTAGATGATATTACCATATTTAATAACTACGAAACGTGGTTTGATGGAGAAAAATACAACGGCGTAGCTGATATTTCTTCTTTTCACCGATGGACTGTATATGATCCATTAACGGAGGTTTATCTTTTTGAGGAGGCAGAATTAGATAGTTTGCAGGCGTTTGAAACAGATTATTATCTAGAACAGTTAGTAAAGTCAAGACTTCCACATCGTGAAGAAATCATGAAAGTAGTTGCTTTTTCTATTGGTGAGGCTTTAGGTAAAAAATTAGCACCGTATTGGGAGACTGTTTATAGAGAATATTATGACAGTGGCACTCGAGAGATGCGTGAAGCAGCAAAAAAAGTTAGAGAAGAAAAATGGGATGAAGCTCTTCAAATATGGGCAGAAATACAAACGAATGCTCCCGACAAACATAAAGCTAGGGCTGCATTTAATATGGCGATTGTCCACGAGCGTTTAGGACTTCTTACCCAAGCTTTGATAGATATCCAGGTAAGTATAAATTTTTATAAGAATATTAAAAAGCTCGAGAAAGAAAGAGAATTGGCTGAA
Organism: Balneicella halophila; assembly: GCF_003096835.1. Taxonomy (GTDB): domain Bacteria; phylum Bacteroidota; class Bacteroidia; order Bacteroidales; family Balneicellaceae; genus Balneicella; species Balneicella halophila. The sequence goes on from NZ_QENZ01000003.1 coordinate 881,731, forward strand.
ACTCTCAAAGAAGTTTTACAAAGGCGAAAGAGTGAGGTTGAGCAACTAAAAGCTCAGAATGTAGAATAAACGATTATGACGCAGCTTTCTGTATATAAAGCCTCTGCAGGTTCAGGAAAAACCTTTCGGCTCACGATTGAATATTTAAAAATAATCTTAGCAAATCCATCTCATTATAAAAAGATTCTCGCAATAACTTTTACCAATAAGGCTACTGCTGAGATGAAAAAACGGATTCTTGAACAACTTCATGAATTGTCAGTAGGTAAAGCAACACCCTATCAAACTATTTTAGCGGAGGAGCTATCATTGTCATCAGTTGCAATACAAGATAGAGCGAAACAAGCAGAACAATACATATTGCATGACTACAGTCGCTTTTCAGTGATGACTATTGATGCCTTTTTCCAGTCAATTCTTAAAGCATTCGCCAAAGAGCTTGGTGTATCGTATAACTATAATGTTGAGTTAGATACAGATCGGATCAAACGTCTGGCTGTTGAACGAATGTTTAATGAATTGGATGAAAATAAGACCTTAAGAGGTTGGCTGATGTCCTATGTGGAGTCGAAGATTCAAGATGGTAAATCATGGAACATCACGAATGATATCTTAACCCTCTCGAAGGAATTATTTCAAGAAGAAATTTTCCTTATTGCTAAGGATAATAAATTGTCTCAATGGAATGATAAACAATTTATTGCGAATTTTTCGAAGAAATTGAATGCGCATATTTATTCTTACGAGAATGCTATGAAGGAAATTGCGTCTTCAGCTTTGGAATTAATAGCCTCACAAGGTTTAACTGTCGATGATTTTAAACATAAAAAAAGCGGAGTTGTTGGTTTTATAAAAAAAATAGCTGACGGGAATATGGAACCAGAGCTAAGCTCTCGTAGTTTGAATGCTATAGATAATTCAGAGGGCTGGTATAGTAATACTTTATCTAATGATAAAAAACAGAGAATAGAGGCAATTTATCCGCAACTAAATGATCAACTAAAACAAATACAAGACTTCATAGAAAACAAAGCAAAAATCTATCAAAGCTGTGTGTTGGTAAGGAATAATCTTTATATGATGGGAATCTTTTCGGATATTGCCAAGCATATTCATGAGGTTTTGCAGGAAGAGGAAAAAATATTGCTTTCTGAAAGCAATAAATTGCTATATGAAATGATAGCAACGAATGAGGTGCCTTTTATCTATGAAAAAACAGGGAATCAATACTTATATTTTTTGTGGGACGAGTTTCAAGACACTTCGCAGATGCAATGGCACAACTTAAAACCACTTCTAGCTAATGCTTTAGCTGAAGGCAATCCCTGCCTAATTGTTGGAGATATAAAACAAGCCATATATCGTTGGCGAAATAGTGATTGGCAAATCATGGATACGCAGGTAGCGAGAGAATTCCCAGAACTCACTACAGTGTCGTTGCAAAAGAACTGGCGAAGCGCTACTCGTGTGATTGAGTTTAATAATATGATATTCAGTGAGCTACCTCGACTTTTACAACAGAAACTAGAATTGGACGATAGTAAGATAGTCTCACTCTACAGTGATGTACAACAACAATTTGCTAAAGAAGATGATGCTCGTGAAGGTTTTGTAAACTTTTCATATTTTGAAAACTCAGAAGACTTGACTGACGAGGAACTGATGTTGAAACAATTACCTGAGTGGATTGAAAGATTGCAAGAGGAAGGGGTTCGAGCAGAAGACATTGTTTTTCTTGTTCGTAAAAATAAGGAAGCTGTTGCTATTGCTGATTATTTTGCCAAATTAGAAGCTCGTAAATTTGGTATCAATTACAATGTCGTTTCAGAATATGCACTACTCTTAGAAAATGCCTTTGTAGTGAAAGTGCTGATTCATGCGCTTTATTTCTTCCAGACGCAGGAGAGGTACTTTGAAGTATTTTTGGAGCAATCAGTCCCTTATTTACCGGATGGTGAAACAAGTGTGTATAACTGGAAGGAATATGTTGCTGCAGGACAATATGCCATCTCTTTAGATTCCCTCATCCAAAAAATCATTCGTATTTTCAAATTACATCTGTTAGGTGCTGAGCAATTATACTTAATGGCTTTTGAAGAGTTTCTAGCCAATTATTTAGACAGCCAAAATGGTAATTTGAGTGATTTTCTACTCAGTTGGGAAGATAAAAAATCCTCCCTTTCAGTCACTGCGGGTGATCGTGTTCAAGCGATGCGCGTTATGACGGTACATAAGGCAAAAGGTTTGGAATTTCATACAGTCATTTTACCCTTTGTCCACAAAAATTTGAACGAGTACCAAAACGGAGAAGCCTTTTGGCAAGAATCAGCTACAGAACCGCTGAAAGGTGTTGGGGAATTATTAATTCCATTCACAAGAGGTAAACTTTTAAACAGTACCTTTGCTGATGCATTTAAAGAAGAGATGTGTAAGAGATATATTGATGAGTTAAATGTCTTCTACGTAGCTACCACACGTGCCGTAAATAATTTAATTATATTAGCTCCTGAGAAAATCACTGCTAAAGGTGAGGAGAGTGGTGTGCGCATCACCAAACTTCTCTATGACCAGCTCCAGAGTCAAGCAAAAAAAGATTCTTGGACATATACACAGAATGATGCAATGGAAGAATGGAGCTATGGAGAGTTAGTAAGTTCCCAAGGAATAGAAGAGATACAAAAAGATAAAATTTATCATCACAATCAGTTCTTTTATCAAGACTTTTTAGAACGATTTTCTCTACGTATCAAAGCAATAGATGATGCTAAACGGGATACAGTTGATGCTCATACACCAACTGAAGATGGCAAGATCTGGCATCAATTACTTGAAGGAGTAAAGTATATTGATGACGTACCTATAGAAATAAGGAAAGCCTATTATTCAGGATTAATTACTTCAAATGCGATTCCAAACTATAAAAGACATTTAACGGAGCTACTTCAAAGAAAAACGATTCATGAATATTTTACGAAAAAATATGAAGTTTTGAATGAAAGACCTTTTTGGATGGAAGGTAGTGCCTATGTGCCAGATAGAGTGGTGTATAACGATGAGGAAGTTGTTGTTATTGATTATAAGTTTGGTGAAACCCAGCAGTCAAGTCATAGAAAGCAAGTTGAGAGGTATTTATCCTTTTTTGAGAAAAAAGGTTTTAAAAATAGAAAAGGCTTTCTGATTTATGGAGTTTTTTCTGAAATTGTACAAGTTTAGCGCTTGTTGGCATAAAAATTGTTATCATTGTTTTTAAGTATTTTTTAAAACAACAAATTAATTTAAAAACTGTAACACATGAAAAAAATTGCTGTAATTTTAGGAGTATTAGCATTGGTATTCTTTGCTTCTTGTAACAACAAAGAAAATGAACTTAGCGAAGAATCTAGAAAAGCTATCGAGGATGCAAAAGCTCAAGTTGAAGTAGTAAAAGGAGAATTATCAGAAGCTGAAAGAAAACTAGCTGAAGCTAAAAATGCAACTTATGATTCTGAGGAATTAAAAGACCAAGCTGTTGCGAATGCAGAAGAGGTTGTTCGAATCACTGAAAATAAGCTTGAAGAAGCTAAGAGAAAAGTTCATGCTGAGGTTGAAAAAGCTGGTGAAGCTGGAAAAGATTTAATTGATGAGTCTGAGTACAAACTTAAAAAAGCTGGTGAAGACATTAAAGATGCAGCTAAAGATGCTGGTGATGCTATCGAAAGAGGTGCAGAAAAAACTGGTGATGCTATTAAAGAAGGAGCTAAAAAAACTGAAGAAAAAGCAAAAGAGATTTTTAACTAATCATCTTTTTTAAAGTTTAATATATGAAAATCCTTGCTTGGTAAAGCAGGGATTTTTTTTATGAATTACTAAGTTGTAACGACAAACTACTAAAACAATTCTATTTTCATAAGCTCATTCTAAGTTTAGAATCACTCCTTTCATCTGTTACACTCTTAATTTATTATTAATTGATTCCATAATTTATTATAATTCGAGAACAAACTGACTGCCTTGCCCTACTTCTGAAACTACGCTGTTAGTACCACCGTGGTTACGCATAATCTGACGAGAGAGGCTTAATCCTATGCCGGAACCATTCTCTTTTGTAGTGAAAAAAGGAATGAAAATTTGCTCCAATAGTTCTTTTGATATACCGCAACCATTATCCGCTACAATTAGTTGAGATTTATTGTTTTTATTTAGTTGAGCAATAATTTTTATCGTTGGGTTTTTAACCTTGTTCAATGCGTGGGTAGCATTTTTTATTAGGTTAAGAAGAACTTGTGATATTTGTCCCTCGTCTGCGTCTATTGTTAAGTTTTCTGGAGTTATTTCGTATTTAAAGTTTATTTTTTCATCCTCTACCAATAAAAGGAGATGCTCTATGAATGGCTTTGCTGCAATGGTTTTTAGTACAGGTGCAGAAACTTTAGTTTGTTTTCGATAAGATTCTACAAAATGAATTAACCCGACACCTCTTTCTTTGATAACCTCTAAACCTTTAATTGTATTTTCCGTAATTTTCGGTGTGATAGGCTCTTTAGGAGATGTGTAATAATTTAATAAAGTATCACTTAAGGAAGTTGTTGGCGTGATGGAGTTCATTATTTTGTGATTGAGTACACGGATTAATTTTAACCACGCTTCTATTTCTTTAGCATCTAATTCATTGCGTTGTCCTGAATAGAAACCAAGGTAAAGGACGTATTCCGCGTCTCAAAATTCGTAGCTTGTAGCGTAAGTTGGGTGGTGGTATTATTGTGCGTTAATTTGACCAATTGGCGGTTTCCCTCGCTGAGCATTTTAAACGCCTGATACAGATTTTCATCAATACATTTTAGTTGAACGATGTGCGTAAGCGTATTATAATTCAACAGTTTTTTGGCTTCCGTATTGGCTTGTAAAATGTTGCCGTTAGCATTGAGGACAACAATTCCCGTCGTAACTTGTTCCAAAAGAGCTGCAAAATATTGGTCTTGCTCTCGGTTTCTCAATTTCGCTTCTTGGATTAGTAAATTAATGCGATTTAAGCTCTTGTGTAATTCGCGAAGTGAGGAATTATTTACTTTTTCAGAAAAATATAAGGTAGAGTCTTCATTTTCTACAGCATTAAAAAAGTAGGCTATCTTTTGGTGAATTTTATCGAAAGCCGTAATAATTTGGTAGGCAGAAATAAGAAGAGCAATACCAACTAACAACATGAGTGTGGGAGAATATTCATTGTTATACAACCACACTTCTAATCCTGAAAAGATGATAAGCAATAAAATATTTATGGCGATACGAGTATGTGAGGAGTGAGTGGACATAGTTTTAAAGTTCGTATTTTTTAATTTTATTATATAAGGTTTGACGAGTAATGCCAAGCTCCGTTGCCACTGCACTAAGGTTGTTGTCGTTGCGTTGCAGACACTGTGCAATCATTTTACGCTCCATTTCTTCGAGGGTAGTCGTAGGCACTTCTATAATTTCGCCAGATGGGTTGAGGAGTAAATCTTCCGGAGTGATTTGCAGACCATCATTGAGGATAACGGCTTTTTCTATGGTGTGTTGCAATTCTCGGACATTGCCCGGCCATTGGTTTTTTGATAGTTTTTCTAAAGCTTCGGCATTTATTTTCAATTTGGGTTTGTTGTATTTGAGGGCATATTTCTCTAAAAAGAATTTCGCCAAAAGAGGAATATCGCTACTTCTGTGACGCAATGCAGGAACCTCTATTTGTATTGTGTTGATGCGATATAGTAACTCCTCACGGAATTTACCTTGTTTTACCAAATCCGGTAAATTGGCATTGGTGGCACAGACCAAACGAATGTCGATAGGGATTTTTTTGTTGGAGCCTACTCGCACAATCTCACGAGTTTGTAAAGCCGTGAGGAGCTTTGCTTGTAGCGGTAGAGATAGGTTCGCTATTTCGTCTAAAAACAAGGTACTGCCTTTTGCCAATTCAAATTTTCCCATTCTGTCCTCTTTCGCATCGGTAAAGGCTCCTTTGACGTGTCCGAATAATTCACTTTCAAATAATGTTTCGGAAAGTGCTCCCATATCAACGCGAACGAGAAGCTCCCTATTTCTCAAAGAATTGCACCGCGAGGGAATGACGATTATCCAAGTAACTCATAATGATAAATTTGCAATCTATGGTGAACGCATCGTGAAACTGGAAGATGGAAGGATAATGGGGTAAAGAAAAGCTTTTGATATGTTGTTTATGGCTTGTTTTAATCTCCTATAAATTGCGAAAATTGTAAATGGGAGGGGTTATGTAATAATTCAAAAGCTATGTAAAAGCTTGTGTTCTTTTTGTTTTTTACTAAGTCGGGATGACTGGATTCGAACCAGCGACCCCACGCCCCCCAGACGTGTACTCTAAACCGGACTGAGCTACATCCCGAACTTGTTTTATTATCAAGAAATGACTGCAAATATATAGTTTTTTTTGGTAACAAAAGCGTATTGTAATAATCTTGAGATTCTTTTATATTTGCGGTATAATTAAAAAAAGACATTTATGGATTATCTTGAAACTATCAAAGAGATGGCTGTTCAGTATGCACCAAAGGTACTGGGAGCGTTACTTACCTTAGTCATTGGGTTTTGGCTGGCAAATGTATTGAAAAGATTGGCAATAAAACAGATGGAGAAACACAATGTTGCAGCCGGTGTTATAACTTTTATGGGCAGTTTTATTGGTATTATCCTAAAGGTACTGGTATTGCTAAGTGCGGCAAGCTTGTTCGGTTTTGAGGTAACATCCTTTATCGCTATTTTTAGTGCCTTTGCGTTTGCTATTGGAATGGCGCTACAGGGCAATCTGAGCCACATGGCGTCAGGGGTATTGATCTTATTTTTCAAACCGTTTAGAGTAGGTGACTTTATCGTAACCCAGGGGCATTCAGGAACGGTTAAGGAGATTCAAATATTTAATACCATACTCACAACTTTAGATAATAGAATTATCATAATTCCTAATGGAGCGGTTATGAGTGGTCCTATTGAGAATCTCACAACAAATCCTATGCGTAAAGTGCCTATGGTGTTTGGAATTGGCTATCCTGATGATATTGACCAAGCAAAACAGGTGATTAAAAAAGTTGTGGATTCCTGCCCTCATGTAGATCATGAACAGCCTGTTGATATTTTAGTAACAGAATTAGCAGATAGTTCTGTAAATATCGCTGTACGTCCTTGGTGTAAAACCGAAGATTATTGGAATGTGCATTTTTATATGCAGGAGCATATTAAGAAGGAATTTGACAAAGCCGGAATTGGCATCCCTTTCCCACAAATGGATGTACACCTTAACAAAGCAGAATAACACATTTAAACTATGAAAATGTAAAAAGGGTTGCTGATTTATTTATTGGTAATCCTTTTTTTATGCTTTGCTAATATAGCGAAGTGCTTCTTCTTTTGAACGCAATAGACAATCTTCTAAACTCAACCCTTGAAAATAATTTCCCGTTACATAGATGTTTTCTAAAGATGCTATTTCTTCAGTCATTGCTTCTAGTAACTCCTCGTGTCCTTTTCTAAGTTGGGGGAGGTAATTATTCTTATATTTCTCTTGAAGAATGCTGTTGGGTGTTATGTTAAGTTCCTCGCAAAGTAAAGTCCGCAAGTCATTGGCAGTAAGATTTCCCTGAGAATGAATAGAAAATCCTCTGTAATTTTCATTGGATACAATGTCTCTAGAAACAATTGAGGTGTATTTCTCTGTCGGAGTAAGTAGTCCAGCAAACGTTCTTAAGCTCTGAATTTGTTTTTTATCAACAATGATTCCTAATGAACTCACTCCCTGATAAGAAATTTGATCCAAAATACTTGATAGTGTTGGGGCTAATTCTTTGGTGAGATTTACAACAGCATCTGCATGGCAAGCAAAAGCTATATTTGGGCAGGAGAAGGTACTATTCGCTGTTTGGATATCAAATTCTTTTTTGTTTTTGGTAATTTTTTCAGCCTTAGAGTTAGTAATAACAGTGATGTTCGGATGTTGTTGTAATCCATCAGTGAAAGTTTGCAATCCTTTGGAGAAAGTAAAACTGCGTGGGTAGGCTTTGTTGCGTGTATTTCTGCGCTTTAGGAAAAATGCAACAGGATAATTGTCAGCACTTTGGCACAGTACAGCTTTGAAAAAATGTCTGGCAAAGTTGTTATAATTTTTTTTGCCTAAGATGGGAGCATAATATTCCCGAACACTTTTCCCTTCTTTTTTAGAACCTAATATTTTAGGAAGATTAAAAAATAATTCTCCAAAATTTAAAGGCTTAGTCAACTTTTGTATTCCATTAGAGGTTGAAAAGAAATATTTCTGTTTTTCACGTTCTTTTAGCTGATTTTTTACAGAAGTTTGTTCTAGTAATTCTATAAATGTGACATAGGAATTGTAGGCGGTATGTGCCCCTAAATCAATTGTGTAATCATCATGAGTAAAGCTTTCGACAGCGCCGCCTACTCGTTTTGTTTTGTCCAAAACAAGCACTTTTCTGTCCATATTTGCCAGCATATAAGCTAAAGAAAGCCCGCTGATGCCTCCACCAATAATTGTGATATCATATTTTGAAATTTCCATATTCTTTTTATCAATTTGAAGTTAATAAACTACTCAGGATTATAAGCTGATAGTTCTAAAATGTCTGAGTAATCTGTATTGTCAAGTAGCTCGGTTAAGTTTGTTTGCGTATTGTCCATATAGTCTTTTACAATCTGAAAGCCTATCCACACGCCTGTTTGCCCGGGTGATTCTGTAGGAAATCCCTTAGTAAACGGAGCAGGATCTATATACGATCTTATCGTACGGTAATCAGATGAGAATAAATGTTGATGTTCTACTAAGTAACTCCACATCATCGCTTCGTTTGCCTCACACCACAGCTCTTGTTCGGGAGTATAGTTTAGAAAAAAAGCAAGAGATTTTTTTGGAAATAATTCTTTTAATACATAATAAACTTTTCCTTGATAAATCATTGTAGATAGCAGATTATCAGTAGCATTAGTTGGGTTCACTTTTTGAAAAAGGAGCATCTTCATAATGTCAACAGGAATCTTATTAGGAAACATGCCTTCTCGCAGGTATTGATAAACACCTAATTGGTCATAATAATTACTCTTTCCTAAATAATTCTCTAAGCTTATAGAAATAATATTCCCGTTAGTAATGATAGATTCATTAAATCCTGAAAAATGTGTGTATAATTTTGGAATACTGTCATTGGGGAAATAAGATATGTAGTTACCTAAGGCTAAAGCCAATTGCTTCTCAACGCTATCCATAGTGCGAAACACCACTCTTACACTATCATAAATAGGTGATTTATAAGTGTTTTTAAATTCCTGGAAATAAGCAACAGTGGTGCTGTCGCCAGCTTGCCCTACTTTGATAATTTTCTCCAAATAAAAAGGTGTAAAAGCAGGATAATCTGCTACAAGTTCATTGATGTTTTTAGAAAAAACAGCCTCATCAAACCGCTGAAATTCTACAAGCACTTCAGGATGCTGTTTTGAATTGCATGCACTCAATAGAACGATTAAGCACAAAAATGGTATCCAGGTTTGTTTTTCTTTACACATAGAAGATATTTGCTTATTTTTGTTTCCAATAGCAAAACTACATTATAATTGAGAGAAATGAAAATAGCATTAGCCCAGTTGAATTATCATATTGGTAATTTCCAAAAAAATGCAAAGAAAATTATTGATCATATCCATAAAGCAAAGGAAAACCGAGCAGATTTAGTTGTTTTTTCTGAGCTTGCAGTTTGCGGTTACCCACCACAAGACTTGCTGGAACGCAGTGATTTTGTAGAGGATACTTTTGCATGTTTAGATTCAATAAGGAAGGAAGTTAAGGATATAGCCGTCATTATAGGTGCCCCTTCTTTAAACCCTAATTCAAAAGGAAAAAACTTATACAACTCGGCATATTTTATTGAGAATGAGAAAATTCAGTTGGTGCAACATAAAACATTACTGCCTGATTATGATGTTTTTGATGAATGCCGATATTTTGAGCCTAATGATAAGTTTCATACTATTAAATACAAAGGATATCGGATTGCTTTGACGATATGCGAAGATTTGTGGGACAAGCTACCTCAACAAAATAATTTTGCAAAAACAGAGCTCTATACAACATCCCCTTTGAAAAGATTAATGAAGGACAATCCAGATATTGTAATAAATATTGCTGCATCCCCATTTTCGTATGATCGTGATGATACCCGCACAACTATTCTTGGCGACGTGTGCAAAAAGTACGGAGTACCTCTGGTTTATGTTAATCAAGTTGGAGCACATGCTGAGCTGATTTTCGATGGAGATTCTAGAGTATTTAGTGACAAAGGAGAGGTGAAGCTACAGCTCCCGTCCTTTGAGGAAGATTTTCAAATTTTTGATTTTGAAAAAATACATGAGATTGACACCTTACCCCTACAGAAAACAAACGACATGGAATTGATTCATGATGGTTTGGTTTTAGGAGTAAAAGATTACTTTGCAAAAAATGGATTCAAGAAAGCCTTGATAGGACTTTCAGGTGGGATTGATTCTGCCGTTACTTTTGTGATAGTGCAACGAGCTTTGGGTAGTGAAAATGTGCATGCTATTCTAATGCCTTCCGAATTTTCTTCAGATCATTCAGTAGATGATGCAAAGAAGTTAGCTGAAAATGTTGATGTTTCTTACGACATTATTTCTATAAAAAAATCGTATGATGCTGTTGTAAATACGATGACGCCGGTATTTAAAGATTTACCATTCAATGTAGCTGAAGAAAATATACAAGCTCGTCTTAGAGGTCTTATTTTGATGGCATACTCGAATAAATTCGCGCATTTAGTGCTGAATACTTCCAACAAGAGCGAGATGGCTGTTGGCTATGGTACTTTATATGGAGATATGGCAGGTGCTTTGTCTGTATTGGGTGATGTCTATAAAACCAAAGTGTTTGAACTGGCAAGATATATGAATAAAGATGGAGAAGTAGTCCCTGAGCATACTATTGTAAAACCACCTTCAGCAGAGTTGCGTCCTAATCAGAAAGATTCCGATTCGCTTCCTGATTATGATTTATTGGATAAAATTCTTTATCGATTTATTGAACAAAATGCTTCAATAGAAGATATTTTACAAGAAGGATTTGCTGAAGATGTTGTACGTCGTGTGATTCGTTTAGTCAATTTGAATGAATATAAACGATACCAAGCAGCACCAGTTTTGCGCGTAACAACCAAATCTTTTGGTATTGGGCGTAGAATCCCGTTGGTTCATAAGTTTTGATATACTCGATTATTTGATTATTTTTGTTATGAAATAACCTAGCTAAAAAAGATGATTGTAGAAAATAAGGAGTTCCATTCTAGAATTTGCGTGGATGCTTTAGAAAATGCTAAATCAGTATTTTCTCCATTAAGTTCAGAAGAAAAACAGTTGCTTTTAGAACAAATGATCGCTCATGAATTTAAAAAAGGTGAGGTCATATATAGAGTAGGAGAAAAACCAGACGGAGTATTGTATTTGGTGCATGGTAAAGCTAAGATTGCTAAAGCAGGAATAGGCGGTAGAGAACAAATTGTAAGGATGGCAGGTGTTCATTCTTTTATCGGTTATCGGGCTCTCTTTGCAGAAGAAGAATCCTATGCTTCTGCTACAACATTAGAGGAAACATTTTTAGTGCAATTGCCTTTCGAGACAGTAGTCTCAGTAATACGTTCTAATTCGGACTTTGCTCTAGCTTTATTAAAATCTTTTGCAACAGATTTGCGTTTTGCTGAAAATCGTACAGTTACACTTACTCAAAAACACATTAGAGGTAGATTAGCAGAATCTTTGTTATTGCTTCACAAAGAGTATGGCGTAGGCGATGATGAACAAACTTTACAAGTTTTATTATCAAGAGAAGATGTAGCTAAGTTTTCAAATATGACACCATCCAATGCAATCAGGACATTATCAGCCTTTGCGCAAGAAGGAGTTATTGCTTTAGAAGGTAGAGCTATTAAGATTCTAAATATAGATGAACTTGAACGAATTAGTCGATTAGGTTAATTTATATAAGAAATGTTTTTATAGATTTTATTTATTTGATTTATGCGCAGTTGTTTGCTATATTTGTAGTAATAACATTTAGAAATAATAACTAATAAAAACAAATAAAAATGAGTACAATTGGATTAAGTAAAGAGACTAGTGTAAAAGTTGCTGATAGTTTGAATGAACTTCTTGCAGATTATCATATTTTCTATATGAATGTAAGAGGTTTTCACTGGAACATTAAAGGTCATAAATTTTTCGTTCTTCATGAGAAATTTGAAGAGCTTTATGATGATTTGTTTGAGAAAATTGATGAGGTAGCTGAGCGTGTATTAACTCTTGGTCAATCACCTAAGCATGCTTACTCTAATTACTTAAAAGTGTCAAAAGTAAAAGAAGCAACTGATATTAGTGATGCTGAAGGAACAGTAAGTTCTATTTTAGACAGCTTTGAGGTTATCATTGAAAAACAACGTGAGATTCTTGATTTAACTGACGAACTTGAAGACGAAGGAACAAACGCACTTATGAGTGACTACATTAGCGAACAAGAGAAATTAGTTTGGATGTATTCATCTTTCTTAGGAAAATAATCTTAATTAAATAACTATAAAAATCCCTTTTAGTATTGTGCTAAAAGGGATTTTTTTACTTTTAGGGAATATTAACTAATTCCTTTAAGAGTCATGAAAAAAATTATACTGTTTTTTATTGTAATCGTATTAAGTATAACATCGGTATTTGCAAAAATCAATTGGGTTACAGATATGCAAATGGCTAAAGCTATGGCTTTGGCTGAGAATAAATTACTTGTAATTGATTTCTGGGCAATATGGTGTGGACCATGTAGTAAAATGGATTCTGAGTTCTGGTCTACAGACAAGGTTAAAGATTTTGAGAATAATATGATTTTCTTAAAAGTTGATATTGATACCGAAACTCAACTAGCCCAAAAATACGGTGTTAGAGGAATTCCCTATGTGGTTGTTGCAGATGTTGCAGAAAATAAGATTTGGGAAAATGTAGGTTATAATGGACCAAGTTCTTTTTCTGAGATTTTCAATAGCATTCCAGCTAATGTAGAAAGCGTCAACAAAGTTGCTTCACCTTTTTTAAAGGACACTGATTCAGATGTTGATTACATTAATATGGGCAAAGCATATACAGATCTAGCACAGGATATTGAAAATAGTGAACTGAAATCTAAATTCTTCAATATGAGTAATAGAATGTATAAGAAAGCACGTAAGGGAGATTATTCAGATGAGGCTGAATTAAGAATTCTTTTAAATAAAGCGTATCGAGGACATACAAAAAAGTTAATGAAAAAAGTAAACAAAATAAAAGTAACACCTGAGAATAAAGAGTTGCGGAATTTTGTAATCAATTATATTCAAAATAATTGAGAATATTATTGGTTTTGCTAATAAAAAAAAGCCTTTCTATATATCAATAGAAAGGCTTTTAGTGTTTGTTCTTATTTAATAAATTATTTAATCATTCCTACGCTTCGTTTAACAAATGCGGCTAAATCTTCTCCTTTAAGCATATTGTTTGATAAGAGGGCAAGGTCAGTTAATTGCTTTACTAACTCATTATCCTTACCAAAATTACTTAGCAATTCTTCTTTTTGTTTTCGTTCACTGCTTAATTTCTCCGTTAATTTTTCTCGCTTGTCTTTCTTAACTTCGTCAGCATCTTTAGACTCATCTATAGCCTTTTCTTCTGCTTCCAGTTTTGCAATTTTTTCATTAAAAGGAGTAATCTCTCCTTCTAATTTCTCTTCTTTATCTTTTATAATTCGTTTTACTAATTCATGGTCTGTATTTACAATAAGAGTGTAAGAGTCAGGCATTTCTCCGTAGAAATTCATTCCACCACCACCCATAGCGGACATATCTTTCATACGACGCATAAATTCTGCTTGAGTTATCAATACCGGTTGTGCATTTTCACCCAAGGCTTCAAAGTTTACCATATAATTTATCTTTTCACTTTGCAGTGGAGCACTGAAAATTGGTGCTAAGTCAGTACGTTCTTGTTCGGTGAGTGAGCTTTCAGTTGTTTCATCTTTTACTATCAACTTATTTACGACATCTGCATCTACGCGAGTATAGCGTTTATTGCTATCCTTTTGCTCTAAGAAGTTAATAAAATGCGTGTCTAATTGCCCGTCCATTAGCAATACATCATAGCCTTTATCTTTTGCTACTTGGATGTAGCTGTATTGTGCATCTTTATCTTGAGAGTACAAGAAAATAACATTATTATCCTTGTCAGTTTGATTCTCTTTCACAAGATTTTCATATTCCTCAAGTGTAAAATATTTTCCTTCGATGTTTTCCAATAAGAAGAATGGTTTTGCTCGCTCAGCAAATTTCTCATCAGTTAGCATGCCGTATTGCACGAAGATGCGTAAGTCATTCCACTTTTCTTCAAATGAAGCACGGTCATTTTTAAATAAATCATGCAGGCTGTCAGCCACTTTTTTGGTAATGTGATTTGATATTTTTCTTACATTACTGTCACTTTGCAGATAGGAACGTGAAACGTTTAGTGGTATATCAGGCGAATCAATAACACCGTGAAGTAGTGTTAAGAATTCTGGAACAATATCTTCTACGGAATCCGTCACAAAAACTTGGTTGGAGTAGAGCTGGATTTTGTTCTTCTGAATCTCCATATTGTTCTTAATCTTAGGGAAATAAAGAATTCCGGTAAGATTAAATGGATAATCTACGTTCAAGTGAATATGAAACATAGGATTTTCTGCAAATGGATACAGTTGATGATAGAATGCATCATAATCCTCCTGTTTTAAATCTGCAGGAGCCTTTGTCCATGTTGGGTTAGTATCATTAACGATAAGAACTTCATCAGTTTCAATTTCTTTACCGTCTTTCCAGTCTTTCTTTTTTCCAAATGCAATTGGAATAGGAAGAAATTTACAGTATTTATTCAATAATTCTTTGATGCGTGGCTCTTCCAAGAATTCTTTTTCATCCTCAGAAATATGCATAATAATATCAGTACCGCGCTCAGTTTTAGTTCCTTTTTTCAGCGTGTACTCAGGAGTTCCATCACAAGTCCAATGTGCAGGCTCTGCACCTTCTTGATAGGAAAGTGTTTGAATCTCTACCTGGTCTGATACCATAAATGATGAATAAAAACCTAAACCAAAGTGACCAATAATAGCATTTGCTTTATCCTTATATTTATCTAAAAATTCTTCAGCACCGGAAAATGCAATTTGGTTAATATATTTTTTTATTTCATCTTTAGTCATTCCGATACCTTTATCGGAAATTGTTAGGGTTTTTGCCTCTTTGTCGAGTTTTACCTCAATTGTAGTATCGCCAATCTCGCCTTTATATTGCCCAGTAGATGCAAGAGTGTTTAGTTTTTGAGTAGCATCAACTGCGTTAGCAATAATTTCACGTAAAAAAATGTCGTGATTCGAGTATAAAAACTTTTTGATAATCGGGAACAAGTCTTGACTTGTAACTCCTATTTTTCCTTTAGCCATAATGCTTATATTTTTAGTTATTTATTTTTTTCTGATTACGGCTGATAAGAAGACAAAAAAAATACCAATAGATGAAGACTGCCATATCGACAGAATATGTGACAGGCTTATAACGGTTGGCGTTTTACTCTTGCAATTCTAATATTACATCAGACAGATAGTCGGCGATAAGTGAGGCGGTAAAGGTTTCTGGTGCGTGATTTGTTGTGTAAATTTCCGCTGTACGACCGTGAATATAAACTCCAAAACAACTTGCCTCTCTCGGAGAATATCCTTGTGCCAATAATCCTGTGATAATGCCAGTAAGTACGTCTCCGCTACCTGCTGTGGCAAGTGCATTATTCCCCGTACTGTTAAAGTAAAATGCTTCCTTTGTGGCTGTTAAAGTGTATGCACCTTTCACAACAAGGATAATGGAATATTTTTCCACAAAAATTTTTATTTTTTCCAATTTCTCGTAATCATTATCCCATTTGCCGATAAGACGTTCCAATTCTTTCGGATGTGGCGTTAAAATACTATTCTTTGGCAATAGCGTGAGCAATTCTTTATTTAGAGCTAAGCAATTCAACGCATCTGCATCTACAACTAAAGGTGTTTTGTTGTTTTGTAGAAACTTTTTAAATCCGGCTAGTGTTAGGTCTGAAGTGCCCATTCCTGGACCTATCTCTATAACGGTTGCATTTATTGTGGGAGTAAAGTCAGCCAATTCAATTTCATGGTCAGTCTCAGCCATAACTTCTGGTAGAGCAGTTTGCATTATTGTGTAGCCACATTTTGGAATGTAGGCAGTAACCAAGCCACTACCAATTTTAAGTGCAGCTTTTGCTGAAAGGGTAGGAGCTCCTATTTTACCATAACTTCCCCCGATTATTAGGCTGTGTCCATAGGTTCCTTTGTGTGCCCATTTGTCGTTGCGAGCTTTGTAAGTGGCTTTGGCTTCCTGAGCTGTAAAATAGTGATATTTTGTAGGAAGTTTATTGATAAATGATGTGTTGAGTTTAATGTCAAGAATTGTCCAATCTTTTATAAAATTTTTATTGTCCGGAAGGAAAAATGCCAATTTAGGAACTTGAAAAGTAAGGGTATGGTGAGCTTTAATTACTGAATCTTTTGCTGTTACAGATTTTCCAGAAAATAGACCTGAAGGAATGTCAATAGCGATTACCGTAGCTTTGGCTTCATTAATGTACTGAATTAAGTTCTTTGAAAGACCCTCTGGAGCTCTATTGAGTCCATTTCCGAATATCGCATCAATAATGAGGTCTCTTGGAGAGAGCTTTGGCAAATCTTCTTGTTTTTCGATGAAAACAATCTTTGCGCAAACATCATCTAACCTTTTTAAATTGATTGAAAACTCTTCAGTTTGCTTGTTGCCAAGAGGAAGAATAAATGTCTTAACACTGAAACCTTTATTTTTTAGTAATCGTGCAATAACCAATCCATCTCCACCATTGTTGCCTGTCCCGCAAAATACTTTAACTGACTTTGTATTTTCAAAATTTGAGGAAATCCACTCAAAACATTTTGTGGCAGCTCGCTCCATGAGATTAACTGGGGATATAGGCTCATTCTTTATAGTATAATGATCAGCTTCAGCAATTTGCTTGGGAGATAATATTTTCATAGTTTAAAGACATTCAATTTATAAAAAAAGGAAATAGTTGCCTGTACAAACAATATTTCCTCTTCCAATAATTTCCTGTGGTTTCTTTTACATAATTAATTTGTAACCTTTGCCGTGCACGTTTATAATTTCAACACCTTCTTCTTGTTTTAGGTGCTTTCGGAGTTTTGTAATATAAACATCCATGCTTCGTGCATTGAAATAGTTATCATCGTCCCAAATCGCTTTTAAAGCAATATTTCGCTCCATCACTCTATTTGCATTGATAGCGAGCATACGTAACAATTCAGACTCTTTTGTTGTAAGTTTTATGATAGTTCCATCTTCCTGAGTCATAATTTGTTTTTCAGGATTGAATTTTAAAGAACCAATTTGAAATTCCTTAGGAGCATCTTGTTCCATAGGTTTTATACGACGGAGTATGGCTTCTATTCTAAGTAAAAGCTCCTCCATGCTAAATGGTTTTGTGATATAATCATCAGCTCCTAACTTTAGTCCTTCCAAAATATCCTCTTTTAAAGATTTTGCAGTAAGAAAAATAATTGGAATATCACTATTAACTTTCTTAATATCTTGTGCTAAGGTAAATCCATCTTTGTGTGGCATCATTACATCGAAAATGCATATGTCAAAAGGCTCTTTAAGGAATGCATCATAAGCAATATTTCCATCCTCACATAAAGTTGTTTCAAAGCCCTTCGCAATGAGATATTCTCTCAATAACATTCCTAAGTTTGCATCGTCTTCTGCTAATAATATTCTTGCTTTTGTAGTCATAATTTCTGTTATTTCTTAATCGGTAATGTAATGGTGAATTTACTGCCTTTTTGTGGCATACTTTCTACCTCTATTGTTCCTTTATGAGCTTCAATAACTTTCTTTACATAAGAAAGTCCAAGTCCAAAACCTTTGATATTATGAACATTCCCGGTATGTACTCTATAGAACCTTTCAAATATCATCTTTTGATCTTCTTTCGCAATTCCTATGCCATTATCAGCAATGCTCAATACAACATGCCCATTTTTATTTTCTGTTGATATCGTTATCTCTGGGGATTCCTCAGAGTACTTCATGGCATTGTCTAAAAGATTAGCAATTACGTTGCTAATGTGCACTTCATCACCTATGATTTCATTTAAATCTGGAGATAAATGTGTAGTAACCGTACCTCCTTGTTTTTCTATGCTGATCTTAACGTTAGGTATATGTTTTTCAACCAAGGAATTCAGCTGAATGGTTTTCAGTTTTAACTTCATTTCAACCTCATCAAATACAGCCATTTGCAGTATTTTTTCTACTTGAAAACTTAAGCGCTTGCTTTCATCGGAAATCATAGAAGAATAACGATTTACACTCTCTTGGGTATTATTTAGTGTTTGATCCTTAAGCATCTGTGAGGCAAGAGAAATTGTTGAAATGGGGGTTTTAAATTCATGGGTCATATTGTTGATGAAGTCATTCTTAATCTTTGACACTTTCTTTTGACGGAAAATAATATATATCGTGAAAGCTGAGCATAACATGAGTATTAGAATCAGAATACTTGCAGGAATAATAAAACGCAGAATATCATCAGAATAGAAATCATTTGGGCTTGTTAAGTGAATAATAAGCAAGCTTTGCGGTTTCGTTATTGAAGATATTTCATTCGGGAATAATACTTTTGAATGTCTTTCCTTACTAGTTTCATTACTATTCTTCAAAAAGTTTTTAGACATATAATTATATGTACCTGCAGTTTTTATAGCATACTCAAAATCTAAAAAAATGTTATTCTCTATGAGTGATTCTGATATATAGTTTCGTAGTTCTTCAAAATCTATACGTTCTTCGATTGGTCGTTGTGCAAAGTTGAAAAAGGTATTCATCATATCTAATGATGATGTCTTAACAAAATCCTCTTTTATGTAAATAGAGCTATTTGTTTTTTGTAATTTGTAACTATTTCTATAGGAAGAAATAGAGAGGTTTTGTTGCTTTTGGTTTTGTTCTGTGTAAAAAAGAATACGTAATTCCCGTTCCTTTTGCTCCAATTTGTTCATGACACTATTGAGTGCTATATTCACACTCATGTCTAATTGCTCTTTCTTTAACTTGCGAGCATTTTGAAAAAACCAAGCTTGCAAAATAATAAGAGACAGCAACGCAACTCCTAAAATAATACTAACTATCCAAATGTATCGCTTCTTCATTAATACAAAGTTAAAAAAAGACTTGATATACCATTTCTGGCTTAACAATCTTTAACAGGAAATAGATTTGAAGCTAAAAAGTGTACTTTTGCACCATGAAAGAACAGATAGCACAGATTGAAGCAGGAAAAGCACTTCCCTTGGTGGAGGAGTTTTATACCATTCAAGGTGAGGGGTTTCATACAGGGAAAGCAGCTTATTTCATTAGGATAGGTGGTTGTGATATAGGTTGTAGATGGTGCGATAGCAAAATCACTTGGAGTGCAGCTATGCATGGGGCAAAAAGCATAGAGGATATCGTTCATAAAGTCTTAGCAACTCCGGCAAAATCTGTAGTAGTCACAGGTGGTGAGCCAACTTTATATAATTTAAATCCTCTGACTAGCTTGCTGAAAAAGCACCAAGTAAAAACTTTTTTAGAAACTTCAGGCGCGTATGATATCAGTGGTGATTGGGATTGGATATGCTTGTCACCAAAAACGAACAAACATCCGAAGTTGTCTTCTTTATCTAAAGCGAATGAGCTCAAAGTTATTATTTATAATTTTGAAGAAGATATTGCTTGGGCTGAATTACAAGCCCGAAAAGTAACTAATGATTGTAAGCTGTATTTGCAACCAGAATGGAGTAGGTTTAAAAAAAACATAGACGATATCGTTAATTATGTGAAGACCAATCCACAATGGGAACTTTCCTTGCAAAGTCATAAATTTGCAGGTGTTCCTTAATATGTTGTTTATTAGCTGTTTAGTGGTCTTTAGGTAGGTTTTTTCATAACAATTAGGTGTTTTTTTTGTGATTTTAAAAATAAGAACCTATCTTTGCAACGCTTTTTACAAAGGCATTTTTTGTTTTTAAGGATTCCGTAGCTCAGCTGGTAGAGCACTTGACTTTTAATCAAGGGGTCCTGGGTTCGAACCCCAGCGGGATCACAAATTTATACTAAATAAATGTTTTTTGTTTTAAGGATTCCGTAGCTCAGCTGGTAGAGCACTTGACTTTTAATCAAGGGGTCCTGGGTTCGAACCCCAGCGGGATCACAAAGAAACTATCTCTTGTAAATTAAGAGGTAGTTTTTTTGTTTCTATAGCTAATATTATTGCCGACTATTAGTTCTTTTTATCCCACGAAAGTCTATGATTGCTACATTTTGCTAACTTTGTAAGGGTATGGAAATTCTGGTAAAAGATATCTATAAAAGTTTTAAAGGGATTGAGTGTATCAGTGACGTTAGCTTTACCGCCTACGCTAATGAGATTGTGGGTGTACTAGCTCCACGAGGAAGTGGTAAAACTTTACTGTTAAATTTATTGAGTCATAAAAGCCTTCCTGATGCTGGAACAATAGAATTTATAATTGATGAGAAACCCTTAACTAATAAAGATATTCCCCAAAATGTAGGATATTTAGATGCAGATAATCCACTATATCCTTATATGACTGCTTATGATTATCTTACGTTTTCTGCAAGTTTCTATAAACTCCCAAGCTATTTGCGTAGAGATAGAGTGAGGAATTTAATTAAAATTTGTGGTATCTCTCATTGGAAACATAAACTGGTCTCTGAACTTTCAAAAGGGCAGAAGCAAAGATTGGGTATTGCACAGGCTATGATTCATAATCCTGCATTTTTACTCTTAGACGAACCTGTCAGTGGTTTGGATCCGAAACAGTCGGAACAATTGTATGAGTTGATAAGAGAGTTTGGGAAAGAACGTACGATTATTCTTACATCAAGCCGTATGCGCGATATGGAGAATATGTGTGATACTATGCTCGTTTTGTCTAACGGTAAAGTGCTGGCTAAGGGCACGGTAGAGGAATTGCAACAAGAAGTTGCCAATAGCAGTATTTTAAAAATAGAAATAAAGGCTACTGATAGTACACGGGTATATGAAGCACTGCAACAAATAGATTACATACAGATTGTGAAATACAAAGGGTTTAGTTTTGATATCCATACAACTCATGAAGATCGATTTGCTAGAGAACTCTTCAATATATGTGTTGATAATAATTGGTATATTAGACGCTTAGTGGCTGCCGAAAAAACTTTGGAAGATACGTTTAAACAGTTGAGAAAGAATTAAAACAAGGTGAAAGCGATTTTGAATATAACGAGGAAGGAATTACGACGGTGGTTGTCTATGCCATCATTTTATATTCTTTTAGGTCTTTTTTTAATGTCTGTAGGTTTGTACACATGGTTTTTCCATGCACAAGATTCTTTTTTCGATATTGAAAGAGTATTTCCTGCATCTTTAGGTGCTATCTATTGGGGATTAGCCATATTCGCACCTATATTGTCAACAGGTGTTATTATGGAGGAAAAAAAGACAAATATGTTCAAAGTTCTGTTGGTGAAGCCCATTAGTGTTAGAAAAATTGTTGTTGGTAAATTGGGAGCTATAGTTGTTGTCCTTGCGATCTTTTTAGTATTGAGTTCGTTACATTATCTAAGCATTCTATCAATATCAGCGATAAACTTTCATTATGTTGCTAGAAATTATTTATTTTTATGTTTACTAGGTATTGCATATGCATCGATTAGTATGTCTGTTGCATCATTTTTTTATCATTATTGGAAGAGTTATTTGTTCTCTTACTTAATAATATTTTTTGTTCATTTTTTTGCGAATCTATTAGGTAGTTTAAGCATAGCTGAGGTTCAGATTATCTTCAATTATATTGGATTGTATGCTCACTTCGATTATTTCCTTTCAGGAGGTTTTGCTTTGAGTACATGTGTGTATTTGCTTTCAATAACTACTATTGGAACCGCTATTACTATTTATAAATTAGGTCGAGATAACTCATGAAATTAAAACGAAGATATAGACTTATTTTATTGATTAGTGCAGTAGTTATAGTCAATGTATTTGTATACACTTATGATTACAAAACACCCAGCACAAAGGAAGAAGTCTATGAGCTTGATGAGGCTTCTTTGCGCATATTAGACTTAGTAGATGATCCCATAATTATAACATTTTATAAGTCTGATAATCTTAATCCTTTAGAAAAACGACTCGCAGGAAATATTGAGAAGACCTTACAGGCATACAAAAATGCTACTGATATTCCGATACATATTGAAGTTGTAAATCCTTATGAGAGCTTGGAGGTGGAACTTGAAGCTACGAACTCTGGAATCAAACCGATTGAGATAAAAGAAAGCAACAATGCACTTAGGAAAATCTTCCTTGGATTGATTATTCAAGAAGGAAACAGGACAGAAGTGCTACCGCAAATCATGCCACGCATGAGTACTGAATATTTGGTGTCATCCAGCTTGAGAAAATTGACGGAGAAAGGTCGTCGTAGGATTGCTTTGATTCAAGGTCACGGAGAATCTGAGCTTTCAGATATGTCAGGAATTGAAAAGCGCTTACGTCCAAACTATGACTTAGTCCCTGTTAAAATGCAATCAAAAATAGATTTAAGTGACTATGAATCAGTAGTAATCGTTGGACCTTCATTCAAGTACAGTGATACGGAGCTGGATCAATTAGACGAGTTTTTAGATGAAGGGAAAAGCATTTTTATTGCGTTAGACAGAGTAGAATATGATGCAGAAGAAAACGAAGGTTATAAAATAAACACTCGGATAGAAGAATGGTTGGTACGTAAAGGAGTAATCATTCAAAGTGATTTTATCGTTGACAATTCCTGTAGTAATGTAAGGGTGGAACCCATGGCACCTGCTATTGCTTTTCCTTATTTTCCTCAAATTACCAATTTCCCTCGTCATGTTTCCACTATAGGTGTAGGGGTGGTTGCGTTACGTTTTGCAAGTTCTATTGAATCTATAGATAAGAAAGGGATTCAATTTACGCCATTGGCAGTAACTTCCGAAGTTTCTGGAAAAAAGTCGTTACCGTTGAGTATAAATATGAAGCACGAATGGACTAAAGCAGATTATCTGTTTCCTAGACAAGTTGTAGCAGGCTTGCTCGAAGGTCGCTTAGGCGCTAATGCTGAAAATGATTCTAAGATTGCAGTTATTTCTGATGCCGATGTCGTTTTAGGAGATGAGAACTTACGTGAATTAGATAATCACTTGTTTGTGGCTAATATTATTGATTGGCTTTCTGACTATTCTGGCTTAGCATCAATAAAGCACAGAGGCATAGGTGAAGAATCCAAAGAGCCAGAAGTAGAGGTGAGTGCAATTAAAAAGTATTTAAACATACTTCTGCCTGTTGCAATTATAGGTCTAGTTGCTTTATTTTTCTTTTATCGTAGAAAATTGCATGTCGATAAACTTAGGACTTCAGATTTTTAGTCCTTTAGTTATTTCCAAAGTTGAGTGACCTCAGCTACTTTTTCTTCAGTTGATAGATTTCCATCTAACCAGTGTATAGCTATGCCTTTACGCTCCATTCTTCGGAACCAGGTCATTTGTCGTTTAGCAAATCTATGAATTGCAGTATTCAACTGACTAACCATTTCATCATAAGACAGTTGGTGGGTGAGATAGAGTGTGATGTATTTATACTCTAAACCATAGTATATTAAGTCGTTAGGGTTTACTCCGCTATCAATTAGATTCTTAACTTCATCAACCATACCTTCTTCAAGTCTTGCATGAAGTCGTTTGGTGATACGTTCTCTACGTTGCTTCACATCAAATTTTATCCCAACAATTAGTGGGTTTAAGGTTATTTTTTCAATCTTTTGTTGAGGATGTTCGCTTTCATAGGTAGCAATTTCTAGAGCACGAATGGTTCGCTTTTTAGTGCTGGTATCTGTGGTATTATGCAGGGTTTTGTGTTTCTTTAATAATTCAACGAGTTCTTCCAAAGACTTTTCTTCTAACTCTTTTCGGAGAGCTTTGTTTTCAGGTACTGCTTGCATTTCATAATTTTCTAAGACAGCCTCCAAATAAAGCCCACTTCCACCACATAATATAGGCAGTTTATCTTTTGCTGTTACTTCTTTAAAAGCTATCTGAAAATCCTGTTGGTATTCGAAC
The DNA here is from genome assembly GCF_003096835.1 of Balneicella halophila. Lineage (GTDB taxonomy): Bacteria > Bacteroidota > Bacteroidia > Bacteroidales > Balneicellaceae > Balneicella > Balneicella halophila. The sequence continues at coordinate 906,066 of NZ_QENZ01000003.1, forward strand.
ACATTATATTTGTATCCAGCAGGATGGATGTCAATTAAATGAAAAGGAATCTCTCCATATTCTTCCAAATCTTTTCCTGTGCCTATATTCATTGCACGATATATCTGTCGGGAGTCCGCACTGATAATTTCACCGGAGAAATAACGAGCCAATGCTACTGCCAAGTTGGTTTTTCCTGTCGCAGTAGCACCTAAAACACAAAGCAAATTGTAACTCATAGAAGAACTTGTTAGTTTTCTCTTATCGATTTGAATTCAGAATTTTCATTCCACTTAGGAAAGCTATTTTCATTAGCCAATCGATAACCTATTTTAAAGAACAGTTTGGCATCTTCTACATTGCCTGATAGGTCTGACTGCTCTGGATAATAATTGTCGCCTGGTTTATGATATGCATTTGCCCAATAATTATTAATTTGTTCCTTAGCCCATTCTTTACCGTACTCACGACTATCTTGCCAACCCTTAATAAATAGTGATGGTACCCCTACTTGAGCAAATCTAAAATGATCTGATCGATAATACATTCCGTTTTCAGGGAATGGTTCAGCAACAATGTACCGATCTTGTTTTTTTGCTTCTTCAGCCACATAATTATCTAACTCAGACTGCCCAAAGCCAGTAATCGTTACATCCTTCATTCTTCCCATCGGCAAAAACAACTCGTAATTAAGATTAGCTACTGTTTTGTCTATCGCAAAGGGACTGTGCTGTGCATAATATTGTGAACCAATCATTCCGGTTTCCTCTGCAGTTATAGAAAGAAACACCACAGAACGCTTTGGTTTTACCTTTAAATTAGAAAATGCTTTGGCAGTCTCAAGCATGCAAGCTAATGGGATGGCATTGTCACAGGCACCGTTGTAGATACTGTCGCCATTGTTGTCAACAGGTCCAATTCCAAAATGATCCCAATGAGCAGTGTAAACAATACATTCTTCAGGATTAACAGTGCCTTCTAGCACTGCAGCTACATTTTTACTGCTCGTGTATTTCAATTTATTTTTGATTGAGATATCCATATTTGTACCCAGTTCAATCGCTTCAAAATTTCTATTCAAAGCATTCTCTCTAAGTTGATTAAAATCTTGACCACAAGCATTAAATAATTTTTCACAAGCTCTGTCATTTATCCAACCTTCTAACGTACACATATTTTTGTTGCCATTTTCTGCTTGGATATAAAGATTTGTCTCTGCGGTATTTGTCAAAACATTCCACCCGTAACCAGCAGCATCAGTACTATGAATTACCCAAACTCCTGTGGCGCCTTGTCTGGCAGCTTCTTCGAATTTATAAGGCCATCTACCGTAATACGTCATCGCATTGCCATTGAAAAGCGTACTGTCTTTCGTAGCAAAGCCTGGGTCATTAACCAAGACTAAAACAATCTTTCCTTCTACGTCAATGTTCTTATAATCATCCCAACCATACTCTGGAGCAACAATACCGTAGCCGGCGAAAACGATAGGTGTATCCTTTAACTTCACTTCATCAACGATATGCGGTGTTGTTGCAATATAGTCTTTGATATTTTCTAGCTTTAGATTCCCTTTTTTTGTTTTCAGATTAATTTCGGTTGATGGGGAATAGTTCATAGAGACTATTGGGACTTCTTGAAAATAACTGTTGTTTTCGAAAGCTCCTTTTAAGCCCATGTCTTTAAAAACTTTCTGTAAATATTCCGTAGTTCGTTTTTCACCTATGGTTGAAGGTTTTCTGCCTTGAAATTCATCAGAGGCGAGAGCCATAACATGCTTTTCGAGATCTTCAGCATTTATCGTAGCTTCAGCTTCATCAGGGTTAGCGCTCTTATTATTGCAAGAGTAAAAAGCTGAGGTCATAAGTAAAATAAGCAGGATGTAGTTTTTCATAGTTTTATTTATTTAGATTTTAACAACTTCTTTGGCAGGTAACCAGCCCTCCCTTTCATCAGCTAATTGAATTTTGTACCAATTGCCAACTTTATCTAAGACTTTTACTTTTGTACCAGGATGCAGTATAAACAGGTCGGTTCCATTGTTGCTCGGTGTACTCTTAGCTGTGATATTCTGTGCGAAAACAATAGCGTGTGTTTTATTCTCATTTACCGAGTACTGAGAATAAGAGGCATAGAAACTGAACAAAGAAATTAATAGACTAAACAAGATAAATGAAAAGAAAATTTTACGTTTTTTTTCTGAAAATGTTCTGATGAATAATGTCAGGAATATAAAAAGAACTGCCCAGAAAGCAATGCCAATATACGCCCAAGTGTTACTATGGAATTCCTCAACAAGAAGCTGTATCCATCTGAAAAAGAAAACACGTTGCGGTTTTTCTATTTTGTCCACTTTTTGTGCATTTGCATAGGCTAGGTTGGCACGGATGTCTTTGTCAGAGGGATTTAAACGATAAGCACGTTCGTAATTGAGAATAGCACTCGCTAAATCGCCTTTTTTGAAGTAGGCATTCCCTAAATTGTAATATACTGAAGCCGCCTCGCCTTCATTTTTCAGTACATTTTCATAGTTAGAAATTGCCTCATTATAATTACCTTCTTTATACTGTTCATTCCCTTTCGTAAATGCAGTATCTTGTCCCCAACTTAAGGAAGTTATCAAGAGTAACGTGAAAAGTATATTAATCTTTTGTATCATTTTGTTGTTGTTTTCACAATAAAAACCCTCTCAGATTAAATGTTTTGTTCTAATTTACTAATAATATCAACAGCGCTTTGGTAGCTATTCCTCATATTTGCCGAGGAAATAGGGGCGTACTGTGCCATTTCGCATTCGTTCAGCGTAGCAATATATGCCTCAATATTTTCTTCAGGAACCCCTTTCTGAACAAGTAAATCATGAATATTGTCTTTATTTAATTCTGATTTTGGAATATGGAGTTTATCACTTGCGAATCCCCATAGTGCTTCTAAGACTTGAGCATAAAATTCTTCTTTATTGTTTTGTTCTAAACTTTTTTTAGCTGTCTTTAATCTTTTGATAGCTACTTTATTTGCTTTTTTGCTCTTATTTTTCATCACGTCAGCTGACCGAGCTTTCTGTTGCTTCAGAACTATAAAATAAATAAGAGCAATAAAAGGAATTCCAACTAGAAGAATCCAAAAAACTAAGCTATTCCAAAAATAACTATCTTTTGTTCTCAAACTAGGTATTTTTGTTTTAATGAACTTAATATCATTTCCTAATTCTGACACATCTTGTTGATTATTTTGGTAACGTGATATAGCTTCAGTATTGTCTATTTGCTTAGTTCCTTGAGTTACTTTTAATGTATAATCTTGTGATTTAATTTCTTTATAAGATTTAGTAGAAGGATCAAAATAACTAAACGTAATTCCTGGTAGTGTGAAAGTTCCAGCTTGTCTTGGAATAATTAGATATTCAAAAGTAGTACTTCCATTCATACCTGAAACCGTAATGCCGGAATTATTCATCGTTTTGGGATCATAAACTTCTAAGTCAGGAGAGAACTGTATTTTGGGAGCTTTTTGCATCTGTAAGTTACCATTACCTTTTAGCGTGATTTTGAGTGTTACCGCTTCATTGGTTGACACACTATCAGCACTTAAACTAGAACTGATAGTAAATTTACCCACAGCATTCGTAAATGATGCAGGTTTATTAGAGGGAAGGGGAATTACATTGACTGTTATTGGAGGATTTTTTGCACTTACATTGAATTGTTGCACACTTCCACCAAAGAAATCATCAAAAATGCTTCTTCCAGAACTCACCCGTTGTTGTGCCACAGCACTGATAGAGAAATCATCAATGGTAAGCTTTCCGGCACGCTGTGGAAATAAAATATACTTGCCAATCACTGCAGTATTGTAGATTTGTCCATTGATATTTTCTTGAGAAAATTGATTTTGTCCACTGTTCGGAACTTCTTTACTCAAAAATCCGTTAAATGATGGAGGATCAATCTGCACATTGGAAATACCCCCATAGCGTGTGTATAACTTTAATGTAGCTACAGTGTGTTCATTAGGATATAAATTATTTTTACTCAATAAGACTTTCACAAAAAAGTTATCTTTTTGGTTTTTTGAAAGTGTAGTTGCTTGTTTAGGGGATTTTTGTTGTTCTTGAGGTTGCGTAGTGCTACCTTGATTAGGCACTTTAGCATTACCTTCTAAAACTTCAATCTCTTTGGTGGCAGTCTCATAAGTTTTGCCATCAATGATTACTGATGCTGGAGGTATGGTGTATTTACCTTTCTTTTCTGCTAAGAGCACATAGCTATAAGTATAAGATTTGTTGCTAGTCATTTTTCCATTAACAATACTTACGTTTCTTGAGGAGTAAACAGAGGGCCCCATCAGTATTTGGAAACCTAACAATTCTGGTATTTTTATATTGTCTTCTGGCTTCTCATTCAATACGTAGCTAATCTTAAACCGATCGCCTTCATGAACATATTCAGGAGCATCTAGCGTAAAATTTACCTGTGCGCTAAGCATAAAACTCCATAGTAGTAATAGTCCCAGTATTAAATATCTTTTACTATTTTGTTTCATAAGTATTCTGTCTCCGATTAATTATATTCTTACAAAGATACAATTTTGAATCTACCTTTTTTCTTAGGATTTTACCAATTCTTTTTCTTTTTCACACGACCTTTTTTACGTGTTTTGTCTTTTTGTACCTTCTCCTGAGATTCCTTTTCTTCTACTGCAATAGCATCCAATAAATCTTCAGCCTCTTCTTTAGAGAGTTCTACAGGAATAAGTTGTTTTTCTCCATTCTCATCTGGATTTCCTTCCTTAGAATCTGACGGTTCAGGCGCATTATTTTCTCGTTCGTCATCTCCCTTTTCTCCATCTTTTTGATCTCCTGATTCTTGGTTGTCCTGTTTCTTTTTATCCTTTTGTTCATCCTCTTGGTTTTCTTCTCTCTCTCCTTTACCTTCTCCTGGTTTAGGTTGTGGCTTAGTTTCCTTATCCCCATCTTTAGGTTGATTATCTTGTTGGCTTTTCTGATCTTGTTTGTTTTCGTTATCCTGTTGGTCTTGCTTTTTCTGGTTTTGATTCTGCTGTTGTTGCTGTTGCTGTTGTTCCCGCAATTTCATAGCATAGATCAAATTATACTTAGTTTCCTTATCATCAGGATTCTCTCTTAGCGACTCTTTATATGCTTCAATAGCTTTATCAATTTTTTGCGTGTGCAAATAGCTATTTCCAAGGTTATGCAGTGAAGCTGATTTCCACTCCTTTGTTTCTAAAGAATCTAAAAGACGAATGTATTTTTTTACAGCTTCTTTATAATTCTCTTGCTTGTATGTAGTATTAGCAATATTATAGTGGGCAACAAAGGATGTTGGATTGTAGTCCAAAGCTTTACGATAAAGAATTTCAGCTTCATCAAAAATACTATCTTGATATGCTTTATTTCCTTCACGAACCATCTTTCGTTCGTTATCACTAAGTGAACAAGAGGTTGCCAAAAGACCGATTATTACAATTAAGAGATATGTCTGTATTCTATTCATTTTCTTTTAAAATCTTTTCTTGATTGTCAACTTTAAAAATACTGTACTTTGCCCAAGAAGTATGACGTCTTTCCGGGAAAAGAATTCCTATAATCAGTAAAATAATACTGATAGCAAGAAAGTATTGATATTGCTCTGCATGAGCTGTAAATTCAGTGCTTTCATAAGTTTCTGTATTCAGTCTATTAATCTCAGAGAATATATCATCCAATCCAACATTCGTATTACTTGCTTGGATGTAAGTCCCGTTTGCAGCGCTAGCCACTTCTTGAAGATACGTAGGATTTAGTTTAGAAATAACGGTATTCCCAGCTTCATCTTTTATAAATTCTCCGTTCTGGCGTGGTGAAGGAATAGGTGCACCCTTTTCTAACCCCATACCAATAGTGAATATTTGTATGCCTTTTTTGTGTGCTTCTTTGGCTGCTTTCATCGCATTTCCTTCATGGTCTTCACCATCGGTGATAATAATGATTGCTTTACCGATGTCACTGTCTGTTGTAAACGATGTACTTGCTAATGAAATAGCGCTTCCTATTGATGTTCCTTGTTCTGAAATAAGATCAGGACTTATCGTAGATACAAAAAGTTTAGCTGCAGAATAGTCATGTGTCATCGGTAATTGAATAAATGCATCACCTGCAAATGCGACTAAACCTAATTTATCGTTTTTTAGTTTGTCAATTAATTGTGATAATGCATACTTAGAACGTTCTAATCGGCTAGGAGCGATATCTTCTGCCAACATAGAGTTTGATATGTCTAAAGCAATCATTATCTCGATTCCCTCTTTTCTTATGGTTTCTGTACGTTCTCCAAACTGTGGGCGTGCAATTGCTAAAATGAGGAAGAAAATCGACCCAATAATAAACAATGCCTTATACAACGGTAAATTTCTGGCGTACTGTGGCATCAAGTTCCTTACCAAGTCCCATTGTCCGAATTTTTTGATGGAGCTCTTCCTTCTACGTAAATAAAACAATAGCAATACTATAAATAGTATGCAAATCAACAACAAGTAAAGGAAATTATGGTTAGCAAATCGAAACATATCAAGGAGTTATTTTAAGTATCCAAAATTTTAATAAAATATACAAAGCTAATAATGCTAATCCTATAAATGCAAAGAGTTGGAACATTTCATTATGTCGTGTATGTTTATCTTTTAAAATTTTAGTTTTTTCAAGTTTATCTATCGCCGTGTATATTTCTTTCAATTTATTCTTTGTGGTAGCACGATAATATTTACCATCAGTTGTCTCGGCTATGGTTTGTAGAAGTGCTTCGTCCAGCTTTACAGGAAGGTTGTCGTAGAGTATATGACCATTGGGTCGTATACCTACAGGCGTACGAGCGGTTCCGTTTGAACCAATCCCAATAGTGTAAACTTTTACCCCAAACTTTCCAGCTAACTCAGCTGCTGTCTCTGGCGCAATAGAACCTCGGTTGTTTTCACCATCTGTGAGTAGGATGATAACTTTAGACTTGGCTTCACTCTCCCGAAGTCGGTTTATTGAGGTTGCTAATCCATTTCCTATAGCTGTACCGCCATCAATAGCATCATTTGTTTTCACTTCCGAAAAAAGATTAAGCAAGATACGCTGGTCTGTGGTCGGAGGACATTGAGTATAACTTTCTCCACTAAAAACAACCAAACCGATACGGTCATTGGGGCGATTGGTAACAAACTCCATCGCAACGTCTTTGGCTGCCTCCAGACGATTTGGTTGGAAATCTTGAGCTAACATACTAAATGAAATGTCTAAAGCAATCACAATATCAATACCTTCGGTTTTGCTTTTCTCAAAACTAAATGAAGTTTGTGGACGTGCCATTGCAACAATCAGAAAAACTAATGAAGAAAATAGCAAGGTGTAAAGAATATGTTGCCAAACCTTTCTCGTCTTCCTAAAATCTCCAAATGCAATTGTATTTGGGACCTCTATATGTGCGTGTTGTTTTTGATGCTTCCAAAAATACCAGCCAAGAAGCGGAAGCAAGAGTAGCAACAACCATAAATATTCCTTATCTGCAAAAGTTATATCTGTCATTTTGCACCTCCCTTTTCAGTATTGATTATAATTTCTTTTGTATGTTGCACAAACTGAACGGCATCGCTCCAGCTCTTATCATTTTCATCTGGTAGGGGATTACCTTTAGCGAATTTTGCCATATCAGCACGACTGAAAATATCACGCAGGCAATCAATGTTTTCCGGTTTTACATCCTGCAATTTTATAGCTGTTAATATTTCACTGCTTGTGCTTTCCATTGTATGCATTCCATAGCGTTCGTCCAAATAATGTCTAATGATATCCGTAAGTTCTGAATAATAAAGCTTAACTCTATCATTTTGCCATAGCTTTTTAGCTTTCAAGTCACTGAGAGCTTCAAGAGCCTTCACATCTGCTGGTCTATTGTCAACAATTTCTTCTTGTTTCTTTTCTTTCTTTTTCTTATAAATCAAGAAATAGTAAAGCAATATTGCAACAATGGCTAAAATAACTAGAAAAATAATTCCAATAATCTTTGCATAAGGTAACCACTCACTAAATTTAAAAGGTAAATCGGCGGGAGGTTTTATGTCAAAAATTCCTTTTTCCATATCAACGATGGGATAGTTCACGTATAACATTGCACTGTCTGTGGTCATTGTAGAGTTATAGCCTTCCTCGACTATTCCGACCTCAAATGGAGGGATAAAAATATAACCCGTGTCAAAAGAAGTAACTAAATAATCGTGGGTTATTTGTTGTATGTTGTCTTTTAATTCAAGTGTATCAATGGTTTTACTGATGATTTCAAGACTTTCTCCAATCTTTTCTTTAAAATCAGGAAAAATAGCTTCTTTACCTTTCGGAACAGGAAGAGAAAGACGAAAGTGTATCTGGTCTCCAATACTAAAAACGGTGGTATCTATTTGAACTACAGGGGGGATACTGTCTTGCTGAGCATTCGCTGAAGTAATACTTATCAGTAAAATTAAAAATATTTTTACAATTTTCTTTATCATGTACACCTTTTTTAAGATGAATAAAAATTTAAAATAGAGAATATTTTAAATTATCTTATTTACCAGCTCTTTGTTTAAATAAATTCTGTAATGCAAAAACATAATCCTCATCAGTACGAATATTAACAAAATCGACTTTTTTCTGTTTAAACAACCTTATGGTATTATTTTGAAAATTATTCCACCATTCTGAATATTGCTCACGAACCTTTTTATTGGCAGTATTTACCCAATAATACTCTCCAGTTTCTGCATCTTTTACTTTCAAAATTCCTACGTTTGGAATCTCAGTTTCCCTATGGTCATAAACCTGCAATGCTACCACATCATGTTTATTATTGGCGATGGATAATGCCTTGTCAAAATCAGGAGAAACAAAGTCTGAAATTACAAATGTAGTACAGCGTCTTTTTTGAGCATTAGTAAGATATTTTAATGCTACAGCTACGTCAGTACCTTTACCTTTAGCTTCAAAACTAAGTAATTCCCTAATAATTCTGAGAATGTGAGATTTTCCTTTCTTGGCAGGAATATATCGTTCAATCTTATCGGAGAAGAAAAGAACGCCCACCTTATCATTGTTTTGAATAGCAGAAAAAGCCAGAACTGCAGCAATTTCGGCGATTTGTTCTCTTTTGAATTTATCTTCTGTACCGAAAATTGTTGAACCACTTACATCTATAAGAAGCATTACGGTCAGTTCTCGTTCTTCTTCATATAGTTTGATGAAAGGTTGGTTGTACCGTGCCGTAACATTCCAATCAATAGTTCTTGTATCATCACCATATTGGTAATTACGAACCTCGCTAAAAGTCATTCCTCTACCTTTGAAACGGGTGTGATATTCACCTGCAAAAATATTATTGGAAAGACCTCTGGACTTGATTTCAATCTTACGAACTTTCTTGAGTATGTCTTGTGTGCTTAGACGCATGATTCTCTTCTAAGGTACATCAATAGTATTCAGAATTTCACTAATTACATCATCAGGACTGATATTATTCGCTTCTGCTTCGTAAGTCAATCCAATACGATGACGCAACACACTGTGTGCAACGGCTCTTACGTCTTCAGGAATAACATAACCTCTACGCTTAATAAACGCATAAGATTTTGCTGCGATTGCTAAACTTATACTTGCACGTGGAGAGGCTCCAAATGCTATCATGTCCTTGAACTGCTCTAAACCATTATCTTCTGGGAATCGTGTCGCAAATACAATGTCAACGAGATATTTTTCTATTTTTTCATCTAAATACACTTCCTTAACTATAGAACGTGCATTTTCGATAGCCTCTGTAGTCATTACTTTATTAGGAGTAGGATAATCCTTAAGAAGATTTCGACGAACAATCAGCTTTTCTTCTTCCTTCTTAGGATAGGTAATAACTGTTTTTAGTAAAAAACGGTCAACTTGCGCCTCTGGCAGTGGATATGTCCCTTCTTGTTCAATTGGGTTTTGCGTAGCCATTACTAAGAAAGGTTCTTCCAACTTGTAAGTTTGGTCACCTAAGGTTACTTGTCGCTCTTGCATAGCCTCTAAAAGTGCCGCTTGAACTTTAGCAGGAGCACGATTTATCTCATCGGCTAAGATAAAGTTGGCAAATATAGGACCTCTTTTTACTTGAAATTCTTCCGTCTTTTGACTGTAAATCATTGTACCTACAACATCGGCAGGGAGTAGATCTGGAGTAAACTGAATGCGATGATATTTTGCCTCTATCATCTCAGCTAAAGTCTTTATCGCCAAAGTTTTTGCTAATCCTGGAACTCCTTCCAATAAGATATGTCCGTTAGATAGTAAGCCAATGAGTAACGACTCAACTAAATGCTTTTGTCCAACCAGAACCTTATCCATCTCCATGGAAATAATATCCACAAAGGCACTTTCTTTCTGGATTCTTTCGTTTAATTCTTTAATATCAACAGCTATTGTCATATGCTTTTATGTTTTTTAACCCTTGCAAAAATAACAAGGAGTACCTTAAATTTCAGTAAAGGTTTGTTAAAAAATACTAAGGGCACTATGATCATAATTATAATCGTCCTTCGTAGGTGAATCCCCTTTCTTTTACAATCTTTTCTACTGTTTCATCAGTAATAGCTCCTTTGATGAGCAAGGTTTTTTTAGGAACATTAACATTAACTTCTTGAACGGATTCGAATGCACTAAAAGCATCTTCAAGACTTTTTTTACAATGGTTGCATGATACGTCTGGTACTTTGTAAATACTACTATCTTTTGAGTGTGTCATAGGTTTTGTTTTTTCAATATGTTTTTGAATGTAAATATACAAAATAAGCCCCACAAGTATTATAGTGGAGATTGTTTGCAACCAAAAGATCCAGCCTTGTTCGCCACCGTGTACGTGATTATGAGATAGATTTTCAATGGTGAACCATTCCCTTGGAAGAAAAGTATCTATCAAAATGCCAAAACCTACTGCTGCTCCAATAATGGTTGCTAAGTATGCGATTAGACTTTTCTTTCCCATTGTCTTTCCTATGAGTGTAAAAGATGCAACATTAGTGGCGGGACCTGCCATTAAGAAGACTAAAATAGCACCCGGAGAAATACCTTTGCTCATCAAGACTGCAGCAATGGGTACAGAAGCAGTTGCACATATGTACAAAGGCATAGAGGCAACTAAGATGAGTGCGATACCTAAAATTCCCGAGGAAATATAGTTTGTGAAGAAAGCATCAGGAAGTAATACAGAAATAAAAGCTGCAACTAAAATCCCAATGACAAGCCAACGAGCAATGTCTGATAAAAATGTGAGAAAAGCATACCGAAACACTTCCGCAATACGACTAAAACCACTAGCTTTTACTTCTGTAGCACAACTTATAGTCTTTTTTTCTACGGTAACCTTAACACGATTTTCTTTCTTGGTAAAGAGATTGGTCGCTATACCGCTTAAAACACCACTGATAAGAGCCACTGTAACTCTGATGATTGCCATGGGTAAGCCTAACATTGCGTAGGTTACCAGAATAGAATCTACACCTGTTTGGGGTGTTGAAGTTATAAAAGCATTGGTTGCACCTTTCGATGCACCATTTTTATACAAAGAAATCCCTGTAGGTAATACACCGCAGGAGCATAAGGGGAGTGGGATTCCTAACAAAGTAGCGTTGACGGCTGATTTTGCATTGCTTTTTCGTAAATATTTACTGATAAATTTCTCTGGCAGATAGACTTTTAATAATCCTGCAAAGAAAAGTCCCAGCAATAAATAAGGAGACATTTCATTGAGAATATAGAAGAAGTCAATAAAAAACTGTTGGATGTGTTGATATATATTGGTCATTACTGTTATTTATAATCAACAAAAATAAGCAAAATCTAAAGACCATAAAGTCTTTAGATTAAACTTAATGTAAACTTGATTCTTTGTATCTTTGCCCGCAACAAGCAGGTCGTTCTATCGCTACAGATGTAGAGGAAAGTCCGGGCAATACAGAGTACCGTCCTTCTTAACGGGAAGATAGGCGCGAGCTTATAGTCGTATGGAAGAAAACAACCGCCCTTCGGGGTAAGGGTGAGAACGTGAGGTAAGAGCTCACGCACAGTTTTGGTGACAAGGCTGTGGCATGCCTGACGGATTGCAAGACCATGTACACCAGCAATTAAGGTTTACTCGACCGTTGTTGGGGGGTAGGTTGCTAGAGACTGTCGGTGACGGCATTCCGAGATAAATGATAGAACCATTGTTTCGACAAATGGACAGAACCCGGCTTATAGACTTGCTTGTTTTTTTTAAGGGATGAACAAATATTTGTTTATCCCTTAAACTTTAAATAAAAACTCTGAATATCAAATTTTTACAGTATAAATTTTGCTGCTTTTTTAGACATATCATATATTTCTTTTAATTCCTCATCACTTAATTCTCTCATTTCAGGGTCATTTCCTTGTACTGTTTTTTTCCATTCCTTGAATGACATTTTCTGAATTTTTTTTAACTCCTCTTTCATTTGTTCTATTTCCATATCTTCGTTGAAATCATCTGAAGCATCATCATTTTCTATAAAACTTGAAAGCCTTTTTACAGGATAGTCAGGTAATTGTAAGTCTTTATCTGAGATATCTACATCGAAAGTGGCACTAACAGCTTCTTGAACTGTAAGCAGGCCAGCTATATTTCCCTCTATCTTAAGAGGGACGCCTTTATAAATCCATTGTTTAACACCCATCAATTCCCATATATCACATGGATAACCAAGTACCTTTTCCGTACCTATTTTCTTTCCGCCCATAGCCTCTAACCCTTTTTGTCCAAAATCTCCTGCATCTTGATTTGGATAGAATGCTTTGATAAAATTCATTGGCATATCATCAGATTCATAAATTACCTGTTCCTCGAAATCTACAGAGTAACTCTTTCCTGATATTAATTTATCTAACGTGTGTGAACTTTGTACATCTCTTTTTGTACCAGCAAATGGTATCTTAACAACAGTGGTGGTGGTTGATTCCTCTTCTCTTAATTCGGTAGCACCTGAATCTTTAAAAACACAACGAGCTGTTCCTTCTTCAGATATCGAACTTCCCATCATATTACCACTACCCGTTATTCGATAATTAACAATTCCTGATTTAACATCGTAGCGTTTAAGTTTATCATCATCTTTTTTTGAACTGTTACTGCAACTTGTAATCATTACAAATGCAAATAATAAAATCTTTAAATTTTTCATTTTAATACTATTTTTTTAAGTTGATAAAGTTTGTAATCAATTTCACTTGTGAACCTATTAGGCTCTTGTTCAATTATTTTAGCATAAATGCCAGGCATATCATTAATCATCCAAAGCTTTTTCTTTGTTTCAGATTCAACAGCTTCTATCACAGTGCATTCGTAAATACCAATTGACGTTTTAAGTCTTTCGGTTCCAATAACCCTAAAGCTGTTATCCTGTTCAGGATATTAAGGGCTGGTATAGTCAACATTTGAAGGGAACTCGGTGTCTTTAGGTAAATTGTATCTATCGTATCCATAAAATATGTAATCAATTTCTAATTTCATTTCTTCTAAGTTGGTATTTACATTCGCTGTTAATGTTTTAATTTCATAAGATTTTAAAACCTCATTCCATCGTGAATATTTATAGATTAGTTTATTTACTTTATCCAAACTTTTAATCATATATGTAATATCCTGCCACGGTAATTTACTTTCTTCGCCATCATATTTATAATTTCCATATTCAGAATAAAAATCTGATTCAGTAAATTTAAATGGAATTAACTTATTTGATTCTTTATTTTTTTCTAAGTAATACACTATATCCACTTTCTTATATTCCTATATTGAATCTGAAATGGTAATGATTTTTCCTATATCATTCAAATTGCTGTCTATTTTGCTGCTCATCTTGATTGTCTTGTTTTTGCTATTATACTCCCATTTGCCCGCTTCGATTATCTCTCCCATATTAAACAATCCCAATTTTAAAACACCGCCTTTTTCAAATATTATACCGCTGTTAACTTTCTTTTCTTTATTCCCTTTTCTCATTGTAGTAAGCCGCCACTCTCCAATAATGGATGTGTCTTGTGCTAACCCTGTTCCATAAATTATTATCAATAATAAGATTAGTGAATTTTTCATATTGTTAGTTTGATAAGTTAATCTATTTGATAACAACAAACTCTACTCTTCTGTTATTGGCTTTCCCTTCGGGAGTATCATTGCTGGCAATAGGTTTACTTTCGCCTAAACCTTTGCTCGTTAATCGATTTTGTGTTATACCCATAGCTACAAGTTTATTCATGACTGTTTTGGCTCTACCTTCGGATAAAGTTTGATTGTTAGCGTCATCTCCATCGCTATCGGTATGTCCCTCTACACTGAATTTTAGCTCTGGTTTTTTCTGCATCAACTGATAGATTTTATTGATAGGTCCCATACTTTCAGGGCGTAGCGTGGTTTTGTTTACGTCAAATTTGATTCCGTTTACGATAATTTTTCCGTCTTGTATGGCGCGATCGTAATATTTTACGCCACCTTTGGCTATTCGGATGTTTTTAAAATAGAAAGGTTTGTCATCTCCTAAATCTGCCCAATAAGCTTGCAGTGATAAGCCCTTAGGGTTACCCTTGTAATGGGGAATGTTTATCACTCTTGTATCGTCCATATACACTTTTAATTTTCCTCTTGTAAAAGCGATAGAGATATGAATCCATCGGGCATCATTAGAGTTTGTATAATCAATGTTTGGCATATACCCCATAACGTCATGTAATTCTTCTGATACACGCTTAGAGCTAATGTCCATATACATATTATATTCCCCACTTTCTAAGTTTTTTTTCTGGTTTATTCTGTCGTATAAATAGACAGATATTCTATTGCCATCAAATGGTTTATAAAAATCAAACTCTATTGTAAATACATCGGGTAAGTAATCTTCGCTACTATTTTTAAGATAAGGCACAATTTCTGGATTACCGTCTATAAACATCAATACATTTTCACCATTGATATTTGCTATTTCAACTTGACCTTTAACCAGATCCCATCGGCTTGGAAATTCGCCATTTTCCTCCATAGGGTCAGGACCGTCTTCAAAAATGACCTCATCACCGGGTACAAAGTCAAATTTACTCCATACAAGTTGCTGTTTTTTAGGTTTATTGGTGCCTGATACTTCTGTATTGCTGTCATCACTATGAATATCGCTGGTATTGTTAGAGCTATTTTCGTCTATTTTATTTTTTTCTGATTGCTTTTTTGACTTTCTTTTACCGTCAATTTCATCTTCAACTTGATCGAATTTTTTATCAATTTTTTTATCGATTCTTCGCTTAGACCTTTTTTCTGCTTCTTGCTCTATCTTTTTTTTAGCATGGTTTCTTAATTTTTTAAAAAGTTGTGCATCTACAGGATTTGATAGACAAATAGCTATAGATAGAAAAAAGAATGTTGTAATAATTTTTTTTGTTTTCATGATTTTGCTTTTTAAGAATTTGACTTAGTGTTTCTGAAGTAAAAGTAGGAGTGTTGAAGTGAGAAAATTTCATCAAAAAGGGTAGTTTAAACCTACCCCAAGAGGTAGGTTTTACCATTATCAATCATTTTTACTATGGAAGAATAGTATAAATTAAACTTACGTTGTGTTTTTAGATAGAAAGAATATCTATCCAAATGTTAGAAAAAAATTACTGTGATGTTATTTAATTATTTCAATTTTTTTCATCGCTTCAATCCGACTTCTCACATCAAGTTTGCTGTAAATATTTTTGGAATGATATTTTACAGTATTTTTAGAGACGAATAGTTGCTTAGCAATCTCATCATTACTAAGTCCTTTTAATATGAGTTTCAAAACTTGTGCTTCTCTTTCTGATAAATTGAATGGTTTAATTTTTTCTTCATAAGAGATATTGTTCTTATTTATATTATCATCGAGCTGTAGCATATAGTTTTGTAACTTCTTGTTGAGGTTTTCTACTTTCAGTCGTGAATTTTTTCGGAAAAGGTAAAGTATAATCAAAAAACTTACTAACAATATTGTACCTATTACTAAACTATAAATCATTCTCTTATGATTTTGTCTTGCTTTTTGCTGACTCACTGCGCTTTCTGTGGCTAATTGTTCAATTCTTTTTTCTTTGTCTTTTGTTTCGTAAGCTATTTGTGCGTTAATAAGTGTTTTTTGAGAAAATTCATTAAAAATACTGTCTTTGAACAAGGAAGCTTTTCTATAGTAATTTAGTGCTTCACGATATTTCCCGACTCTTGAATAATATGTACTCAAGGTATTATAAGCAGCGAGTGCATTTTCTTTAGACCCTATTTCTTCTGCAATATTTAGTCCCTGATTTATTGAAATAAGTCCTTGTTCAGTTTGTTTTAATGCTATTTTATTTATGCCAATATTAACTAAAGCATTAGAAAGATATCTTTTATTTCCTCTGCGCTTGTGGATAACTGAAGCTTCATTGTAGTAGAGATTGGATATTCGGAATTTTTCCTGTTTCTGATAGATTTTACCTAATAAACTAAGCTCAGGTCCGTGTGTGTCTTTTTTACCATTATTTTTTGATAGTTCTAATGCTTTATCTGTATAATAATGAGCAGAATCATACTTATTTAAAAAGAGAAATGCCTCACCGATATTGGCATAATCATATTCCATACCTCTTTTATTATTTGAGGCTATCTCTAGGTTTAATGCTTTTTTAAAGAAATAAAGAGCTATGTTATATTTTTTTGCGTCAGTAAATAAATTCCCTATACCATTTAATGCAATTGCTTGGCTTGGAATACTAAATTTTTCTGCTAAAGTATGTGCTTTGAAATAATAGTCAAATGATTTATCTGTTATATTAACTTTTCTATATGCAATGCCTAAAGAATTTAAACATTTAATTGTTTCAAGTGTGTCTGCGGTCTTTAATAAATAGTTTAGTGCTAATTTATGATTTTGAATGGCTGTATAGTAATCATAATTATATCTAGCAATAAGTCCTTTTTGTTGGTATGCTCTTCCAACACCTTCCGTATACGCTAAACTAGTTCCTATATTAATTGCGCTGTCAATGATGTTATAGTCAACATATTTATTTCTTGAAGCATTTTTGAAAAGATTAATCAGGTTATCAACTTTCAGTTTCGTGTTAGGTGAATTTATAAGTGCAGTAAAAGTGCTATCTGTATCAACTTCTATCTGCTTATTTTGTGCAATAACATTCTCTAATGTTATTATAAGAAGAACAAATACTAGATTTAATAACCTTTTCATATATATATAAAGTCGGAATTAAGAAATATTCAATAAAGAAAACGAAATAAATTAAAATTATAAAATAAAAATTAATAGTTAAGATAACGATAAAGTTTTGGCACGATATCTTCGGACTCAATATTATCAATATAAATATACCCGTAGGTCGCTTAGAATGCCTTTATTCTGTAGATAACTCCTAAACTTATTCTGTTTTTATCATAATTACTGAAGAGGTTCGTGTTTCCCTCAAATTTTACTTTTTTACCCAAATAAGTGAGGAATAATCTCATTTCTTGATCTTCAAAAGGCATATATTCTATTCCTGCATAATAGCCATAAGACTTTCTGAAATTGTCGTCTATATATTCTAATTCAGCTACATTTGCGGTTTCGTAAATTCCTTTGACAAATAAATTCCACGATGATGAAGGCTGATATTCTGCTTTAGCGATAAAAGAATTGTAAGTAACGTCTTCAAAAATATTTACAGGAGTATTTGTACTCATAAAATAATCTTTTGCATCATTAGATGCCACAAGTAGTCGATCAAGATCCGAATCGTCTCTCATATAGTCAAAAGCTAATTGGAAGTTGGGTAAATTGAGCATTGTGCCTAAAGTGATTGAATAAGTATGTTTGTCTTTAGCATCAGTTTGTAAAGCAACAGCCCAGCGCGTTTTAATAACATCACTAAAAAGATTACCATTCCAGTTAAAAATATAAGTCAGTGGCATCTTACTTTCTTCAATTCCTTCAGGTAAGTAATAGTTACTATAAAAATCTTCAAATTTATCATTATGATTATCTGTTATCTGAAATACAAACTCATGGTCTTTATTTGGGGTGTAAATGACAGCAGCACCCAGTTGGAAACAATCCATGTTTTCTCCATAATCTGAAAATTCATAAATATAAATTGGGTTTAAATCATATTCCCAACCACCCCAATATTGTATGAGCTTACCACCAATTACAGTTATTTTATCATTAAAGTGATAACCTACTTTTAATATATCCGTAGCTTTAGATAAGCCATCAAGTGATCCTTTTTCATTTCTCTGGTTTAGTTTGTGACGTAGTCTGTAAAATAATTTATCTGTAAGATAGCCTTTGGCTTCGAAGCGAATATCCTTCATTCTGAACTTTGCACTCCAATTATTAGAACCATTATCCGCTAGGTCAAATGTGGTGTGCGTGTTCAAATAGATATTTAATTTATCTGATTTTTTTTGAACGATATTTAGTTTCTGTGCAATCGAGGGGTATTCCTCATTGGTAATATTATCTTGTGCGTTAATAAAGTTAAAACTTAATAATAGCAAAGAGAATCCAAAGAATAGCTTTTTCATGAAGTTCAAATAATTAATTGTTTTTTGAAGCGCCAAAGATATAAAAGACAAATGAATAAAGAGTTCGTGTTGTTTTGTAACATTTTCTTTTGGAGATGCTATCAAATGTCTATCTACTCCTTTTTGTTTCTATCTATAATCATAGCGATAATTAGGCATAGCATTGCGGTTATTCCTAAATAGTTATCTATGTTTTGTGGTGAGCCTAAATCTTTGTAGTCAAAAAGACATAACTGAGCAATTATTAGAAGTACCGCAAGAATGATTAAACCTGTTCTTAGTTTCCTCATAGTTTATGGGTGGTGTTATCTGTTCTCTTTTAACTCTTCCGCAAGCATTTCCAATTCTATCCAGCGTTCAGTCTTTTCATCTATTTGTTGCTTGACTTTTTCATATTCTTTAGAAAGTTCTGACACATCTTCCAAAGGAGAAGGGGCATTAAATTTTTTCTCAATTTTTTGTTTTAAACTTTCAAGTGTGGCAATTTCTTCTTCTAATTGTTCGTATTCCAACTGTTCTTTGTAAGAAAGCTTAGTTTTTTGTCGTTTAGGTTTTATCGTCTTTTCCTCTTTGGGTTTTACTTGTGTTTTCTGTTTTTCTTCAGATTCTTGGCGGTACTGCGTGTAGTTTCCTGCAAAATCTCTAATCTCTCCGTTTCCTTCAAAAATAAATAAATGGTCAACCATCTTATCCATAAAATAACGGTCGTGAGAAACCACCAAAAAACAGCCTTCAAAGCTCATCAAAAATTCCTCTAAAATATTGAGCGTGACTATATCCAGATCATTGGTGGGCTCATCAAGGATAAGAAAGTTCGGATTGGTCATTAGAATACGACATAGATTCAAACGCTTTTGCTCGCCACCACTTAAATTCTCTACAAAATCATGCTGTTGTTTGCGAGAGAAAAGAAAACGTTCCAGCAGTTGCTCGGCAGAGAGTTGGCGACCTTTTGACAAAGGGATATAATCAGCCACTTCCTTTATTACTTCTACAACTTTCTGTCCTGTTTTAATTTCAATTCCTTTTTGAGAGTAATAACCAAATTTTACCGTTTCGCCCCATTCTATTTCGCCACTGTCTATATTTTCTTTTTCGGTTAGTATATTTAAAAAAGTGGTTTTCCCAGTACCATTATTGCCTACAATTCCAACGCGTTCTCCCTTTTGAAAATTGTAACTGAAATTCTTTAAAATTGATAGATTGTCGAAACTCTTAGAAACCTTATCTAACTTTATGATTTTTGAGCCTAGACGCTCCATTTGAACTTCTATCTCAATATTCCGATGTTCTCGACGCAAGTGTGCAAGTTCTTTGATGTCATAGAAACTGCTGATGCGCGATTTTGACTTTGTACCTCGTGCTTTAGGTTGGCGACGCATCCAGTCTAACTCTTTCCGATAGAGATTTTGAGCTTTACTCACTTCGGTTTCAAACTGCTGTATGCGTTCTTCTTTTTTCTTTAAGAAATAAGAGTAATTTCCTTTGTACTTGTAGAGAGTTTTGTCATCAAGTTCCCAAATTTCATTACAAACGCATTCTAAGAAATAGCGGTCGTGAGTAACCATAAAAAGGGTAACTTTTTCTCGGGCAAGATATTGCTCCAACCATTCAATCATTTCCAAATCCAAATGGTTGGTTGGCTCATCTAAAAGTAACACATCAGGCTTACTTACCAAAATGTGAGCTAATGCTACACGTTTCTTTTGTCCACCTGAAAGCGTTCCGACCTTTTGCTCAATGTCTGTAATTTTTAACTGTGTCAAAAGTTGTTTGTAATGTTGCTCAAAAACCCAAGCATTATTTTTATCCATTTGTTCGAAGGCTACTTGATAATTCGCTTCATCTTCTGGATGTTTGAGTGCTTGTTCGTACTTTTCTACAATTTTAAGTAAAGGACTTTCAGATGCAAAAATTGTTTGCTCTATCGTCAAATTATCATCTAATGTTGGGAGCTGAGGCAGAAATTCAATAACGGCATCCTTGTCTCTAAGCACAGAGCCTTCACCATCAGACTCGTCAATACCCGCAAGAATATTCAACAAGCTGGTTTTTCCTGTCCCATTTTTAGCAATAAGAGCAATTTTTTGTCCTTCAGTAATGGCAAAACTCAGTCCTTCGAAGAGCACACGCTCTCCATAGGATTTTTTCAGATTGGTGGCGGTGATATAATTCATTCTAAGACGATACTCGCTCTATTTTTGCCCCCAAATTACGAAGGCGTTCATCAATATTTTCATAACCTCTATCGATTAACTCAGCATTATCAATTACGCTTTCTCCGTCTGCCATCATTGCCGCGATAACCAAGGCGATGCCCGCTCTTAAGTCAGGACTGCTAAGGTGCTGAGCTTTAAGTTGGGTAATGCCATTTACGATAACTCTGTGAGGGTCGCAAATAGTGATGTTTGCACCCATGCCTACGAGTTTGTCACAGAAGAACATTCGGGATTCGAACATCCAATCGTGGCAAAGAGTATTTCCTTCTGCCTGCGTAGTAAGCACAACCATCGGACTCATTAAGTCTGTTGGAAATCCTGGCCATAGTCCTACTTGCACTTTTCGTGAAGGAGCTTTTAATGGTCTTTCGTAACGTACGCGTACCGTAGTATTATCAATAAACTCCGGTTTTGCACCCATTAAATTCATATAAAATGTAGGAGTGATAAGATGTTCTTTTACAATGTTTTTTATTGTAATATCACCTTTGGTACATAATGCGGCAATCATAAAAGTGCCTGCTTCAATATTGTCAGCAACTACCTGATGAGTAACACCTTTCAGTTTTTTAGTGCCTTTTATTTTAAGTCTATTAGTTCCAATGCCCTTAATTTTCGCACCCATCTTTACTAAGATATTTGCTAAGTCACTCACGTGAGGTTCACAAGCGGCGTTATCTATTATCGTTTCTTTAGAAACAGTTGCTGCTAATAATAGTGCATTTTCTGTCGCAGTTACAGAAGCTTCTTGAAGGAAGAGATAAGAATCTTGCTCATCAGGGAGAACAGCCTCATAAGTTGTCGTCGAAAAGTTCAATTTGACTCCCATTCCTGTAAATACATCAGAATGAATATCCAGCCCGCGTTTGCCTATAACACAACCACCCGGGGGTGCTATAGTTCCTTTTCGGCATCTTCCAAGTAGAGCTCCTAAATATAAGATAGATGCTCTTATTTTTCTTACCAATTCTTGAGAGGGCACAGCATGTGTTATGCTTCCTGATACTTTCAGAGTATTACTTTCAAAAACGACAGTTTTGCCTAAGTCTTCTAAAATGGCAACCATAGACATTACATCTAATATTCGAGGCACATTATGTAGCGTACAAGGCTCATCGGTAAGTACTGTTGCTGCGATAATCGGTAATGCTGCATTTTTATTTCCAGAAACACTAATTTCACCTTTTAGTGGTGTTCCTCCTATAATTTTAAATTTAGACATATCTCTTAATTTAGTTCTCCTACAAATTCTATCTCTGATTGTAACACTATTCCCGTTTTCAGTAGCATTTGTTTTTTTATTTCATTAATTAATTTCAAAACGTCCTCTGCTGTTGCTTTTCCAGTATTCTCTATAAAGGCAGCATGACCTTCAGAAATTTTAGCACCTCCAATTGTTTTACCTTTTAATCCTAAGACCTTGTCAATAACATAACCAATTGAAGGTGTAGGGTAGCCCAACTTTTCTTGCTGTTCATTTGTTAAGTTATGGAACAAGCATCCCGCAGAACGTTGCGGTTGATTTTTTTTCTTCATTATCCATTCTTTGGCTAATGCTTTTGCCTCTTTACTTTGTCCTTGCGTAAGCACTAAATCACAACTAAGTACTGTTTCTTGAGTTTCGTGTAAAATACTATAATCGTAATCAAATTGAAAATATTCTTGAGAAACATTTTTTACTTCACCATTACTAAGCAGTTGAGCCTGTGCTATTAAATCTCCAAAGAATAATTTTGCTCCATGCATATTCATATAAGTAGCACCACCAACAGTAGCTGGAATGCCCGCAAAAAGCTCCAAACCTGAGATATCCACCTTTAAGAGCTGATTCATCAACGTTGGGATTTTTATACCTGAAGCAATTCTAACGATTACCTTATTTTGCCTTTCTTCTAATGGAGTTACCACATCTTCTGCTCTATGTCTGGCTAATGCAGTTGATTTTAGTTCAGGGATTTCAGCATCTTCTAAGATTTCCCAATCCTTTGCTTTATTTATAATGATAAGACCTCTGTAACCTTTGTCCGAAACCAATATATTGCTACCTCCGCCAATAATTTTATAAGGTATGTGATGAGAATTACATGCAATAATAGTGTCGTGTAGCTCAGGCAATGATTCAATGACACATAATAAATCTGCTTCACCACCAATTCTAAAAGTAGTGTGAGGTGCAATGGGGCAGTCCCTTTGAAATGAAATGCCTAAAGAAGTAAGACGCTCTATGAGTGCTTGGTAGGACATTCTATTTTGTAATTAAAAGGTAGTAATTTTTCTTGCCTTTTTGTGCTAAAATATATTTCCCAGCAATAAGATGTTCATTATTTAGGCTATAATCAGCATCAGCAATTTTTGTTTTATTGATACTGATAGCATTTCCTTTAATCGCTCTGCGCAATTCTCCCTTAGAAGAGAAAGCTGGTGCTTCTTCGGCTAATAAACTAACGATATCAATACCTTCTTGCAATTTACTGGCACTTATTTCAAACTGAGGAACACCATCAAATATGCTCAACAATGTTTTCTCATCTAATTTGCGCAAGCTCTCTTCAGTTGCACGCCCAAAGAGTATTTGTGAAGCTTCAACTGCCATATCATATGCTTCCCGAGAATGTATCATTACTGTTACTTCTTCTGCCAATTTTTGTTGTAATTGACGTTGGTGTGGAGCTTCTTTATGTTTTTCCACTAAGTCTTTAATTTCTTCTTCAGAAAGTAACGTAAATATCTTGATATAGCGTTCTGCATCTTCATCGGATGTATTTAGCCAAAATTGATAAAACTGATAAGGAGAAGTACGCTCTGGATCTAGCCATATATTCCCACTTTCTGTTTTACCAAATTTATTCCCATCAGCTTTAGTAATGAGGGGACAAGTGATTGCAAAAGCTTCTCCTCCCGTCTTACGACGGATGAGTTCTGTTCCAGTGGTCATATTACCCCATTGGTCAGAACCGCCCATTTGCAGTTTGCAGTTTTTGTTTTGATTCAACCATAGAAAATCATATCCTTGAACCAATTGATAGGTAAATTCGGTGAATGACATTCCTGCTTTACTGTCAGCACTTAGGCGTTTTTTTACAGAATCTTTAGCCATCATATAATTCACAGTAATGTGTTTCCCTACATCACGGATGAAGTCTAAGAATGAAAAATCTTTCATCCAGTCATAGTTGTTTACCATCTCAGCTACGTTTTCAGCATCGCTGTCAAAATCCAGAAAATTTGCCAATTGATTTTTTATGGACTCTTGATTATGGCGAAGTGTTTCTTCATCTAACAAATTACGTTCTTGAGATTTTCCTGAGGGGTCACCTATCATTCCCGTAGCACCTCCAACCAATACTAGAGGTTTGTGACCGCAACTTTGGAAATGTTTCAGCATCATAACGCCGACCAAATGCCCAATGTGTAGAGAATCTGCCGTAGGGTCTATACCTACATAGGCTGTAGTCATTTCTTTGTTTGTTTGTTCTTCTGCACCTGGCATAGCGTTATGAATCATTCCACGCCATGTCAGTTCTTGTATAAAATTTTTCATGATTTTATTCTTTAAATGATGTTACTTCCCTATTAAATAGGCGTACTATCAATATCTTCTAATGTCTTGTCTATAGTTTCTTTCACTTCGTCGAAATGCTCATCGGCAAATTCATAAATCACCCCGGCAAATCCATTGAGGGGATAATACAGGTAGCTGTCATTTATCGTTTTTTGCTTTACAATCTGTTTGTCTTTATTTACCCTATCCAATCCATTAACTACTAAAGAAAGGATAATACCAATTTTTAAAAGACCGAAGATCAGTCCTAGAAGTCTATTTAAAATACCCAGTTGTGCAATATGAAGTGCTTGCGTTATAACTTTTCCAATAATACTGACTGCAACGAGAATTACCAAAAATGTGATAACGAAGCTTAGAAATGGTAGATAATCGCCCTGCATACCAAGCTTATCATGCAGAAATTCTGTTGTAAATAATCTATATTTCAATGCTCCCCAAATTGCCAAAATCAATGCAGCAAATGTAGTGAGCTCCACAATAAATCCATTTCTAAATCCTTTGTATGCAAACCATAGTATAATGATGAGCAAAACAATATCTATCCAAACCATGCTTGAGTATTTTTCACAAAGATATTTCAAATTCTACTAAGAATAAAATTTGAAGATTTCATAAATAAAATGTTAAGATTCATCAAGAAATAGTTTGCAAGAAAAAAAATAATAACTTCGCAACAAGTATTTATTAAAAAAACAAATTATTATGAAGAAAGTGGTATTATTACTAGTGAGTTGTTTTGTTGTTTTAAGTGCAACAAATGCACAAGGCTTTGATTTTGGTGTTAAGGCTGGTTATCTTTATTCTGATATTGATGAAGTTTCTGTAGATGCTTTGAAAACTGAAGGTAATAGCGGTTATTTCTTAGGCGTTTTTACTAGATTTAGTAGTAAATCGTGGTTTTTTCAACCTGAAGTTCAATATCGTGTTCGTTCTTCTGAAGTGGTTTCTGTTTCAGATGCAATCAAAGGTAAAGTTGATGTTGAGATGAAAACGATAGATATTCCGTTGCAGGTGGGAACTAACTTACTTGACCTGCCAATGATAAGATTAGCATTGCATGCTGGTCCGACATTGTCTTTTAATGTTGCTGATGACACAACAATAAAAAATGAAATATCAAATTTTGATATTGATAAATTTACTGACTATAAATCATTTATTTGGTCTGGACAAATTGGTTTAACGGCAGATATTTCTCGTTTTACTGTTGGTGTTGCATATGAGAAGGGGTTTTCTGATATCTCAGACGGCTTAGGAAAAAATAATTTAGTCCTTGTAAATGTTGGGTTGAGATTCTAATAGTCATAATCAAAAAAACAAAAGGCTGTATCTTTTTTTTAGACACAGCCTTTTTTGTAGAACATTAAATCTAATTATTTAATACCCAATTTGTTTTTAATTGCTTGAGGGATTGCATCTTTATGAACTAGAATATTCATGGTCTTGTATGCAACATAAGGTTTTGATACGTAAAATGAACCATCAAAATCATTGTAGTTACCCCAAGAGTTTTTCACTTTATAATATTTATTTCCAATTTGGTCAGTTGCTGTACCATAGATATGCATTCCATGGTCGTCTGTTGATTGGTAATTGTCAAAAGCTTCTTGTCTCAATTCTTGAGTAATTACTTTTTCCTTTCCAGGCTTGTCAAAAGAGTAGATTTTCTTATTTCTTTCAGCCTCAGACATTGCTTCCCATTTGCCAATCTCAGCTTGATCCATTGATTCAATATTGGTTTCAGGAACAATTGCTACACCAACTTTCTTAGTATTAAACCCTTTTTCACTGACGTCAGCAGCCCATGCAACAGAGTAGCCAGTTTCTAAAGCGTTGTCAATAACTTGCATCATTTCATCTAAAGGCACGTTATAGATAGTTTTCCAAAGCCAGTTATCTTGAACTTCAAAAATAAATTCTTCATAGAAAGGATGATGTGTGTACGAACCAATTGCAACATAATCTTCTGGTACTATACCGCAATAGTCTGTCAAGAAACTCTTTGGTGTGTATGTTTTTCCATCATATACAAAACTCTTTGGAAGTTCACCAAAGTATGCATCTAATGCACCTTCGAAAGCAACCTTCCATTTAGGAGAAAGTTTACGATTAGGATTTTTAATAGCAGCATCAGCGATGCCTCTTAGAACAGCTTCTACTTCACCATGTACGTGTCCTTTTTCTCCATATTCTAAACCACTATAAACAGATTCAGGAACGATACCATATTTATCAAACACATAAAGATTGTCATGGAAAGCACCACCTTGTGCAAAGTTTAAATAGCCGTGTAATCTTACATATTTTTCTGCTTTGTCAGTGTAAGTATGACGGACAACAAACATTTCAGAAAGGTCTGTAACAGGTTTTCCCATGCGTAACATCTCTTGTTCAAAGAATGAATTAGCAGAAAATGACCAACAAGTCCCTGAGCGATTTTGATCCTTCACAGGAGTAATATCTAGATTGATAATGTCTGTAAATTTGTAGCCCTCTGGCTTTTCCTCTTTCTTAGTGTCCTGTGCATATACACTTGTAAAAGTGAAGCACAAAAGCAATGCATAAAGTAATTGTTTCATGTTTTATTAAATTTTTGGTAATAATTTATTCTGTAAAAGTCGAAGATATAAAATATCAAGCATACTTACTGTAATGTTTTACAACACATCGCATTCAATAGGATAAAAGCATAAACTGAATAGGGGACTATTTTTTTACTCTAGCAGGATTCTTTTCAGCAAATTCTTTCCAAGATTTGGCACCTCCACCTTTTATTTGAAGCTTACTCTGATAAAAATGGCATAAGGCAATAGCTAGCGCATCAGTCTCATCAAGTGAGGAAGGCATTTTTTCGATTTTCAATTGTTTTTGAAGCATCAGTGCTACCTGTTCCTTTGAGGCTTCACCATTCCCGGTTACAGCTATTTTTATTTTTTTTGGTGCATATTCTGAAATAGGAATGTCTCGTTGTAATGCGGCAGCAATAGCTACACCTTGTGCTCTGCCTAATTTAAGCATAGATTGTACATTTTTACCAAAAAATTGAGATTCAATGGCTAATTCGTCAGGATGGTATTTATCGATAACTTGTAATGTTCTTTTGAAGATTGTTCGAAGTTTTAGGTAAGAATCACTCATTTTAGAGAGGTTAAGTGCACCACTAAGTATGACTTCAGGTTTATTATCAACGACACGCAAAAGTCCATAACCCAAGTAATTTGTTCCGGGGTCTATTCCCATGATAATGCGTTCGCCTTTTATCATTATAATACCTTTAACAGCGTAGAAAATGCTAAAACATCTTGACCAAATTCTTTGATGAGTTTTGCCTCACATTGTGGCAGATATTTTTGTTCAAACTCTTGATATGCTGAAGCGTTTTCTAAATGTAGCTGTAGTGAGTAAGAGAAACTTCCTCCTTGTTCGCCCACCATTACCCGAGAGAAAACTTTGTCAGTAATCATGTTTGTATCTTCTAAAAATGGGAAATAGTGAGTTCGCATCCATTCAATCCATTGGTCTTGCAACTCTGTACGCACGCTATATGTTGTGTTTAAAATAATCATTCGAAATGTTCTCCTTTGTTAAAGAATAATGTCGTAAAACTTAATCAATTAAATCAAAACGAGTATATGGAACTAAAGCATCTGGTATACGAATTCCCTTTTCTGTTTGGTTATTCTCCAACAAAGCAGCCATAATTCTTGGCAAGGCTAAAGCACTGCCATTTAACGTATGAGCTAAAGTTGTCCCTTTGCTGTTTTTACTTTTAAAACGAAGTTTTAATCTATTAGCTTGGTAACTTTCAAAGTTGGAAACAGAACTAACCTCTAACCAACGTTTCTGTGCAACAGAATATACTTCAAAGTCAAAAGTAAGGGCAGAAGTGAAGCTCAAATCACCACCACAAAGTCGTAAAATGCGATAAGGCAATTCAAGTTTTATCAAGATAGCTTCAACATGTGCGACCATTTCGTTTAAAATCTCATATGATTTATCAGGGTGTGCCACTTGGACTACTTCTACTTTATCAAACTGATGTAGTCGGTTGAGTCCTCTTACATCTTTACCGTATGAACCTGCTTCGCGACGGAAACAAGGAGTGTATGCAGTATTTTTCTTAGGTAGATTTTCTTCTTGTAATATTACATCACGGTAGATATTGGTAACCGGTACTTCTGCTGTAGGTATCAAGTATAAATTATCACCAGTCACATGATACATTTGTCCTTCCTTGTCTGGAAGTTGACCTGTTCCATACGCGGAATCTTCATTAACTACAATAGGAGGGAGCACTTCCTCGTAGCCAGCTTTGATGTTTTCATCGAGAAAGAAACTTATCAATGCACGTTGGAGTGCTGCGCCTTTACCCTTATATACTGGAAATCCTGCTCCTGTAATTTTGGTTCCCAATTCAAAATCAACGATATCATATTTTGTCAATAAATCCCAATGCGGAATCATGTCGTCTTTAGTCTCAGGAACATTTAGACAATCTTTTTCAATGATATTGTCAGCATCAGTTTTTCCCGCAGGCACAGAAGGGTGGGGTATGTTCGGCAATTGAATTAAAAGTTCCTCCAAACGTTGATTATAATTGCTTACTTCATCATTGTGTTCAGCAATTTCTGTTTTAAGGTTTGCAGTTTTTGCTTTTATATTATTAGCCTCTTCTGTTTTGCCTTCTCTAAATAATTGTCCTATTTCTTTAGAAAGTGAATTCATAAAAGCTTGTTTCTCCTCTAATTGTTGTAGGCTAGTTCTCCGTTTAGCATCTACATCAACTATTTCAGCAACGATATCAGAAACATCTACATTTTTGATTTTTAAAGCTTCAATGATTTTTTCACTGTTGGCAATGATGTTTTTTAATTCTAACATTTTATAGGACTTTAGATTTTAGTTTTGTTTCAAGGGGTAAAAATAACAAAAATCCCCTGCTTCTTTGCAGAAACAGGGGAAGTTTTTTCTCTTAGTCTTAATCTTCTATTCTTCAGCAACTGGTACTACATGAACATAAGATTTGTTGTCTTTTTTCTTGATAAACGTTACCTCACCATCTACTAATGCAAATAGTGTGTGGTCTTTACCACAACCAACATTCAATCCTGGATTGTGCTTTGTACCACGTTGACGTACGATGATATTACCTGCTTTTGCAAATTGTCCACCATATACTTTTACGCCGAGGCGTTTACTTTCTGATTCTCTACCGTTCTTAGAACTACCGACACCTTTTTTATGAGCCATTTGTCTTCGATTTTAAAAATTTAACCTACGATTTCTGTTATTTTCAATTGCGTAAGGTCTTGTCTGTGACCATTCAGTTTTTGATAACCTTTTCTACGCTTTTTCTTGAAAACTTTCACTTTTTCACCACGGAAATGTTTCAAAACCTCCGCACTTACTTTAGCACTTTCGAGTACAGGTGTTCCTACCTGAATACTTCCATCATTATCAACAAGTAAAACTTTGTCGAAATCTACTTTGTCACCTTCTTTCAAAGAGTTCAGTCTATGAACTGTAATCTTTTGATCTTGATTTACTTTAAACTGCTTTCCAGCAATTTCTACAATTGCATACATTTGCTATACTTTTTTCAAGTTTTCCCGTAAGGCGAGTTTCTATAACTACTTTTTTGAGCCCTAACGAGTTTTCATAATTTGGTGGGCAAAGGTACGAATATATTTTAAGAATGCAATAGTGAATTTATTTTATTCTATAATTTAACTTCACTGTAATAGAGGCAGTTTTGTCTTTGTCAGCTGTATTAAATGTTCCTCCCCAAGAATAGTCTTCTCCGGAATTCTGTCCTGTAATTTGGAAGACACCCATCTTTGCCGAAATTAAATCACCGAGTCTGCCCTTAGAGTTTTCGGCAATCATGTCTGCACGTAATTTAGCGTCAGCAGTGGCTTTAGAAATAAGCTCTATTTTTAAATCTGCCAATTTTGTATAATAATAACGCGGTGGTTGCGAATAGAAACCAATACCTCTATTGAGTAACTCAGTAATTTCTCTTGATATTTTTTCCACTTTTTCAACATTCTTAGACTTTACCTGCAATGATTGCGTTAAAGTATATCCTAAAAATCGATTACCTATATATTTCCCATCATCAGAATATTTAGATTCTGTTTCTTCTCTACTTTGCACGGCATTAAATATAAGTTCTTCAGGTGCAATTCCCTTCGATGTTAAATAACTAGTAATAATTTGCTTGTCTCTTTCTAAACTTGAATAAGCACTGCTTAAATCTGTACTAGTTCTGCTAAAAGAACCGTCCCAGACAATAAGGTCCGAAGTGAAATTAGTTTCTCCTAATCCTGTTACTTCAACGCTTCCAGAAGGGTTGCTTCTTTGAATATATGCATCTCCTAATAAATAGGCTGCTATAATAATTGCGAGTCCAAAAATAGACGCAATGATAATGTTCTTGTTACTCTTTGTGGTGTTCATTAGTTTATTTATCAATTAATTTTGTTGAAAGATACAATAATTATCTCATATCTATAACTTCAACATCAGGATGTGCCGTTTCGTCAAAGACAAATTTGCTATCAGAAACCGGAAGATCCTTTTTTAAAGTAAGAATTTTTATCTCTACATCATCACCGGATTTTCCGATAGACTCCATAGAAACCAAATTATTCGTTTTAACATCTATTTTCGCAATAATCTTTTTAAAATTTTGATTTTCCTTTTTAGGAAGTAAATCAATGACGTGGATACTTTTACCGTTTTCAATAATTTTACCTACATATTCATGCTCGTATCCCTTTTGATAGATAGTGAACAAATTTGATGGTTTTAAGAAATCCTCATCATCACTTTCAGGATTTTGGATACTTACCTCATCCACATCTTTAATAAAAGAATATAGGTATTGACCATCGAAATAGGTTTCAGCACCCATCACGTCAATGAAATATTTATCACCTTTAATAATATATTTGCCTTTACTGGTTTCATAAATATTAGATGATTTATTTTCTAATTTATATTCAAATTCGCCTTGCATTGTTTTACAAGCTTTACTTTGTGCTGCTAGTTTATCTAAAATTGACTTAGCATCTTGAGCAAGAACAGAGCTCAAGGCAACAAACACTAACACTGTTATACTAATTATTTTTTTCATGATTTATATTGATGTAAAATTCTACTTAATTTGATAATTTCATAGGCAAGTTCTATGCCAAAAATAGAAGGTGTTAAAAGATTATAAATTGTTTAGAATGATATTGCATGAGGGGTGATTTTTTGATAGTTTTGTACATATCACTTAAATATAGAAATGGATATTACCGAAAGTAATTTAAGAATCGCAATAATTGGTGGAGGGAGTATGGCTACAGCAATTGCAAAAATGCTACAGTCGAATAGTCTTTCCTTCAATTGGTATATGAGAAAACGCGAAACGATCAAGAAGTTCAAAGAGCTGGGGCATAACCCTAGCTACCTCTCAGCTGTACGTTTCAATATTAATAAGATAAAATTTTATAATAATCTGAATAAGTGTGCAGAAAATTCTGATCTTTTGATTTTTGTTATTCCTGCAGCTTTCATGCACAAAGGACTTGAAAATCTTACGACAGATATTTCAGAAAAGTACATTGTTTCAGCAACAAAAGGTATATCTCCTGAGACAGGCGAGTTAGCCAGTCAGTATTTCATCAATCAGCATCAAATCTCTATGAGCAATTTTGGTGTGATAAAGGGGCCATGCCATGCAGAGGAAATTGCACTAGAGCGTTTATCGTATCTTACAATTGCCTCAGAAAATAACGAATTGGCTACAGTTGTTACTAAAATATTAGGAACTGCGTACACAAAACTGTGCACTTCTAATGACGTACTTGGTACAGAATACGCGGCTGTTTTGAAAAATGTTATGGCAATAGCGTCGGGTGTAGCTTACGGTCTGCGCTATGGAGATAATTTTCAAGCTGTACTCATCAGCAATGCTATTAAAGAAATGAAGCGCTTTTTAGATGTTGTTGTTCCCCAAGAAAGGGACATTAAAGATTCTGTTTACTTAGGCGATCTTTTGGTTACAACTTATTCACAATTTAGTAGAAATCGTACTTTTGGTACGATGATTGGACGAGGTTATACAGTAAAATCAGCAATTTTGGAGCTGTCTATGGTTGCTGAAGGGTACTATGCTGTAAAAAGCATTTATGACATTATGATGGAATTAGATATTCATATGCCTATCACAAAAGCTGTTTATCTAATCTTACATGAAAGAATTGCTCCCTCAATAGAGATGAAGATTCTCTCAGACGAATTACAATAATCAACATTAAATACACCTACGATGAAAAAGATAAAATTAGACCTAAAAAATGTTTCTCCATTTGTTGATGAAGCTACAGTTGAAAAATATGCTGAAAAAGCATCGGATTTTCGTAATGATTTACTAAATGGTACAGGTGAAGGGAGTGATTTCTTAGGCTGGGTAGAGCTTCCTTCTAATACGCCTGAAGAATTAGTTGCTGAGATAGAAGATGTTGCTACCCATTTTCGGAATACGGTGGACGTGTTGGTTGTAGTAGGAATTGGCGGTTCATACTTAGGGGCAAAAGCTGTGATTGATGCACTTTCTCATAGTTTTGATATGATGACACAAGAAAATGAGAATCCAATCATATTATATGCAGGACAAAATATTAATGAAGATTACTTGTCTGAGCTAAAAGAGGTGCTTAGAGGTGTTACTTTCGGTATTTGTGTGATTTCTAAATCAGGAACAACTACTGAGCCAGCAATTGCATTTCGTGTATTGAAGGCTTTGCTCGAAGAACAGGAGGGTGAAGATGCTTCCAACTATATCGTAGCGATTACTGACAAAGAAAAAGGCGCATTACGGACATTGGCTGACCAAAAGGGTTATAAAACTTTCGTGATTCCTGATAATGTAGGAGGACGGTATTCTGTTCTTACGCCAGTAGGACTTTTGCCAATAGCCTGTGCAGGTTTTGATATAAAAGCGTTGATAGCAGGAGCAAAAGAGATGCAAAAGCATTTACTATTAACCTCATTTGAAAGTAATATTGCTATGCAATATGCAGCCTTCCGAAATGCATTGTATGATGAAGGAAAGAAGCTTGAAATCTTAGTAAATTATCATCCAAAACTTGCGAACATATCAGAGTGGTGGAAGCAATTATACGGGGAGAGTGAAGGTAAAGATGGAAAAGGTATTTTTCCGGCGAGTGTAAACTTTACTACTGACTTGCATTCTATGGGACAGTACATTCAAGATGGAGAGCGGACGCTATTCGAAACAGTACTTTCTGTAGCTTTACCAAATCAAGAAATTGCAATACCAGAAACAGAAGAGGATTTAGATAATCTGAATTATCTTGCAGGAAAGAGACTAGATGATGTAAATAAATCAGCGGAGGTAGCAACCACTTTAGCACATGTAGATGGGGGTGTTCCAAATTTTAGAATTATCATCCCAAGGTTAGATGCTTATTACTTAGGACAGTTAATATACTTCTTTGAATTTGCTTGTGGATTGAGTGGCTATATGCTAGGAGTGAATCCATTTGACCAGCCTGGAGTTGAAGCCTATAAAAAGAATATGTTTGCATTGCTAGGGAAACCGGGTTTCGAAGACGAGACAGAAGAAATAAATAAGAGAATCGAGGAATAGCACTGTTTTAGGTTCATCATTAGGCTAATTAAGAAAATAATCTCGTAGAGTAGTTACTGTGTTTCAGCAACTTCAAGTCATTATGACTGGGCATTGAAAAAATTAAAAGCTCACCTAAAAAGAGCATTGAAAAAGTAGTAATTGTAAATTGAGTTTTAGATTTCTTGTATATCTTGTTGAGACATGCGTTTTTGTCGCCATCTTTTACCTACATATTGTCCCAAGAAAAAAATGGCTAATAATACAGGAAAGGTAACCCATGTATATTCTAGCTCTAACCAATTACGCATAAAATACAAGAAAACAACTGGTACGTGAATAGCCACAAACCATTGCCATGAAAATTTCTTTTCACCACCTCGCCAGTATCCGAATGGAATATTTATAAAAAAAGTAAAGAGGAACAGTATGATAAGATTAGTCATGATTTTTTCAGCTATTTGCACAAAGCTATTGATAGTTTGATAAAATACCAAATATTCTTTTTTACGATTGTGACAATAAAGCTCTAGCATTGGCTATAGCTTCTGAAGTAAGTTGTCTTCCAGAAAGCATTTTAGCTATCGCTACAGTACGATCGTCTGCATCTAATTTTGTAATAGATGTAAGCGTTTTATCACTGGTGTCTTTCTTATAAACTTGCCAATGCTGGTTTGCCTTAGCGGCAATTTGGGGTAGGTGGGTAATAGCTATTACTTGCATTTGCTGAGCCATTTCATGCATAGTGTCACCCATTTTTGAAGCAATTTCGCCCGATACTCCACTATCTATTTCATCAAAAATCAAGGTAGGCAATACCATTGATTTTGCCATGAGTTGTTTTATAGAGAGCATGAGACGTGAAAGCTCACCGCCAGATGCTACATCACTAATAGGAGCAGGGCTTGTGTTTTTATTAGTAGAAAATAAAATATAAATAGTCTCTTTTCCCAGCATTTTAAACTCATTAGTAGGCTCTACTCCAATCAGAATTTTAGCATGTGGCATACCAAGGCGTTGCAGTTGTTCAGTAAGTTGTTTCTCTATTTTAGGGATGGCTTTTTTTCTTGACTTTGACAATTGACTAGCAAAGTCAGAAGTTTGTGTCATTTGAGATTCGAGTTCATTTTCGATTTTCGCTAAATGCTCATCAAAATGATGCACTGCATTGACTTTTTCTTGCAATTCTTGTTCTAATTGTAAAAGCTCTGCAATAGTGTCCTTTCCATGTTTTTGCTGAAGACGATAAATAGTATCAAGCCGTTCACTGACTTCAATTGCACGCTTAGGGTCATTTTGCAAGCGTTCTGCTTCTACAAGAATTTCAGAAATAATGTCTTTTAGCTCAATATAGACACTTTCTAGTCGATCTCCTAATGCCTTTGAGGGGTTATGGACATCTTCTAGCTTTTGAAAATTAGAGGCTAATTTTCTTATATTCTCAATAGGGGTGAGGTCTGAATTAAAATAATCATTGGCTTCTGAGTAGGAATTAATAATACTTTCCATTTGTGAAAGCATAGTATTTTCTTGCTCTAGTTGCTCTTGTTCGCCGTCTTTTAAGTCAGCTGAAATGAGTTCTTCTAACTGAAATTGCCAATAGTCGATATCAGAGCTTTGTTGTCGTTGGGATTCAAGCAATGTTGCTTTTTTCTTTTTTAACTCTTGAAGTAGTCTATAAGACTTTTGATACTCAGAAAGGACTTTTTTATTTTTTGAATAATTGTCTACCAACTGAAATTGAAAAGCTTCGTTTTCTATCTGCAAATTCTGATGTTGCGAATGTATATCAATTAGTTTAGATGTAAATTCCTTTAAAACGTTTAGTCTTACAGGTGTATCATTTATAAATGCTCGTGACTTCCCTGTGGGAGAGAGCTCACGTCTTATAAGGGTTATATCTTCATAGTCGATATCTTCTGCTGTAAAAAAGTCTGAAAGATCATAGTTAGAGATTGAAAATTCTCCTTCAACGATGCATTTCTTTTTAGGGTCACCAATGCTTGAAAGGTTTGCTCGCTCACCAAGTAGAAGCCCTAAGGCGCCTAATATTATGGATTTACCCGCACCTGTTTCACCTGTGAGTACAACAAAACCCTTATCAAATGCTATGGTAAGGGCTTCAATCAATGCATAGTTTTGAATATGCAGACTTTGTAACATTATTCTAAGACTTTATAGATACCTAAATGCCCTGGGTCAATAGTGCCTAATAAATCGTACATCTCTTTACGCTTTTCAGGTGGCAATACTAATGTACTTTGTGTGATTTCATTAGCTTTTGCGTCAAAGAACATATGCATTGCAGCCACGTCTGATGATTTTTGATGAACTTTGGCTAAATCTTTTATACTCTCAAGCATATTTTCAATAGCTTCCCGAGGTTCTGTCACCATTTTATCTAATCCCTCTCGATGATAGTTGTAAATTGATTCACGGAGTTCCTTGTAGTTTAAGAGATCTTCTACCATCCAATAACGATTAATCTCACGTTCTGATGTTGACCATCCGTCATTAGACAATCCTTGACCTTGCTGAACACTTATATCCAATGCTTTCTTGAAATAGGATGTGCCTCCTAGGCGAGAAAAGCTGTCGCCATCTAATCCGAGAATGAGGTAGGCATAGTATGCTGCAACTGCTACTAATTCTTTATTTTTACCAACACCTTCGTAGTGAAATGCCTCGTTTGGCAAATATGAAAATGTGATTTGTTTATCTTTGTGATTAAGCAGAGGAGTGATATAGGAAGAATTAAATACAGGACGACTCGCTTGTACCTGAACACTTGCTTGGTAGCTGTTTTCATTAGGTACACCCTCTATAATAAGTAGAAAAGTACAAGCAATCTTTTCTTTTGCATTATTTTTATTATCAGTCCACTTTGTTGCATTTAAAATGTCCGACAGATTTTGTTCTAAGGTCTTAAATACTACATGATCAACTCCGGTTACTTTTTGAGTAATGACCTTTACATCACAATCTAGCTCCTGTCCAATAGATGGCGTAAGAAAGTTAAAACTTTGAAGAATGAGGAAGATTTTTATGTAGCTAGAGCGACTCATAGAACGGATAAATTTAATGATTGTCTATTCCGTTTTTTCTCCTCTGCGGTAATAGATTCGATCTTGAGTAAACTCTTCTAAAGCGATAAGTACAGGCTTAGGTAGTCTTTCGTAGAATTTTGAAATCTCAATTTGCTCTCTATTTTCAAAAATCTCTTCAAGATTATCAGATACCGATGCAAAATCTTGTAATTTTTTGCTCAGCTCTTCTTTCATCTCCACAGAAATCTGATTTGATCTTTTAGCAATAATCATTAATGTTTCATAAACATTGCCAACTTCAGCGCTTAATTCTTTAACGTTACGCGTGATAGTATTTGTGTCTGCTTTTGTATTTTTAAAATCCATAGGTATAATAAGTTATTCAGTTCCTAGATATTCGTTAATATTATTGTTCATCCTCTTAGCCTTACTCACATATTTGCTGTCAGGAAACTCTTCAGCAAATGACAAGTATTCTTCCTTAGCCTTGTTGTAGCGGTCACGTTTTTTAGAAGGGATACTGTTTTTAGCTAATTGATAACGTGACTCTAGAAGCATAAAGAGTATTTCCTCTCGATATCCTGATTCGGGATATTCCTTTATACTATTGTTTAAAGCAATAATGGCAGAGTCGTAATACTCTCTATCATAATAAGATTTAGCATTTAAGTAGGATTTTTTCACCAGCTTATCGTAGAGCTTAGAAATGTATTCTTTAGCATCGTCATTTCTTGAACTATTAGGGTATCTCTTGATATAGGTTTCAAAGGCTTGAATAGCATCTTTAGTAGGTGTCTGATCCAATAAAACCATCGGAGTACCTTTATAATAGCAGAATGCTTTCATATATAAACATTCTTCAACATAAGGACTTTTAGGATATAGACGAACTATTTGATTGAAATAGTTACCCGCATCTAAATAACGCTTTTGTTCATATAAGGAATACGCATAATAATACTCTATGGTAGGTGCTTGAGTTCTTCCTCTATAAAGTGGGCGTACGTCATCCAGCAGATCAAGCGTTTTTGCATAGTCTTGTGAATTAAAGTACTCAATAGCCTTTTTTAGCTTAAATTCAGCATTAGTACTTTTTTTGATTTCTTGATATTCCCCACAGCTTGCAAAAAAGAAAGCCACGCCGATAAGTATCACTACTATTTTTCGCATTGTCTTCAGATAAGTTCATTTTGAAGTTGCAAAGTTAGCAATAATTTTCATTCCTACCGAAAAACATCAGTTTTTAACGAATTTTAGAACTAATGATAAATGATCGTAAACTTAGATTCTAAAAATACGTTTTGCTACAAAAGCTATAATAATATTACGAATAGCGACTTTCCAGTTAATTCCGTGGGTTGATCTTGTTCTTGATAAACTGCTAATCGCATTTAGTGCAAGATTCTTAGGAGCCAAGCTGTATTTTAATTGCTCAGATTCATTCTTCATGGTCCATATTGCAATCTCCTTTTTCAGTTTCAATATTCTAAGCTCTTTATCAATTTCCTTAAAGGACTTGTATGTTTTCTGCATAATATTTTAGTCTTCTTTTACAATTTCAGAGAGAATCCGCAATATAGGTCTATCTACAATAAATTTCTTTAACGCTAAGAATAAAATTAGCGCAACGAGAATTATCCCTGCCATAGTTAAAAATCCGTAGGCGTTATTGCCCCAATATTCACCGAGGGCAAAGCCACCAGCTAAGCATAAGAAAAACACAATGAGTAAACAAGCTAGGGCTACTATAAGTATCTTAGTTAATCCTGTTGCAGTTTTAGCTGCAATTTTAAAACCTAGAAGCTTATAGTAGTCCATATTGTCACTCATTACATTCTCCATTTGAGCCTTAAGCTCTTTGGCGTTATGAGTGATATTTTCTAGTGCCATATATTATTTTTGAAGTTTGGCGTTTGCTTGTTTCAAATCAGCTAATTTCTTCTCCAATACATCAATTACTTCATCAGCTTTGTAACTTGATTTTGTAACTAAGTACTCAACATTATCTTCTAAACTACCTTTAGCTTGCATTGTTTTAGCTTTTACCTCATCAGTTAGCTCGTTTAGACGAGATTTGATATCCTCAGTAGTCTCATCGAAAGTTCTTTTAATTTTCTTACGAGTTTTTTTTCCCTCGTCTGGAGCCATTAATACACCTACTCCTAAACCAATTGCGATTCCAGCTAAAGCTGCTAACATTGAATTTCCACTGTTGTGTGCCATAATATTTAAGTTTTTAAATGTTAAAAATATATGAACATAAATGACAAATACCTTGCCATATAACTTTAGTACATCGGAAAAATTCTGATTTTTTTATTGCATATAAAAAAAGTTATGCTTGATATGCCATTCTTTATATTTATAATATAAAAAGAGCTGTTCCTTAAAGAAACAGCTCCTCATATTTTAGTAAATAAGATTTTATTATTTATCTAATTCAATAGCTGATTGTGCAGCTGCTAGACGTGCGATAGGTACGCGGAATGGTGAACAAGAAACATAATCCATATTTACCGTTCCGCAGAACTTCACTGATGAAGGTTCTCCACCATGTTCTCCACAAATGCCGACTTTCAATTTTGCGTTCGAACTACGACCTTTTTCAGTACCCATTTGTACTAATTGTCCTACACCTTCTTGATCTAATACTTGGAAAGGATCATTCTTCAAGATGCCTTTGTTTAAGTAGATAGGAAGGAATTTGCCAGCGTCGTCACGAGAATAACCGTAAGTCATCTGTGTAAGGTCATTTGTACCAAATGAGAAGAATTCAGCTACTTCAGCAACTTTG
This sequence comes from Balneicella halophila, assembly GCF_003096835.1. Classification (GTDB taxonomy): domain Bacteria; phylum Bacteroidota; class Bacteroidia; order Bacteroidales; family Balneicellaceae; genus Balneicella; species Balneicella halophila. The sequence goes on from NZ_QENZ01000003.1 coordinate 945,927, forward strand.
TCAGCAGTAAGTGCTGCACGAGGAATCTCAATCATTGTTCCTACTAAGTAATCAATGCTTTCTCCTTTTTCTTCAAATACTTTGTTTGCAATTCTGTCAATAATTTCTTTTTGAAGTTTCAATTCTTCTACAGTTCCAATAAGTGGCACCATAATCTCTGGACGTGGGTCTTTACCTTTTTTCTTCAAGTTTACAGCAGCTTCTAAAATTGCTCGAGCTTGCATTTCTGTAATCTCAGGATAAGTATTTCCTAAACGGCAACCTCTATGTCCTAACATCGGGTTGAATTCGTGTAAAGATTCCACTTTAGATTTTACAACATCAGCAGGAACGCCTAATTCTTTCGCCATTTCTTCTTGAGATGCCTCGTCATTAGGAGTAAACTCATGCAATGGTGGGTCTAATAAACGGATAGTTACACCAAAACCGTCCATAGCTTCTAGGATTCCTTCAAAGTCTTCACGTTGCATTGGCAGTAATTTAGCTAATGCTTTGCGACGCCCTTCTTCATCTTCTGCTAATATCATTTCTCTAACTGCAATGATTCTTTCTCCTTCAAAGAACATATGCTCTGTACGGCAAAGACCAATACCTTTTGCTCCAAAGTCACGTGCTACTTGTGCATCGTGTGGGGTATCAGCGTTAGTACGAACATACATCTTAGTATATTTCTCTGCTAATTCCATGATTTTTGCAAAGTTTCCAGAAAGCTCAGGATTTACAGTTGCAACTTTATCTTCATATACCTCACCAGTTGATCCGTTTAATGAAATCCAGTCGCCTTCTTTTACTACGCGGTCACCTACTTTGAAGGTGCGTCCTTCATAGTCCACTCTTACGTCACCAGCACCTGAAACGCAACATTTACCCATACCACGTGCAACTACGGCTGCGTGAGAAGTCATACCGCCACGTGCAGTTAAAATACCATTAGCCACGTGCATTCCTTTCAAGTCTTCAGGAGAAGTTTCTTGACGAACCAATACTACTTCTTCACCACGATTTTTCCATTCTTCAGCATCGTTAGCAAAGAATACTACGCGACCTGTAGCAGCACCTGGTGATGCTGGAAGTCCTTTTGTGATAACGGTTGCAGATTCTAATGCTTTTTTCTCAAATACTGGGTGAAGTAATTCATCTAATTTATCAGCTTCTTGACGTAATAATGCTGTTTTTTCATCAATCATTCCTTGGTCAAGCATTTCTACTGCCATGCGTACCATCGCAGATCCAGTACGCTTACCATTTCTTGTTTGTAAAATCCAAAGTTTACCATCTTGAATAGTGAACTCTAAATCTTGCATATCAGAATAATGATCTTCTAATTTTTGTTGAGTAGCATCTAATTCCTTGTAGATTTCAGGCATAGCTTCTTCCAAAGATGGATATTTAGCTTTACGATCATCCTCAGAAACTCCTGCACGCTTAGCCCAGCGACGAGAACCTTCAACGGTAATCTCTTGTGGAGTACGTACACCCGCAACCACGTCTTCTCCCTGTGCATCGATTAGGTACTCGCCGTTAAAGATATCTTCTCCAGTTGCGGCATCACGAGTGAAAGCTACACCAGTTGCAGAGTTTTTACCCATATTACCATACACCATCGCTTGTACGTTTACAGCAGTTCCCCACTCAGCAGGAATTTGGTGCATTTGGCGATAATAAATAGCACGCTCAGTATTCCAAGAATCGAATACTGCACATACAGCTCCCCAAAGTTGATCCCATGGGTTAGTAGGAAAATCGTCGCCAGTACGATCATGTACTACCTTCTTGAATTTTTCCACCAAAGTTTTTAAGTCTTCAGGAGTGAATTCAGTATCTAGTTCGTAGCCTTTAGCTTCTTTTAATTTATCAATTTCAATTTCAAAAGGATCATGTTTTCCGTCTTCGGCTTCTACACCCATCACTACGTCACCATACATTTGGATAAAACGACGGTATGAATCCCAAGCAAAACGCTCATTGCCTGATTTTTCAGCAACTAATTTTACAGTTTCGTCATTCATACCCAAGTTAAGAACCGTATTCATCATACCCGGCATAGAAACTCGAGCACCAGAACGTACTGAAAGTAATAAAGGAAAAGCTTCACCTTTAGAACCGAATTTTGCATTCATTGCCTCTTCAGTCTCCTTGATTTTGGCTTCTACTTCTGATTTTATCAAATCTACAGTGTAGTCTCTGCCTTTATCATTGTAAACGGTACATACCTCTGTGGTGATTGTGAAACCAGCTGGAACAGGTACACCGATAAGATTCATCTCTGCCAAATTGGCTCCTTTACCGCCTAATAGGTTTTTCATACTTGCGTTACCTTCAGCTTTTCCATCGCCGAAAAAATACACGTGCTTATCGCTCATAATTTATTAATTTAATATTATATATAGTTTACTGTAATTCCCATAAAAATGAATAGGCACAAAGATATACGAACTTTCGATTATTTGCAAGTCATTTATATCCGAAAACGTTTGTAAAACAATGTTTTGAATATTAAAAAGTGTTAAGTTTAATATTGTAGGTTTATGTGATGTTAATGGCTCAGAATTCTCTCTAAAAATTTACAAGATGTTGTGAAAATATAAAAGGTTTTGGTTTCAACTAAAGTCATTTTCTATAGAAAGTCCAAATAGGGCAAAATCATATTTTACAGGATCATTTTTATCGAAAAATCTTAACTTTTGGGTTAATTGCATCGCTGCCTTCCAATCGTCTTGTGTTCTTTCCAGGAGACCTAGGAATCTTGCAGTTCTCCCAACATGTACATCTAACGGACAGATTAGGTCTTTTGGTTTTATTGTTTTCCATAAACCAAAGTCCACACCTTTGTTATCGTGGCGTACCATCCAACGCATATACATATTGAGACGCTTGCAAGCAGATTTTCTTTCTGGGGTTGCTATGTGTTTTCGGGTGCGTTGTGGGGCATAGGGAGTATTAAAAAAGGAGTGATGAAATTTTTCCAAATTAGTTTTCATAGTACCTCCTAATGTAAAGGCAGACTCTAGACTATTATGCTCGGCATAGTGCCTTTTTAGAAAATCTACGGTATAGAGCAAATCAGTATCATTGAAAGTACGGTGTTTGAATCCTAGCAGTTGCCTACTATCCTGTTCTGTACTATTACGTATGAAATCATAAGGTGAATTATCCATCCGTTGCATGAGTTCGTTGCATTTGTTGATGATGGTTTTGCGTAGTCCCCAAGCTAGAATAGCGGCAAAAAATCCGCTAATCTCGATATCTTGTAATACAGAAAAACCGTGTGGAATCACTATCGGATCATTCTCGATAAACTCCACACGGTTGTATTTTTCTACTTTGTTATCTAAATATTCTTTTAAGTTACTTCCCAAGTTACTTATTTTTCACTTTAGTGTATTTACCCGCTAAAGTACTGCCATCCTTACAAAAATATTTTAATGCAGGTATATTTTCTTCAAGTTTTGTGGTAACTTCTAAAGTTTCTTTATCAACAGATTTGATAATCATCTTAGCACCTTTGTCCCATTCTTCGATAGGTACTTCAAGGATATCATTGACAATGTTTCCTTCTTTTTTAAATGTGCAACCTTCGTTACCTTCTTTGATATTGGTGGAAGTAAAAGTGACTTCGTAAATACTGTCAGCTTTAGCTTTAACCATTAATGTCTGATAGTTTGTATTTGACTCATCTTGAGTCTCTGATTTGTATGTACCGACAAATGCATCTTTATCATCTTTACCACACGCAAAGAATACAAAAACTCCAAGAACTAAAACAACTATTTTTTTCATGATATTATTACTTTTTTAAGTTAATACTAATAGTTAGTTTCTATCAATTTTAATGCCAATGAATCTCTTTTTACTTTTTCCTTCGGTACAATCGGTATAAGTCTTTCCGTCTGTCATTTAAATTATTGACACTTCCTACTTGATTCAACTCTGTGAGTAAATTCAAATCGACATCAGCTATGAGAATCATTTCTGTATTAGATGTGGTTTGTGCTTTTACGCCATCGGTAGGAAAGGCAAAGTCACAAGGAGTGAAGACTCCTGACTGGGCAAATTGTATATCCATATTATGCACTTTAGGTAAGTTCCCTACACTACCGGCAATAGCCACGTAGCATTCGTTCTCAATAGCTCTAGCCTGCGCGCAATGGCGAATTCTGCAGTACCCGTTTTGTGTGTCAGTGAGGAAAGGAATAAACAGAATATTCATACCTTCGTCTGCTAGGATTCGGCTAAGCTCAGGAAATTCTGAGTCATAGCAGATTAACACTCCAATTTTACCACAATCGGTATCAAAAGTTTTGAATCCATTGCCACCCTGCATACCCCATACTTTTCGTTCGTCGGGTGTTACATGCAGTTTTTCAAAACGATCAATGCTACCATCGCGTTTACATAAATAGCCTGCATTATATAGCAATTCATCTTTGATTTCAGGCATACTTCCTGTGATAATGTTGATATTGTATGAAATCGCTAATTCTGAAAAACGCTCAACAATTGCTGGGGTATAACTGGCTAAATCTCGAATGGATTCTGCTGGATTCATCGCATTATTACCTGCCATGAGTGGGGCATTAAAGAATTCTGGGAATAATGCAAAGTCAGAACGATAACCGGATACAGAGTCGACAAAAAACTCGGCTTGTTGCATGAGTTCATCCAAGTTTTTATAAGGTCGCATCTGCCACTGAACTAAACCTAACCGAACAATTGATTTTTGTGTTTCTGCTTGTTCAACAGCCTCTTCGTAGGAAATATTATCCCATTCTAAGAGTACAGCATATTCATTCGAAGCTTCATCACCTTCTAAATAACCTTTTAAAATCTTTGAAGCATGAAAATCATTCGATAATTGGAAGTTGAGAACAGGATCATGAATTTCTTTTCGCTTAACCTTCTGGAGGTATTCTTTTGGAGAAATTTCATCAGCATATTTGTGGTAATTAGGAATGCGACCGCCTATGGCTATTCCTTTTAAATTAAGACGTTCACACAGTTCTTTCCGATAATCATATAGGCGTCTGCCTAAACGCAAAGCTCGAAATTCAGGTTTTATGAAAACATCAATTCCATACAGCATATCACCGTCATTGGTGTGCGTACTGAAGGTGTAATCCCCTGTTACCTTTTTATAAGTGTGTTGTCGATTGTATTTTGCATAATCAACAATTATACTCAATGCACAACCAGCTAGTTGCCCATTAATTTTAATAACGACTTGCCCTTCAGGAAAATGCTCAATTAAGTATTCAATTGCATCCTCTTCCCAATAAGGGTCAGGTATATTTTTGTAAACCTGTATCATCACAGATTTTAGTTCCTTATAATCATCGATGGTAAGGTACTTCAGTTCTATATTATCTATTTCTTTAATATCCATAATTTGATGGTATAGTGTGTGTCAATGATTCAAAATTACATTAAAAAAATCCTTTCTGAACTTGAGATAAGAAAATTATAGTCTGAATATTACTATAGATTTTTGATACGCTCCATTTGAATGCTTATTTACTAGTTCTCTCTCTATTTTATAAACTTCTTTTTAAGAATTTCTCCAAATCGTGATTTGCTCCATAAACGACTAATATGTCTTTCTCTTCTAAGAGTAAATCTGCCGAGGCTACACCTTGTACTTTGCTAATATTACGTTTTCCGCCAATAATGCTACTCATCTCTTTCATCTTGATGGTTGTGAGCAGTAGAGTATTATATTTACTTTGAAAATCCAGCTCTTTCACTCTTTTCCCCACATATTCGTCTGGGACTTCTACTTCAATAATACTGTATTCACTATTAATTTCAAATGATTCTGCAATATTTTTTAATGTTAACTTCTTAGCCCATCGTTGTGCAGTTTCTGCTTCTGGACGAACTATTTCATCAACTCCTATGGCATGAAGTACTTTTTCGTGTAATGGATTTATGGCACGACTGATTAATCGCTTCGCTTTCAAATTTTTGAAAACAGCTGTCACCATAATACTAGTTCCAGGCTCTTCTCCTATAGCCACAACCACTACATCAGTATCTTTTATGGGAAGTCCTGAAACAGTTGTTTCGTCGGTGGCATCTAAGCTAATAGTATGAGTGATTTTTTCTTTTAGTGCATCAACTTTATCCATTTTAATATCGATTCCTATAACCTCATGTCCTTGGGCTGTAAGCTCTTCAGCCAAAGCTGCGCCAAAATTTCCTAAGCCTACGATAATATACTTCATTTCATACAGATTTAGTTTATAATAATTTCTTCAGTCGGATAACTATAAGCCTTTTCCTTTACTTTTTTCATCAGGGCAATAACTATTGAGAGCATGCTGACTCTTCCTATAAACATGATAAAGATAATGACTAGTTTCCCTACATTAGATAAATCAGCTGTGATTCCCAAACTGAGACCTACTGTACTGTAAGCTGAAAAGCATTCGAAGGCTATCGCCAAGAGTTGTTTTTCTTCATCAAAAATGGAAATAAGCATGATACCCAAGCCGATAACGACCAAAGATAGACTAATAATAGCTGAGGCTCGTCTAAGGGAAACGGTTGCAATCCTTCGTCTAAACACCTCAACGTGTTCTTTTCCTCTGCCTAGACTGGTAATATTCAAGATAGAAATAGCAAATGTACTCGTTTTAATACCACCACCTGTTGATGCTGGTGAAGCCCCAATCCACATTAATAAAAAAATCAACATTATTGTAGATAGATGAAGCTCATTCAAATCCAGAGTATTAAAGCCGGCTGTACGTGGAGTGGTTGCTGTAAATAATGCAGTAACCCATTTACCGCTTTCCGATTGATGAGCAAATGCATGGTCTTGCTCTAAAAAGTAAAAAAAGATGGTTCCTGAAACGATTAACCCAAAGGTGGTAATAAGCGTAATTCTACTGCTGAGATTGAGCAACCAAGGCTTGTGAGGATTTTTATGTCCGGTAAACGGTATTATCATAAGAATTTTATGTTTCAGATATCTTAGAAGATTTACAACAATAGGAAAACCTAAACCTCCAATGATGAACGTGATGCAGATAACCAATTGCAGGGAATAGTTGGTGTTAACTCCGCTGTCATATAAGTTCTGGGATAGTGTTGAAAAACCGGCATTGCAAAAAGCTGAAATGGCATGAAATCCAGAAAAGAAAAGCGTATCAGCAAAATTACCAATAGAATTGTGACTTCCTAAACTGATAAAAATCAAGATGGCTGAGATAAGCTCAATGGTGAAAGTAATTACGAGAACATATTTTAAAGTGGAGAAAACTTCTCCCAGCTTATTCGTATTAGTAATGTCTCCTAAAATTAGTTGATTTCTATATGAAGAACCTCCTTTGAAGAAATAACTAAAATAACTCGCCACTGTTAAGATGCCTATACCACCAATTTGAATAAGAATGAGTATAAATATTTGTCCAAGTTGTGTAAATGCTGTTGCCGTATTCACCACAACTAAACCTGTGACACAAACTGCACTAGTCGATGTAAATAAGGCATCAATAAATGAGATATCTCTATAAGTAGCCTTAGGAAGCATGAGTAGCAGTGTTCCCAACAAAATGATAAGCAGAAAGCTGAGAATAAATAATTGTGGTGGGTTTATTGAGATGCGATTTAAGTTAACCCTACGATCTGATACTTCTCTAAAAAAGATGATAATAACTCCTAAAATAACCCAATCATCACCAATCCATAACGTATTCAACCCTTCATATGGTATCACGAATAAATGGTGATAAATAATAAATAAAATAAAGAGGAAAATAAGGGCATCTAATATTTTAATTTTAAAACTGTATTCAGACTTCCGGTCAAGAATATGTCTAAAGCTAATATTCATAAGACCGATAAAAAGCACAATAAAGTAGAATCCATTAATCAGATTTTCAAAATATAATGATTGCTCAAATCCAAAATCTACAATAATCAATAGGATATTAAAGATACTTATGAAAAAGGCAGTCTTATAAATGTTTTGAAGATTAATTTTCACTTGGCTCTCTTTCTATGCGTTAGGCTGTGGCAAAAGTAAGGATAAAAACCTATGCAATTTTTAAAACGGACTATTTTTTTAATGTTTTCTCAAAATCAGTAATTGCCTCATCACTAGTAGCCCAAGAACAAACCATGCGTATTGCTACTTCATTATCATTCATGACTTGCCAAGGATAGCATTCGTATTTGTCAGTGATGATTTTAGCTAATTTTTGGGGGAATATTGGGAAAATCTGATTGCTTTCAGGAGTGAGCAGGAATTTATAACCAGCATCACTTATAATTTCAACCAATTGCATTGCCTTTGAATTTGCATGTTCAGCAAGTTCAAAAAACAGGTTGTTTGTAAATAATTCCAGAAATTGAATGCCTAAAACTCTGCCTTTAGCCATGAGAGCTCCTTTTTGTTTTAGGTGATAAGGGAAATCCTCTTGTAACTCTTTGTTTGGTATCACAATGGCTTCACCAAGCAGTGCTCCATTTTTTGTGCCACCGATATAAAAAACATCAGAATATTTAGCGACATCAGCCAGGGTGAGATGATAATTAGCAGTAGTAATTAATGCTACACCTAAGCGTGCTCCATCTATGTACAAAAGAAGGTTGTTATCTTTACAGCATTTTGATAACTCCTGCAATTCGTTAAGATTATAAACCGTACCAACTTCCGTTGCGTTGGAAATGTAAACCAATCTTGGTTTTACCATATGTGGCGGTTCATTATGTTCTTTTACTACTTCTAATATTTGCTTTGGAGTCAGCTTTCCATCTTGGCTATAGCACGTACATACTTTATGACCAGTGGCTTCAATAGCACCTGCTTCGTGCACATTGATGTGCCCGCTGTGTGCACTTATGACGGCTTCGTGTGGTTTAAGTATTGAAGAAATGACAATAAGATTCGCTTGAGTGCCACCAGAAACAAAATGAACTGTCGCATGTTTACTTCTTATTATTTCTTTGATAAGTTCTTTAGCTTTGATGGAATATTGGTCGTCACCATAGCCTTCTTGTTGAGTTTTATTCGTCTCAGCAAGTGCTTTCAAGATGTTTGGATGGCAACCTTCGCTATAATCATTTTTGAAACTATACATTATTCTGATTTTATGGTTTCTTCCAAATAAACAGGAGCAGACTTATAAATCATAAATTGCAGCATAGCTACTATAGTGCATACCAATAGCAAAATCATATCTAATCTTATTCCTAAAATTACAGAAGGTATCCAAGCCGAAAAGCTAGATAGCACATAAAGGATCAGCGAGGCAAAAGTAACATAGGGTAAAATATTAGAATGTTTTTGATTCGAAAAAATTGCCGTAAATATCATAGGTGCAAGCAATGCAGTTCCTGCAAAACTGACTCGTGCAAGTAGCACTAATTCTTTAGTCGTAAATATAGAAAGCAGTAGAGCCACCAAGCCAAAACCTATGATGAGGAGTTTGTTGTTATTTTTTGATTTCTTATAGTTCGCTACCTCAGCTTGTATTGCAAACAACTGAGAGTCAACAGTGGACATAGCTGCAGCTATTAAGCCTATGATTGCTAATGCTCCGATTATTGCATGCTGTTCAGTTACTAATGTGTTAAATAAGAAAGCATCAGTTGATGAATCTGCATAGCGGAGTGCACCGTATAAGCCTATAAAAATCGTCGGCATGATGATAAGAAAAGCAAAAATAGAAACGGCAACAGCCATTCGTTTTGTGTCTTTTTGAGAATTCATAATCACAATGCGTGTTAGCAACTGTGGTTGCGATATAGGCATCAATATAATGACAATGAATGATGAAAAAAGAAATTGACTAGTGAGCAGACCTTTTGGTCCTGGGATAGATAGCAATTGTGGTTTGTTTGTTGCCAGCTCTGCAAAAAATGATTCGAAACCGCCAATATTTATCACGCAAGTGTATGCAATGATTGTTGTTACAATGAGCAAAGTGACACCTTGTATTGCATCACTAACTATAATTGCTTTCAAGCCACCAACATAACTGTAAGATAAAATAATGACTAAAAAGAGGGTAGCCCATGCCCACTCTGGTATGGCTAAGATATTTGAGAAATCTATAAACGCTGCAATACCTTTTATCTGAATGGCAACGTAGGGGATAAGAAATACAAAGATTCCAAAGCGATAAATATAGACTGGCAGATTGTTGCCATACCGATCTCTGATAATATTGCTTACGTTTGTAAAATTCTTTTTAGAATATTTCCTTCTAAGTGATAATCCAAACCATAAAGTAACAAAAGCTAGGGCAGTGTCTGTAACTCCTAAAAAAACCCATGCGCCTACACCGTGAGTCCTGAAAAAATCAGGCATGCCCATCAGAGTAAAAGTACTGAAAAGTGTAGCTGAAAATGTGAGAAAACCCAGAATGACACCCACTTTGGGTAGGGCATAATCTTTTTCACTCTTTATTGAAATTTTTGATTTGTAGGCTGAGTATATTAGTGCACTTAGGTATATTCCAGCAAAAATAATTAACCAATAATTCATTATTTTTTTTATTTTTCAGAGTTTGCTACCAGGGCACCTACTAAGGTGACAACTATAAATCCTAAAGAAATAAGAATGCCATTCCATAGTACCTTTGGCATCATAAAAAGTGGAGGTTCTACTTTATTTTCACTAAGTACTAAAGGACTAAAAGTAATGAGGATAAGTACCACGTAAGTTATTTTGCACAGGAGCCATACTTTTCTTTTCATATAGATGTTTTTTATCTCGTTGTGTGGTAATGTGCGAAAAAATAGACGCAATTCCCTCATCCGTAAAGTTGAAGGAATTACTGCTAATTTTTATTTATTCAGAAATTCATCAAGAAGCTTATAGAATTTTTCTGGTTCTTCTAAGTAAGGATTATGCGAGCTATTTTCAAACATTACAAACTGCGCTTGAGGCATAAATTCTTTGTATTGTACATTGAATTCTGAAGTAGAAACGCCATCATATCTTCCTGCAATGATAAGTGTAGGGAAATCTAAATCCTTAAGTTTTCTACGAAAATCAGTATCCATCATGCTTCCGCTTACGAAAAAGTCTGCATCTCGACCAATTATCGAGTTATAAACATCTAATGCCCAACCTTTAAATGGATAATTAGGCACATTTTGTTGTAGAGAAGTATCATGATAGTAAATATGTTTTAATGGTAAACTTCCATATACTTTACTAAATTCGGGGTCACTAGAGATATAACCTAAGTTTCTAAGCGAATCTACTTTTTCCCATATTTCAGGGAAGTGTTTTTTCTGTAGGGCATTGTAGCTGTCGCAGTTTGCCTGCCACATTTCGCCACTGTGAAATCCGCTGATTAAAACCATTTTGTTTACATTTTCAGGATAAGTAGTCGCGTATGCTTGAGCAACAACAGTACCGTAGGAATGACCAACAACAGTAATCTTGTCCAATCCCAATGCTTTACGCACTTCTTCTACGGTATATGCATCATTTTGAACAGAATATTCACTTTTATCCTTAGCTTCATCGGACAGTCCACAGCCTAGCATATCAATAAATACAACTTGGTGCGTTTTGTAGTAGTGACCGAAATTACCTTGCATATAATCGTGAGAATTACCTGGACCACCGGCAAAGAAAAATACAGGATCTCCTTCACCTAGAGTTTCTACGTTTATATTATATCCATTTACTTGGATTTTTTGTGGAATGAATTTGTCAAAAATATTCTTATCATCTGGTTGCGCTACAGCGATTGATACTATCAACATCACTGACAGGAGGGCTATTAGTTTTTTCATGGTGTTTTTTATTTAGTTTAGATATGAGTATGTTACAATTTAAAAAGCAGTGATAATACCAAAGAAATCATCAGCATTTAAAGAAGCACCACCAATAAGACCACCGTCAACATCAGCTTGGGAAACCAACTCCTTGGCATTGGCAGGTTTCATACTGCCTCCGTACAATATAGATACTTCATCAGCTATTTTGTCGTTGTATTTTTCGGCAACTACTTTTCTTATAAATGCGTGCATTTCTTGAGCTTGCTCAGGTGAAGCCGTTTTGCCTGTACCGATAGCCCACACTGGTTCATAAGCTAAGATAACTCTTCCGAAGTCTTTTTCGGACAGATGGAATAATGCATTTTTCAATTGATTTTCAACCACCTCAAAATGTTTGTCATTTTCCCTATCATCCAATACTTCACCAATACAAAAAATAGGGTAGAGCTTATTAGCAATAGCTTGGTCAACTTTTTTAGTGAGAATCTCATCTGTTTCGCCATAGTATGCTCTTCGCTCAGAATGTCCAATGATGACATACTCTGTGCCTGTTGATCGGATCATTTTGGCTGAAACCTCACCAGTATATGCTCCTGATTCTTCACTAGCACAATTCTGCGCAGCAATACGTACAGGACTTATTGCTTCCTCTACAGCTTTGGCTAAGTGAATAAAAGGCGTAGCTACAATTACTTGTACTCCTTTCACATCAGTTTTTTTTGCATTTACATTAATATCTTTTATTAAGTTCAAGCCTTCATCTAAGGTGTTATTCATTTTCCAGTTTCCTGCAACGATATTTCTTCTCATATTATTAATTTTTAATGATGTATCTTTTTGTGAATATTATAATTTCGTTTGCTTCTTTTTACTTTCAGTTATAGGTTGCTTTTTTATGATAATTATTACCAAAGTTACCACAGCCAATGCAACAAGTATCAGTAAGCTGAAGTAGATTTGATTGTTGTAAGTAGTTCTTTTAAGCTGTTCATTATCCTGATTCAATTTCTCATTATGGAAATCAATCGATTCTGGTAAATCATTAGCATTCCATTTCCCTGCAACAATACCATTATTAAGCAATACAACTCCAGGATTAGCACGAATCATTGTTTTCAACATTTTCTCATCTGCTAAACTGTAAATTATGTCATCTGACAAATAAGAGCTAATGTTTTCGACCTGTTGAGGGTTTGAAGCTGTAAGTAGATATACGGGAAGATTTTCCTGATTAGCAGCTTTCACAACCTCATTAAGATAAGTCGCTTGATATTGCTTCACAAAATCAATTTTCTCAATCTTATAACTTACGATGAGTAAGCAAGATTCTGAGTTTAAAATTTCATTTGTTATGCTTTCACCTTCAACGGTTTCGATGAAGAAGTCCTCAATCGCTGGCTTGTAACCCTCTTTTATCAGTTTTTGTTTAGTATCAACGTAATGCCAAGTTGTATCTTGCCATGGATAATTTTCTTCATCAAATTCCTTTTCTACTCCATTTTTTTCGTAAATAAGAGTTGTCTCATATTCTGCAGTGGGGGCATCCTCGGGGATTTGACTCTCTTTCTTGATATCGCTACCAACTTTGAATGGACGGAAGTCAATAAGCGGTAAGTGTTGATATGAAAAATAAGTAACTCCTGCACTAAACAGTAATCCAATGATAAAAAGAAGACGCTGTTTTTTGCTCGGGATGGTAGATGGGTGTTTTTTTCTATATACCAGAACAAAAATTGTAACAGCTAACAAAAATATGTTTTTGTAAAAGGTCTCCCAGTCCGTAAGTTTTACTGCATCACCAAAACAACCACAGTCAGTAACCTTCCCAGTTATGGCTAGCCAGAGAGTGAGAGGTGTAAACAGTAGCATGAGCAGAAGTGTAATCCTACTCGTCCACTTCATTTTAATATTGAAAATGAGCAGATACCCTACCAATAATTCTAATACACTCAGTAGGTTTGAAAATAAAAAGGAAAGTGAATGAAATAAATTCATTCCCATAGCCTCAAAATATTCATCAAATTTGATTGCTGTTCCCCAAGGATCTATAGCTTTTACATATCCAGAGAAAACAAATAAAACTCCTAAAAGTATCCTTAGTATAATATATGCGTATTTCATAATATTAGTTATTCTCGAGTAAAATTAATGCAAAAACGGCATAATTTATCATATCAAGATAATTTGCATCTATACCTTCAGAAATCAAAGTTTTTCCACCTAAATCTTCTATCTGCTTTGTCCGATATATTTTCATAAGAATAAGGTCTGTGATTGAGCTCACACGCATCATTCGCCACGCCTCACCATAATCGTGGTTTTTCTTTTCCATTAGCGATTTTGCTTTTTGGAAATTAGTATGATATCGCTCTATAATGTTAGGGATGTGTATTTCATGCTCTTCCGAAGCAGGTCCAAGTTCCAATTGTATCAGTCCAATGATACAGTAGTTGATAATACCTTTGAACTCGGATTCTTGTCCTTCATCAATTAAACTTTTACCTTTCTCTTGTAAACTTCTGATGCGTTTAGCTTTTATCAATAGCTGATCGGTAACTGATGAGACTCGCATAATACGCCACGCTGCACCATAGTCATGCATTTTTTTCTCAAAAATAGAACTACATTCTTTTATAATAGCATCGTAAGATTCTGAAGTATTTGCCATGCCGTCATTTTTAATCAATGTAGCACAAAGGTAGGAAAATTCTATAGAATTAAAATTGTAAATTTTCTTGGTTTTAATAGATTATTCCATTTTTATTTTTACTATCTTTAATCAGTATTATTTTAGCACAAATTCTTTCGACAAATGAAACGTACGGTATACTTATTAAGCATTCTTTTGGTGATACTCATTGGTACATATCTCCAATATTGTTATTGTTGTAAAAGTGATGTGGAGCAAGAGGAAATATTGATAAATTATGAAAATAAAAGTTTAGCTACTTTTAGTGTTGAGGCTGGAGACTTTAAAGTTGAAAGTGATGACAATTTTGATTTTGATAAGTCTTCCTATAAAATAAGAAAGCCGGTTTCAGCTTCTGTAAAAGAGAGCATTGAACAGTTGAGAAGATATTTAGTAGAAGATGTAAATAGAGTACTAAAGATTCGGGGATATTATGCTGCCTTTGAGGAGAATACTTCTATTTTTCCAAACTTAGGATTAGCTAGAGCTAATGCGGTAAAAAATTACCTGCGTGGGGAAGGGATTAATAAAAAACAATTGCGAGTAGATGACTCTCAACTAACCGAGTCACTCCCAGACTCTGTTACAATTATTAAGGGAGCAACAGCTTTCGAGTTAGACCTTGAGGATGAGAATGCTCTTTTAGAAAGAATAAAATCATTAAGGATCTTTGGAGAAGAACTACAAGAAGAACCTATTCATTTGTATTTTAAAACAGGTGAAGCTCATATTCATCTTAGTGTGAAAGAGCGTGAGCAAATTCGTAAGATAAGCGAATATCTTACCCAAGTTGATGAGGCAAAACTGCTAATTGTAGGGCATACTGATAATACTGGAAATCGTGAGATGAATATCAAACTATCGAAAGAACGTGCTGATTTTGTCAAAGATTATTTCATTAAAAATGATTTTTCGACGGATGCCATTGAAACTCGTGGAGTAGGGCCCGATAAACCTATTGCAACTAACAATACAGAAGAAGGTAGAGCGAAAAACCGCAGAGTAACGCTCGTATTGAAATAAAAACAAATTAATAATTCTAAAAAATAAAGAGATGACATACTGTTGGATAATACCTGTGATTGTAGGACTAATATGTGCAATCTTAGGTTACCTCTTGGGTAAAAAGAGCACAGGCAAAACAAACGATAGGGAAGAGGACTATCAGAATTTAAAGGCTCAATTGACTGAATGTAAAAAGCAACGGTCTGATTTAGAAGCAAAATTACGAGATTGTGAGGCGACTAAAGACAATAATGAGGAATTAATCAAATTACAAGAAAAGTGTGATAATTTAGAAGCGCAATTAGTCGCTTGCAATAATAGCAATAAGGTGCTCACTTCGGAGTTGTCAGTCAGAGATCGTTCCATTATAGATTTAAATAAAAAATTGGGTTTTACTAAAAATCCTACTAAACTGATCCCTTTTAATGCTGAGGATGCAAAGCTTGCATTTGGAAGGACAATTAAAGAAAATGATTTGACCATTATTGAAGGTATCGGTCCTAAAATTCAAGGACTATTTCATGAAAATGGCATTATTACTTGGAAATCACTTTCAGAAACATCTGTAGATAGATGTAAGGAAATATTGGCTGAAGCCGGAGCAAATTATGCAGTACATAACCCTGCAACTTGGCCCAAACAAGCTTTATTAGCTTATGAAGGCAAGTGGGAGGAATTGATACGATGGCAAGATAATCTAAATGGTGGAGTATAAATTCATTAGTTGAAATTTTTTAGTCATGATGGAGGATAGTAATATCCTCTATTTTTTTGCTATTGTTTTCTTTATCTTTGTTCTTTCTCGTAAAAATATAACTATGTTTATAGAAACCAGTAAGTCTCAAAAAGGTTGGATAGAAGTAATTGTTGGCTCTATGTTTTCAGGAAAGACAGAAGAACTTATTAGAAGGCTGAATAGGGCGAAGATAGCTAAACAAACTGTTGAAATATTTAAGCCGGGCATTGATGTTCGTTACTCTGAGGAAGAGGTTGTTTCCCATGATTCCAATGCCATCCGCTCAACTTCCGTAGAGAATTCTGCCAATATCCTGTTGCTTTCAGGTTCAGTAGATGTTATTGGAATAGACGAGGCACAATTTTTTGATAAAGGATTAGTAGCCGTTTGTAATCAATTAGCAAATGACGGAGTTCGTGTTATAGTTGCAGGTTTAGATATGGATTTTTCCGGGAAACCTTTTGGTCCTATCCCAGACTTGTTAGCCACAGCTGAGTACGTAACCAAAGTGCATGCTATCTGTATGCGTTGTGGTGCTTTAGCAAACTATTCTTACCGTTTGTCCGAAAATAAAGATACGGTATTGCTCGGAGAGAAGGATAGGTATGAACCTCTCTGTAGGTCATGTTATCTTAAGGCTACGAAATAGCGTAAAAAAGAAGGGTTAACCTATTTGGCAAACCCTATCTTTCTTCGCATTTATTAAACTTGTTTTAGTTTACATCCCACCATAGTTTTGAAGTAATTTCATCTCCACCATTTATTCTTGAAGTAGCCTCTTTAAGGTTTTCACCATTAATATTAGCTTCCTCACCTGGGTAGGTAACTCTTGTTGGAATATCATCAGTATCTACTAATGGAATAAATTCATAATCGAAAGTTTTCATTCCATCTTCTGTTTGAACATCAACAGTATATGATTCACCTGGCATGATTAAGAATTGTGGATAACCAGTTCTTCTATACTCTGTCCATGCAGCATGTGACTGCATATATAGTGCTATATACTTTTGCGTAAGAACGGTTTCCTCAGACGCTGGAGGAAGAGTTGCAACGTAAGCTGTTGCATCTGCATCAGGATTCCACTTCTCAATAGATGCTTTAACTCCATTCTCATAATGCGTTTGATCCCAGCCATTCAATTCTGAAAGAATGAACTCAACCTCAGCGTAATCCATCAATGGTACATTGAAACTTGCATCTAAAATTGCAGTTCCCGGTAATGACCACCATTTGAAAGTTGGAGCAATTGCACTCTCAACACCATAAGGCATACCAACATGATTTCCTAATCCATTAGGTGCAACATATACTGGCAATCTTGGATCAGTAAGTCCACTAAAAGGATTTGCCTTAGGGTTAGTTGTTGTCAAATCTTCACCTTTAAGTAATCTTACAAATGGATATGCAACAGCAAAGTCAGTACGATTATCTACGTAGTAAGCCTTATAAAAAGGAGAAGCGTTTGTATCGTTAGCTTCATATGAAAGTGCAGCATTATCAGCATTTGAAGTGAAGGCATTTGTTTTAGCTTCATTAATGTGTTGCATTGCTGTAGCAGCTTCAGATGTACCTAAAAGTTTAACCGCAATTCTCATACGTAGAGAATTTGCAAACTTTTGCCATTTTGATAAATCGCCAAAATAAATTGCATCACCACCATTAAGATGTTGACCGCTAACTGATCCAAGTTGTGCAGCTGCAGCTTTCAATTCATTCAAAATATCTAAATAGATATCTTTTTGCTGTGCATATTTTGGTGCAAGTACCTCGTTTACATTTAATGCTTGAAAGTCAGGATTCTCAGTACCGTAAGAATAATACGGTATGTCACCAAATGTATCAGCCATTAAGTTAAACGTATAAGCTAACATGATTCGAGCAACAGCTATTTGTCCTTCATTTGGACCATAAGCTAAAACGTCATTCTTAGTTGCCTCATCAGTATTATATTGAATAATTAGTCGATAATTCTCTAATGCTCTGTAGAAGGTACTCCAAGTATCTGGTAATCCTGGACGATACTGGTATCTATCTTCTTCCGTATAGTTTACTTGTGCCCAATATTGCATTGTTGGCAGTGTAAATCTTCCTTCAAACCACTCATCTCTACTTGCATCAATAATCACTTTCGTTGCATTATTGAATAGTCCTGATGTTGGAGGAACCGATGGTTCGTTTGGGTTATCCTCATAATCGACATCACAGGCTATCCATGAAAAGATCATGAGAAAAATTAATATGCTATATTTTATTGTCTTCATAATTTTTATTTTATTTTTTTAGAATCCGAATTGAATGTTAAAACCATAACTTCTTGTTGCTGGTACAAAACCACCTTCAAGTCCTTGGATATTACCAGAACCACCTACAGTTGTTTCAGGATCAAATCCTTTAAGATCTAAACCAGTAACGATTAAGTTCTTACCGTAAGCTGAAACACGTAAGCTGTTGAAAGGACCAAATTTCACATTTGAAAAAGTATAACCTATATTTACTTCGCGAAGTTTTACATAATCAGCATCAAACATACTTAAGGTTCCTAGTCCACTTGTGTAGTAAGTTTGGGCCCAAGTTTGTCCATCAATATATTTTTCATTTGGTTTAGTATTAGAAACGGTATAGCTTCCATCTTCATTCCATGTAACATCACCTGTTACACCTTCTAATTTGATACCACCTCCATCAGCAACATCAGCACGTATTTCATTACCTTTATCATTGACACCGGCTGTAGCACCCATCATACCAGAATACATACCCCACATATGACTTACAGAGAAGAATTTACCCCCTTTTTGAATATCAAACAAGAAACTGAAGTCAAAATTCTTATATGTGAAACTGTTTCTGATACCTAAGTTATAATCAGGAATCACAGAACCTAGTGGCTCTATATCCTTAGTTTTTAGATATTGTCCATTTGCTCCAATTACTTTGTTGCCTTCACTATCATAGATATGATTATAACCTACTAATTGTCCGTATGCTTCACCCGCAGTTGCCTTTAAGTAAGCTCTACTAAATGCAGCACGACCAATTTGTAATTCATGAATACCTGGATATAATTCTACTAACTCACTTTCATTTTTTGAGTAATTGATAGAAATATCCCAGTTGAAATTATCTGTACGAATTGGAGTTCCTGTTAATGTTAACTCAACACCTTTATTTTCCATCTCACCAGCATTAATCCATTTGCTCTCATAACCTGTTGTTTTAGAAAGGGTTAATGGGATGATTTGGTCTGTTGTATTAATTTGATACAATGTCGCAGAAAGGCCTAAGCGATTGTCAAACATTCTTAAATCTAAACCAATCTCTTTAGTTGTAGTTGTTTCAGGTTTTAGGTCTTCATTAAGTAACTCAGACTTAGCACGCAATCTTGGTGATGCTTTAAATGGTCCCTCAGGATTGTACTCATAAGTAGTAACCACTCTGTATGGGTCTGTATCAGAACCTACTTCTGACCAACCTAAACGTAATTTACCAAAGCTTAACCATGGCATTTCTGTTTTCGTTAATTCAGAAAAGATGAATCCTAATGAAGCGGATGGATAAAAGTAGCTGTTATTATCATCTGGTAAAGTTGAAGACCAGTCATTACGTGCAGTAAGGTCTAGGAATAACATGTTTTTAAAACCTAATGACGCACTTGCAAATAAACTATTGACTTTCTTTTTACTTTCAAAGTCATTAATAGCTACATTTCCAGTTGAATTTTTCAAATTCCAAATACCTGGTACGATAAGTCCACCAGAAGTTTCTCCTCTATTTAAAGTAAAACGTGAATGACGTGTGTTTCCTCCTAATAGAGCGCTGATATTGAAATCATCAGTGATATCCTTCACATAATTCAAAGTTAATTCATAATTATACTCGTAATTATTTCTCACTGCTTCATAGAACCATGATTGAGCTTGAGATCCTAATGCGATACGCTCTCTGTTATAGAAAGTATAAGTATCAGCATAAACACTACCTCTTGCTGTTAATCCTTCAAGGAGTTCATAAGTCAAGCTTAAATTTCCCCAGAAGCGGTCACGCTCATCATCACTGTAGTTTTCATTCACAGTCCAATAAGGATTATCTGCATAGTTAGGCGTTGAATTATTCCAAGCTTTTCTATTCCATGTTCTTTGTGAACCATCAATTCTCTTATAGTCTTTAAGTTTCTCGTAGTCTAATTGACGTTGTCCCCATTGGAAGAATTTTTGTGCGAAACTATTTCCATCATAACCAAATGTAGGACGTCCGCTTGTCTTTTGACGAGAAAAATTAATTCCAGCTTCAACTTTCAGTTTTTCTAAGATTTTTGCATTACCATTCAAACTAAAGTTGTTTTTATTTTGTTCAGAATTAGGAACGAAACCCTCTAAGTTTGTATTTGTATAACCAAAACGAATACCATAAGCATCGCCGGATTTAGCTAAGGATACAGAGTTTGTGAATTTTACACCTGTCTCGAAGAAATCCTCAACATCATGCTCTGGAGCAACCCACGGCACTGGCTTTAAATAATCATTAGGGAAGCTTTCCTCATCAAATGCATACCAAGGAAGGTAAGTAAGATTTGGATCATATTTTGGTCCCCAACTTTCATCAGTTGCATATTGCGGTACATTATAAGTTGTTCCGTTTATTGTAGCTTGTTCAAATCCGTTTACGCCACCCTTGCTATCTGGAACGATAGAACCACCACCATACTTTCTTTGTAGGTCTGGTAAATCATGGATAGATTCGAACTCAACGCCTGTACTTACACTTACTTTTACTACATCACGACCAGCTTTTGCTTTCTTTGTAGTAACCATTACAACACCGTTAGATGCACGTGAACCGTAAAGCGCGGCAGCAGCTCCCTTAAGTATAGATATATTTTCAATATCATCAGGGTTCAAGTCATTAAGCATATTACCATAGTCGATACCACCAAAACCTTGCTGAGCACTGCTAGAGTTGTAGTTGGCGTTGTCCATAGGTACACCATCTACTACGAATAGTGGCTGGTTCTCACCAAAGATAGAATTAGCACCACGTATCAAGATACGATTTGATCCTGACATACCAGAACCTTTACTAATTTGTACCCCTGCTGCTTTACCAGAAAGTGCACTAATAGCATCTGTTTGTTTTACTTTGTTAAGTTCATCAGCACCAACATCCTGTACTGCAAAACCTACTGATTTCTTATCTCGAGTCATACCCATAGCTGTAACTACGACTTCGTCAAGCATTTGAGAATCAGCAATCATATTTACCACTGCTGCATCTGAAGCTTTCACCTCAATTGGTTTCATCCCAATCGCAGTAAACTGCAAAATAGAATTATCACTAGGAAGTACTAGTGTCCAATTACCATCTAGGTCTGTAGCAGCACCGTTCATTGGATTTGCTTTTTCAACGACATTTACTCCTGGTAATCCTAACCCGTCAGGACCGATTACCTTTCCACTGAACGTTTTTTGCGCCCAGACACTTGATATGCCTAGTAAACAAAAAACGAGTAAGAAGATTAGTTTTTTCATGTTAAAATTATTAGTTAAACTGTATTAATTTGCCTCTAATGTGAAGCTTTCGTTTCCAAATATAGTTTTTTTTGTTAAAAATTGCAAAAAAACATTTAAAATTGTTGCTAAACAAAGGTTTTTATTTGGTAGTTTATTTTGTTTGTATAAACAAAAAAGCCGTCCCATTTTAAGTGACGGCTTTCCTTTGAAATTGAGATTATTTTAATTAATAACCTTCATTTTGTACCATATTAGAGTTTGCATCTAATTCTGTTTTAGGAATAGGGTAAGCTAATCTGTAATCCCCTGCAGGAATAGATGCTTCAATATTCTGGTCAAATTCAACTTTTGGAATTCCTCTGCCTGTACGCACTAAGTCGTCAAACCTGAATCCTTCAAAAGCTAATTCTTTACGTCTTTCTAAGATAACATTATCTAAAGTTGCAACTGTGTATGGAGTAGCACCTCTATTTTCTGGAATTTTATTTAACCATGTAAGAGCTTCACCAGGATTTGTGTTTAACAATGCTTCAGCATATATTAATACCATTTCTTCATAGCGAATAACAACTACATTGTCATATCCATTCATGTCCGGATATTTTTTTAAATTTTGTATGTATCCAGGATTACCTGGAACTTCTCCAATCACATCTTTTCGAACGTCAGAGTCTTCATATATGGTGTAAAGATTTTCAGTGACACTAATATCACCGTATCCTTTACCACTTGATCCACTAAATCTATAGATATAGGCTAAACCATTAATACTAATATTATCTGTAGCACTAAATGCTAATTCAAAAATGGAATTACTATTTCGATCTGCTGCCCAAGATTTAATAAAATTATCAGCAGGAACTATTTGATACTCTTCAGAATCTATAATCATTTTAGCAGCATCAAGCGCTTTTGGGTACATTTTGAAATAATTAGCGACCCTTGCCTCAATAGCTTTTACTGCAGTTTTAGAAATAAAAACTTTACGAGATTTATCAGACATCATTTCATAGGCTTTAGCTAAATCACTGAAAATATTCGTTTTTATCTCATCTACTGTATTTCTAGTAGGGAATAGTTCTTCTGGTTAAGATTCACTAGTAGCAAATGTTGTTTTATATGGAATACCTAAAGTACCGCCCACATACTGTTGACCGTTGATTCTTAAAAGATCATAATGTGCAAGTGCACGCAATGCATAAGCCTGAGCTTGATAATCTTTACCAACTTCCAAATCACCACTTAATGTGCTTAAGTCAGTGTTAATTATCAAATTCGCATTTTGAATAATCCTGAAGCAATATTGATAACAAAAGCCATTGTTAGCATTGTATTTAAAATTTGCTGCTGTAGTAAAGCGTCCAGAGTTACCATTAGCCCAAGTATTATCTGTGCGAACTTCATTATTTACTATAATATCTCTACCATAATATTCTTCACTAGTCATTGTACTATAGCATCCTTTTAATATCGCATAGAGATTATCAGTAGATGTAATACTTGTTGTTGCATCCTTATCTTGGTCTAGTGATGGATCTAAGTCATCGGTATCACAACTCCACAAGCTTGTAAGAAGCATACCAGTAAGAAAGATATTTAAAATATTTTTTTTCATATTCATTAAAAATTTAATGTTTATACCAAAAATAATAGATTTAGTTGGTGGTGTTGCAAGGTTAGTAAATCCACTTGCACCTACTTCAGGGTCATATACTAGGTAATCATCTTTAAACCAGGTATATAAGTTGGTACTACGAACAAAAATCTTAGCACCTGTTAAATGCACTTTTTCTAACAAACTTTCATTAAAGTTATAACCTAAGGTTAAAGCTTTTTATCGGAAATAATCACCATCATGTAATAATTTACTATGACTTTGCCATGGATAATAGGTATATTCCATTTTACCGTTGCGTGCAATATCTCCTGGCTTTTGACATCTGTCCATTAATGTATTTAAACCATTGAATACTGTAAGAGGATAAGCATGAGCTTGGTTAATATAACGGTGCCAATCTTCATAGATTTTATGTCCACCTGCATAATAAGCATTTGCATCTAAGAATACGCCTTTGAAATCAACATGAAGGTTTATACCTGCAGTGATTTCCGATAATGCACTACCTCCTTGCCACGCTTGGTTAGCTTCGTTATAATCATCTGTTTTCTCACTGCCTTCACCATCTACATACCACTCTTCATTTCCAGTTTCTGGGTTTACTCCAGCCCAAGTAGGCATATACCAACCATATACTGGGTGACCTGTTGCTACTCTTTGTGTATTCGAAGTTATGTTAATCTCTTCACCATTAAGGTCTTTAGCTAATTTCAGAACTTCATTCTTTGTAGTCGCTACGTTACCTCCAATACTTAAATTAAAGTCACTACGACGTACAATATCAAAATTCATTTCTAGCTCAACACCATAATTTTCCATCTCGCCAATATTACGTGTTTGTCTTGCTCTACCATTAGAATCTAAAATACCTACTGTGTATGAAAGTGGTACTTCTAATAAAAGATCTGTTGAGTTTCTTTTATAATAGGCAATCGACCCCGTTAGTTTATTTTCTAAGAAACCGAAATCTAACCCAATATCAAATGTTTTTGAGTTTTCCCAGGTTAAATTTTTATTGCCGAAAGTTCCAACATAAGCTGCACCTTCTCCTGCATAGTCTGAGTCAAAGTATAACAGAGATTGGTATAGATTAATACCGATATTTGCATTACCAGTGATACTATAAGATGTTCTAAGTTTTAAATTGGATATGAAGTCCACATTATCCATAAATTGTTCACGATGAACATTCCATGCAGCACCGATAGCACCAAAATTACCCCAGCGTTCTTCTGCGGCAAATCTAGAGTTACCTTCTCTTCTATAAGTAAGATCTAGTACATATTTACCTTGGAATGCTGAATAGTGAGCCATCGCTAAATATGATGCTACAATCCAATCACTTGTTTGTGAATCCACAGCAGTTGGATTACCTGTTGAATTTAAGTTTGTTAGACCTACATCACTAAATTGATCTGCTTCTCCATAAAAGTAAAAGCCCTTAAACTTTTGTCATTCTTGTAAAAGTGTAAAATCTAGTTTATGGTCTTCACTTATTTCCCAGAAATAATTTAATGAGTTTTGAATGGAATAGGTTACTCTATTTCTAGTTGTTTGACTTCCAGTACCATTTGATGTTTCACCATCACCTAATATTGGGTTTTGGTATGTCTTGTAACTAAAAGTATTCCAATCAATATTTATCCTTGAAGTAAAAGAAAGATTTTCAATAGGAGTGATCCAATTCAGGCTATTGTTAGAGATAATTCTAGTGTATTTACTAAGATTCATATCATGTTCTGCAATGTACAATGGATTATTCATTGTTCCAGTATTCATGTTTATACTACCATATAAGTGTTTAGTACAGCTTCATACGTTAATTCCTCACGTTGAGCAGCAGTAAGTACTTTAGGTTCATCAATAGCATCATTAGAAAATCCTAACGTGGCTTTAAATTCCAATTTAGCTTTACCCTTTCTACCTGATTTGGTAGTGATGACGATAACACCATTTGCACCACGTGCACCATAAGTAGCAGTTGCAGAAGGATCTTTCAAAACTGTGATACTTTCTATGTCTGAACTATTCAAACTTGAAAGTTCTGAAAGTGAAGAAGCTCCAGTACTTCCTGAGTTTCCAATGTCTGAATTGTTAACAGGAATTCCATCAACTACATACAGAGGGCTGTTACCTGCTGTAATGGAACTAATACCCCTAATTCGAATATTCTGCACTGAACCTGGAGTACCTGATGTTGATGCAATATTAACACCTGCAACTTTACCTTGCAATGCTTGATCAACTGAAGCTACGGGTAAATCAGCTAGCTCGTCAGAATCTACCTGAACTGAGGAGCCAGTAAGCTCACTCTTATTCTGTGAACCATAACCGAGTACAATGACCTCATCAATTAAAGTAGCATCAATGACCATTGTTAGCTTTCCAGCATCTTTAGTTGCAATTTCAATAGGTTTCATCCCTATGGCAGTAAATTCAAGTATTGAATTTCCACTAGGTACTGTAAGTGTCCAATTACCATCAATGTCAGTAGCCACACCATTCATAGGATTGGCTTTTTCTAAAACACTAACGCCTGGTAATCTAAGCCCGTCAGGACCAATTACCTTACCACTGAACGTTTTTTGAGCCCAGGCACTTGAAATACCTAATGCTAAAAAAACGAGTAAGAACATAAGTTTTTTATTTTTAAAAATTTAGTTAAACTGTTTTAGTCGCTTCTAATATGAAACTTTAGTTTCCAAATGTATGTTTAATTGTTAAAAAAATGCAAAAAATACTTAAATACATTTCAATTTTTTTCATTAAATTGATTTTAGGATGGAACAATAATATAAAAAAAGCCATCTCATAATTGAGATGGCTTTTCTATGAATTCTAGTTTAAATCTTATGGATTTTGTACTAGATTAGGATTCGATTCAATTTCACTTTGAGGTATTTTGTGGAAGAATCTAGTTGCATCAGTTTCAACACGTATTTTTGTCCAGTGATTTGTACCTTCTACAGTACGGTCAATAGGCAATTTCCAACGTTTCATGTCAAACCAAGTTGATCCCTCAGCCCAAAGTTCTATGCGACGTTGGAAGCGTACTTCCTCGCGTAATTCGTCTTGTGACTCTGGAGCAACAAAATCTGGATTTCTTTTCTTCGCAAAATCAGTAAGAAGAGTTTTAGCAGTTCCTAAGTCTCCTAACTCAATAGTTGCTTCAATTTCTAACAAAATTGGATCTTGTACTCTTAAGAAACAATAATCTTGCTCCATTCCAGGTGTACCTGCAACAAATTTAAATTGATCATAGTCATATATTTCTGCTTTAGGATTTTTTGGATCACTTGCTTTCATTTGATCAATAATATCAGGATATTGCTCATAGTTAGCATATAATTTTCTTCTTGAATCGTTTTCAGGAAGTTTATCATAAAGCAAGTTGTGAATTCCCTTGTCACTACCACCGGCAGCATATCCTCTTGATAAGAATTTATCTAAATGACTCCAGAAAGATGCCCAAAGAGTTGATGTTTGTGTATTCACATCATATCCCCAAAGCATGTCTTTTTCACCAACACTCCAACCACGACCAGGAGCTGATACTACATCAGTACCACCTTGCTTAGCCATTGCAGCATATTTCTTTACGTTAGCCCAATCTTCCATTTGAGCATACACTTTAGCAAGATAAGCTGCAGCTACATATTTATCAACGTCAGTAGATTCAGAAGTAGCTTTACCGTGCTCGGCAGCATATGTTAAATCTTCTACTATTTGTGCATAAACTTCTTTTACAGTTGCACGTGGAAGGTTCTCATCTGTTGTTTTTAAAGATAAAGGTACTCCAAGTTCATTCTCATGACCTACATATGTATGTTGGTAGAAGTTTACTAAGTTAAAATATGCAATAGCTCTGATTGCTAGAGGTTCAGACTTAGATGCCATAATTACAGGATCAGTACTATCTTCAGCAAAATAAGTTTCTAAATGAAGATTAATTTTCGCAATAATCTCATAGTTTTGATCCCAAGTACTATTTGTTCTACGATAGTTAGCCTCTCTGTTATCAAGGTTATAATCATAGATGAACCATTGTGAACCATATAGCACAACATCTTCACACATTGCATCAGTTGCAAATTGGAATGCTCTCAATCCAAAATCATCATGGCTATCCCAATATTCTTGGAAGATTGCATAGGTTTTAGAAATAGCCGCTTTAGAAACGCCACCAGCTGTTTCTGGATTTGAAATTAACTCATCATGACGCTCTTGCGTTGTATATCTCGTAACGTCAGCATCAAGAAAATCATCTTGACAACTAAGAAATATAGGTGCAAGTATTGCCACAAAAGCAAATCTTTTTATATATTTTTTCATATTATTCATGTTTTTTTCTGTTTTGTTATCTAACAGATAGATTATTATAATGTTACTTTTACTCCTAAAGAAATTGTGCGAATAGCACTATTCTTAGAATAAGATTGACTTCCAGATAATGTAAGTCTAGGATCAAAACCTTTACGCTTAGACCATAAGTAAACATTATCAGCTGCTACATATACTCTCAATGCTTTTAAACCTATGTTTTCTACAGTAGCTGTTGGTAAAGTATAACCTAAAGTTACATTACGTAGAGATAAGTAGGTAGCATCAGTAATAAAACGATCTGAGCTAGAAATTAACTTTTGAGAGTTAGTTTGAACTCTTGGTACGTCAGTAGTTGTGTTTTCTGGTGTCCAACGATTTAGTATGTCAGTATGCCAGTTATTTCCAGCATCACCAGCACTCATAAGACCAGCGTATAATCCATCATAAACTTTACCACCAATACGGTAAGAGAATTGTAAACCTAAGTCAACTCCATAGAATGAACCATTTGCAAAGAAACCACCGTCAAGGTCTGGAATTGAAGAACCAATTAATTGCTTATTAACTTTATCTGTAGAGTGCTCTGAACTTGGTTTTGCAACAAAGTCATTAGTGTCCTCATCAAATATGTAATACAAAGCATCACCATTTTCTGGGTCTACACCTGCATATTTAACCATCCATAGGTCATATACACCACCACCTTCTTTAATTATTCTGTTTCCAGTAGCAATACCTTCTTCTTTAAATTCATCAGGGAGATTCAATACTTCGTTCTCATAGTGAATACCATTTACTCCTACGTTAATATTAATGTCATCATTACTATAAACGCGTGAAGTCAGATTAAATTCAAAACCAGTATTTTTCATATTACCAATGTTTACTGGCTCTGTAGAGAATCCTGTGGTAGATGGTATAGGAAGGTTAAACAACATATCATCTGTCTTACGTTGGAAGAAATCAAGTTCCCCAGCTAATGCGCCATCAAAGATGTTGAATTCTAAACCTACGTTAAAGTTTTTGTTTTTCTCCCATGTAATATCTTTGTTTCCTTTATATGTAGGACCATAGATTGACTGAGTACCATCAGAAGAGATAGAATATAAGTTGGTGTAAGGAGTATAAGCTCTAGCACTACTGCTTCCTGGTAAATATAAATAGTCATTACCTTGTGCACCATAACTCACACGTAATTTTAAACTATTTATCCACTCAGTATCTCTTAAGAATTCTTCTTCATTTAATCTCCAAGAAGCACCAAGACTCCAGAAAGTACCCCATCTATTATCTGGATGGAATACAGAAGATCCATCACGTCTTAAAGACGCAGAAAAATAATATTTATCATCTATATCTGCAGTGATTTGTCCAAAATATCCTTCAACTTTATAGTCAGTAGTATATGATCCTAAAGATGAAATAGTTGCTGCACTTTGGAATTCTGTTAGTTCAGGATCCAACAGTGATCTTTTTTCACCATATACATATTCACCTTCTGCTTGGTAAGTTTCATGACCTAACATAGCATTAAGGTCAAATAAATCAAATTCTTTTTCCCAAGTTAGGATTTGGTTGAAGTTGAAAGTTTCATAAGAGTTGTTCTCTTTATAAAGAATACCGCCATAAGCAGCACCATCACCAATCAATGGGTTTTTAAAGTCTGAATACTTCCACCAGTTAATGTATTGAGTAGCAGTAGTACTAAATTTAAAACCAGCAGGTAAATCGATATCAACTCTTAAATTATTAGTTAAATAATTGTCTTTAGTTAAAAGCTCATTCATTTCTTGCTGCCCAATCAAGTTAAAACCACCGGCATATTTTCTGTCTAGACTATCATCATACAGTTTTTTGCCATTTTCATCAGTAAGAATGTTTCCATCAGCATCATGCTTATAAACAGGGTAGATTGGTGCTATACTTCTTGTCCACATAAAAGTGTTTGAGAAATTATTTTCTTCATCAGATGGGTAAGTAGATTCTGTCTGAGCATATTGTGAAGACGCGTTTACTTTTAACCACTCATAAATTTGAGTTTCATAGGCTATACGAGTAGAAATACGCTCAAATCCTGAGTTTAGGTTAAATCCTTTGTCATCCAAATATCCTAGTGAGAAATAAATCTTGTTATCTTCAGTACCTTTTGTGATACCTAAATTATACTCTTGTCTCAACTCTGGATCATATAACACATCAATCCAATCATTAAAATCTGAACCATCTGCATATCTAATAGGAGAGGTAGTAAGATTTCCATTCACATCAACCACTTGGTTATCAGCTACATTGTAAATGTTATATCCTAATTCAGGGATCAAGTTATCACTAGCCCACTGTGCTGGATTGTCACTTCCGCCTTCACCATAGATTTGAGAGTTCTTTAATGCTTCCCAATAAGTCGTGTAATATACACCTGGGTCTTCCATAATATCATACTCTGGTACACCTCTTTGGTTTTGACCTAAGCGAGCATCAAATGTAACTTGTACGCGACCTTCTTTACCCTTTTTGGTAGTGATCAAAATCACACCGTTAGCACCACGTGCACCGTATAAAGCAGCAGAAGCAGCATCTTTCAATACACTGATGTTTTCAATATCCTGAGTATTAATAGAGTTCAATTGACCTGAATAAGGAGCACCATCTAAAATAATAAGTGGAGCACTTGAAGCATTCAAAGATCCAATACCTCTAATTCGTAATGTAGAAGATGAACCTGGACGTCCTGTACTGTTAGTTACAGTAAGACCTGGAACAACACCTTCTAATGCCTTAGCAGCATCAGATGCTTGTGTTTTTTCTAACTTTTCGTTATCTACTTGAACTGCAGAACCAGTAAATGTAGATTTTTTAGCAGTACCATAAGCAACTACCATAACTTCGTCAAGAACTTGAGCATCGGCAACCATATTTACAGTTGCAGCTTCAGATGCTGCTAACTCTACAGGTTTCATACCAATAGCAGTAAATTCTAGAATGGTATTATCACCTGGCACTGTTAGTGTCCAATTACCATCAATGTCTGTAGCTACACCATTAATAGGGTTGGCTTTTTCTACGACACTAACGCCCGGTAATCCAAGCCCATCAGGACCAATTACCTTACCACTGAACGTTTTTTGAGCCCAGGCACTTGAGATACCCAATGCTAAAAAAACGAGTAAGAACATAAGTTTTTTCATATTAATAAATTAAGTTTAATAAATTAGTACTCTTTCCTGTCACAGTCAGGAAAATCTTTGCGAGCAAATATATGAAATAATTGTTAAGAAATGAAAATGTATGTTATTAAATTAGTTTTTAAAAAAAGTGAGATTATGTACTTATTTTTGTTGTTTTATTATATCTTAATCTGATGAGTTTAGTTTATTTTATAAGTCATAGATTCGCCTCTTACTCTAAAAAGGGTTATGGTATTCACTCTCCGTTTGTGTATCAGTTTCAGAAACAGATACTTAGACCTAAGGGTAGAGAGAAGAAGATTTACGGCGACGAAAACGATAAGGTATTGCGTATGATGTTGCGAATGAAGCATCATTATAAACTAACAGATATTTTGCTCTTAAATAATAATTATTATAATTCTTTTGATAAATATCACCTAAAGTATGATAAAACCCCTGTGTTAGATAAAAAATACAACTTGGTTATCCTTGGAAAGAAAGATTGCTTTGGAAAGCTAAGTTTATCTAATGAGGCTTTTGTTATATCTATCGGCACTAGATTTATCAATTCAGATTACTCTCTGAGGGAAAAATGTGACTTCTTCTTAGACTTGTATAAAGTTAGAGTTTTTGTTTTTAATAATGGATTCTCTCATCAAGAGTTTAAACTGGTTCTTTAATCGGTTTGCTTATGAATTTTTAGATGAAATAATTTTTCTATCTTTATAATAACATATGAAATAATTTAAATATTATAATAATGGCAAAAATTTACACAAAATCAGGTGATAAAGGTAAAACAGGTTTAGTAGGAGGACAAAGAGTCTCTAAACATAATATAAGGCTGGAGGCATACGGTACTGTAGATGAATTGAATTCATTTGTAGGTTTGTTAGAATCGCAGTCTATGGACAAGCGAATGAAAGAATTCTTAGGAAAGTTACAATACAAACTTTTTGATATTGGTGCTTATTTAGCAACAGAGAAAGAAGACTTAGAGAAATACAACATAGTTGCATGTGAAGAAGATGACGTTACTGAAATTGAAGCATTAATTGATGAACTCAATGAAGAACTTCCTAAATTGAAACATTTTATTATGCCAGGCGGTCATCAAACCGTGGCATTTTGTCATATAGCCCGAACCGTATGCCGTAGAGCAGAGCGGAGAATTACGCATCTTGCAACAGAAGAAGACATTGATACAGTTGTTGTTAAATATATTAACCGACTATCAGATTTATTTTTTATCATGGCAAGAAAACTGGCACAGGATTTGCAAATCTCGGAACATAAATGGGAAGGATTTTGAAATTTAAGAAAAAATGATACCTTCGCAGCCATAAAAGTAAAAATTTAAACAAAATACAAGAATAATTATGTATTGGACATTAGAACTCGCATCGAAATTAGAAGATGCACCATGGCCAGCAACAAAAGAAGAGCTTATTGACTATGCGATAAGATCAGGAGCTCCTTTGGAGGTGATTGAAAATTTACAAGATATTGAAGAAGAGAATGAAGTCTTTGATAGTATTGAAGATATATGGCCAGACTATCCAAGTAAAGACGATTTTTTCTTTAATGAGGATGAATATTAAGATTTAGTTAAGAAGTTCACAGAAGTTTAAGCCAATTGTTGTAAATCAATAGTTGGCTTTTTTTAGTTAATTTAAATAGCGTTTGTGCTTAAATATTTTAACGTATTTTTGTATGAACTCAAATTTAGGCCTATGAAAAAGTTAGTGCTTTTAATTTTCGTTTTTTTACTTTGTTCTGTTACCTATTCACAATATTATTCTACAGGACAGGATAGAAGCTCTATTTCTTGGAGAGAAATAGAAACAGATGATTTTCAATTAGTTTACCCATCTTATTTTGAAAACCAAGCACAACGATTAGCAGCTATTTTCACAGAGCTTTATCATTTAAATAAAAAAAGTCTGAAAGTACAGCCAAAGAAGGTATCTATTGTGTTACATGCAGAGACTACAAAGTCTAATGGCTACTTTGCTTGGGCACCAAGACGCGGTGAGTTATATAGTACTCCACCCAATGCAGGTTTACCTAATGATTGGTTAGAGCATCTGGCTACGCATGAGTACCGACATGTTGTTCAAATGGATAAGCTCCATGAAGATTTACCAAAGATTTTGACCGTTTTGTTTGGGGAACAAGCAGTGCCAGCAGTTTTGAGTTACAAAGTACCTATGTGGTTTATGGAAGGTGATGCAGTGCTCTCAGAAACGTTACTAAGTAATGCCGGGCGAGGACGTTCACCAAAATTTTTACAGGTGATGAAAGCACATTTGTTAGAAAATGAAAACTGGTATAGCTATGATAAAGCTTCTTTAGGATCTTTTAAAGATTATGTGCCTAATTATTACGAATTTGGTTATTTTATGGTAGCAAATACGCTTAAAAACTATGGTGATGACTTCTGGATTAATGCACTGGCAAAGGCAGGGGAATATCCTTATCCGTGGTATAATTTTGCAGAATTTAGTTTGAAGAATGAGGAGAGAAAACGTACATTTCAAAAACTTATACAAGAACTTGATTCCCACGCAGAAACCGAAAGCACTTTTGATTCAAAGGAATTAGAAATAGCAGAAAAGTGGAATAATAATGCGCATAAAAATGCTACTGTGACATTATATAATGATAATATGACGGAACTGCAGGCACGTTGGAAGCAAGAGCAAAGTTTAATAGATACTACTACCTATCAACCCTTATCAAAGTCTGTAAAAATTTATACAAATTACACATCCCCTCAAATATTAAATGATGGGAGTATCGCGGTGTTGAAATCCGGGTATGAAGACTACCTGCAATTTGTAAACTTAAAAAATGATGGCACTGAAGAAGTTTTATTCACTCCAGGAAATCTGACGAGCAAAATAAATGTAAACGATGAATTTCTGTATTGGACAGAAGATATACCCCATATCAGATGGACGGAAAATTCTCATTCAGCACTTTACTACTTAGACGTCATTTCAAAAAAGAAGAGAAAAATACCTTTTGACCGTGATTTGTATATGCCTTCAGCTAATGAAGACAATTCTTTGATTGTAGCAGTAGTTAAGAATGATGACTATACAAACGAGTTGGTAGTACTAGATAGGGAGACTGGGGAATTGAAATATCAATATAACTTTGGCAGTACTCGAATTACAGATCCTCAATTTATAAATAGTTCAACTATAGCATACATTTTCACCGAAGACGGAACAGGTATAGCTGAGCTCAACCTTAAGACCAAGGAGAAGGATTTACTTGTTGAAATATTTAATGTAGCACTATCTGATTTGGAGTATTCTGATGGAAGTCTATTATTTACAGCAGGATATGAAGGTAAAAATGATATCTATAAACTAGAGATGGACACTAGCAAGCTGATAAAACTGACAGAATCTCCCTATGGAGCTTCAGAAGCAACCATTAGTGGTGATAAATTAGTGTATGTAAGCTATACATCTAAAGGAAACCAAGTGGTATCAATGGACTTAGAAGAAGGAGAAAATATTGAGGTAGAACCAAAAGCATGGAACGACGACTTATTACTGCAAGCTGTAAATCATCAACAAAAGGAAGCAGAGTTAAGCTATGATAAAAGTTTGGCATTTTCTTCCAATCATTATTCTAAAAGTAAAAAGTTATTTAATTTCCATAGTCGCTCTCCGTTTGCATTTAGTTCTGGTGATTATGATTTGGGAATTTCTACAACATCACAGAATTTATTAAGTACTATGTTTGTAAATGTTGGGTATCGTGACAAAAGTGGTTACAAAAATGGACAAGCCTATGCTAATTTGGTTTACAAGGGATGGTTTCCAATTATCTCCACAGAATTAAGCTACGGGAAACAATCAAGAAGACTGTTAACAATATTAGATAATCAAAATCCCATTGATACTGCAACAATTAAGCAAGAAAAGAGAAGGTGGGAGTGGGAGACTGAGGTCAGCTTACCTTTTGATATTTCTAGAGGGAAATATTCACGGCATATTACCGTGTCAACAGGTTTAGAATTTACAAAAGACAGAAAAGTAAAACATACTTATTTGAGTGGTACCAGTGACATATCTTCTTACAAGGAAGGAGATCCAATTCACCTAGGTCTAGAGAAAACACACAAGTTGTTAAAATACAATTTCGTCTTTTCTAATCTTCATAAGCGGTCTTATCGTGATCTTTACAGTCCATTTGGTCAGCAACTTTCATTTACTTATCGTCACACTCCATTTGATGATGATAATGCTTATACCTATGCTGCGGAGGGAGTATTTTATTTTCCCTCATTGATAAAACATCATGGTATTAAGTTATATGGTGCTTATCAATATCAGCCTGAACAAAATGAGTTCTTGGATGATAATATTGAGCATCCTCGTGGCACTTCCTCATTGTTAAGTGAGAAAAAATACACTTTGATGTCTAATTATAAGTTTCCATTAGCTTATCCTGATTGGAATCTTGGAAGAGTGCTATATGTAAAACGTGTCAATACAGCATTATTCTATGATTATGGGTTGTCAAAGACAGAGGATTATTCTAAAAATATTCATTCATTTGGAACGGAATTTACTGCCGATGCCCATATTCTGCATATCCCGATCCCTATAGTGTTTGGAGTTCGTGTAGGTTATGAAACACAAACATCAGATATGTTCTATGATGCCTTGCTGTCTATAAGATTTTAAAAATGATTATATAACACATTTCAGGTATAGCTCCTCGTTTTTTTGTATAATTGCATCGCAATTGATAAAAATTGCCTGATTTGTTGTAATTAATTAACCCAAAGCTAATGAAACGCAAATTGAAATTTCCAACTCCGTACACAGTTTTGATGATTGTGATTGCATTAAGTGCATCACTCACTTTTCTATTACCATCTGGTTCATTCAACACACTAAGATATGATAGTTCTGATAATGAGTTTGTTATTGAAGGGGGAGAAGAGCGTGAAACCGTTCCTGCAACCCAGGAAGAATTGGAAAGTCGAAATATTTACATAGAATTAAATAAATTTAAAGAAGGAAAAATAAAAAAACCGGTTTCCATACCCGGAACTTATAAACAAGGCAAGGCAAAGCCACAAGGTCTTTTGGAAATTCTTTATGCACCTTTGAAAGGTATTTATGACACTATTGACATCATCCTTTTCGTCTTGATTTTAGGAGGATTCATTGGAGTATTCAATAGTTCGGGTGCTTTCAATGAGGGCGTAGGATATTTGGCACATCGGCTGAAAGGTAGAGAAGGGTTGCTTATTATTCTTATCACTACATTAATTGCTTTGGGCGGTACGTCTTTTGGGTTGGCAGAAGAGACTCTAGCCTTTTATCCTATTTTAGTTCCGGTGTTTTTAGCTGCAGGTTATGACCTATTGGTTCCGGTTGCAGTTATCTATACAGCTTCTTGTATCGGTACTATGGCTTCTACGACCAATCCTTTTGCAACGATTATAGCCTCTGATGCGGCCGGGGTAGATTGGACAGTGGGAATGAATAGCCGTATTGTAATGCTCGTTTTAGGAGTGATAGTATGTATCATCTATGTGATGCGTTATGCTTCAAAAATTAAAAAAGACCCAACGAAATCATTAGTTTATGGTGTGCCACTGCCTAAAGCTTTTGCCGGTGAGCAGGCATTGCCTGTGGAAAAAGTAAAAAGAAGAACACAAATTTTACTCACCGTTTTTGCTTTGACTTTTATAGTGATGATTTATGGGGTATCTAGAATGGGTTGGTGGTTTCAAGAAATGACAGCCTTATTTTTAGTGTCTTCGGTAATTGTGGGGGTGATATTACGTTTAAGCGAAGAAGGTTTTATTAATGAATTTTTAGCGGGAGCTAAGGATTTGCTTGGTGTAGCTTTCATTATTGGTATTGCACGAGGAGTCACATTTATATTGAATGAAGGACAAATTGCTGATACGATATTATTTTATGCTACAAATCTAGTTGAAGGAATGCCTCCTATGATTTTCTTGCCTGTATTGATGTTTGTCTATTCAATACTAACGCTTTTTATCGCATCATCTTCAGGCATGGCAGTCGTTACGATGCCTATTATGGGTTCATTGGCAACTGTAGTAGGAGTGGAACCACAAGAGATTGTAAATACTTTCTTGTTTGGAATGGGACTAATGAGTTTCATAACTCCTACAGGTTTGATATTGCCTTCCTTAGCTATGGTTAATGTAAACTATAAGCAATGGTTAAAGTTTATCATGCCACTCCTAGTGATGCTTGGTATCATCGCTACTCTTGTGTTATGGGGAGGCTTGTTTTTTTGATGTAATTATATTTCTAAATTAATTAGTTGATAAAATAATAAGCTTACATTTGACTACTATTTCGATTGTATTTTGTTAAAATCTATACATTTAATAATATATTAATTAAATTCAAATAAATGAAAAGAATTTTAATGCTAGTTTTAAGTGTAAGTTTTATTGTTGCGGTTACAGCACAAGAACAGAGCGACTCTTTTTAGAGCGAAAAAATGAAGTTAAAGTAAATATACCGGTAAGCATCTTTGGAGCTTTTCCCGAAGTGTCTTATGAGCGTATTTTAGATGAAGACATTAGTGTGGGAGCATCTCTGGGTGTTTCTGTAGATGATGGGGATACTTATGTAGGTAAATATCAATTTTCACCTTACTTCCGTTGGTTCTTTGGTGGTGATAGAGAATCTGCAAGAAAGTATGCAGCAGGTTTCTTTATTGAAGTGAATGCTTCAGTTTATTCTGTGAAGGGAGATGAGGATATTGGAGGAGGATCCAATAAAACTAATTTTGAAAGAGGTGCAGGCTTAGGGGTTGGATTAGGATGGAAATATGTATCTAAAAATAATTGGGTTGGAGAAATCTTTTTAGGTGGAGGAAAAGATATGTCGGGTAATGATATTGGAGGTTACCCTCGTGCGGGGATTTCTATCGGTAAGCGTTTCTAAGACAAAACTCGAATACAGAAAAATTGAAGGAACTTCGTTTGAAAAAGACAAAGTTCCTTTTTTATTTTCGTATATTTGATATGATAAACTTTCAAAATCTATACGATTATGGCACTAAAGATTTACTACGATAAAGATTGCGATATAGAATTATTAAAACAGAAAACTGTTGCAATTATTGGTTTTGGTGCTCAAGGTGTGGCACAAGCAGCTAATCTTAGAGACTCGGGAATCCCATTGATTGTGGGATTGCGTAGAGAAAAGGGAAGTTCATGGGTAAATGCCGTAAAACAAGATTTTGATGTGCGCCCGATTGCTGAGGCTGTACAAGTTGCGGATCTTGTAATGTTATTAATCCCTGATGAAGTGCAGGCAGAGGTGTATGAGAAAAAAATTGCATCGAATTTAAAGGAAGGAGCAACGATTGGTTTTGCTCACGGTTTTAATATTCACTATGGCTATATCAATCCAGGGAAAGGTATAAATGTGATGATGGTAGCCCCGAAAGGACAAGGGAAAGCTGTTCGTAGCACTTTCGAAGAAGGCGGTGGCGTGGCAGCACTCTGGGCAGTAGCAAATGATGCTTCTGGGAATACGAAAGACCTCGCTTTAGCCTATGCCGCGGCAAATGGTTGTGGACGTACAGGCATTATTGAAACCACATTTAAGAATGAAACAGAGTCTGATCTTTTTAGTGAGCAAAGTGTTCTGTGCGGAGGGATGATGGATGTAGTTTTGGCTGGTTTTGAAACATTGACTGAAGCTGGATATCCTCCTGAAATAGCCTATTTTGAGTGTCTGCATGAGCTGAAATTAGTGGTAGATTTACTCTACGAAGGTGGCTATAAATACATGAGAGAAACTATTTCCAATACTGCTGAATATGGAGCAATGGTTGCCGGAAAACAAATAGTAACCCCTGACGTTAGAAAAGCTATGCGTGATATCTTAAAAGATATTCAAAGTGGTAAGTTTGCTGATGATTTTATGGAAGAAGCAACGGAAGGCTACAAACATCTTAAAGAGGATAGAGAGAAATTAGCAAACCATCCTATTGAGGAGGTAGGTGGAAGATTACGTAAGATTATTTTCAAAAATAAATTGTAAATATAATATGGCAAGAAAAAAAATGACCTATAGTGAAGCTATGGCTGAAATAGAGCAAGTCATCAAAGAGATAGAAAATGATGAATTAGATGTAGATTTACTTTCTGTGAAAGTAAAACGTGTTGCATATTTATTAGAGGTCTGTAAAAATAAATTGTATAAAACTGAGCAAGAAGTTGAAGAAATTCTAAAAGATATAACTAATGCGAAGGAGTAAACTACTCATTTTTCTGTTGTTAAATGCTGTTGTTGCGACTTTTGGTCAAGGTGCTCAAACCATACATCGAAGTATCAATGAATTTGTCACCGATGAAGATTTAAAACATGCAAGTCTCGGAATACATGTAATAAGTTCTAATGGTGAAGAGTTGGGCGCTTACAATGCTGAAAAAAGTCTAGCTACAGCATCTATTCTTAAATTGCTATCTACAGCAACTGTCTTAGAACAAAAAGGAGCAGATTTTCGATATGAAACACCCGTGAGTTATACAGGTAAATTACAAAACGGTTTGCTTAACGGAAGTATAGTTATCACAGGGGTAGGTGATCCGACATTTAATTCTAAATATTTTAAGGACAAAAATGCAGTAAATGAGATTGTTTATCTACTGAAAAGCAAAGGAATAAAACTTATAAGTGGAGATATTTTTATTGATGAAAGTGCTTTTGATGCAAGAGTTCCTTCTACATGGACTTGGGAAGATCTCGGAAATTATTACGGAGCAACAGTTCATCCTATTAACTACAATGATAATTTATATAAACTTACATTTACTACAGCCAAAGCGGGCAGTTTAGCGAAAATCACTTCGGTAAAACCTGATTTAGGCTTAGCTATTAGGAGTGAAGTTTTAGCCTCAAAAATCAAGGCTGATAAAGCGTATATTTTTGGAGCTCCTTTTAGCAAAGAACGAATCGTAAGAGGAACCTTACCTGAGTATCGTAAAATTTTCACTGTAAAAGGGTCGCTACCAAACCCGGCACTTGCCTTTGGTCAGGCTTTAAAGAAGACGTTGATAAGCTCAGGTATTCCCGTAAAAGGTATGGTAAAAATTACTCCTTGTACAGAAACCAAAATAGAACTTGGTGTTATTAGTTCACCGGCGTTGAGAGATATCATAAAACAGACCAATCATAAAAGCATCAATCTCTACGCTGAGGCTTTACTGTATTTGGTGGAAGGAAGTAAAAGTACAGCACGCGAAGATTTGCTTAAATCCTTGAAGAACTATTGGGAAGGAAAAGGTCTCGGAGTTGACGGACTCTACTTACACGATGGCAGCGGTTTGTCACATTTTAATGCTGCGAATCCTTCATTTTTTACAGCCTTATTACGCTATATGTCTGAGAGTTCTCAAACAGGAGCTTTCAAAAAAAGTTTACCCCTATCTGGGCTAAACGGCACACTGAAATACTTAGGAAAAAATACAGATTTAGTTGGGAAAGCTCATGCAAAGTCAGGAAGTATGCAACAGGTGTGTTGTTATGCCGGCTATCTTAAAACTCAAAGTGGGGAAGAAGTTGCATTTGCAGTTATGGTCAATAACTATAGAGGCAGTACATCAAAACTCAGAAATAAAATCGCACAACTATTGATGAAGTGGTAATAGGTCTTTGAGTATTTTCTATTTTTTTTATTTAAGATTCACCCATAAAGATTAGAATAATTATAAATAACCTCGAAGTTCTGCTTTTGCTGTTCAAATTAAGTATTTTTGTTCATCGATTTGTAAGAGGTGAGTTTTTATGGTGCAAACAGACACAATAGATCATTTAGGTGAAGTTGTTTCAATACGAAACAATCGTGTCAAAGTACTACTGCGCAGTGCGTCAGCCTGTAGTTCTTGCCATGCCAAAGGAGCTTGTTCGGCTGCTGATTTTCAAGACAAATACATTGTGACTAAAGTAGCAGATGCAACAAATTATTCTAAAGGTGAGAAAGTGTATGTGAGCTGTAATGATAAACAAGGCTTTTTTGCACTGTTTTGGGCTTATGTTTTTCCAATGATTTTGGTGGTAGCTTTGCTGTTTATCGGTTATGTAGTTTGGGATGATGAATTAAAAGCTGGCTTATTGAGTCTTGGAATTTTACCCATATATTACTTCCTCTTGTATTTTAAGAAGACCTATTTTGATAATAAATTACATATTAAGATTAAAAAGATAACAGCATGAGTTTATTAGTAATTACCATAATATCTCTTTGTGCTATTGGTGTGGTTGCCGCAATCATACTTTATGTAGCATCTAAGAAATTTCATGTAATAGAAGACCCACGTATTGATAAAGTAGAAGAGGCGCTTCCCGCAGCTAATTGTGGAGGTTGCGGTTTTCCGGGATGTCGTGCATTTGCAGAAGCAACTGTTAAGGCTGATGATTTAGGAGATTTATATTGTCCGGTTGGGGGATCTGATACTATGGCAAAAGTTGCAAGTATTTTAGGACAGGAGGTTGAAGACAAGAAACGACAAATAGCTGTATTGCGTTGTAATGGGGCTTGCGAACATAGGCCAAAAACGAATATTTACGACGGGGCTACTTCTTGTTCTGTTGCTTCGCTGACTTATGGCGGAGATACAGGTTGTGAGTACGGTTGCTTAGGTATGGGAGAATGCGTCGATGCTTGTAATTTTAATGCCATGTATATGGATGAAAGTACAGGACTTCCTGTGGTTATTGAAGACAATTGTGTAGCTTGTAATGCTTGTGTTGAAGCTTGTCCAAAAGACTTACTGGAGTTACGAAATGTGGGACCAAAGAGCCGTCGTATTTTCGTATCATGTCGTAATGAAGCTAAAGGAGCCATCGCTAAAAAGTCATGTGAGGTTGCATGTATAGGTTGTAGCAAGTGTTTTAAAGAGTGTAAGTTTGATGCGATTACTATTGCAAACAACCTCGCCTATATTGATGACGACAAATGTGTATTGTGTAGAAAATGCGTGCCAGTTTGCCCGACTAATGCTATACATGAACTAAATTTTCCACCTCGCAGAGAGCCAAGAAAAGACAAAGCTCCTGCTAAACCAAAAATTGAAAACATAGAGAAACCTATCGTTTTGAAAAAGCCAAAAGAAGAAGTGAAAGATAATCAAAGTACTAACGATATAAAGAAGGAGGAATAACTGTGTTAAAGACATTTTCATTAGGAGGTATTCATCCACCAGAGAATAAACTATCTGCCAGAAAAGGATTAAAAGACCTACCACTGCCTAAGATGGTAACTATTCCTGTATCGCAACATATTGGGGCTCCAGCCAAGATTTTAGTAAAACGTGGAGAGGAAGTTAAAGTGGGGCAGCTTATTGCCGAGTCAGCAGGCTTTATCTCTGCAAATATCTATGCATCTGTATCAGGAAAAGTAAAAAAAATAGACCAAGTCGTAGATGCTAGCGGATACAGAAAAGAGTCTATTGTCATAAGTGTAGAAGGAGATGAATGGTTAGATACTATAGACAGAAGTGATATTTTAAACAAAACAATAGAACTTTCACCTCAAGAAATTATTGATAAGGTAGCTGAGGCAGGTATTGTCGGCTTGGGAGGTGCTACATTTCCTGCACATGTGAAATTGATGGTTCCTCCGGGTAAAAAAGCAGAAGTGCTAATCGTTAACGGAGTTGAATGTGAACCTTACTTAACTTCTGACCATCAACTGATGTTGGAAAGAGGAGAGCAAGTCATAGTAGGAGTGCAGATTGTATTGAAAGCTTTAGGCATCGACAAAGCTATCATTGGTATTGAGAACAATAAGGAAGATGCTATTAAGCACCTGAGAATGATTACTAAAAATCATCCTAACATAAAGATTTGTCCTTTAAAAGTTCAATATCCTCAAGGCGGAGAAAAGCAACTCATCAAGGCTACAATTGACAAAGAAGTGCCCTCGGGAGCTTTACCAATAGAAGTAGGAGCTGTGGTACAAAATGTTGCAACAATTTTTGCCATCTACGAAGCAGTTCAGAAAAACAAGCCTTTAATTAGTCGAATTGTGACTGTTACAGGAAAATCGTTTAGCAATCCATCAAATTGGCGTTGTAGAATTGGAATTCCTATTAGTCATTTGATTGAACAAGCTGGTGGTTTACCTGAAGATACTGAAAAAGTTATCTCTGGAGGACCGATGATGGGAAAAGCACTTACCAATTTAGATGCTCCTATTACAAAAGGGACATCAGGCGTTTTACTCATAAGAAGTCTAGAAGCTCGCAGAAAAGAGATGCAGAACTGTATTCGTTGTTGCAAATGTGTAAGAGTCTGTCCAATGGGCTTGGAGCCTTATCTACTCATGCAATTGACAGAGCGAAATTATCATGATAGACTAGAAAAAGAAGACGTTATGGATTGCATAGAATGTGGTTCGTGTAGTTACACTTGTCCATCATATCGTCCGTTGTTAGACTATATCCGTATAGGGAAGAAAGATGTTGGACAAATCATGCGTTCGCGAAAAAAATAAGAAAATCTTTGAAAAGCTAAAGTATATAAAATGAATCAATTTGTAATATCACCATCACCGCATATTCATAGTGGCGATAGCGTACAAAAGAATATGTATCGAGTGCTTTTTGCTTTGATACCTGCTTTTTTGGTTTCAGCTTTATTTTTTGGTTGGGACACTTGGATAGTTACTGCTATTGCTGTATTAGGCTGCGTCATTACGGAGTATGTCATACAAGTTTATCTAATGAAAGTGCCAACGACTATTATGGATGGCTCTGCCTTACTCACTGGTGTTCTTTTGGCATTTAATCTTCCCGGGAATTTAGCCTGGTGGATTATTCTATTAGGGGCTATTTTTGCGATTGCTGTTGGGAAAATGTCTTTTGGAGGATTGGGAAGCAATGTGTTTAATCCAGCATTGGTTGGTCGCGTGTTCTTGCTCATCTCATTCCCTGCACAAATGACCTCATGGCCAAGACCTAAAATGTTTAACTGGACTGATGTAGATGCAGGTACAGGTGCAACGCCATTGGAATTAGTAAAACAAGCCTCAAAAGAGGGTAATGTAGATCAATTTACAGATAGCGTGGGGATGATATTCAATATGATAAGCGGAGACGTAGGAGGTTCTCTTGGTGAAGTTTCTGCGTTAGCACTCATCGTGGGTGGAGCTTATCTTATCTGGAAGAAAGTAATTACTTGGCATATTCCGGTAGCTATTTTAGGAACTGTGATAGTGTTTACATCTATTCTCTATTTTTACGATCCTACTCGGTACGTCGATCCATTTTTTCATGTATTTTCTGGCGGGCTGATGTTGGGGACAATATTTATGGCAACTGACTATGCTACCTCACCAATGACCTATAAGGGCATGATAATTTATGGAGTAGGAATTGGTGTTATTACTGTACTTATCCGAGTATTCGGATCTTATCCTGAAGGAGTGTCTTTTGCAATACTGATAATGAATGCAGTAACACCTCTAATAAATGTATATATGAAGCCTCAGCGCTTTGCACAACCTTTAAAAACTGTGTAATATGGCAAAAAGAGAATCTAATTTAACGAATATGGTGCTCACCCTTTTGGTAATTACTTTAATATCAGGAGGTGTATTGGGTTATGTATATGAACTTACAAAGGAGCCTATTGCAAAAGCCAAACTAGCTA
The DNA here is from genome assembly GCF_003096835.1 of Balneicella halophila. Taxonomy (GTDB): domain Bacteria; phylum Bacteroidota; class Bacteroidia; order Bacteroidales; family Balneicellaceae; genus Balneicella; species Balneicella halophila. The sequence goes on from NZ_QENZ01000003.1 coordinate 990,405, forward strand.
AAAAGGTTGTAGCAATTAAAGGGGTGATTCCAGAGTTTGATAATGACCCATTAAAAGATATGAATTCATTGAACATAGAAGATAAATTTACCATTGAATTTTATCCGGCTAAGGTTGGAGACAAACAAGTGGGTACCGCAGTCAAAACCTATTCTAAGAAAGGCTATGGCGGACCTGTTTGGTTAATGGTTGGTTTTGCTAACGATAATACAATAACAGATATCAAAGTTCTAGAGCATACAGAAACGCCGGGCTTAGGCACCAAAATGGCAACTCCCGCTTTTATAGATCAATTTAAAGGCAAAAATCCTAAAGATTTTAAATTGAAGGTGAAAAAAGATGGAGGAGATGTTGATGCAATCACTGCAGCTACAATAAGTTCAAGAGCATTTAGTGATGCAGTACAGCGCGCTTATGACAACTTAGAAAAGAAAGGAGGATCTGATGAGTAGTAATTTGAAGATATTTACGAAAGGATTTTTTACAGAAAATGCAGTTTTCGTTTTGCTTTTGGGAATGTGTCCAACCCTAGGGGTCACTTCTTCAGCTATAAACGGCTTAGGTATGGGGTTGGCAACAACTTTCGTATTGATTATGTCAAATATTGTGATTTCTTTAATCGCAGCTTTGATACCTGACAAAGTTCGTATTCCTTCTTATATTGTTGTGATTGCGACATTTGTAACTATAGTACAATTAACTATGGAGGCTTTTGTTCCCTCCTTATTTAATGCGTTAGGATTATTTATCCCTTTGATTGTTGTGAACTGTATAGTATTAGGTCGTGCTGAAGCTTTTGCATCGAAAAATGGCGTCTTCAAGTCTATCCTAGACGGTGCAGGTATGGGACTCGGTTTTACGATGGCGTTGACCATGTTAGGTGCATTGAGAGAGTTTTTAGGAACTGGTAAGATGTTTAACCTTCCTATTTTCAATGAGCACTATGGAATGTTATTGTTTATTTTAGCACCGGGAGCATTTATCGCTTTAGGCTACCTTATTGCTTTTATTAATCATCTTAGAAAAGTATAAAGACTATGGAATATTTCATTATTATCATATCAGCGATATTCGTTAATAATATTGTATTGTCTCAATTCTTAGGGATTTGTCCGTTCCTAGGAGTTTCCAAACGAATATCAACAGCGGTAGGGATGACAGGCGCAGTAACTTTCGTAATGGTTGTTTCAACAATAGTAACATTTCTATTGCAAAAGTATGTTCTTGATGCGTATGGTATCGGTTATATGCAGACAGTTGTATTTATTTTGGTCATTGCTGCACTTGTACAATTAGTAGAGATTATCTTGAAAAAAGTGAGCCCGGCTTTATATCAAGCCTTGGGTGTATTTTTACCTTTAATTACTACAAACTGTGCAATACTTGGGGTTGCTATATTAGTAATCACTAATGACTATAACCTTATGGAATCAGTTGTATTTGCTTTGGCTAATGCTATAGGTTTTGGTTTAGCTTTGGTGATTTTTGCGGGAATAAGAGAACATTTAGACTTAGTATTTCTTCCTAAAAGAATGCGTGGCGTCCCTATTTCATTGATTTGTGCAGGTTTACTGGCAATGGCATTTATGGGATTTTCAGGAATTGTTTAGTCCGTAAATTCATACTATTTTAATTCTGTTACAGCCTTTACTCTTCATTAGAGTGAGGCTTTTTTTCTTCTATAATTGGTAGCGCGGTCTATAACTGTTTTGAATAACAAGAGAAAATATTTATGACAGGGATTAATGCGGAAAGTGTTAATGCTAAGCTACTATATGATTCCTTCGTCAGCAAAGCTTAAGTAGGTTGTATGACAAACGATAATGTGATCCAATAAGCGAATATCTAAAAGTTGGCATAGTTCTTTTACATCTTTTGTAATCTGACGATCAGCTTGACTAGTTTTCTTTTGACCAGAAGGGTGGTTGTGAGCAAGAATAATACCTGATGCTAAGTGTTCTACGACTAACTTCAACAACATACTTTTATCAACAACGGTGCCTTTAGTACCACCCATGCTTAGTTTATTTGTAGTGATGACTTTATTAGCATTATTGAGCAGAAGCACCCAAAACTCCTCATGCGATAAATCTGCCAACCTGTGGGCAATAAGCTGGTAAGCATCTTGACTGCTTGTAATAACAACGGCACTTTCTTTTTCCAATCCCTTACGTACAGCTAATTCCATGGCTGCAAGAAGTGTCACAGCTTTGGCATTACCGACTCCTTTAAAATTTTTGCATAGCTCCTGTGCTGATGCTCTGCTCAATTTATTGAGGCTGTTGTCGTAGTGTAATAGGATTTTCTTAGCCAAATCAACAGCACTGTCTTCTTTATTTCCTGAACCTAAGAGAATAGCAATAAGTTCAGCAATGCTTAGTGTATTACGCCCATGCATAAGAAGTTTTTCACGAGGTCGGTCATCTTCCGCCCAAGAGGTAATGGCTTTGGTGTCTTTCATTGTTTATTTTTGATAGAGCTTCTCAAGCTCTCTTTAGTTATTGATATACGTCTGCATGATTTTATGAACTGCTTCTTGGCATGCAGGGCATAGTTCATTAGTATTGTTCGTTTTCATCTTACAATCTTGCATGGGTGAGTAAATACCTTTACTCTGATAGGCACCACCTTCAAAAGCACCTAATTCATCCTCATATTTCGGAATACGAGGTGTGGGGATAGGAATATCTTTATTGACAAGATGCTTCCACTTTTTACTAAAGTCAATCAGCGTCGTGATATTGGGTTCCCAAGGCTCTATATCTAGATTGTAATAATAGTTAATTTCATCACCATTTGTATAATATTCATCGGCTAAACCAATAAGTCCGTGGCACAATTCATGTGAGGCTATCTCTTCTGCGTTTCTGCAATCAGAGGCACACGAAGTGTATGTGTTATAAAAACCAGCACCACCATATATCTCAGTATTTACGATTACATATACATGATCATAAGGAACTTGGGCGGCAATATCGTACATTTTTTTTGTATCACGTATTGTAAGATATCTTGGAGAATTAAAAGTATAAAAACTGGCATTTAATAAAGTATTTTGATAGATAGAATCTCCTGGCACATCTGGTCCAGAATCCTGTGAAGGAGCAAGAATTGCATAAATATTTACGTTGTTTTTGTACTTCGTAAAAGGTGCTACACTGAATATCCACTGTTTAAAACGCTGCACATCTTTTTGAAATTTTGTAAGTTCGTCTTTTGTATACGCTTCTGCAATAAAAACAAGATCAAGATAGTCAGAACTATTGCCGGCATAGCTGAGAGTATCGATAGGGTAGTGAGGGGTTTTATCTTGGGTAATTAAATAATCTTTTGGATTCACTTCCCACTTAAGCAAAGTTTGAAATTTTCCATCCTTTTGTCTAGAGTTAATAGATACAATGACAGAGTCCCTAGGATAGGGAAGCTGAATAGCATGGTGAAAACTTCGATTGATTTTTTGTGCTTCACTAATCGTTTGCCATTCACGGAACAGCGAATTAAAACCTTTGCTATAAAGGATTTCTTCATCTAAGTTTTTAATGGTAATTCTATAGTCACCCATATTATATTTAGGGATAAGTGCTTGCTGATTGCCTCCCCAGTGGGGTTCTTGCTTCATAGATTGCAGAATAGCAAACTCTTCATCCGCATTTCCAGCCAATTCAAAATCTATACGCAACGAATTTTCTGTAAAATGCTTTTCGAAATTGTTTTGACTAAGGGCAACGAGAGGTGTCAATAAAAATAATAGAAGAAGTCTTTTCATGATGCATTGCATATTTTGTGTTTTTACGAAGGTACAAAATAATTAGACTGTAAACATAGAAATTGTTAAACAAAAAAGAAAGGGTCGCATTTGCGACCCTTTACTTTTATCTAATATATATCTTTCGATATATTATTTTCTAACTTTAGTTAGTAGTTGTTGCTTCAACTAGAATCTTAATTTCTCTAGTTACGATTGTACCTCTATCATATATAATAGTAATCGGTATATATAGGTAGTAATCTTCAGTAACAACACTCTCATTAGAATCGTAACGTAATCCACCGTAACGGAATAGGTCAGGATCTTCATCAGAGTTAGCAGCACTTGTATCTGTAACAACTTGACCATCAAAGTTCAAATCACCATTAGTGATTGATGCTACAGTCGCTCTGTCAATCCAGCTTAATTCAACAGTTGTTGGTATTGGCTCAATACTACCACTAGCATCCCATCTTGCACCTTCTTCGTAAGTAATAGAAGTTACACCATAGAAATCGTAGTAATTATCATTCTCGGCGAATGTATCTTTTCTCCAGTCAGCTAAACCAACAGCCTTAAAGATATCTACGATAGAACCAAACTTACCTTGGTCAACACCGTCAATAAATTTCTCTGTTGAAGTACTGTTTACATCAATTGGACGTAAGAAGCGAACGTTAAATCCATCATTACCGTTGATTTTCACAAAGGTCTCTGGTGCATCTGGACAAGTACATTGTGCTTTAATTTGAAGTCTAGCCCACATGAAATAGTTTTCACCATTGTTTGCTTTGTTCAATAAGTAGTTAGCCATATCATTCTTCTCATAAGTTAAGAAGTCAGAACTTTGAGGATCCAATGGATCAAATGTACCGCTACCAGCGTTTAATGCTTCATGGTCTGTAATAGTTGCTACTAATTCTCCATTTGCACGTAACTCTTTACCATCATTTTCAATTGTAATAATGATATCACTACCATCCCTATATTTAGCACCAGATATTTGCTCAGTTGCAGGAGCGAAAATATACTCGTACTCCATATTATCGAATGCAGATGGTGTTGTGTTTTGATTTACGAATGCACCATTGATATCAGTTGTGTATGTAAAGTTATTCACATCAGAGTCATTCACTGATCTTGGCTTTTGTGAGTGATGCTCAATGTATGTGAAATTCTCGTGCCAGTATTTAGCATATAAATCAGCTGGTTCTAAGTTCATATTGTCAGCTAACTTAGCTAATACAGAGAATTTTACGATTACTTGTTCTCCTGCGTCATTAAAGTATCTTCCAGTTGCAGTTAGAATAGCAGACTCACTATTTTCTCCACACTTATCAACAAATTCAGCATACATTGCACAAGCATTAACTGTCCATTTTGGTAAGTAAGTAGTTTGTCCATCTTCAGTATCTTCAATAACCTCTACAGTACCTAATCCATTAACATGCTCAAATTCTGGATACTTCTCGTGGAATCTTTGCTTAGACAATCCAAGTTCATTATAAATTTGCTCATTTACTTGTTGTACAGTGAACATTTGTGTAAATGTATCTTCTTCATTACATCCTACAACATATTCAGCTTGTTCTAAACCAATAATAACATCGTCTGGTCTTTCTTCCTCTTCTTCACCAATTAATATCTTGATGAAAGCTTGACTAATAAAGCAAGTAGGATTTTCAGGGTCAATCAAACGTACACGTACAATAGGAGTACGGTCAACAGCTGCACCATTAGGATCTTGAGAGAATACTCTAGCTTTTACTTCACCAGTTTCTTCATTAAGAGTAATGAATTGTTGCTGATCAGTATTGTTATTTTCTAAAATATACTCAATAGGATCATCATTACCATCTAATAATGAGAATTCCCATTCGAAACCATACTTTTCAACATCTACATCTACACAGTCATCTTTTGAGTCAGGGAATCTTTCAGACCCACCAATAGCTTTTACAACTGTATGAAGATCTAAAGTTTCTCCTTCTACTAAGTCAACAATTCTTGCATCTTTTGGTTTTAAATTTGAAGCATCGTCATATAGATTGATTCCATCACCTAAATATTTAGCATTCTCAACACCAGCCCAGTCAAAATCATAACCACCTGGAACATTTTGTGTTTGGTCATCAGTAGATGGACCATCGATGTAGTCTGAATAACGAAGACAATCATTATTATTAGGCTTTGCAATATCAATACCATAGATTGGTTGAACAGTAGCTAAAGTATAGTCAGAAGTAACATAAGATGAAGTTCCAGTAGCAGTTTCTCCAGCTGGAACTTGTAATGCCAATACAATATTTTTATCACCATTTTCACTTTCGCTTCCATTACCAACAACACCTGTAAAATAGTCTTCTAAATTAAAATCATTACCATACGCATTTTCAAAAGCAGTATAGTCAATATCTAAACTTACGTGCATTTTTCCGTCCATCATGTCAACGAATTTAGCTGTAAATGGGTTGTTTTCAACAGCATCTTCAGCACCACCCGCTTTTGTATATATTGACACATTTGAATTTGTATACATTTTAGCAACATGAGATGTTACCATTAAGTTTTCTGTATCCAATTTAGATACATCAATATTACTTGCATTTACATTATATGCTACAGTAGTTGCTGCAGATAATAATTGCATAGTGAAAGTTTGATTTTCTGCTCCAGCCATAGAAACACTAGTACCGATGTTATCTAGACAACCTGGTGCGGGAGGCTCACTTGGATTACATTCATCATTTTGCCAATTATCGGTTGTTTCAGCTCTAAATACAACTGGTCTAAATACAATAGCTTCAACACCATTTACATAAGTTTCAGGATAGTAAACTAAGCTAGTAAGACCTTGACCTAATTCAGAAATGTTAAGTCCCATTTCTTCTAATAGTTCATTGAACTTGTCTTCATCAATACCACCGTCAATTAAAGCTTTGATAGATGCTTCATTAGCAGCAATGTTATCTTCAAGTTCTTGTAAACCATCAAATGTACCATCTTCCTTGATTTTCAACAATGCTTCCAAAGCAGCTACACGTCCTTCAAGGCTATTAACATCAGTTACTACAGCATCCAACTCATCAGTGTTAGTTGCAGCTTCTAACTGAGCCATAACGTCATCTTTGAACTCGTTGAACATTTCTAATGTTACCACTTTGTCCATAATCTCTTGCTTAGCAGCTTCAATATCTTCAGCTGTGGCAGCATTTGCCATGTCAGACTGTAAAGCATCAATTTCTGCTTGTAGAGTACTGATTTTTGCATCCATCTTTGCTTCAAAGTCAGCTGATAAATCAGACTTCAAGGCATTAATTTGATTCTGCAAAGAATCAATGTCATCATCATAATCCTTACAGTTAACTGTAAGCACTACAACTGTCAATAACATGACAATTTTAAAAAACAAACTTTTTTTCATAATTAAATAAATTAAATTAAAGAATAAATTATACTTCTATTTTTCTCAAGTATTTTCATTGAGTATTCACTTATATACTGCAAATGTAAAGTTTTTTTGGTCTCTAAACAAACAAATACTTATAATTTGATTTCAAAACGCTATATTTTTATTAACGTATCAAGAATAATGCTAAGTTTGAATAGAAACATATTACACTTTATTTCTCAGAACAAACATAATATTTTTTTTAAAAATTAGCTATTGTTTGATAAAAAAAATACAGTCTTATTGTTTTTTTAACATAAGGGTTAGCCACTTTATTTATGTGTACGGCTTAAGTACGCATCTATATTTTAACATTGATTTGATATAGAATAAACAACTCTGATGCTCAGCTGAGGCTTTATCTTGTTATATAGTTCTAAGTCGAGATGCACGGTAGGAAAAATGTGTCAGCAATACATGTTAATAAGCATGTATATAATATAATAGAATATACTTTTATTATTTTTGTGGAAAATCTCAAAAAAAATATATCAATGAAACTTCCCTTTGCAGAAACTTTTAGAATTAAGACTGTAGAACAAATTTATCAATCTACAAGAGAAGAACGTGAAAGATGGATAGAGCAGGCTGACTATAATTTATTTAACCTCAAAAGCTCTCAAGTTTTCATAGATTTGCTTACTGATAGTGGTACAGGATCTATGAGTGACAAACAGTGGGGCGAGATGATGCTTGGTGATGAAAGCTATGCGGGCTCTTCATCTTTTGAAAAGTTAAAAGAAACGGTTCAATCCATTACAGGGTATGAACACTTTTTGCCGACTCATCAAGGACGTGCTGCAGAAAATGTTTTGTTCTCTGCATTAATCAAAAAAGGAGATATTATTCCTGGAAATTCCCATTTTGACACAACAAAAGGGCACATTGAGTTCCGTGATGCCAAAGCAATAGATTGTACGATAGATGAAGCTTTTGATATTGATAACTTACATCCTTTCAAAGGCAACATCGATTTGGAAAAATTAGAGGAAGTGTATAAAACGTATCCTAAAGAAAAAATTCCATTTTGCTTGATTACGATAACCTGTAATTCATCAGGAGGACAACCTGTTTCAATGGAAAATATAAAAGCAGTCCGGGAATTATCTAATAAATACGGTATTCGCGTATTGTTTGATGCTGCTCGTTTTGCTGAGAATGCTTATTTTGTTAAGATTCGTGAAGAAGGGTTTGCTGATCAATCCATCAAAGAAATAGCTAAAGAGGCCTTTAGTTACGGTGATGGGATGACGATTTCTGCCAAAAAAGACGGTTTAGTTAATATGGGTGGCTTTATTGCACTAAGAGAAGAGGAGCTGTGGAGAAAAGCAATGAGTTTTTGTATTATGTATGAGGGCTATGTTACCTATGGCGGGATGTCAGGACGTGATATGGGGGCATTAGCTCAAGGTTTGAAAGAATCAACAGAATTTGATTATTTAAAAACTCGTATCGGTCAAGTTGAATACCTAGGAGAAAAATTAAAAGAATATGGCATTCCAATACAAAAACCCGTGGGTGGACATGCTATTTTTGTAGATGCTCTAGCAGTTTTGCCAAATGTACCTCGTGAGCATTACGTTGCACAGACATTAGCTATAGAACTTTACAAAGAAGCAGGTATTAGGGGAGTAGAAATAGGAACATTGCTCGCAGATAGAGACCCAGAAACTAGAAAGGATAGATTTCCGAAACTAGAATTGTTACGTTTAGCTATGCCACGTCGTACCTATACCCAAAATCATATGGATTATATCGCCGTAGGTCTTAAAAATCTTTATGATCGTAGAGAGGAAATCACTACAGGTTACGAAATTTCCTGGGAAGCCGATATTTTACGTCATTTTACCGTAAAACTAAAACCCGTTGAATAATAATTGTTTAATTAAATACTATAAAAGATGATAAATACTATTTGGTGGATTGTTCCACTGTCAGCTTTGTTTGCCTTAATCATGGCTTACATTTTCTTTAAAAACATGATGAAGGAATCTGAGGGAACACCTAGGATGAAAGAAATTGCACAATACGTTCGTGAAGGAGCGATGGCATACCTTTCAAGACAATATAAAGTAGTTATAAAAGTTTTCCTTGTACTCATTGTTTTGTTAGCAGTTTTGGCTTATTTAGGAGTACAAAATCCATTTGTTCCTATTGCATTTCTTACAGGAGGTTTCTTCTCAGGATTATGTGGATATTTAGGTATGAAAACAGCTACATTTGCTTCTGCCCGTACTGCACATGGAGCGTCTCAGTCATTAAATAAAGGACTTAAAGTAGCTTTTAGAAGTGGTGCAGTGATGGGCTTGATTGTAGTAGGTTTTGGCTTACTGGATATAGCTGCATGGTTTTGGTTTTTAAATGATATCATTTTCTCTCCAGAAAATATGACGAACGGTCTTTCATTTTTAGGATTAGATTTGGTACATGCCGGAACTGATGAACATGCTAAAATGATTGAAATAACAACAACTATGCTAACATTTGGTATGGGAGCATCTACTCAAGCATTATTCGCACGTGTTGGTGGTGGTATTTATACTAAAGCTGCTGACGTTGGTGCGGACTTAGTAGGTAAAGTAGAGGCTGGAATTCCTGAGGATGATCCACGTAACCCAGCAACTATTGCTGATAATGTAGGAGACAACGTAGGTGACGTAGCTGGAATGGGAGCTGACTTATACGAATCATATTGTGGTTCCATATTAGCCACAGCAGCATTAGGAGCCGCATTGCCTGGGTTAGCAGGTGACCTACAAATGAAAGCTGTTGTTGCACCTATGATTGTTGCAGCTATCGGTATTCTTCTATCTGTAGTTGGTATTTTTATGGTACGTACTAAAGAATCTGCCACACAAAAGAATTTATTGAATGCTTTGCTGATAGGAACAGGAGGTAGCTCATTGTTAATTATTCTAGCTCTTGTAGTTTTAGCTTATTTTGATTGGATAACTTGGGGAGTTTTAGGTTCAGTAATTTCAGGTTTAGTAGCTGGAGTTGTTATTGGACAAGGAACGGAATATTATACTTCTGATGAATATAAACCTACACGAGGTATTGCTAAGCAGGCAGAACAAGGACCAGCGACTACTATTATTGATGGTATTGCGGTTGGAATGTTCAGTACATGGCTACCAGTGGTAACTATAGTAGTTGGAATTATCGCTGCTTATGGTTTTTCTGGTGGATTTCAGAATTTTGCTCAAGGAGTTTACGGAATTGGTTTTGCCGCAGTTGGAATGTTATCAACTCTCGGTATTACATTAGCAACTGATGCCTTTGGACCTATTGCAGATAATGCAGGTGGAAATGCAGAGATGTCAGAACTTCCATCAGAAGTTCGTGAACGTACTGATGCCCTTGATATGCTAGGTAATACTACTGCAGCTACCGGTAAAGGATTCGCGATTGGTTCAGCGGCATTAACAGCAATGGCTTTATTAGCTGCATATATGGAAGAAATTCGTTTATGGTTAGGAAAAGTACCGGAAAAAGGTGAAGAGTTTTTGGCAGTTACCGGATTAGACTCATTGAAAGATGCAGGAATTAAAGACTTTACTGATTTTTATGATCTTACGATATTCAATCCAATGCTTTTAGGCGGACTGTTTATCGGTGCGATGATGGCATTTGTATTCTGTGCAATGACCATGAAGGCAGTAGGTCGTGCAGCAGGGGATATGGTAGATGAGGTTCGCCGTCAATTCAAGTCTATACCTGGTATTATGGAAGGTACAGGAAAGCCTGATTATGCACGATGTGTTGAAATTTCTACCAAAGGAGCACAAAAAGAAATGTTGCTTCCTTCAATTATTGCTATTGCAGTTCCGGTATTAGTAGGTATTATTTTAGGTGTTGCCGGTGTTATGGGATTACTTGCTGGAGGCTTAACAGCAGGATTTACTTTGGCTGTAATGCTTAACAACTCAGGTGGTGCTTGGGATAATGCAAAAAAATATATCGAAAAAGGAAATCATGGTGGTAAAGGCAGTGAAGCTCACCACGCAGGTGTAGTTGGTGATACTGTTGGTGATCCATTCAAAGATACTTCGGGACCATCATTGAATATTTTGATAAAATTAATGACTATGGTTTCTGTGGTAATGGCAGGATTGACCGTAGCATCTTCTTTATTTTAATAGCTCAATTCAAAGGGTAAAAAGAGCAATTTATTTATATAAGTTGCTCTTTTTTTTGAAAGACATTTTCTATTTAGTATTTCGGAGGTATAATATTTTAAATAATCTGTATTTTTACGAGAGCTGTTTTGAAAATGAGATAGATATTTTAATAATGAAAAAAAGTTGACCATTTGTTTGTTCATTTCTGTTATCTTGATGATTTCATGTAATACTGCAAACCAAAAAGAAAATAAAAACATGGTTCTACGGAAAATAAAGATAAAATTATTAATGATGAACCCTTAGGGAAATCAAAGGATCTAATTAAGCTTTTAAAAAGGGAGGTTGAGGTTTCAAACCAAGCAGCCACTGTTGTTATAAACACGGAAGGACGTTGGTGGTGGATAAATGATATTGCATTTAATGATGCTCATGTCGATTTTCAATCTATTGATACTTCTGTGAGTGATTTTATAATTAAAAAGCAAAACTTTTCTATAGAAAGGAAAGCCACTACTGAATTAGTTATAAAGTTAGAAGAAAATCTCTCCTCTCAAAGAAGAGTACTTAGAATTACTCTTCAAGCAGGCAATTATTTTGATTCTGTAGAAATTACTCAATTGCCGTAACATAAAGATTAATCTAATAGATACTTAACTATTCTTATTTATCAGATTTTAAAATATGAACATATGAAATTCATTCAATTAAAATAACTACCTTTTTAGTTGTCGATGAAAATCTAAACCCTTAACACCCTATGAAAAATTATTCAATATTCATACTCCCTGTATTTCTTGCTAGTCTGCTTGCCTTTTCTTGTAGTGATGAGAATCCCGCAAGTGTAGTTTTAGTTTTTGAAGAAGCTCGGAGTCCATCTGACTATATTTCACCATCAGGAAATTTCAGAAAAACAAATCCAACGATGGGCTTAATTTCATACATTAAAGATGATACTCTTCGGTTTTATAGTCCTAAGACTAATTTTGATACTTTGTCGTTGGCTGTTCCCAAAGAAGGATTAGAAATTCAGATTAAAGAAAAGATTGCTCCTTTTAATTATTTGCTGCAGCAGGGGGACACTATTTTAGTTACTATTGATGAATTTGGCAATTCTTTTTTGAAAAGTAAAGTTTCGCAAGAAAATACAACTTTTTATAATTTACCTTATGAAATTTCTACTGGGCAAAAGTATTTAGGGATGTCGCTTCTTGTTGGACTTGTGAGTTTTGGTCATTAGTTAGAGCGTATAGAGCTTGCCAAAACACAAATGCCAGATCTCTACGAAATTCTAAAAGAGAGTTATGCTCCCAGAGATTCCTTAATAATGTCATTTGAATTGTATGATGCTAATTTTGAGAAAGAATTGGATGAAATAAAGTCAAAAAATCAATTCTCTGAGGAGAAAATTAATTATTTACGTTACATAAAAAGATTAAATGAAGCACTTTTTACTTGGGGAAAGGCAAGCAGTAGCAAAGAAAAACCCGTAAAAGATGCTTTTTCTGATTTTTATAATGATGCGTATTTGGATTTTGTTAGTTACAAAGATTTTTTGGAATACGCATTTGGATTTTATTATGAAGTAGCTGAGAATATACCAAGAGTCTATGGAGGCATTGGGACTAAAATTGATTCTCGGGAAACTTTTAAAAAGATAATTAAAGATACTGAGATTCCTCCTAAAACAAAAAACTATGTTTTAAAATTCACATTAACAAAATTGTTAGATCAGTTTGGAGAAGAAGAAGGCTATACTTATGTAAAAGAATATGAGAAATTAGCTGAAGAGTCATTTTCAAGAGAAGATGAAAAAAATATTAAATATGTACAAGATGAATTATTTTTAAAAGACTTGTCAGGCAATCAAGTAACATTTCAAGCATTATTACAAAAATACAAAGGAAAGGTCATTTATGTTGACTTTTGGGCAAGTTGGTGCATGCCGTGTAGAGAACAAATGCCTAAAGGGAAGGAATTACACAAAAAATTTAAGGATAAAGACATTGTGTTTCTATATTTTGCGTTAAATGATAATGAAGAAGCATGGACTAAAGCTTGCAAGAAGTTAGAAATCGAAGAGAATAGCTATTTTGTAATAAATCCTAAAACGGCTAGATTTATAGCTGATAATAAGATAAAAAGCATTCCTCGCTACTTTCTCTTTGATAAAACAGGAATGTTGATAGATAGAAATGCTCCTCGTCCTAAAGATGATAATGTAGAAATTATTTTTGATAAATATTTAAAAGAGTAATAAATAAAAAAACAGCTATAAACCAATGTTTGTAACTGTTTTGTGGCTAAAAGTCAGCCTTTATTTTTTCAGTTTGTCTTTAAACTGTTTTTTGAACTTGTTTACCTTAGGGCGGATAACCATACGGCAATACGGTTGGTCGCCATTACGTTCATAATAGTCGTTATGATAATCTTCGGCAGGATAGAAAGCTTCAAAAGGAACAACTTCCGTTACAATAGGTTTGTCAAACACTTTATCATAATGTAATTGCTTGATGTATTCATTTGCAACTTCTTTTTGCTTTTCACTATGATAGAAGATAGCCGAGCGGTACTGCGTACCTACATCTGCACCTTGGCGGTTTAAACTTGTGGGGTCATGAACAGTCCAAAATACCTCTAAGATTTCCTCAAAAGTGATGAGTTCAGGATTGAAAGTGATTTGTACAACCTCTGCGTGCCCTGTTCTGCCAGTGCAAACTTCTTTATATGCTGGGTTTTTAATATCTCCACCACTATAACCTGATTGCACACTCTCTACACCTTTAAGTTGATCAAAGACAGCCTCAACACACCAAAAGCATCCTGCGCCAAGTGTAGCAGTTTCTGCATTTTTTGCTTCTACTATCATACCTATAAATATTGTTGTAATTAATACTGTTATTTGTTTTAAAATACTCATTCGTTATTGTCTCGTGAAAGATTGGATATCTTTTTTGTTAATCGTTTGTTGACCAAGAATGATAAGCCTTTCAATAACATTACGAAACTCGCGGATGTTACCTGTCCAATCTAGCTTTTGCAATTCTTTTATAGCTTCTTTATCTATTTTCTTCTCAGGAACCTTCATCTCAGTACATATTTGATTGATAAAATGCTCAGCTAAAATAGGGATATCATCTTTTCTATCATTTAGTGACGGTACTTGTATGAGAATAACACTCAATCGATGATAGAGGTCTTCTCGAAAGCGTTTTGCCTTTATTTCTTCCTCAATATTTTTATTTGTGGCGGCAATGACTCTTGGATTTACTTTGATTTCTTTAGTGCCACCTACCCGTGTAATTCTGTTTTCTTGTAGCGCGCGCAACACTTTGGCTTGAGCCGGTAAACTCATATCGCCAATCTCATCTAAAAATAGGGTTCCTTCACTTGCCAACTCAAACTTTCCTTTGCGTTGCTTGTGCGCTGAGGTAAATGAACCTTTTTCATGTCCGAAAAGTTCACTTTCTATCAATTCCGAAGGTATTGCTGCACAGTTTACCTCAATAAATGGAGCTTTACTACGTTCACTTTTCTCATGAATTTGATGAGCTACCAATTCCTTGCCGCTACCATTAGGCCCAGTGATTAAAACACGAGCTTCTGTAGGAGCAACTTTATCAATCATATCCCGAATCCTGTTTAGAGGTTCTGAATCTCCAATGATTTGAAATTTCTTGCTGACTCTTTTCTTTAAAACCTTTGTTTCTGTGATAAGATTCGATTTGTCAAGGCCATTACGAAGTGTTACCAAAAGTCTGTTAAGATCTACAGGTTTTTCGATAAAATCATAAGCACCGAGTTTTATAGCCTCTACAGCAGTGTCAATAGTTCCATGTCCCGATAGCATTATAACCGATAAATCGGGTTTTAGCTCAAGCATTTTCGGTAATGCTTCTATACCATCCATTTCAGGCATTTTTATATCACATAAAACGGCATCAAAATCCTCTTTTTTGATTAATTCCAAAGCTTTCAGAGCGTTTTCTGCTGTGCTTATCTCATAATTTTCGTAGCTTAAAACATCGCTTAAACTTCGACGGATGCTTTGCTCATCATCAACAACTAATATTGAAGGCATTTTTTCTCTAATTTTTTATTGAACATTCAAAGTAATAAAAAAAAACGAACTTATTAGAATTTATGGATACAAAAGATGGATTTTTAGAAACTTACCAAATAGAAACTTCCAAATTATTAAGATTCGTTATTGTATTTATTATAGACTTTTAGTAAATCATTAAAATCAGCTTCTTCTTCGAGATTTCTTTCTGCAGTTTTTAAAATAATATTAATGTGCTTTTCTATAATTTCTTTGCGTTCTTCGTCATTGATGTAGTTTGAGATTCTAACTAATCCTTCCATGAGTCGTATTAAAATAGCTGGAGTCTCACTACCATATTGGCGGATTTGGTTAAAAGCGGTATCTATAAATTTCTCAAAAGTAAGGGGTTTTGTAATGAGCCTCAACTTTTTGTCATCATCTAATATATTTGGTTTTGGAAAATCAATTTGTGTAAGATAACAGCCTATAGCAGTTAGATTATCAATGCAGTTGATAGCAGTATATGGATCGTTTACACCTGGCGAAAGTGCTCTAGAGGCTATTTCAACCATTTGGTGTATGCCAAAGTCAGCATCTTGGGTAGCGGTGCGTCGATTTCCTGTGATGAAGCAATCATGAATCTCATCTACGGTAGATTCATCACATTTTGTGTGAGAATGGATTCTTAGGAGTTCTTCTCCAATAATTAGAAAATCACCAGGACGAAAATGAATAATCAATAAAATATTTTTTTGAGTAGCAATAGTTAATAAACTATCAAAATCTACTGCTTGTAGGTAGCCATTTTTCTCAGTCCGGATTTTTTCAACTATAGAATATTGCGAAAAAGCTTTTTCTAATTGTTCATTACTAAATGTTACATTATTAAACTTTTTCTCACGTTCAATTAAAAGGCGTAAGTTTTTACGCATAGCAGCATTTATCTTTGCAACTACTTGGTCAGCCTGTATTTGCAATGCGGTATGGTGTACGTAAACAACCAATAAGACAATATTGGCAACTGCAAGCATGATCGCAAACATAATAGACAAATTGGGCGTAAACTTAGTTTCTTCTATTGATTTTACAGTACGCAAGACTATAATTGAATAGATAAAAGTCGCAATATAACTGCCTAGTACAATTTGATTGATTCTGTCATACATAAAGTTTTGTAATAACCTTGGACCAAACTGGGAAGATGCCATAGTGAGTGCTACCAGTGTAATTGAGAATACTGTACCGGCCACGCCAATCATTGCGCCTGCTATAGTTGATAATATGCTTCTGGCAGCATCTGAACCTCCTGTAAGTAAATACTTATAAGCGCCTGCAGGTTTAAATTCACTTACTGCATCAAAATAGACTAGACCCAATGCTAGCATGATAGCTACGAATACTATTGAAAGTGGGATAAACCAAAAACTACCTAATAACAGTTTCCAAATATATGCAATACGTGTTTTCAAAATCGTTATTCTTTTTCTACCTCATTAGGTTGAGATATAAGTGTTCTAATAGGAAATGGAATTTCTATATCGTTTTTGTCAAATGCCTTTTTTAAAGCAATGATAGCTTCGCTTTTAGCTTTTAAAATATCGATAGCTTTTTTACCATTAATCCAAAATCGCATTTTAAAGTTGATGGAGCTATCAGCAAATTCCTGGTAATAAAATTCAATATCTTCTAAAGGATTGGGTGGAAAAATTTCTTTTATAGTTGCTATAGCAATATCTCTGACTTCTTCTAAATCAGAATCATAATGCACGCCACAACTAATGTCTGTCCTAATGCGTGAATTCAGTCCATAGTTCTTAAAAGGACTTTGAAGTACCAGTTTATTCGGAATGACGACGATATTGTTATCTCCCTCTTTTACTTTTATACTACGCAGATTTATTTCTAAAACCTCCCCGCTGAATCCATTTGAATCAATCCAATCGCCTACATGAACTACCTCGTTCAATGCAAGAGATATTCCCGAAAACGTGTTCGTCAATGTTCCTTGTAAGGCTAAACCGATAGCCAAACCTGCTACTCCTGCACTAGCTAATATCGTTTTCAAAACTTCATCAAGATTAAGTATTGCTAAAGCAAGAAATAACCCTAAAGACAATGTAATAATAGATAGGATATTTGCAGCCAAATTTCGGATGGATGTTTGTTTGATAAATCGTTTAAGATATTTCCTAAAAGATTTCTCAAACAACCTTGATAAGAAGTAGGATAGCGTAAAAACAGCTATGGCTAATATAATGTTTGGAGTATTAGTGATAAGAGTATCCAACCAGCCCTCAAGTTTAGTCATGAGTTTTTCCCAAGAGCCATTCATTTGCTCATCCATAAGATTTATTTTTCAATTTTCTGTTGTAAAAATATATTTTTAAGCTATTAAAAACTAATTCTATTATAGAAAATTGATTAGTTTTGAGGTCGGATGTATTAAAAATTAAGAAAAGAAAACTAACTAAAATACTTAAATGATATGGAAAATAAGAATATTGGTAAAGCTTTAGCCCCAGAGAAAAAAGGATTTTCAAGAGCCTTTTGGGTAGCTAATAGTGTAGAATTATTAGAGCGATTGGCGTACTATGCCGTATTCATTGTAATTACTTTATATTTATCCAATATATTAGGATTTACTGATGGGCAAGCAGGTATTATTTCTGGAGCATTCTCTGCTTTGTTATACTTGCTACCAACTTTCGTAGGTGCTTATGCTGATAAAATAGGTTTTAGAACGTCAATTATTCTAGCCTTTGGACTATTAACAGTTGGTTATGCAGGTCTAGGCGTTTTGCCAACGATGTTGGAAAGTGCAGGTTTAGTAACTTATGGAACAGGAGATGGATTAGGAGTCTTGTCTGATTTCTTTAGCAGTTTTACTGATGTTGTTTTTGGAACAAATACAGAATATACAGGACTTGCAGAAAGTGCTGAACGATGGATAATTGTACCCATCTTATTATTAATTGTAGTCGGAGGGGCATTTATCAAAGCGGTTATCTCAGGAACTGTTGCTAAGGAAACCACATCAGAAACAAGAGCTAGAGGATATGCCATTTTTTATATGATGGTAAATTTTGGAGCTTTCACTGGTAAGACTGTTGTAGATCCATTAAGAAGAAGTTTGGGAGATTACGGATTGGTTTACTTAAACTATTTTTCTGCATTTATGACATTCCTAGCTTTCATAACAGTAATATTCTTATATAAATCTTCAAAAGTTGAGGGACAAGGAAAGAAAATGTCTGAAATATGGACGGCTTTAGTAAAATTGGTTCAAAATAAACGTTTAATTATATTGATTTTAATAGTAACAGGTTTCTGGACAGTGCAACAACAGTTGTACGCTTCTATGCCTAAATATGTCATTCGCATGGTAGGTGAAGATGCTTCTCCAGGGTGGATTGCCAACGTGAATCCGTTTGTTGTCTTCTTGAGTGTTAGTTTTGTTACTTCTCTTATGGCAAAGAAAAGAGCCATTACTTCAATGGTAGTAGGTATGTTCATTATTCCTTTTTCTGCATTAATTATGGCAGGAGGTAATATGATTGGTTCCGGTGAAATTTTAGGATTGCATCCTGTTACCTTTATGATGATTTTAGGTATCGTGTTCCAAGCTTTGGCTGAATGTTTCATTTCGCCACGTTTCTTAGAATATTTCTCAAAACAATCTCCAGAAGGAGAGGAGGGATTGTATTTAGGGTTTAGTCACTTGCATTCATTCTTCTCATCTTTAATTGCATTTATCAGTGCAGGATATCTGTTAGAAGCTTTCTGCCCAGACCCAAGATTGTATGAAGTAAATGGAGTTTTAGATAAAGTTGCCTATGCCGATGCAACCTCCCATGCTCATTATTTGTGGTTTGTATTCTGTGGCGTAGGTATTGTATCTGCGGTTGCTTTGTTGATATATGGTAAAGTTTATGATAAGAGAGATAAGAAGTCTGGCTTCGTAGATGTAGCATAGTATTAAATTAGAAAGAATGCATCAAAAAATAATAGAGGCTTGGGATAATCGTGAGTTGCTTAAAGATAAAGAAGTTCAGAAAGCAATTAGGGAAACTATTGAACAATTAGATAAAGGGAGAATTCGTGTAGCAGAACCAACTGATGAGGGTTGGATAGTAAATGAAGCGGTCAAAAAAGCAGTGTTATTATACTTTCCCCTTCAGCAAATGGAAACTACAGAAGTAGGAATCTTTGAGTATCATGATAAAATGGCTCTTAAAAAAGATTATGCATCACAAGGTGTGAGAGTGGTTCCTCCTGCGGTTGCTCGCTATGGTTCTTATTTAGCAGAAGGAGTAATATTAATGCCCTCTTATGTAAATATTGGTGCCTATGTTGATAGTCATACAATGGTGGATACTTGGGCAACTGTGGGGTCTTGTGCACAGATAGGTAAAAATGTACATCTGAGCGGAGGTGTTGGAGTTGGCGGTGTTTTAGAGCCAGTACAAGCATCTCCGGTAATCATAGAAGATGATTGCTTTGTAGGCTCTCGTTGTATTGTTGTGGAAGGTGTGCATCTTGAGAAAGAGGTTGTATTAGGAGCAAATGTTACTCTAACTGCTTCTACACCTATCATTGATGTAACAGGAAGTGAGCCTAAAGAATATAAAGGCAGAGTCCCGGAACGCTCTGTGGTAATTCCGGGAACACGTAAAAAGGAATTCCCTGCTGGAACCTATGATGTACCTTGCGCTTTAATTATTGGAAAACGCAAAGCTTCTACGAATACAAAAACTTCTTTAAATGATGCATTAAGAACCTATGGAGTACAAGTATAATCGAGAAGATTTGAAAAAAACCCTAGCTGTCCTTCGCGACGGAGGGCTTATTTTGTATCCTACTGATACTATTTGGGGAATTGGTTGTGATGCCACCAATGAAGAAGCAGTACAAAAGGTATTTGCTTTGAAGCAGCGCGAAGACGCAAAGTCTTTATTGCTTTTAGTGGAAACTTCAGGTCGTTTGCCCTCGTATGTTGATAAAGTGCCTGACGTTGCTTGGGATTTAATGGAGATGAGTGAAAAGCCAGTGAGCATTATTTATGATCATGCTAAGAATTTAGCTCCTTCAGTTGTTGCTGAAGATGGGAGTGTAGGTATTCGTGTTTGTAATGAACCTTTTGTGAGAGCTTTATTACAGCAATTTAAAAAGCCAATTGTCTCTACCTCTGCAAATATCAGTGGTGAAAATGCTCCAGCTTTTTTTAATGAAATTAGTGAGGAAATAAAAACTGGCGTAGATTATGTCGTGGAATATCGTCAAGATGATATAACAAAGTCATTTTCTTCTTCAATTATTAAGTTAGGAGCAAGTGGCACAGTAAAAGTAATAAGAGAATGATAAAGAATATCCAAGCGGAAGAAATTCCTCATTATATTGAAAAAGGTGCATTAATTATTGATATCAGAGAGAGTTATGAAACTCCGAAATTTCAATTTCCAAGTCATAAAAATGTTCCAACTAGTGAAATTGGTGATAGATTAGATGAAATACCTAAAACAGGTGATGTACTTATCTATTGTCATTCAGGAGCGCGTAGTGCTGATCTTGTTGCAACGCTCAACTTGCATTATGGCTATGAGAATTTGTTGAATGTAATAGGAGGCACGATTATGATGTCCTTAAAGCTTCCAGAGCATAAGTTGTAAAAAAATCTATATTGATGACAAGAATATAAAAAACAAAAGCATCCCAAACAGGATGCTTTCTTGTTATATATTTAGATAAAGTTTTTATTCAAATTCTTTCAAGCTCTTTTCAATAATAGAAACGGCTTCATCTATTTGTTCTTCAGTGATAACCAATGGAGGAGCGAAACGAATAATATGTCCGTGAGTAGGTTTTGCTAGCAATCCGTTGTCACGCATCTTTAAACACACATCCCAAGCCGTTTTCCCTTTAGTTGGCTTGATAACAACAGCATTTAGAAGACCTTTACCGCGAACTAATTCAATCATTGGAGAATTAATTGCTCTTAGACCTTTGCGGAATTGCTCTCCTAATTTCTCTGCACGCTCAGCTAATTTTTCTTCTTTTACCACCTCTAATGCAGCCATCGCCACTTTACAAGCAAGAGGGTTACCACCAAAAGTAGAACCATGCTCTCCTGGTTTGATACACATCATGATTTCGTCATCGGCTAACACTGCAGAAACGGGCATAGCTCCACCAGAAAGTGCTTTACCTAAAATAAGAATATCAGGTCGAACATCTTCATGATCTACTGCTAATAATTTACCAGTACGTGCGATACCTGTTTGCACCTCATCGGCAATAAAAAGGACATTGTTTTTCTTACATAAATCGTATGCTTTTTTTAAGTAACCATCATCTGGAACAAAAACACCAGCTTCACCTTGGATAGGCTCCAATAAGAAACCTGCAACATTTCTATCTTTTAAAGCTTCCTCTAATGCATCTATATCATTGTAAGGAATGGTAATGAACCCTGGAGTATAGGGTCCAAATCCTGTAAATGAATCAGGATCGGTTGACATAGAAATAACGGTAACGGTACGTCCATGGAAGTTGTTTTCACAAACGATAATTTTTGCTTCATTCGGCTTTAAGCCTTTTTTCTCATAGCCCCACTTACGACAAAGTTTAATAGCCGTCTCATCAGCTTCCACTCCTGAGTTCATCGGAAGAACTTTGTCATAACCAAAATAGTTTGTTACGTACTCTTCATATTCACCCAGATTACTACTGAAGAATGCACGGGAGGTAAGAGTAAGTTTCTCCGCTTGTTCTTTCATTGCACCTATAATCTTTGGGTGGCAATGTCCTTGATTTACAGCAGAGTATGCTGAAAGAAAATCAAAATATTTTTTGTCGTCAACATCCCAAACATATACACCTTCACCTCTTTCTAAAACGACAGGAAGCGGATGATAATTGTGTGCTCCATACTTCTCTTCTTTGTCGATATAAGTCTGCGAATTTGCAGTAGGTTTTTTTGTCTCCATAGAGTAATTTTTTTTGAAGTTATAATTAAATAGTATAGTTCTTATTTTATCGTTTGCTAAAGATAATAAATTATATAATCCAAACGTACTATTTATAGGTTTTTGGAATAAATATGTCCTTTAGTTTGAAATCTTTTTCGCCTAAGTTTTTCCAAGTTTCTATTTCAGTTTCCAAGACAATAGCACAGCACGTCGGAGCGTGTTGTGAAAAATCTTTTGTAAGACGATAAGCAAAGCGAGCTATATCAGGATTATGTCCTACAAAAAGCAAAGTCTCAATCCCGTCGTCGGTTGAGGAAAGCAAGTTTAGCAAATCCTGAGTTGTAAGACCATCATAAATGGATTGGTGACATTCAATGAGTTCTTTGTCGAGATTAAAATCTTCAGCAAATAGTGTAGCCGTTTGCTGTGCTCTATTGGCAGAGCTTGAAACGATATGATCAATCTTATAGCCGTTTCTTTCTAGCACAGCCGTAATAATATGGCTGTCTGCTTTTCCCCTTTCTGTTAGGTTACGTTTAAAATCATTTTTATGATAATCGTATGGTTCGGTTTTAGCATGGCGTAAGAGAATGATTCGTTTCATAGTATTTGAATTTAAGAATTTCTGTGAATTATCTAATTTTATGACCTTTTACTGCAAAAAAGAGGATAATACCATAGCAAGGGAGCAAAATCCAGTAGCTGTGGTGTGATGCAATAGCTGATGCAGTTGCTTGTTCCATACCTTCACTAATCAAAGAAAGGCGTTGCGTGTCAACCAAACGACCGTAGAGGGGAGGAATGATAGCACCACCAGCTATAGCCATAACCAATAGAGCTGATGCCGTCTTAGTATGTCGACCTAATCCTTTCAAAGTTAATGGCCAAACGGAAGGCCACACCATGGCATTGGCAAATCCTAATAAGGCGACAAATAATACAGAAGTGAATCCATTAGTCAGCAAAACACAAACCGAGAAAAGGATACCCAATAAGGCGCTAAGTTTCAGTGCATTTTCTTGACGTAAATATTTAGGAATGAGAATAACACCAAGTCCATAGGCTACAACCATTGCTGTTAAAGTGAAAGTAGTAAAAAATTTAGCTTGTTCGGCAGCATAGCCTAAAGATAAGCCGTAGGCTATAATAGTATCACCTGCAATAACTTCAGCTCCTACATATACGAAAAGTGTAAATACTCCAAGCCATAAATGAGGAAATTGAAAAATGCTTTTTTTATTTGTTTTAGCGCTGTCTGCTTCTGTTGCTTTTTTTTCTTCTTTATTTTCGATGTCAGGCAAAGGAGTGAAACGCATCAAAACAGCAAAAATAAAGAAGATGCCTGCCATTACCAGGTAGGGTGTAACAACACTATTGGCTGCAATATTCAACATGTCTTCTTTCTCAATTGCATTGACATGTGCGAGTTTATCTTTAATCTCATCAATGCCGGAAAGTAATAAGGCACCAAAAATAAGGGAGCCTAGAGCACCTGCCACTTTGTTACAAATTCCCATTAGGGCGATTCGTTTAGCACCACTTTCAATAGGACCTAATATTGTAATGTACGGATTTGCTGCGGTTTGTAAAAGTGTCATTCCTGTTCCTTGAATGAAAATACCTGCTAAAAACATCCAATAGGTTCTTGAATTCGCTGCAGGAATAAATACTAGAGCACCCATGCCCATAACAATAAGACCTATTGACATTCCTCTTTTATAACCAACTTTTTTCAATAAATAGGATGATGGTAGTGCCATCACTACAAAAGAAATGTACGAAGCCGTAGCAACTAAATACGCCTGTGCATCTGTGAGTTCATTGACAGTTCGCATAAAAGGGATGAGTACACCGTTGATCCAAGTAACAAAACCGAATATAAAGAACAGGCTTGCAATGATAAGAATAGGTAGCGTGTAGCTTTTCCTTATAGAAGTATTCATAGTTTTTTATAGGTTTTTATTGGATTTTTTAGAAATCTGCTGTTTCAGGATGTAGTTTTGAGAACCCCATTTGTGGCAATTTATCTATTAGCGATATTTCCTCTGTTGACAGTTCGAAATCAAAAATATCTAGATTTTCTTTCATACGCTTAGGCGTAACTGTTTTTGGAAGAGGAAGAACTTTGTGATGCAATACCCATCTCAAACAAATCTGAGCTGTGGTTTTATTGTACTTTTCGGCAATGTTAGTTAAGGTTTTGTTTTCCAGTATCTTTGCTCTTCCTAATGGTGACCATGCCTGTACAAGAATGTCCTTTCCTTTACAATATTCAGTAACCTCTTGTTGCCAATATCCCGGGTGAAATTCTATTTGGTTGACCATAGGACTTATTGTGGACTTTGCTATCAGTGCATCTAAGTGCTTTGGAAGAAAGTTACTGACACCAATAGCTTTTATCTTTCCCTCTTGATATAGTTTTTCAAACGCTCTCCATGTTTCAGTATTTAATTCCGCCCAATTGTCAAATTGATGAGGATCTGCAGGCCAATGTATTAAATATAAATCGAGATAATCAGTTTTTAACCTGGTTAAGGTTTTTTCAAAGGCTTTTAACGTAGTATTGAAACCGCGCTCTTTGTTCCATAGCTTGCTTGTAAGAAATAATGATTCACGAGGAATCTTAGCATCATTTATTGCAAATCCTATCTCTTGTTCATTTTCATAAACAGCCGCAGTATCAATATGAGTATAGCCAGTCCTTAGCGCATTTGTTACAGCTTCAATAGCGATCTCTCCTTTTGCCTTATAAGTGCCGAATCCAATTGAAGGTATTTTTGTCTGATTACTTAAAGTAAAATATTTCATGTTGTGCTGTGTTTTTTGCTTTTACACAAATATAATTAAAATCAACGGAGTCTATGAGATTATCTCTGGCACTTGCCAAAATACTTATTACATTTGTACTTTTAAAATAGAAAAAAGATACAACATTGAAAATACGATTAATTATATTTTTTACACTCGCATCGTTTGCTATTACTTCAGGACAAAATTTTCCTAAAGATTATTTTAGTGCTCCATTAGACATACCGATGTATCTTTCCGGTAATTTTGGGGAACTGCGAAGCAACCATTATCATTCAGGCATTGATATAAAAACACAAGGAAGAGAGGGGCATAAGGTGTATGCAACAGCATCAGGGGTTGTAAGTCGTATAAAAGTTTCACCATACGGGTATGGTCATGCTATTTATATAGACCATCCTAATGGTTATACTACTGTTTATGGACATTTACAAAGGTTCTCAGCTAAAATAGATAAAATAGTTAAGCATTATCAATACAGTCAAGAATCTTTTGCTATTGATGAAATGTTGGCTTCCGATATCTTGAAAGTTAAGAAAGGAGAGGTGATAGGATTTTCTGGAAACTCCGGATCCTCAGGCGGACCTCATTTGCACTTTGAAATACGAGAAACCGAAAGTGAATATCCAACAAATCCACTACTATATGGTTTTGATATTCATGACGATGTTGCTCCAGTTATTAGAGGACTATATATTTATCCGTTGGATGAAACAGCTGTGGTGGATGGAAGCAACGATAAGAAATTGTATAGACTGACTAAAATAGGAAATACTTATAGTTTACAAAATGCTAAAGTTCCACTTGTGAGCGGAAAGATTGGTTTTGCTCTAGATACGAGAGATTATATGAACGGGACTCGCAATTATTATGGAATCTACCAATTGGATATGTACGTGGATGAACAGCTAGAGCATAGCTTTACATTCGATAAATTTTCATTTTCAGAGTCTAGGTATTTGAATGCACATATTGACTACGCCTTATATAAAACTCATAAGCGTCGAATTCATAAACTATTTCATGAGGATAATCACAAGGAAAGTTTTACAGAGGTTTTTAATAAAGGCATTTATTTCAAGGATAAGCAGCAACATTCTGTAAGAATAGATATTGCAGATGTTAGTGGAAATAAGATAGATTTAAAATTTAATGTTCAAGCAGCAGTTCAAAAGGAAACTCCAAACTTAGGTGGTCCGTTATTATCTTATTACATGCCTAACCGATTGGAAATCGAGAATTTCTATGTGAAAATTCCGGCTTTAACATTTTACAAGGATATTCCTAAGAAAGAAATTCAAGCTATACCATCCGAGAGAAAGGATAGTTATTCGAAACAATATCATTTTTTAGATGAAACAGTGCCGTTGCATAAAAATATTACGGTTGGGATTAGACCGAATGATATACCGCACCATTTGCATGACAAAGCATTTATTGCGAGGAAAAATGGTAGTAAATACCGCTTTGCAGGGCATAATTGGGATGGAAAATACCTTACAGCTAAAACGAATGCAGTTGGCGATTTTGTGGTTTTAGTTGATACCATTGCACCTCAAATTTCACTCTGGAGAGGTAGTAGCTTTAAGAAAACAGGCAAATTGCGTTATAAAATAACAGATAATCTATCAGGGATAGCCTCTTTTAAAGGAAAGATTGATGGTAAGTGGGTGCTTTTTGAATACGATCCGAAACTAAATATCATTTGGCATATTCTATCACCTGAAGTTATCACTAAAGTGCAAAAACATAAATTAGAGTTAGAGGTAAAAGATTCTTGCGGTAATATTGGCTTTCGAGAAGCTTACTTTACATGGTAAATACTGTTAGTCTCAACATTTTTTAAGTTGATAGATTATAGAGCATTACAATAATCTTTGTTTATTCAAACGTTTGATATAGTTTTGTAGGTAAATTTGTCTGATATGAAAATTACTGAACAGCAAGCATTAAATATTCTATTTGAAGAAGTAGTACCAGCAGAAGGATGTACTGAGCCCATTGCATTAGCCTATACGGGAGCTAAAGCGCGTAGCATTTTAGGAAGTCTGCCAGATAAAATTGTTATTTCCGTATCTGGTAATATGTTGAAGAATGTAAAAAGCGTTGTTATTCCTAACAGTGGAGGCATTGTAGGTATAGAATCTTCTGTAGCTATGGGTGTAGTGGCAGGTGATTGTGATAAAGAGCTAATGGTTATTAGTGATGTTTCAGATAAACAGTTGCAAGAAATCAGAGAGTACATGAAATCGACTCCAATAGTTGTTGAACACGTTCCCACAGATGTGAAACTATATATCAAAGTTGGAGTCTTCAAAGATGATGAGTGTGCAAGTGTAGAGGTAAAACATTTGCATACTAATATTACACAAATAGAGAGGAATGGAGAAGTAGTATTGAAACAGCCATGCAATGATTCTGATTTTAATTCTCCATTAAAAGACAGAGAGAAATTGTCCATCAAAGGGATATATGAGTTAGCTAATACCATTGATTTAGAGAAAATACGACCATTGTTCAAAAGGGTCATTGAGCTGAACTCTAAAATCGCTGAGGAAGGCTTGAAAGGGCAATATGGTGTGAATATAGGACAGTTGATTCGGAATAATATCAGCAAAGGTTTTTATGGTAATGACGCTAGGAATAGAGCTGCCAGTTTTGCGGCGGCAGGCAGTGATGCCCGTATGAGTGGTTGTCCATTACCGGTGATGACTACCAGTGGCAGTGGAAATCAAGGATTGACCGCTTCGTTAGCATTGATTGACTTTGCGAAAAGCATGAAAATCAATGAAGACTTTTTAATAAGATGTCTATTCTTTTCCCATATGTCTACGATACATATAAAAACGAACGTCGGTCGGCTTTCTGCGTACTGTGGTGTGATATGTGCAGCGGCTGCAGTAGCCGGAGCATTATGTATGGTGCAACGTGAGCGTTATGAAGTTATTGAACACGCCATACAAAACACTTTGGGAGATATTTCTGGGATTATTTGTGATGGTGCAAAAGCTTCTTGCGCAATGAAGATTTCAACGAGCATTACTGCGGCATTTGATGCAGCTATGTTGGCTATGGCAGGTAGGAATCTAAGTGGGGGAGATGGTATCATTGCTTCAGATATTGAGCAAACATTATTGAATATTAGGGAATTATCAAGCTCAGGAATGAAAACAACAGATGATGTTATTATTGACATTATGAGTAAAAATAATCGATAGTTTTATTCAAATTCAGTTATAAAAAGAAAGCATCTATCGGAAAATAGATGCTTTCTTTTTTGCGTAAAATATAAGGTTAACTCTTATTTCTTTTTCTTTTTTTGTTGACGCATTTGTTCTTTTTGCATTTCTTCTAAGCGTTGTCTGAATTTTGACTTTGGCTTCTTCTTGGTCTTCGCTTTGTTTTCTTCTAACCGTGCTAAGAGTTTTTCATCATCAATCATGAATTTTCTAATGATTATGGTTTGGATGATGGTAAATAATGTAGCCACAAAATAGTAATAACTTAAACCAGAAGCATATTGATTGAATACACCTAAGAAAATGATAGGCATCAAGTACATAATAAACTTCATATTAGGCATACCGGGTTGCGACGTAGAGGGCTGGTTTTGCATATTGATGTACGTATATATCAAGTTGGTCACAGCCATCAGCAAACAAAATAGACTTACATGATCTCCATAAAATGGAATGTTGAACGGGAGTGAGGCAATAGAATCATAACTTGACAAATCTTCTGCCCACAAGAAGGATTTTTGCCGGAGCTGTATCGCTACAGGGAAGAAGTAGAACATTGCAAATAATATTGGCATCTGCACAATCATAGGAATACAGCCACCCATAGGGTTTACGCCTGCTTTTCTGTACAATTCCATAGTCGCTTGTTGGCGTTCCATAGCTTTATCCTTTGGAATACGTTCATTGATTTCTTCAATTTGTGGTTTTAAGACACGCATTTTAGCAGAAGAAACGTATGATTTATACGTCAATGGAGCCAATAGTAATTTGATAATAATGGTCAATAATAGAATTATAATTCCATAATTACTTGTAATGTATTTTTCCAAGAAATTGAATATTTCAATAACTAAGAAACGGTTTACCCAAGCAATAGGTCCCCAGCCTAAATCTATCAATTTGTGTAACTCAATATCTTTACCATATTTACGAAGTGTCTTGTATTCGTTCGGTCCAAAATAGAATCTTAAATCAAATGAAGTATCATTAGTTCCTTTATAATTCAGAGGAATATTGACAGCAGTACGCTTCAAATAAGGTGAGGTTTCAGCGTAGCTATTCGTCTCCATTTTCACATTAGAGAATGATTCATTAGTAATTAATACTGATGAAAAAAACTGTGATTTGAAAGCCACCCAGCGTAATGCATCTTCAGGTTCCTCAGTATCAGTGTCTGCACTTGAGGAAAGATGCTTCACATCTCCATCTACCTTTTTGTAATAGACTGAAGTATATCGGTTCTCAAAACGTCGCCCTTTCTCATTGGCAATCAAATCTTCTGACCAGACAAGGTTGATTTTTTCTGGAGCTCCTAGACTACTCTTTAAGTTATTAAGCTTTACATCAAATCCTACAGAATAATTATCTTTTGATAGTGAGTATATGTAATCAATCTTACCACCCATAGGCGTTTGTGCAGTCATCACTACTGTAGAATCGGTTGTTCTTGCAGATTCAAAAACGAGAGATTGTGTGCTGAGTATATTCCCTTGTTGTCCTATTTGCAAACCAAAATTGTTGCCTTTACCCTCCCAAAGTATGAGGGGAGAATCATCATAGGATTTATATTTTTTAAGTTCTACACTTGCAATCTTACCGCCATGATTACTTAACTTTAATTTTAAAAGATTATTTTCTAAAGTCGTAAAACTCTCCGCTACTGATGCGGTTGATGTAGATGAAGCGACTTCACCTACAACTTGAAAAGATGATTCTTCCTGTTTTATTTCTTGCTCTTTAACCAGTTTTTCGACTTGTGCAATAGAGTCTTGTTTGCGTTTTATTTGTTGTAATTCTTCTTCAGTAGGTTGATTGTAAAAGGTATAGGCAACAATCAATATTCCGATGAGAATAAAACCTATAATTGAATTTCTATCCATTATTTATTATTTTCTAAGATTGTACCTATGAAACTTACGAACAAAGGATGTGGATTGAGTACGGTACTTTTATACTCAGGGTGAAATTGCGTTCCAACAAACCATTTGTGCTCAGAAATTTCTACAATTTCAACCAACTCACTATCAGGGTTTATTCCTGTAGCTACCATTCCATGTTTCTCGTAATCTGAAAGATATTTGTTGTTGAATTCATAACGATGCCTATGTCTTTCACTGATCAATTCTTTTTTATAGGCTCCGAATACATTGCTGTCTTTTTTTAATTTACAAGGATATGCACCTAGACGCATAGTGCCACCAATATCTTTAATGTCTTCCTGTTCTTCCATTAAATGTATGACAGGGTAAGCTGTATTTGGATTCATTTCAGTGGAATCAGCATCTTTAAAGCCTAGGACGTTTCTTGCAAACTCAATGACTGCAATTTGCATTCCCAAACAAATCCCAAAGAAAGGGATATTATTCTCACGAGCGTATTGTACAGCCAAAATTTTCCCTTCAATACCGCGTTCTCCAAAGCCCGGAGCTACTAATATTCCATCTAAATGAGATAACTGCTCTGCAGGTAGTGTCAGTGATTCTGAATGTATCCATTCGATATTTACTTTGCAATTATGAACAGAGCCTGCGTGTATAAATGATTCATTAATAGACTTATACGCGTCTTTCAATTCTACATATTTACCTACCAATCCAACAGTTATTTCTTTCGTCGGATGCATCATTTTATCCAGGAAGGTATTCCATAGAGTTAAATCTGGCTCTGTATCGGTTGGTAGTTTGAATCTTTTAAGAACAGTAACATCTAGTCCCTCGTCTTTCATTTTTAAAGGAACCTCATAGATAGTATCAACATCAATCGATTGAACGACAGCTCTCTTTTCAACATTACAAAAGCGGGCAACTTTACTTCTTACTTCATCAGTAAGTTCATGCTCTGTACGCAAAACAAGTATATCTGGCTGTACACCTTCTTCTAGCAATGTTTTAACAGAATGTTGAGTAGGTTTAGTTTTTAATTCACCCGAAGCCGCCAAAAATGGAACTAATGTCAAATGAATAACGAGAGCTCTTTTTTCCAACTCCCACTTTAATTGACGCACCGCTTCTATATAGGGTAAAGACTCTATATCACCAACAGTACCACCAATTTCGGTAATAACAATATCATAGTTTCCCGTTTTTCCTAGTGATAGGATGCGTTCTTTAATCTCATCTGTTACATGAGGAATAATTTGAACGGTTTTTCCAAGATAATCACCACGACGTTCTTTATTGATAACTTCCTGATAAATACGCCCAGTAGTTACATTATTATTTTGTGAGCAAGGGTGGTTTGTGAATCTCTCGTAATGCCCTAAGTCTAGGTCGGTTTCAGCACCGTCATCGGTTACATAGCATTCGCCATGTTCGTAAGGATTTAGTGTGCCAGGATCTATATTGATATATGGATCTAGCTTCTGAATGGTGACAGTGTAACCACGAGCTTGCAAAAGTTTTGCTAAGGAAGATGCAATAATACCTTTCCCGAGCGAGGAGGTAACACCTCCTGTAACGAAAATATACTTTGTTTTTTCAGGCACAATAATAGGTTTACAAGTGAAAATTATTCGCTCGCAAAGGTAACCAAACGCATAACAAAATCCTAAAAATTACTGTAGCAACTTGTCTAAAAATCTCAACTTTTGATAATAAGTTTTTAATTCCTCTTTTGCCTCAGAAATGTTTTGTTCGACTTCTGCAATCAGTTTTTCCGCATTAGAAGAATTGTTGAAAAAACCAATGTTATTACCCCAAACTACGATGTTATTTTCTATTTGTTTTACTTTGTTTGCAAGACGAAGTCTTTCTTTTACCACACGATTTTCACCATCAGGTTCTTGAATAATAGCAGTATATTTACCCATATACTGTTGCAATTGCATTTCTTCTTCGGTAATTTCAAGTTTTTCTAACTTGCCTTTTACAGCTTTATCAAAAGATGTAGTTACAGATTTCTTTTCATCTATAGGTACATATCCTGTGGCATGGAATTCTGTTTGCAATTGTTGCAATTCTTTGAGTGCATTCTCTGATTCATCCACATTGAAGTCTTCAATCTTCTGAATAATAGCTTGCTTTTTCTCAAGATTTTCTTTTTGTTGCTCTTCTGATGCCGCTTCTACTTTGCCTGAACGTCTGTCAAAGAAACGGTCACAAGCCGTACGGAATCTGTCCCAAAGTTTTTGAGAATATTTATATTGTACTGGGCCAACTTCTTTCCACTGTTTTTGCAACTCAATAAGATAATCAGTTGTCATATTCCAATCCTCACTATCCATAACAGCTTCAGCCATTTCGCATAGTTGGATTTTCTTTGCCATGTTTTGTTTGAATTCTTCACGCTGTGCTTTATGTGCATCTCTTTTTGCTTGGAAGAAAGTGTCACAAGCTTTGCGGAAACGATCGTAAATAGCTTGATTCTGCTTTTTGGGAGCAAAACCAATAGTTTTCCATTCTTCTTGTAACTCTTTTACGATAGAAGCTACCTTATTCCATTGCTTATTTGAAGTTGGCATTGGGGTAAGAAGTGCTTCTGCTTTCTCACACAAAATTTCTTTTTTGGCTAGATTTTCTTTTTGTTCGCTCTTCAGTTTTACAAAATACTCTTGATGTTTTTTATGGATTGCTTTAGAAGCTTCTTTGAATTCTAGCCATAGTTCTTCACGCAGTTCTCTTTTTACTGGACCTGTTTCTTTCCATTTATTATGGAGCTTTTGCAGGCGATCAAAGGATTTTTTTACCGAGGGTTCATCAACTAGGGATTTTGCTTCTTCCAGCAACTTAGTTTTGATTTCTAGATTCTTTTTAAAATCTAAGTCGCGAAGCTCTTTATTAATGCGAATATAATCGTAGAAATTTTCTACATGGAAATGATAATTACGCCACAGTTCATTTACATTAGACAAAGGCACTAAACCTATTGATTTCCATTCATCTTGCAACGCATGAAATTCTTTAAATGTTTCACTTAGAGATTCCTGCTTATTGATAAGATTTTTGATTCCTTCAATAATCTCATATTTTCTTTCAAGATTTTTTTGTTTCTCAGCTTCTAACTTTTTATTGTATTCGGCTTTTTTATCTCTATATTTTGCTAATAAACCTTTAAATTGTTCTTCATAAAGGCTGGAGTAAGTAAACTCTTCAGGCTTACCACCTTCTTCAATGAACTTTGTTCGTTCCTTGTTTTTCTCTTGATTGTACCTTCGGTAGAATGTTGCTTGTAGCCTGTCAACCAACTCTTTTATTTTTGTTAAATCAGCCTCTTCGATAAGAAGCCTTAGAGTTGCTACCATTTTCTCTTCTGTGTACGTACTGAAGTCTGTATCTTTTAGGCGAGCAGAGATAGAAGGCGTGCTGGTCTTTTCATTTTCTTCATCGTTGTTTCCTTCAGCTGGTCTCTCCTCATTACTGTTTTCAGAGGTCACAGCCTTATCAGCTTCTGAAACTTCTTTCGCTTCTGGCGCTTTAGCTACTTCCTTAACTTCCTCATTAGATTTCGCAGTAGGAGCCTCTTTTTCCTCTTTTACGATATTTTGGTTATTTTCGTTTGAGGCTGAAACATTTTCTTGCTCATTGCTTTTGTTTTCTAAAGCTTCTTCAGTCTTGTCCTCATGGTCTAGAGGATTTTGATTTTGGTCAGGCATAATCATCGTGTACGTTTATCTTTTTTTATTCTCAAAAAAAGTATTAGTTATTCTTATAATATTGCTTCTATTATCATTATAGAAGTAAAAAAGTCAATCATTTACCACTTTGGTATTGATAGAATAGGCTTCGAAGATACTAAGATATTTTCAAAAAATCATAAAAACGTCGCTAATCCTTGTTTTTTGTTAAGTTCATAAATGCAAACTGCCCAAGGATAGAAATCCTCAGGCAGTATAGTTTCGTCAATTATTCTAATTGAATTATGCTTTGGCTCCGTGAGCTAAAAGGCAAGATAATGCAATAGAATTTAATTTGTCTTGTGTGGTATCTCCTCTAGATGACAAAATTGTAGGTACTTTAGCTCCTAAAACTGCAGCGGCAATACGTGATTTTGCTAACTTGGTTGAAGTTTTATAGAAAACATTTCCAGCCTCAATATTTGAGAATACCAAGCAATCTGCATCTCCAGCAACAGGAGAATCTACTTTCTTGATTTTTACAGCCTCTTCATCAATAGCAGCATCTATAGAAAGCGGTCCATCTACTACACAACCTTTAATTTGTCCTCTTTGGTTCATTTTAGAAATCACAGAGAATTCCATATTTGATTCTAACTGCGGTAATACTTGTTCACTTGCAGAGACTAAGGCAACTTTAGGGTTTTCTACACCTAAAGCACGGGCTGTTTGTGCTACGTTGTTTGTAATTGTTATCTTTTGTTTGAAATCCGGTAGTGGTATCACTGCCACATCACCTACGATAAGTAGCTTATGATAGTTCGTATTTTCAAAAACAGTAACGTGGCTCAATGTGCCTTTATATGGAAGTAGTCCTTTTTCCTTATTAAGAATTGCTCTCATAAATTTATCGGTACTTACGAGACCTTTCATAATCATTTCTCCCTTGCCTTCATGGATTAATTCAACGGCTTTTGCAGCTGCTTTCACATCAACAGGTTCATGCACGATTGTAAAATCTGAAACATTGTAATTGTTTTCCTTACAAACTTTTTCAATCTCGTCTTTATCACCAACGATGGTTGCGTTGATAATCCCTTTTTGTACCGCCTGGTATAAAGCACCAATCGTATGGTCATCATTTGCATAAGCAGCAACTAGATTTTTCTTTGGTTTTCCTTCCAAAGCGACGAACATATCGTCTAATTTTTTAATATCCATATCCTTTATACTTTTTATGATTGTTTAATAAGTCTTTTTGTATCCTTAGCGATTACTAACTCTTCGTTAGTGGTTATTGTCATTGCCAGCACTTTCGAGTCGTCAGTACTTATGATAGCATCCTTGCCTCTGATGTTATTCTTTTCAACATCAACATATAACCCTATGTATTCAAAATTCTCTAAAATTTTCTTGCGGGTATTAGCATCATTTTCACCAATTCCTCCAGTAAATACAATTAAATCCACACCATTGAGGATAGCAATATAAGAACCAACAAATTTTTGTACACGATGAGAAAACATATCTAATGCTAATTGTGCGCGTTCATTTCCTTCAGCGGCTGCATCTTCAAGGTCTCTCATATCTGAAGAAATTCCTGAAATACCTTGCATACCGCTTTCCTTGTTTATTAGTGTATTTGCTTGGCCAATATTCAAGTGTTTCTTTTCCGCGATATATAGTAAAGCTCCAAGGTCAAGGTTACCAGTACGTGTACCCATAATAAGACCTTCGTTTGGTGTAAATCCCATAGAAGTTTCTACAGATTGTCCTTTGTTAATTGCACACACTGAAGCACCATTTCCTAAGTGGCATGTTACGATTTTTTTGTCTTTAATGTTCCATCCCAAAATATCACAAGCTTTTTCTGCTACAAACTTATGACTGGTTCCATGAAACCCATATTTCCTAATTTTTAAGTCCGTGTACATTTCATACGGTAAAGCATACATAAATGCTTTTGATGGAAGTGTTTGGTGAAATGCTGTGTCAAAAACAGCCACTTGAGGTACTGCAGGCATTTTTTCTTTTACCGTTAAAATACCTTTTAGGTTTGCGGGATTATGTAGGGGGGCAAGCTCAGCACATTGTGCTATTTTTTCAATAGCTTCATCATCGAGCAGTGTACTGTCGTTGAAAAAACTGCCACCATGGGCTACACGGTGTCCAACACCATCTATTTCATCTAATGAAGAAATTGCACCATTTTCACTATCTACTAACAGCTCAAAAATGGCATTGATCCCTTTTGCATGATCAGGAATAGGCATTGTTTTCTTGATTTTTTCTTCAGCATTATGGTTTATAATACCATTTTCCAATCCAATACGCTCTACTAATCCTTTAGCCATTATTTCTCCATCATTACCATTTTCCAAGTTCAGCAGTTGGTATTTTATGGATGAGCTACCGCAGTTAAGTACTAAAATATTCATTTTCTTTTTATATGTTTGGTTATCATCTATTAACGGAACAAAGCCGTGCGTATTTACACGGCTTACTATTTTACGATTCAAAAGTATTGAAAAAGAGACTTGTCCGCAAACAAATCTCTTAATTTTTCTAAGACTTAACTCTTTCTTTATATGCGTTTGTCGCTGTATCTATTTTGATAATGTCTCCAGTGTTTATAAACAACGGAACCATTATTGTTGCGCCTGTCTCTATAGTAGCAGGTTTTAGTGAATTTGTAGATGAAGTGTCACCACGCAAGCCTGGCTCTGTATAAGTTACTTCCATATCAACAGAAGGTTGCATATCTGCTAGCAGAGGTGTTTCTGTATCAGCATGTACCACCAGTTCAATAGCGTCACCTTCTTTTAATAATTCTGGGTTAGGAATCATTTCTTCTTGCAGTGCCAATTGTTCATAAGTTTCTACATGCATAATATGATATCCCATATCGTCTTTGTACAAAAACTGATAGGGACGACGCTCAATTCTAGCTTCTTCAACTTTGACTCCAGATGCAAAAGTATTTTCTAAAACTCTGCCTGTTTGTACATTTTTTAGCTTTGTTCTTACAAATGCAGGACCTTTACCTGGTTTCACATGTTGAAATTCTACGATAAAATATAATCCATCTTTGAAATGAATACACATTCCATTTTTAAAATCTGCTGTTGATGCCATACAATGTATACTTTTATTTTGAATGCAAAGGTAGTTTTTTCTTTGTAAAAATCCTTATAAAAGTTTCTTCTTAGAGGTCGTCACTTGAAACTTCTTCAGATAGAACGGCGTAAAATAAGCCACATCAGTAAAATCCTTGTCTAGATAAGCTTTTTGAGCCAGTAGAATCATTTGTGATGCCTTAGGATATATGTTATTGAAGAACTTAGCTTTTGGAGAATGACATATTTCACTGAATTTCTCAGCACCATTCCCGAAGAATGCAATTTCTTGCTTTTCTAATAATGATGAAAATGACTTTTCGTCTAATATTTTAGCTTCTATTTCACTTAAAGGTTTTAAGTCTGCATTAAAAAGTTGACAATAGACTTCCATACGTCGGGCATCTATCATAGGACAACGTAAGCCAGTAGCAGAGAGAGAAGTGTTATTAGCTAAGGCTTGTAGTGTGTTGATGGTAAGCAGAGGAATCTGTAATGCATAGCAAATACCTTTTGCCACAGAAGTCCCGATACGCAAACCTGTATAGGATCCAGGACCTTGACTTATAGCTACAGCGTCAATGTCACTCATCGAGTACTTTGAATCCTTCAAAAGTTCTTTAATGAGAACCGTGATTAGTTTAGCATGATTTTGCCCTTCGGTATCAATCTTTTCTGCCACAAGTTCGCCTTCATTGCCCAAAGCTACGGAGCAAATAGCGGTTGAAGTTTCTATATTTAATATTAAAGCCATGCAACAAAGATAAATTGTTTTTCACAAAAAAGGCATACAGAGTACTGCATGCCTTTACAAGTTAGTTTGACTATTCTTTGAAATTTATGCTACTTCTTCTTTAATTTGTTTTACCCATTTTTCGATACGTCCATCAGTAAGCTCTGACTGATTGTCTTCATCGATAACCAGACCAACAAATTGACCATCAACTTCAGAGATAGATTCATCAAACTCGTATCCATCAGTCGATGTAAAACCTACCACCTTTTTGCAATTGTCTTTTACAGCTTCATAAACTAAGCCCATGCCATCACAAAATGTGTCAGGATAACCATCTTGGTCACCCAATCCAAATAAGGCAATGGTTTTGTCAGATAAATCAGCTTCTTTCAAAGTATCTAAAAAGTCTTCAAAATCATCCTGTAAATCACCAATGCCCCATGTTGATATACCTAGAATAATAAACTCACCATTTAGGTTTTCCTCGCTTGCGTCAGCTACATCGATTGCTGTGACTCCCTCTCCGTAAGCATCTTTGATTTTCTCAGCAACATCTGCAGTATTACCTCCAGAAGAACCGTATAAAATTACTGTATCCATATTATTACTTATTTATTTTAATTAAGACTCGATAAAAATAGATAAAATATCTTAGATAACAAATTTATAAAAGGAAAAAGGAGCAAAATTTGCTCCTTTTTCCTTTTATAAGTAATGTAGTAAATGTTTATTATTCATACTTTGGCAATGCAGAATAACTGATTTTAAGCGCACTTGCTTTTCTCAATTCTTGCTTAACCGCTGTTACAATACCCATCTTAGATTTTTTATCAATCTTTAGCGAAACAATCATCTTGTTTTGCTCAGCTTCAGCAATTTCTGCACGCTGGTTGGCAATAAATGATGGTATATCTTGAATATTACGTATCGAACCGTTCAGTTCTACACGATCTTCTTTACCAAATACTTTTTGAAATTTTTCAATTGGTTTACCAATAGAAATGTTGGTAACCAATTCTTTACGTTCAAGTTGTGTAACTTCCTTTGCAGAGACCGGACGCACTGTTACTACAGGATCACTGTCTTTCATTGTGGTAGAAACCATAAAGAAAAACAAGAGCATAAAAATAATGTCTGGTAGTGATGCTGTGGAAATAGCAGGTGTTTCCTTTTCTCCGCTTCTTGTAAATTTAGCCATTATTTTATGTTTTTAGGTTCTGCTTCAGAAATAGACATAGGTACCATCTTTTTGATGACCTCTACTTTCTCCTCTTCCTTGTCTTGAACCAATTGGTTATAAGACTTTTTATACACTTCTCTCGCTTTATCTTCCCTAATTTGCTCAAATGCAGTTGCTAAAGCATCTTGTACAGCAATGTATACTTCATAAGTAGTACCACGGTCATTTTGCAGAGAAACTACTCCTTTAGAAACTTCAGCTTCTCCATAGCCTTCAATTTGAGTCATCTTTTTTTCTGGACGATCTTCACTATTGGTTTTGTTTTCAATAAATTCACGAGCTTTTTGAGTGATTTCAGAAATTCTCACTTCTTCACCGTTCATCTGAATTTGATCTTGTTTATTAACCAATACAGAAAGAAGATTTCTCTTTTCAATTTTAGGTGGATTATCTACTTTTTCCATCGGAGGTAATTTCCTGAAAATACCGGTCTGTGTATCCATCGTAGTTGTTACCAAAAAGAATATTAGTAACAAGAAAGCGATGTCTGCCATAGAGCCCGCATTCAATTCAGGTGCTTTTCTTCTAGCCATATTATACTTTCTTTATTTTATTAAAATCTGATAAAGTTCTTAATGAAGCTTTATCTTTAAACTCATTCACAGATTTATTTTACTTCGTCAACTTAATAACGTAAGAAAACGCTATTGAAAGGATAGTAAGTATCAATAATATCCAAGAAGTCCAGATGCAAACACCAGCTAGTGTTAGTCGGAATTCATTTGTGAA
Source organism: Balneicella halophila (assembly GCF_003096835.1). GTDB lineage: Bacteria > Bacteroidota > Bacteroidia > Bacteroidales > Balneicellaceae > Balneicella > Balneicella halophila. Next base: position 1,030,154 of record NZ_QENZ01000003.1, read on the forward strand.
CATTCTGCCGTCAGATAATAATACTGGATCAGTATCAGTAAGCATATACGCTACAAATACGACAGCTGCCAATAAAGCTAGTCCTAATAGACTTTTCATAGACTCTTTTGGAGATTGTATAAATCCCCAAATCGCAATGATTAATGCAGCTGCAATAGCAACTATCATCAATACAAATGCTAGGTTCAAAGCTAATGAGGTGTAGTTTGGTTGATAGAATACATCTGCATCAGTTGCAGTAGAAAGTGCACCTTCCGTACCACCGCCAAAGTAGAATAATCCCATAACTACTACCGTAATAGCTATAATGATATATAATACAATTTTTGATATATTTTTCATACTAATAATGAATTTTTTAGATTAGTGTGTAACAACTACGCGATCAACATTCTTTGCTTTATGCTTAACAATCATGTCAAGTAAAGAAATAGAAGCATCTTCCATGTCGTTAACTTGGCTGTCAATCATTGATACGATAAGGTTATAGAATACTTGAAGGATAATCGCAACAATCAAACCAGATACAGTTGTAATCAAGGCAACTTTAATACCTCCCGCAACAATAGTTGCACTAATATTACCTGCAGCTTGGATGTTGTCGAATGCACCAATCATACCGATTACTGTACCCATGAAACCTAACATCGGAGCCAAAGCAATAAATAGTCCAATCCAAGATAAACCTTTTTCTAAACGTCCCATTTGTACACCACCGTAAGAAACAACAGATTTCTCTACCATCTCTATACCTTGGTCATAACGATCAAGACCTTGATAGAAGATACTTGCTAATGGTCCTCTTGTGTTACGTGCTACTTCTTTAGCAGACTCTACACCGCCGTTTTCAAGTGCATCCTCAACTTTAGCAACAAGTTTCTTCTTGTTTGAAGAAGCAAGACCTAAGTAAATAATACGCTCAATTGAAAAAGCTAAACCTAAAATAAGACATAATAGTACGAAACTCATGAAGATTGCTCCACCCTCAATGAATTTATTCTTTACTACTTTGTGAAGTCCTTGGTCATTTTGCTCTACCTGAACAGTTTCACTAGCGTCATCTTGTGCAACCGCAATGTTAGCAGCTCCAATTGTAAGCATCATGATTAATGCTACTAATGCAATTAATTTTTTCATAACTTAAAATAATTTATTAAAATTTAGTATTAAACACTTTTTATTTGTTTCAATTGATAATCGACGACCAAAATACGAAAAAAAAACAAAACATGTAAAGAAATATTATGATATTTCTCCTTTTAAACTTGTTTGACAACGTTTTCTTAACATTTCAGAAGATAAATTTTGCCCTAAAAGGTGCATCAATTTTGTTAAGGCAGCCTCTGTAGTCATGTCGCCGCCATCGATTACACCCGCCTCTGCTAGTCCTCTTCCTGCTTCATAAATATTCATATTCACACTACCCGCTTTACATTGGGAAATATTGATAATATGAATGCCTCTATTTATTGCTTGTCTCAGCATTTCTAAAAACCAAGAATCTGTCATGGCATTGCCTGCGCCATAAGTCTCTAAGATTATTCCTTTTAAATTAGGAATAGAAATGATGCTTTGGACTATTTCCTTGCCAATAGATGGGAATAGTTTTAAAATACAAACGTTTGTATCCATCTTTGTATTAATACCGAAATGCCCCGAACTTGGTTCATTAATACGATGATGATTATATTTAATATGAATACCTATATTAGCAAGTTCTCGATAGTTGTAGGAATGAAAGGCATCAAAATCTTCAGAATTGTGTTTTGTGGTTCTATTGCCTCTCATGAGTTTATCCTCGAATAATATAGCGACTTCAGGAACGATGGCTTTTTCATTTTTGTAAGCTGCAGCAATTTCAATAGCAGTAATGAAATTTTCTTTTCCATCGGTACGTAGCATTCCTATAGGAAGTTGCGAACCAGTGAAAATAATTGGTTTTTGCAGATTCTCTAGCATAAAACTCAGAGCAGAAGCAGAGTAGGACATCGTGTCGGTTCCATGCAATACAACAAAGCCGTCATATTGATTGTAGTTAGTCTTTATCGTTTTAGCAAGCTTTACCCAAACTTCCACGGTTACATCAGAAGAATCTATAGCTGGTTCAAAGGCTATAGTATCGAGTTGGTGTGCAAAACGCTTTAATTCTGGAAATTCATCCCAAATTTTATCGAAATTGAAAGGCTGCAAACTTCCGGTTTCTTGATTTTGAATCATGCCAATAGTTCCACCTGTATATATTATTAGAATTTTTCGTTGCATATCTTTAGCTTAGTTTAAAGAGGCGATTGGCATTTTGAGCTGTTTGTTTAGCCACTTCCTCTATATTAATATGATGTATTTCTGCCAATCGTTTCGCTATTAGAGGTAAGTAAGAAGGTTCATTCTGTTTCCCTCTGTATGGGGAAGGTGCTAGGTATGGACTGTCTGTCTCTAGTATAAGATGTTCTAACCCTATATTCGCTAAAGTTTTATCAACCCCAGAATTTTTAAATGTTAAAACGCCACCCACGCCTAAGTAAAAGCCTAGGTCAATCGCCTGTGTTGCTTGCTCAAATGTGCCGGTGAAGCAATGCAAAACTCCTTTTAGTCCTTTCCCTCTATAATCTTCCAATAGTTCGAGCATTTGCGGAAAAGCATCACGCACATGTACTGAAATAGGGAGTTCTTTTTCAATGGCAACATCAGCTTGATATCGGAAGGCATCTATTTGCCGATTAAGTGTGGTTTTATCCCAATACAAATCTAGTCCAATTTCACCTACAGCAATATATTCACTAGAAAATTGGGAGAATATAGCGTCTAGTGCTGTTTTATAATCATCTTTCACGTCGCAAGGATGTAGCCCTAGCATTGGATAGCAATAGTTGGGAAATTCTTTTGTTAGTGAGAGCATGGGTGAAATTGATGCAACATCTATATTTGGCATCAGTATTTTACTAATGCCTGCCTGTTTTGCTCGATAGATGATATTGTCACTATCCTCTATCATATTTTCTACATATATATGTGCGTGGGTATCTATAAAGTTCATCGGTATAAATTTCTTACACAAAAAAACAAAAAAAAGTTGAGAGAATAGTCTTCACTTTGCTGTTGTGTAAATATTATTTCTTCTATGCGTAGTAACTAGAATTGATTAAGCGATACTGTCCCCTCTTCTTAAAATTTGAATAGATAATCTATCCTAGGAATAATTATATTGTCCATCTAAAATGTATAACCAATACCGAACTGGATACTGCCACCAATCAATCTTTGTAGATATTGTTCATTTTGAAATGGAATTACTGTGTGTGTTTTGAAAGTGGGATTTATATAAAATGAGAAATTATTGATCTCGTATTTTGCCCCTATCCCTAAACCAAATCCAATTCCTGATTGCGTATTGAAACTACGATCCTTGCTTTGGAAATGCAAGAAAGCCCCTCCATTGCAGAAGAAATAGTTGCCAAAAGTATAGTTTAGGTACACTGGGATGGCTATTATTTTAAAATCTTCATATTTGGCTGATAAGAGTTGATAAGTTCCTGTGTATGCAGAAGTAATTTTTACTGTTCCGCTACTAAGAGTCACACCAGTTTCTAAGGATAACTGTGGTTTTAATTCTCTTAAATATTTTACTCCTAATTCATAACAATTTTCGTTATCATAACTTGCGTCACCGTCTAATGACGCGCGCATGAGGTCATTATCAGCAAAACCATAAAAGATACGAACCTCATTGTTGCTTTGAGAATATCCTTTTAAACAAAAAAATAGGAACACAACTAAAAAAAAATAGCAGAATTAATTTTCATAAATTTTTAAATATGTATATTGTGGTCCAATTTAGTGTTTTTTCCTCATGAGGGGACGGTTTTTACATTATTTATTTAAACAATTTTTGAACTTAACAAATGATACCATTTTAGAATTTTGACATCTATGTAAATGGAAAATATCTTTAATTGTATCTTGAGCTTCTGTTGTAGAACATGTAATTAAATAATAAAAAAAAACAAATGAAAACATTAGTTTTGTTAGAAACCAGAATAATAATCAAAATCTTAAAATAAAAATAACAATATGAAAGTAGCTGAAAAAATTGCTCTTTTAAAAGAAAAAAGAGAAAAAGCCAAGCTGATGGGAGGAGACCAGCGCCTCACAAAGCAAAAAGAAAAAGGCAAACTAAATGCGAGGGAGCGTTTGGATTTGCTTTTTGATGAAGGAACTTTTCAAGAAATAGATACCTTTATAAAACACCGCTCAGTAAATTTTGGAATGCAAAAAGTAGATATAAACTCTGATGGAGTTATAGTTGGTCATGGGCTAATTAACGGACGCACTGTCTATGCTTTTTCTCAAGATTTTACTTCAAGAGGAGGCTCGCTAGGTGAAATGCATGCTAAAAAAATATGTAAAGTAATGGATCTTGCGATGAAAGCAGGAGCTCCTTTAGTTGGTCTTAACGATTCCGGTGGAGCTAGGGTTGAAGAAGGAGTAGATGCCCTTAGAGGATATGGGAATATATTTTTCAGAAATTCTCGCGCTTCAGGTGTAGTACCTCAGATTTCTGCGATAATGGGACCTTGTGCTGGTGGTGCAGTATATTCTCCTGCTATGACAGACTTTGTATTTATGGTGAAGAAAACCAGCCACATGTTTATCACGAGTCCTTACGTAATTAAAACCGTAACGGGAGAGGAAACAACTTTTGAGGATCTAGGTGGTGCAATGGTACACAATACAAAGAGTGGTAATGCGCACTTTGCTTGTGATAATGATGAAGACACAATTGAACAGATTCGTGACTTATTAACCTATTTGCCTTCAAATAATATGGAACGTCCACCTATGGTTCCTATGGGTGATTCTCCTGATAGAGTGTGTGAGAAATTGGATACGGTCATTCCTGATGATCCTAAAGTACCTTACGATATGAAAGACATTATCCGTGAGATTTTAGATGATGAGGATTTCATGGAAGTGCATGAGCATTATGCAGAAAATGCAATTGTAGGATTTGGAAGGTTGAACAACCGTAGTGTCGGGGTTATTGGTAACCAACCGATGATTTCTGCAGGTACTTTAGATATTGATGCTTCTGATAAGATAAGTAGATTCATTCGTACCTGCGATGCCTTTAATATCCCTATTATCACTTTTGTTGATGTACCCGGATATTTACCAGGAGTTGAGCAAGAGTGGGGCGGTATTATTCGTCATGGAGCTAAGTTGCTCTGGAGCTACTCTGAGGCAACAGTTCCAAAGATGACAGTGATTTGTCGTAAAGATTATGGAGGTGCTTATTTGGCTATGAGTGCTAAATCTTTGGGTGCTGACATGGTATTCGCATGGCCAACAGCAGAAATTGCAGTAATGGGTGCTAAAGGTGCTGTAGAAGTTATTTCTAGTTATCGTAAAGAAATATCAGAGGCAGAGGATAAAGCAGCAAAAACGCAAGAAAAAATAGATGAATATGAAAAAGCATTTAGCGTGCCATATATTGCTGCCGAAAGAGGTTATATAGATGATGTAATTTTACCTTCGGAAACGAGAATACGATTAATTTCAAGCTTAGAGGCATTGGCTAATAAAACAGAACTTCTTCCTGCTAAGAAGCATGGTAATATTCCATTATAAAAAGAAAATTATATGACATTACAAGAGAAGAAAAGAAAAGCCGCTGCTATTGCTGTCGCAACGATGATTGCTCTTCAACAAAAGAACAATCAGGTCGAGGAAGATAGTAGATGGAGATTAATGGGATTGTACAGAGCTACACAAGCTCGAAATGCTCCACATTTATATGGTAGAGGCTTTGGTACCTATAATTGGTAACCTGCATTAAAAAATTAAGTAAAACTATAAAATCAGAAAAAGTGAAATACGATAAGCACGGTGTCTTAGAAATGACACAAGTAAAATACGAGGCAGACAGACCAAAAGCTGCCAACCCGATTAAAATTCAAGACCTAAGTTTCAGAGATGGTCATCAGTCTTTATTTGCTACGCGTGGTCGTACGGAGGATATGATCCCTGTTGCAGAGATGATAGACGAAGTAGGTTTCCATGCCGTAGAGACATGGGGAGGAGCTACGTTTGATACGATGCACAGGTTTTTAGGAGAAGATCCTTGGGAGAGGATAAGAACCCTTAAGAAATATATGCCTAAAACACCATTCTTTATGTTACTTCGTGGGCAGAATGTAGTTGGCTATAGAAATTATTCAGATGATGTAGTGAAAGCATTTGTTCAACGTTCTATTGATAATGGAATGGATATTTTCCGTTGTTTTGATGCGCTGAATGATTTTAGAAACTTTGAAACAGCAGCTCAAGTTATAAAAGACAATAAAAAGCACTTCCAAGGTGTAGTTTGTTATACACTTACGGAGCCTCGCTTAGGTGGCGAAGTGTACAATATGGATTACTATTTGAATAAGGTACGAGAACTAGAAGACTTTGGTGTTGATTCTATCTGTATAAAAGATATGGCTGGACTTATTTCACCTTATGATATTTATAATCTTATTCGTGAAATTAAAAAAATCACAGACACACCTATAAATCTGCATACTCACTTTACTTCAGGAATGGCAGACTTAGCTATTTTTAAAGCAATAGAAGCAGGAGTAGATATTGTAGATACATGTATAGGACCTTATGCTTATCGTACATCTCATCCTGCATGTGAGCCGTTGATTATGTCTTTGCTTGGAACTAACAGAGACTCAGGTTTAGATATTAAGAAAATAACCGATATCTCTGATAAAATGGAAGAAGAGATTATTCCAAAATATAGACATTTAGATAATAATCCTAAGTATGGTATTACTGATATCAATGTAATCCTGCATCAAACTCCAGGTGGTATGATTTCTAATTTGGTAAATCAAATGAAAGCCATGGATGCTCTAGACAGAATTGATGAAGTATTCAAATTATTACCTAAGGTTAGAAAAGATTTAGGTAATATACCTTTGGTTACACCTACTTCTCAAATTGTTGGAGTTCAGACAGTTAATAATGTTTTATTTGATAGTTATGAAGGTGAATATGCTAAAATAACACAGGAAGTGAAAGATTTGTGTTATGGTTTATATGGAGAAACTACCGAGCCTATAAATCCTGAAGTAAGGGCAAAAGCGCTGAAAGGATACCCAAGAGGCGAGGAGCCTATTACTGTTCGCCCAGGCAGTATTTTAGAACCAGAAATGGATCAAGTTAAAGAAAAAGTTGGTGATCTTGCTAAAGATATTGATGATCAAGTGCTTTTCGCGCTATATCCAGTTACAGGAAAGCGCTTCTTAAAATGGAAATATGGTTTAGAACCAATTCCAGAAGAAGTGAAACCTAAAACAATGGAGGATGTAAAGAAAGAGAAAGAATTAATTGAAAAAGCACTTTCAGGTGAATTGACGAGTAAAAAAGGCGGAGATGAAAGCATGGAAGAAATGGAAGTCTTTGTAGATGGTGAAAAATTCACAGTGTCAGTACCAACCTCTTTGATGGGTGGCGCTAGCATGAGCTCAACAGCGATGCCAAGAAAGCGTAAGAAAAAAGAAAAACAAGAGGATAGTGGTGCAGGCAAAGGCAGTATTCTAGCCCCAATTCCAGGAATGATTGTGGAATATAAGGTTAAAGAAGGAGATAAAGTTAATGCAGGAGATGTAGTAGTAGTAGTTGAAGCGATGAAGATGATGAATAATATCGAAACTAAAGTGAGCGGTATTGTTGGAGAAATAAAACTAGACTCTGGTGATTCTGTTGCGAAAAATGATGTTCTATTGATTGTAGAGCCAGAAGAATAACATAACTAAACAGCTAAACTGTAAATTTAAGGATGTCTATTCAACGAGACATCCTTTTTTTGTTGCAAAAGCGTTTGTGTGGAAAGATGATTAGTGTATAATCAATAAATTTCTCTTAATAAACATGTCTGTTAGATTCTTACAATTGCTCCTAAAAAAAGGAACTACCTAAAATAGATAGTTCCTCCTTTAATTATATGATTAAATCTATCGGGTGATTATACGTGTCCTTGAGCTAGCATAGCTTCAGCAACTTTGATAAATCCACCAACGTTGGCTCCTTTCACATAGTTTACTTTATTACCATCTTTCCCATACTCAACGCAAGTATCGTGGATATCTTTCATAATTCTATGTAATTTCTCGTCAACTTCTTCAGCAGTCCATCCGTAACGCATAGAGTTTTGAGCCATTTCTAATCCAGAAACAGCAACACCACCAGCATTAGCTGCTTTACCTGGAGCGAATGTGCAATTCTCAACTAAGTAGTTAACCGCGTCTGCAGTACAACCCATATTTGAAGTTTCAACTACAAATTTACAGCCGTTTTCTACCAATTGCTTAGCATCATCAATATTCAATTCGTTTTGGATAGCACATGGGAAAGCCATATCAACTTTGCACTCCCAAGGTTTCTTGCCCGCGAAGAATTTAGCACCAAATTTTTCAGCATAGGGTTCAACAACATCATTGTTAGAAGCTCTCAATTCTAACATATATTCGATTTTTTCAGGAGTATTGATACCATTCTCATCGTAAACATATCCATCAGGACCTGAAATAGTAACTACTTTAGCACCAAGTTCTGTTAATTTTGAAACAGCACCCCAGCTTACGTTACCAAAACCAGAAACAGCTACTTTTTTATCTTTTATAGAATCTCCTTGCTCATGCAACATGTGTTGAGCAAAGTAAACTGCACCATATCCTGTTGCCTCAGGGCGTAAGATTGATCCACCGAATTCTCTTCCTTTTCCAGTAAGAACACCAGTGAACTCATCGCGAATACGCTTATATTGACCAAATAGGTAACCGATTTCACGTCCGCCTACACCGATATCACCAGCAGGTACGTCAGTATTAGGTCCGATATATTTGCTTAGCTCAGTCATGAAGCTTTGGCAAAAACGCATGATTTCATTGTCTGATCTTCCTTTTGTGTTGAAGTCAGAACCACCTTTACCGCCCCCCATAGGAAGTGTAGTAAGTGCATTTTTGAACGTTTGTTCGAAACCTAAGAATTTTAAAGCACTCAAAGATACAGTTGGATGGAAACGAAGACCTCCCTTGTATGGTCCTATTGCACTGTTAAACTGTACACGATAACCTCTGTTGATATGTACTTCGCCATTATCATCTGTCCAAGGTACTCTAAACATAAATACTCGCTCAGGCTCTACCATTTTCTCAAGTATTTTAGCCTCTTTGTATTTAGGATTAGCTTGATACACATCCCAAATAGTTTCTACTACCTCTTCTACTGCTTGATGAAATTCACTTTCGCCTGGAGTTCTACTCTTAAGGCTCTCCATGAATTGATCGATTTGCTTACTCATCTCTTAAATTCTTTTAAATATATTAAATAAATGATTTAACTTTATGTAGGAACAAAAGTACTGATTTTTCTATAATTTGCAAATGTTTTATTAAAAATATGCAAACGTTAAAGTGAGCTGATATTCAGTTGGTTATATGTGCTTATTTGTATGTTCTTTAGCAGTTTTTAGTTTGTCTGATAAGTTTCTAATTAAAAATGAAATAAAACTCATAAAATCTACTTTTTTAAACTATAGAATTTCCCCGGATGTGCCAGTATTAAATCCTTAAATTCTAGTTGAGTAATGACAGGAAGTAACTCACTTGTAGAAGTCTGAAGTTCGGAACAAATGGCATCTAAGCTCATTTTTCCCTTCTGTTGCAAGAGTGAAGTGATTTTTTGTTCTACAATAGAGAGGTCAAATAATAAATTTTGTTGGATTGGCTTTCCTTTTGCCTCCCAGCCAAGTGCATAAGCTATATCGTCAACATTTTCTATCAATGCAGCGATTTGTTTTTTTATAAGCGCATTGCAGCCTTTTGAATTTTCACTATAAATGCTTCCCGGAACTGTTAATACATCACGGTTGTATGAATTTGCAAGATATGCAGTTGCCATAGCACCGCCTTTTTCTTTAGATTCTACCACAAGTGTTGCGTCAGCAATGGTCGCAACAATGGTATTTCGTTCTATAAAATTCTGGGGAACTACTTTAGTTTTACTGCTATATTGAGTCACTAGTGCTCCTTGCTCATTAATGATACGTTTAGCGATACTTCGATGTATTGCTGGATAAAGCATCTGCATCCCATGTCCTAATACAGCTACTGTGGGTAAATGATGAAAAAGAGCAGCTTTATGAGCAGTAATGTCGATACCGTAAGCAAGACCGCTAACAATAAGTGTATCTGGGAAGGAACGAGCAATTTCTTTTACCAGCATTTTAGTGGTATCTATTCCTTGTTGCGAAGGCTGTCGAGTACCTACGATACTAATTGCTCGCAGTGGATTGAGATTTGTTTTCCCCTTTTGATATAGAATAATCGGTGCCCCTTTGCATTCTATCAATCGAGAAGGGTAATCTTTATTTTTAAAATAAAGTGGAGTAATATCATTCTTGTGAATAAAATTGAGTTCCTGCTCTGCTAAATACAGAGCTTCGTCTTTGGATTTTCTGCTTAATATTTTCTTAAAATGTACATTCGATAAATTGAACTCCTTTACATCAGTAATAAAGAGTGCCTTTGCATCTCCTTCAGTAAGTTCTAAGAGTTTTTTAGCCGTAGATAAACCAACGCCTTTTAGTTGGGAAAGTGCAATAGCATAAAGCATAAGAGCAAAAAATAAGTTTAGTTTGTCTAAAATAAGAAAAATAGCAATATAATAGTATTTTGTTCACATTTATTGTAGATAATATTTGTTTTTTTATCTTTGAAAATACGAATAAACCATTAAGTTTTTTTGCCTACTGTATTTCAGTAGCAAAATATGATAGAAAATAGGAAATATGAATGAAAATATGGAATCAGCTAAGCAATCTATCCGAGATGTGCTAGACTTTCCTAAAAAAGGAATTGTGTTTAAAGATATTACGACACTTCTAAAAGAACACAAACACCTAGCTACAGTAGCTGATCACATTTATGATTATTATAAAGACAAAGGAATTACTAAAGTAGTTGGCTTAGAAAGTAGAGGTTTTATCTTAGGAGGACTTTTTGCCTATAAGCTTGATGCTGGATTTGTTCCAATACGTAAGCCGGGGAAATTACCTTATGGTGTATTTTCTGAGAAATATACTTTAGAATATGGTTTCGATGAAATTCAAATTCATAAAGATGCTTTGAATAATGAGGATATAGTTTTGTTGCATGACGACCTACTTGCTACAGGAGGTACAGCTGCAGCTTCTATTGATTTAATTAACAACTTTAATGTTCAAGAAACCTATGTAAATTTTTTGATAGAACTTGATTTTTTGAACGGAAGAGACCGTCTTCCTCAAAATCATGAAATCTATTCTCTATTTCATTTTTAAAAATCAATTTTTACGTTCAATACATTTATTAACCCTTTGAGTATCTGAAACTGAGAGGGTAATAATCAACTATAACAAATACTACAACAATGGAAAACAGATTGGTAAATTTATTTGAAAAAGCGATGAAAGAATGTTGGGATTCGCCAATGTTCTCTGATTATAAAGGAAAAGATTTTAAAGGTAAGGATGTAGCCACTACAATTAATGGACTGCACGATTTATTTCGATCTTTAAATATTGAAAAAGGAGAGAAAATTGCACTTTTGGGGCGCAACTCCTCACAATGGGCAACTTCTTATCTCGCAGTTATGACCTATGGTGCCGTAGTGGTGCCTATATTACCTGATTTTAGCAAAGAGGAAGTCTTGCATATATTAGAACATTCTGACTCAGTCTTGCTAATTTCAAATGATAAATTGTATGAAAACCTTGGAGAAGTTACCATTGAGAATTTTAAAGGAGTTTATAGTGTAAATGATTTTTCACTTCTTCAGGGAGATGAGGCGAAAAAGTTTACCCTAAGTAACAGCTTTGCAAAAGAAGATATTCATTATAATCCACTTCCAGAAAAAGAGCTAGCTGTGATTTCGTATACTTCAGGAACAAGTGGTTTTTCTAAAGGAGTAATGCTTACAGCACAAAATCTGCATTCTAATGTTGAATATGCATTTGATCGAATGCCTTTAGATAAAGGTGAAAAATTGGTCTCTCTATTACCGCTCGCCCATGCTTTTGGATGTGCTTTTGAATTTTTATGGCCATTTTGTAGAGGAATACATGTTTATTATCTTGAGAAAATACCGTCTCCAAGCCTTTTAGTGCAAGCTTATAAAGAAGTGAAACCAAGTCTTATCTTTATGGTTCCTCTTGTTTTGGAAAAGATTTACAAAAAGAACTTGAAGCCGTTGCTTGAGACTAATAAAATGAAATTTTTGTTAAGTATTCCATTAATTAATAAAATTATTTATAAGAAAATCAATCAAAAACTTTCTGATGTTTTTGGAGGAAACTTCAAAGAAGTTGTTGTTGGAGGCGCTGCACTAAACCCTGAAGTCGAAGAATTATTGAAGAAAATAAAATTCCCGTTCACTGTGGGGTATGGACTTACAGAATGTGCGCCATTAATCAGCTATAGTCCTTGGAAACAATTTAAATCTCAATCCTGTGGTCAAGTAGTTGATCGCATGGAGTTAAAATTGGATGAAGAGAAAGGAAGAGAAAAGGGGGTAGGCGAAATATTAACAAGGGGAGATAATGTTATGTTGGGATATTACAAAAAACCTGAAGAAAGAGAAAGCGTTTTAGAAGACGGTAAATGGCTACGTACTGGTGATCTTGGAGAGATTGATGAGGATGGTTTCCTTTACATAAGAGGACGTAGCAAGAATATGATTTTAGGTCCATCTGGACAAAATATATATCCTGAAGAAATAGAAGCAGAAATCAATAACATTCCGATGATTGTGGAAAACGTGGTCGTGACCGATAGCAAACACCGCATGATAGCCTTGGTTTATTTAGATGAAGAATATTGCAAAGTAAAAGGATGGGATGAAATGAAGATGTTTGAAAAGTTAGAGGATAAACGTAAAAAGTTAAATAAGACGTTACCGTCATATAAGCAAATCTACAAGATGGAAAGAGTGAATGAAGAGTTTAAAAAGACACCTAAGCAAAGTATAAAACGTTATCTCTACAGTGATTATAAAGAAAAGGAGTAGTTATTGTTCATGCAATCATAAATATATTTTGTAGAAAGATATAGCATAATTTAAGGACGAGAGTGCTAATTAAAGAAACTCTTTTCCTTCGTTTTTAAACTATTCTTAATGTAGTATTTCCTCCCGATGCGCTAAATCTTGTTATCTTTGGTCTCTCAAAAGATAAAAGTATGAAGAAACCTTTGATATTAATTACGAATGATGATGGGTACACAGCGCCGGGTATTACACTTTTAGCTGAGATAGCACAAGAATTTGGAGATGTCGTAGTGATTGCCCCTGATGGTCCGCAGTCAGGACAGTCAAGTGCACTTACGGTAACTGTTCCTTTGAGAGTTATATTAAAAGATAGTAGACCGGGCTATAAATTGTATAAAACCAATGGTAAACCTGCTGATTGTATTAAGGTTGGATTAAATAAAATATTAGGACAAAAACCAGATTTAATTTTATCTGGGATTAATCATGGCTCCAATGCTTCGTTGAATGTCATCTATTCCGGGACTATGGGTGCTGCTTTAGAAGGTGCTATAGTTGGCATTCCTGCTATCGGTTTTTCAATTACCACCCATAGCTGGGAAGCTGATTTCACAGAAGGAATTCCCTACATAAAAAAGATTATTGAAGAAGTTGTAGAGAATAGCTTGCCTGAAGGAGTTTGTTTGAATGTAAATTTACCGGAAAATGATATCTCCGGTATTAAAGTTTGTCGTCAGTCAAGAGGAATTTGGCATAAAGAATTTATTGAGAATATAGACCCTAGAGGTCAAGAATATTTTTGGCTTACAGGAAAATATTTAAATACTGAGCCAGAATCAACTGATACTGATATTTGGGCTTTAGATAATGGTTATGTTTCTATAGTTCCTACTCGCTGTGATTTAACAGATTATGCATATTTAGAGGAATTGAATAAAAACTATGAGAATGAAGGCTAAATACGATAAGATGTTTTTAGGACTACTCGCCGGTGTTTTTGCACCTACGCTTGTGTTTTTTATCGTATATATTGTGAAGTATATGGGTACTTATAGTTTGCAAACTATTCTTTCACAAATCCAAACTTTAGAGCTAACTTCAAAAATAATAGCACTTTGTGTGTTTTTGGCTAACCTTTTGGTTTTTTACTTAATGTACAGACTTCGTTGGGATAAGTTTTGCAAAGGTGTTTTGCTAGCAACATTCATCTATGCTTTTTTAGTGATTAGTATTAAATACTTTTAAGGAATAATGAAATATTATATCATAGCCGGAGAAGCCTCAGGTGATCTGCATGCTTCAAATTTAGTGAAAGCGCTGAACGAAAAAGATGCTAACGCTACTTTTAGAGGTTGGGGTGGAGATTTAATGCAAGCCGAAGGTGTCCAGCTAGTTAAGCATTATAAGGATACCGCCTATATGGGGTTTTTGACAGTTGCTATGCATTTGCCAGCTATTGCTAGAAATATAAAGCAATGTAAAGAGGATATTTTAAGATATGAACCAGATGTTTTAATTCTGGTAGACTATGCCGGATTTAACTTACGCATTGCTAAATTCGCTAAACGACACAATTTAAAAGTATGTTATTATATCGCTCCAAAGGTTTGGGCGTGGAAAGAAAGTCGTATCAAAAAATTGAGAAGATATGTGGATTATTTGTATTGCATTCTTCCTTTCGAAGAAGACTATTTTCGCTCACACGGTATCAAAACATTTTATGCAGGAAATCCACTTCTTGATGCCATAGCTTCGAGACCCAATAAAGATGAAACAAAAGGAGAGTTCAGAGACACCTTTGGCTTAGATAAACGTGAAATTATTGCGCTGTTACCGGGTAGTCGCAAGCAAGAAATAGATGCAATGTTACCCAAAATGTTACAGGCTTCAAAGTCATTTACGAACTACCAATTTATTTTGGCAGGAGCACCGGGACTAACTGATGACTTTTATGAGAAATACGTTAAAAGTTATCAAGTCAAGATTGTTCGAGATGTTACATATCGTTTATTATCACAAAGTAAAGGAGCCTTAGTTGCTTCAGGAACAGCAACACTGGAAACTGCATTATTAAATGTGCCCCAAGTCGTCTGTTATAATGCTAAAGGAGGAAAAATAGCCTATGCATTTGGGAAATGGCTCATTCAGACTGATTATATTTCTTTAGTTAATTTAATCCTGCAAAAAGAGGCAGTAAAAGAGCTGATTATTACCTACTTCACTACAGAAAATCTTATTAAAGAATTACGTAAAGTTTTAGAAGGAAAAGAACGGATTAAGATTTTAGAAGATTATAAGATTTTACACGAGAAAATGGGCAAACCTGGAGTCTCAAAACGCTGTGCTACACAGTTACTTAAAGATATAAAAAAGTAATTTTTCTGTTGTTGTTAAAGACCATTTTCACTATTTAACCGCTTCCAACCGATGAGTTTATCTGTTTGCAGGCGTTCATCTTTATAATAGATAAATATATAATAATCATTTTCTGTTTCACTGTAGTTTCCTAATAGATTTATTTGTTTACCAGTACTGTCTTTTGTCACGAATGTATAATTATAAACCCCTTGTTTAAGGAATAACCCCACATGGTAAAGCCTTAGCTCTCCATCATAAATTAATTCACTTGTCTCATCTGCTTTCCATTGATTAAAACGACCGACTACATATGCTTTATTTGGTAACTCTTCACTAATCAGTGTAAAATGCACCCAAACATAATCGGCCTCAATGTTAGTCTCGTAGGTATTTTCAGCTTGTATTGCATAATTCCCATTCATATCTTTTGAATAGAAATAATTGTTTGAAGCTGTTTTGTTTGGATAGAGATAGCAGTGGGTAACTCCCTCATCATCTTGTTCTAATGTACGGATGGTATGTGATGTTTGTAAAATATTGGATGTGTCGAAGAAAGGAAATTCATAATTTCCATTGAAAAGACCGCGATTATCAATATAATTAAATTTGAGTTTGTTGTTTTGAATAAAAAGAGGCTTGAATGTTTGCTGGCTTTCCCAACGATAGTTTTGCAAGATGAGGGCTGTTACATTCGTTCTAGGATATGGAAATGTTGTTTTATCATATTCAACTTCAAATTTTATACGCTGATGCGTATTATGCATCAAGTTATTGGTTGCTTTTTCAATAGCTCCTTTAATATCGACTAGAGACTCAGCATATACAAATCGGAGCTGAAGCCACGGTATTTCAGGATTGTCCTCAGGGAATATTTGAATGATATAATTTCCAGACAGTTTCAGCTGTTCTTTCTCGATAATAGCGGTGTAGTGCGTATACAGTTGCTGAGAAGCCAAAGAGAGTTCATAATTCTCAATATAAAATTCATTAAAACTATTCACTAAATAGTCATTGCTCTGTATTTTAGATTTTTCCCAATTCACGTCACAATGAATGAGACGGTAGGCAAGTGCTGGTTGCGAATCACCCATAAGGTCAAAAGTAAGCTGTAACGATGAACTGTTTTCAGAATGGAGTATCGGATAGCCTAAATCATATCCTTGTGGAGAAAATTGTATACTTCTGATATCTTCTTTATACAATTTATCATCTAAAACTTGTCCATTTAGAATACTGGTATTTAGAATAATTATAAATAAAAGAAGTAAGTAATGTTTCATAATCATTTAGCTGAAAGTTTTCATGCTTTTACTACAAAAATAATCAAAATGCTACTATATTTGTGGCAGTTTTTCAAAATAACATAAATCTTAAGCATGGCCAAAGTTTATAGAATTAAGCAAGGTCTTGACATAAAGCTAAAGGGAAAAGCAGAATCTATAATTAAACAAGAGCACGCTAATCCTAATGAATATGCTTTAAAACCTACAGATTTTGCAGGTTTGACTCCTAAACTTACAGTGAGAGAAGGAGATACTGTCAAGGCAGGAACACCTTTGTTTTATGACAAATACCACCCCGAGGTGAAATACGTTTCTCCTGTAAGTGGTGTTGTCAAAGAAGTAAGAAGGGGAGAGAGGAGACGTATTTTGGAAGTTGTTGTATCTAAAAATGAGGGTGCAATAGAATACGAAACATTTGATGCTAATGAAAATGCATCTATTGATGAAATCAAAAAAGTGATGTTAGAAGCAGGGATCTTTCCTGCTATCAAACAAAGACCTTATGACATCGTAGCGGATCCACATACTAAGCCAAAGGCTGTTTTTGTATCTGCTTTTGATACAGCTCCATTAGCTGTTGACTATGATTTTGTAATCAATAGAAATTTAGATGCATTTCATGCAGGTTTGCGTATTTTGAGCAAATTTGCTCCACTGTACCTAAATGTAGGACCTACTTCTAGTCGAAAAATTTATGAAGGAAGCAAAGAAGCTAAAGTTAGTATCTTTAGGGGTCCTCATCCAGCAAGTAATGTTGGAACACAAATTAATAAATTGAATCCAATAAATAAGGATGAAGTAGTTTGGACAATAGCACCTCAAGATATCATTATCCTTGGAAGATTATTTGAAGAAAAAAAGTATGACGCTCGCATATTAACAGCTGTCTGTGGTTCTGAAATAATTAACCCACTATATGTGGAGCTACCTAAAGGCTTTGCAGTTAAGGAAGTATTGTGTGGAAATTTGAAGGATGATAATACCATTCGTATTATTTCTGGTAATGTTCTTACTGGAACTAAGATTGAAGAAACAGGATATTTAGGTTTCTATTCTAGTCAGATTACAGTCATTCCAGAAGGTGATGAGTATGAATTCTTAGGTTGGGCAAAACCAGGTTTTGGTAAGATGTCAGTCTCTAGAACCTTCTTCTCATGGTTGAATATGAATAAAAAATATGAACTTTCATCGAACTTGCATGGTGAGGAGAGAGCGTTTGTAATGACAGATGAGTATGACAAAGTATTCCCAATGGATATATTACCGGTGCAATTATTAAAGGCTATTCTTGCAAAAGATATAGATAAGATGGAGCAACTTGGTATCTATGAAGTAGCACCTGAAGATTTTGCCTTGTGTGAGTTTGTATGTACCTCTAAGATAGAATCACAGCGTATTGTGAGAGAGGGATTAAATTATTTGAAAACAGAATTGAGTTAATAGTTTGGATATGAAAGGACTAAGAAAATTTTTAGATAAGCAAAAGCCTGCATTCGAGAAAGGTGGAAAGCTTTCCATGCTAGGCTCAACTTTTAGAGCATTTGATACATTCCTTTTTGTGCCAGATGAGACGGCTCCAAAGCGAGGAACTCAAATTCGTGATGCTATCGATTTGAAGAGAACAATGTCAGTGGTAGTTATTGCGTTAATACCTGCTTTGTTATTTGGTATGTACAACGTTGGATACCAACACTTCAAATCTATTGGAGAATTAGCAAACCAAGAATTCTTTGACATCTTTCTTTTTGGATTGTGGAAAGTGCTACCTATTATAGTAGTATCTTATGTGGTAGGCTTAGGTATCGAGTTTGCTTTTGCACAGATGAGAGGGCACGAAGTTAACGAAGGATATTTAGTTTCCGGAATGTTGATTCCTTTAATCATGCCAGTTGAAGCACCGCTTTGGATGGTAGCTATCTCAGTAGCATTTGCAGTAGTTATTGGTAAAGAGGTATTTGGTGGAACTGGGATGAATATTTGGAATCCAGCTTTAGTAGCAAGAGCATTTTTTTTCTTTGCTTACCCTAAGGAAATGTCAGGTAGCGAAGTGTGGATAGCAGATAAAGCTGATGCCTATTCTGGAGCTACACCTCTAGCCGATGCAGCAACATTGGTTAATGCAGCTCCTAATGAAACGGGAAGCATATTAGGCAATATGGCATCATCATGGGAAATGTTTACAGGTTTTATACCCGGTTCTATCGGAGAAACATCTGTGATTGCCATCTTGATTGGTGCTGCAATACTCTTATTTACTGGTGTAGGTAGCTGGAGAATTATGTTATCTACAGTGGTTGGTGCAGTAGTTATGGGATTAATTTTTAATTTCTTCGGAGGTAATGCTTATATGACTGAAATACCTTATTGGCAACACTTAATTATGGGTGGCTTTGCTTTTGGTACGGTATTCATGGCAACCGACCCGGTTACTGCAGCCCAAACACGAAAAGGGAAGTATATTTATGGATTCCTTATTGGAATGTTTGCAATACTAATTCGCGTAGTTAACGGTGGTTTCCCTGAATCAATGATGCTCTCTATATTGATGATGAACACATTTGCACCATTGATTGATCATTATATAATCCAAGGAAATATTAAAAGAAGATTGAAACGTGCTAAAGCAACTAATGCAATAGCTTAAAACTGAATTGATAATGAACAGAAACAGTAATATATATTCGATACTCTACGCTTCTATCATGGTCATTTTGGTAGCAGGCGTATTAGCGGGAGTATCTCTATTATTAAAAGACAGACAAAATGCCAATGTAGAAGCTGAAAAGATGCAAAGTATCTTGAAAGCTGCAAACGTAGAGACAACCCGAGATGAAGCAAGAAAGCTTTATGATGAATACTTTAGCGAAACTTTTGTAGTTAATAACCAAGGTGAACCAATCACAGGCATTGATGCTTTTAAAGTAAATATGAGTAATGAAATAAAAGTACAACCTAATGAGCGAAAGTTACCGGTTTATGTGTTCCATGGTAAAGAAGAAGGAAAAAAATATGTAGTACCGATTTACGGTGCTGGTATGTGGGGACCTATTTGGGGATTCCTTGCTATTGATGAAAATAAAAGCACGATTTACGGTGCTACATTCGATCATGCAAGTGAAACACCAGGTCTAGGTGCTGAGATAGCCACCGAGTGGTTTCAAGAACAATTCAAAGGAAAAGAAATCTTTGATGAAAATGGGAACTTCCAGTCAATTACTCTTGTAAAAGGTGGAGCTGATGCTTCTAACAAACATGGTGTTGATGCTGTATCTGGGGGTACTGTGACTTCAAGAGGTCTTACAGAAACTTTGCGTAAGTGTCTTGGCGACTATGAGCAATTTTTAAAAAGTGAAAAAACAGAATAACTATGAGTATATTTTCTGCAAATAATATGAAATTAATAACCAATCCACTGGGTAGGCAAAATCCTATCACATTACAGGTATTGGGTATTTGTTCTGCATTAGCTGTAACTTCTAAAGTGAAGCCAGCTTTTGTAATGACACTTTCAGTAATGGCAGTATTAGCATTTGCTAACGTGATTGTTTCGCTATTACGAAATACGATACCAAGTCGAATAAGAATCATTGTTCAGCTGGTAGTCGTAGCATCTTTAGTTATTTTGGTTGACCAAGTCCTTAAAGCTTATGTTTATGATGTGAGTAAGCAATTATCAGTTTTCGTAGGTTTGATTATTACTAACTGTATTATTATGGGGCGTTTGGAGGCATTTGCTTTAGGTAATAAACCTGGACCTGCTTTCTTAGACGGTATCGGTAATGCACTCGGATATGGTTGGATTCTAATTGTAGTGGCTATTGTGCGAGAGTTTTTTGGCTCTGGCAGTCTATGGGGCTACAAATTAATACCAGAATCATTCTACGAAGCAGGATATATGGATAATGGTTTGATGATATTACCTCCAATGGCTCTTTTCATTGTAGGAATTATTATTTGGGTACAGCGTACTAAGGATAAAGAATTAATTGAAGAATAGGAGGAATAGATATGGATATGTTAGAAAATTTATTGAGCATTTTTGTTAAGTCTATTTTCGTTGAAAATATGGTGTTTGCCTATTTCTTCGGAATGTGTTCTTACTTAGCTGTATCAAAAACAGTAAAAACATCGGCAGGTCTAGGAGCTGCTGTAATATTTGTATTAGCGATAACAGTACCGGTTAACTATTTGTTGAATGAATTTGTTTTAAAGCCAGGAGCTTTAGAGTGGATGGGAGCTGATTATGCCAATGTAGATTTGAGTTTCTTGAGCTTTATTATCTTTATTGCTGTGATCGCATCAATGGTTCAGTTAGTTGAGATGATCGTTGAGAAATTTGCACCCACTTTATATGCACAGTTGGGAATCTTCTTGCCATTGATTGCTGTAAACTGTGCAATATTAGGGGCATCATTATTTATGCAACAGCGTGATTATGCTAATATAGGAGAAGCTACAGTATTCGGAGTTGGTTCTGGTATTGGCTGGTTTTTAGCTATTGTAGGGATTGCTGCCATTCGTGAGAAAATCAAATATTCTAATGTACCTGCTCCATTACGAGGCTTAGGAATTACATTTATCATCACAGGTTTGATGGGGATAGCCTTCATGAGTTTTGCAGGTGTTAGTTTATAAAATAGGAAAAGAAAGAAAAAGTTATGATATTATTAGTTTTTGATACCAATACATTGATTGCAAGTATTGTTGTATTTCTTGCGCTTACTTTACTTTTAGTAGCTATTCTGTTAATAGCTAAGGCAAAACTGATGCCGCAAGGTAAGATGACTGTAACCATTAATGAAGAAAAAGAAATCCCAGCACAGGCAGGATCTACTTTGCTTTCGACATTAGGAGACAACAAAATATTTTTGCCTTCTGCATGTGGTGGAGGTGGTACTTGTGGTATGTGCCGTTGTCAAGTGCATTCTGGGGCAGGAGCAATATTGCCTACTGAAACAGGATTTTTCTCACGTAAAGAACAAATGAATGATTGGCGTCTTGCTTGTCAGGTGAAAGTAAAAGATAATATTGAGTTAGAGATTCCACAAGAAATTCTTGGTATTAAGAAGTGGGAGTGCGAAGTGGTTTCTAATAACAACGTGGCTACTTTCATCAAAGAATTTGTAGTGAAATTACCAGAAGGAGAGAATCTCGATTTCCGTTCTGGTGGCTACATCCAAATTGATGTACCAAAGATAGATGTCGATTTCAAAGACATTGATGTGGACGAGGAATATCGTGAAGATTGGGAGAAATTTGGAATGTTTGATTTGAAGATGCACAATCCAGAACCAACTTATCGTGCTTATTCGATGGCTAACCATCCTGCGGAGGGAAATATCATCATGTTGAATATCCGTATTGCAACACCACCAATTGATAGAGAAAAAGGCGGATTTGTTGATGTAAATCCAGGTGTTTGTTCTTCGTATATCTTCTCACGCAAACCAGGTGATAAGGTAACTATTTCTGGTCCATTTGGTGAGTTCTTCTTGAAAGATACTGATCATGAAAGAATGTTTATCGGAGGTGGTGCAGGTATGGCACCCATGCGTTCACATTTATTCCACATATTCCAAACAGTAAAAGACACTGATAGAAAAGTAACTTTCTGGTATGGTGCTCGTTCTTGGAAAGAGGTATTTTATTATGAGCAATTCAGAGAAATAGAAGAGAAATTCCCGAACTTTGAATTCCATTTGGCTCTAGACCGCCCTGATCCTGTTGCTGATGATTTGGGAATTGACTACAAGGCTGGTTTTGTTCACCAAGTAATTGAGGAGAATTATTTGAAACAACATGAGGAACCAGAAGAGATTAACTACTATATGTGTGGACCACCTATGATGAATGCAGCTGTTGAAAAAATGTTGTACGATTTAGGTGTGCCTGAAGAGAATATCGATTATGATGACTTCGGAGGATAGTCAATAAAAAGCATACAAAAAAATAAACCGCCTTATTCTTTTAGTAGATTAAGGCGGTTTGCTTTATACTCGTATGATTAGTTTGAGGGTATATGTGGCAATAAAGAAATTTTGTCAAAAGGAACAATCCGATTCGTTCCTTAAAAAACCTACTCTATGACTATTTTTTCACCCAAGAATTTAGGCTGATTTCCAAAAATTAAATCTAAAACCATTTTACAACGAGCGAATATTTCTCGTAAGTTAGTTTTAAATCCGTAGTGAGGATTTACACTTCTAGCGTTAAAAGCTATAGCATTTATACCTTTATGTTGAGCGATAAATAAAGCTCTTTTATTGTGAAATGGCTGGGAGATAATGGTAATATTATCCTGTCCAAAAACCACTTTGCTTCGTACAACTGAATCAAAGGTGCGAAAACCTGCATAATCTAGATAAATTTTCTCAGGAGGAATTCCTGCTTTTATCAGATCTTTTTGCATGGTTGTGGGCTCATTATATGATTGTGTACTATTATCACCACTCACCAGTACATACTGAATTTTGCCATCTCTAAATAAGGCTACTGTAGCCTCTATGCGATATTTGTAGTATAAATTGATACGACCTTTTCTTACATACTTACTTGTCCCTAGTAGCAAGCCTACATCATTGGATGGAATTAGCTCGGTATCATCACATAATTTATCCTTACTGCCTGCTTCAACAATTTGGTGAGAAATCAAGATGAAGAAAGAGAGGTAGAACATTGAATACAATGTGACATACTGCCATGTTTTCATTAGCGTGCCCTCTTCAAAGCTTGCTTTATGGTCTCACAAAGTCGTTTGTAAATTTCATCTTCACTACCAATACCGTCAACTTTGACTACATGATGCTTTTTACCATAGTATCCATAGACTTTTTGACTTCGTTTTTCGTAATTTTCTAAACGTCTTATAATCGTATCAGTATCAATGTCGTACACGCGACCTTGACCAGACTTTCCTCTATTGGTAAGTCTTCTGAATGATTCTAATGTAGGTACATTCAAATCTATAACTAATGATAATGAACTATTACGCTTGCGGAGCAATCCATCTAAAATATATGCCTGAACAATAGTACGCGGAAAGCCTTTGAAGATGAAGCCTCTTGATTCTGGATGCTTATTGATTTCGCGTTCTATGATTTTTATTGCAATTTCATCTGGTACAATATCTCCTTTGGTAATATATGTTTCGGCACTTTTACCCATCTCTGTTCCTTTGGCTATCTCTTTACGCAACAAAGATCCCGTTGAGATGTAGGTAAGGTTAAATTCTTCAGCTAATTTGTGCCCTTGAGTACCTTTTCCTGAACCTGGAGGTCCTAAAAGAACAACGTTGAACCAGATTTTTTGTAAAACTTTGTCAATATGAGAAACCAGACTATTGTGAACATCTTCTAACGAACCTACACCATTCACCGCCCTATAATTGCCTTTTTCCTTATAAAAATTTATAACGGGTTTGGTTTTATTTTCATATTCTTCAAGACGATATTTTATAACCTCTTGGGTATCGTCTGGTCTATTTTCTTTTTCGGCGCGCGCTGTCATACGTTTTATGAGGTTTTCCTTTGGCACCTCTAAACTTAGCATACAATGGAGCTCAGTATTCATCTTCAAAAGTAAACCTTCCAAGATATAGGCTTGCACAGTAGTCCTTGGGAAACCATCAAATAAGAATCCATTCACCTTTTCAGTATTTGTACGAAGTTCGTCTTCGATGATTTGTACAATGATTTCATCTGAAACTAATCCCCCTTTTTTGATGATTTCTTTGACCTGCTGTCCTAGCTCACTGTTTTTTTCTACCTCTTTACGAAGAATGTTACCAGTAGAGATATAGGCAAGATTATATTTATTTACTAATAATTTCGACTGCGTTCCTTTTCCTGCTCCCGGAGGACCGAATAATGCAATATTTAACATAGTTATTCAATTTTTATTCAAATATAAAAAATAATCTTCTCAAACGTTTGGTATAGTTGAGAGAATGTCTGTTATTTTTTGCAACATTACATTTCTTTTTATTTTGAAGCGGTAGGTTTTCACATTTGGCAACGAAAGTCCCGCTTTCCGTTCCTATCTTTTTTCCTCTCGCACTGATTTTCCACCCCACAAAAAAGGATAACCACTGCAATCGGGGCTAATTATTAGATTTTAGTGCTCTTTATTATTATGCTGTCATACTGAGCGTAGCGAAGTATCTCACGTCATTATTTTCCTAGATGAAAAGTTAAAGCTGAAAAAGTTGTAATTATCAGTTGAGATTGTCGCTTATACGATTATCACGCAACGTAGGACAGACCTTGAATACAGGCGTTAAAAACCGTAGTGTTGTAGCCGGCAAGAAACAGGAATTGTTTGAGCGAAGCGAGTTTTACTGTTTTTAGACTACAGTACTTTGTTTTAGTGTATGTTTTCACAGTCTTGAGTTTTTGGTTCGTTTTTGGGAAAGCCAAAATGAACAGAAAGAAAAGAGATCCTTCACTATCGTTCAGGATAACTCAAAATTTTTGTCACTCTGACGGTAGGAAGCGTCTCTCGTTACTATTATCACACAGAGAGAAAAGTCAACCTTCCTGTCTTTCTTATCCAAGAGGGAAAAGTGTCACATCGAGTGAATTTGTAAAGCAAATTTGTATCGAGATGTTCTCCCACAAGTTCTCGATACACTTTTCTTTTTTGCAAAAGAAAACCACTCGAACTGACAAGACCTTATTATCACTCTGATAAAAGCAAAAATCCCAATTACACAAGCTCAAAATTGTCAGCATCTAAATGTATAGGAAACTTCTCTCGGAATGCTTGTAACTTTTCTAGAGATAAATTTGCTGAGAGTGTTTCCGGTGTATCATATGTAGCCTTAGCTATAATTTTGCCTTTTGGAGATATGACTTGTGAACCACCGTCATAGACCAATTCGTTACCATCTATTCCGATACGATTGCAACCAACAACATAGCATTGATTTTCAATAGCTCTAGCAAGTAAAAGTGAATTCCAGACATTACGACGCACGGCAGGAAAGTTTGCAACATAGATTAATAAATCATATTCATTTCGATTGTAGGACCAAAGAGGAAACCGCAAATCATAACAAATCTGCGGAAAAATACGCCATCCTTTATAGTTTACAATGAGTTTTTTAATTCCCGCAGTATAATGTTCATGTTCCTTACCCATGCGAAACAAATGTCGCTTGTCATAATATTCGATAGCGCCATTAGGAAATGCAAAAATCATTCGATTGTAGAAAGCTCCATTTTCCTGGATAATTAAACTCCCAGTCAATAGGAATTGATAGCGTTTAGCACAGTCTTGCATCCACTTTACTGATTTACCATCCATTTTTTCTGCACTAGGTTTTGGTTCCATGGTAAAACCTGACGTGAACATTTCTGGTAATACAACTAAATCAACATGTTCAGCAATCTCGTCAAAACAGTTTTTGAAGTATTGTCTGTTTTCTTCCGGATTTTCCCAAACTAGATTAGCTTGTAGAGCTACGACTTTCAACATTGTCTATTCCTTTTGTGCATCAACTACAGCCATAGCGATCATATTCACAATATTGCGCACTGTAGCATTCAAAGGAACAATGTGTATTGGCTTGGCAGCCCCTACTAGTATTGGTCCGATGCTGTCAATATCTCCAAGCTTTTTCAAGAGTTTATAAGAAATGTTTGCTGCGTCTAAAGTGGGGAATATGAGTGTATTCACATCTTCATCCTTTAATTTTGTAAAGGGGAAGGTTTCGTCTCTTTTGTCATTATTCAACGCAAAATCAACTGATATTTCTCCGTCAACAATTAATTCTGGATGATTGGTATGCATGTACTCAACAGCTTTATGTACGATAATAGAACTTTCGTCTTGTACTGCACCGAAATTCGCGTAGGAAAGCATAGCTATGCGAGGTGTTATATTAAAGCGCTTTATGAGTTCAGCAGTAGCCATGGTTGTACTTATTAGTGTATCGACTGTTGTAGCCGATTCAATAGTAGTGTCAGCAAAGAACAATGGTCCGTGCTTAGTCATCATGATATTAACACCAGTATAATTTTTTATAGTCTCAGCTTTTCCAATGACTTGGTCTGCTATTTTTACTGCAGAACGATACTTGATAGAATGTCCTGTTATCATAGCATCAGCATCACCTACCTCCACCATCATTGCAGCGAAATAGTTTCGGTTGAATAATCGCTCTCTTGCTTCCTTAAAAGTAAACCCTTCGCGTTCTCGCTTTCTGCTGAGCTTCATAGCATATTCTGTTCTCCTTTGTGCATGAATTTGATTATTAACATCAATAATTTCAATATCCGAAATATTTACGTCATTTTCTTCTGCTATTCGAGTGATGGTATTTTTATTACCTAGAAGAACAGGATGTGCAAACTTATCTGTAGCTGCGATATGTGCCGCTTTAATAATATTGTAGTTATCACCTTCTGGGAATACTACGCGTTTGGGGTTGCGTTTTGCCTTATCGTGGAGTTTGCGTAGTAATTCGTTTTCGATTCCTAATTTCTTGTTTAAGTTACGCTGATAAGCCTCCCAGTCTGTAATTTCTTTACGAGCGACACCTGACTTAATAGCTGCCTTTGCTACTGCTGTTGCAACAGTCGCAATTAGTCTGGGGTCTAATGCTTTAGGCACGATATATTCTTTGCCAAATATTAGATTTTTTTCATTATAAGCTACATTCACCGATTCTGGAACTGTTTCACGAGAAAGTGCAGCAATGGCATTAACACAGGCAATTTTCATATCTTCGTTGATAGCTTTAGCTCTTACGTCCAAAGCTCCACGGAAAATATAGGGAAATCCTAAAACATTATTGATTTGATTTGGATAATCAGAACGACCCGTTGCCATAATTACGTCAGGTCGCACTGTGGTGGCGAAGTCATAGGTAACTTCAGGATTGGGATTGGCTAGTGCAAAGATAATGGGATCGGGAGCCATAGATTTTAACATTTCTTCTGTCAATAGATTTGCTACAGAGAGTCCTAAAAACATATCTGCGTCGACCAAGGCTTCCTTTAATGTTTCGATCTCTCTATCTGTGATAAATTCCTTTTTCTGTTTGCTTAGGTTCTCACGTTTTCGATTTATAACGCCTTTACTATCACACATCACAATGTTTTCTGGTTTCGCACCAATTGACATGTAAAGACGTGTACAAGAAACTGCAGCTGCACCGGCACCGTTAACTACAATTTTTATATCCTCAATCTTTTTCCCATTTAAATGTAATGCATTGATAAGACCGGCAGCTGAAATAATTGCTGTGCCGTGTTGGTCGTCGTGCATTACGGGTATATCAAGCTCTTCCTTAAGTCTTTCTTCAATTTCAAAACACTCAGGCGCTTTAATATCTTCCAAGTTAATTCCTCCAAAAGTAGGGGCAATCGCTTTTACAGCTGTGATGAATTTATCAGGATTCGTTTCATTTACTTCAATATCGAATACATCAATATCTGCAAAAATTTTAAAAAGCAAACCTTTTCCTTCCATTACAGGTTTACTTGCCTCTGCACCGATATCTCCTAATCCAAGTACAGCAGTTCCATTTGAAATAACTCCGACAAGGTTGCTTTTTCCTGTATAACGATAAGCATTTTCTGTATCTTTTTGAATTTCTAAACAAGGTTCAGCTACACCAGGACTGTATGCTAATGCCAAATCTCGTTGTGTACGATAAGGTTTTGTAGGAACGACTTCTATTTTTCCGGGTCTATCTTTTTCATGATATTTTAAAGCATCTGCTTTGGTTATCTTGGGAGTGCTCATATCGTTAAGTAGTTTTTAATTTTCCTATTATTTGTTGAATGTCTGTATAATTGTATTTTTTTAAATAATCTTCTATCCCATTAATAATTTCAATACTCACCTGTGGATTTATGAAATTGGCTGTTCCTATTTGAATAGCACTAGCACCTGCGAGAAAAAACTCAATTGCATCTGTAGTATTCATTATGCCACCCATACCTACGATGGGAATATTTACGGCATTGGAGACTTGCCAAACCATACGTAAAGCAACGGGTTTTATAGCAGGTCCTGATAATCCACCGGTGATAGTTGACAATACTGGTCGCTGTGTTTCAGCATTTATCGCCATTCCTAATAGCGTGTTGATAAGCGAAAGAGAATCAGCACCTTCGGCTTCAGCAGCTTTAGCAATCTCAACAATATCTGTAACATTTGGAGATAGTTTAACCATTAGATGTTTATGATAGACTTTTCGAACTTCCTTCACGACTTCACTTACGCCCGCACAACTTACACCAAAAGCCATTCCTCCTTCTTTTACATTAGGACAGGATACGTTCAGTTCAATGGCAGGAATATGCTCTAGTTCGTTTGCTTTTTCACATAAAGCAACATAATCATCTATCGTAGATCCTGAGGCATTTAGAATCATCGTGGTGTCATACTCCTGTAAACGAGGGTAAATATTTTCAATAAAATAGTCTATACCTTTGTTTTGTAAACCTACTGCATTTAACATGCCTTTGGGTGTTTCTGCCATACGTGGGTATGCATTTCCTGCACGGTTGTGCAATGTTGTTCCTTTGACAGATACACCGCCTAATTGGTTAACGTCTATAAAATCATCATATTCATAACCATAACCTGCTGTTCCAGAAGCCAGTATTACAGGATTTTTTAGTATTAAACCATTTAAATTGATAGCTAAATTTACCATTGTAATTCTTTTGCATTAAATACTGGACCTTGAAGGCAGGTCGTTACATTTTCGTGAGTCTTTGTTTCAGCAACACAGCAAAGGCATACCCCATAGCCACAGGCCATCATATTTTCTAAAGAAACTTCACAAGAAATTTCTCTATTCAATGCATATAGTGCTAATGCTTTAGTCATAGGGTGAGGGCCGCAGGTATATATTTTATCAAAGTCATCTTCCAATATAGAATGATTAGTAACGTAACCTTTTTCTCCTAAACTCTCATCTTCTGTTGTGATATGCACCGTTGCTAAACCATCAAATTTTTCAGTCAATAAAATATGTTTGGCACTACGAGCACCAACGAGCAGATGAATGTCTTCTACTTTATCTTTTAATTGTTTGGCTAAATAATATAACGGAGCGATACCGAATCCGCCACCTACCAAGAGCACCTTGTTATTTTCTTGAAGAGAATATCCATTGCCTAATGGGAAAAGTACATCTAAAGTATCTCCAACTTTTTTACTTTGCAAAGATTTAGTGCCTTTCCCTACGGCTTTTATGAGAAGTGAAAAGCTTTGTTGCTTAGTATCTGCATCATGTATAGAAAAAGGACGACGAAGGAAAACATCAGTATCTTCAACTAATACATTGACGAATTGTCCGGGTTTTATCTCAGGAAAAACTCCATCTTTTTTCAAAGTTAGGATAAAATGATCATCATTTACCCTTTTATGCTCTGAGATAGAGAGTTTTGCTACTGTTTTAGTCATAGTTATTTTATATATTTTACAAAAATAGTGAAAGGATTTATATCGTACGAAACAATTCTATTTCTTTTTTCTATATGAAAGTAGATAAAGATACACTATCGCTTTATTTAACGGAAATTTTCTTAAATTCCCTATATTTGTTGGTAAAATTAGAAGAATAAGGAATGAGAATAAGGTTCGCTGTTTTATTTCTAGCGCTTTTTATTTACGCGTGCTCATCCACTAAGAATGCTCCTATAGCAACTACATCTAAAGGGTTGTCACCGAAGCAGGCTACTATAGTAAACTATGGAATGTCTTATCTTAATACGCCATATGAATATGCAGGTAAAGGACCATCATCTTTTGATTGCTCAGGTTTTACATCTTTTGTATTTCATAAAGTAGGTTATAAACTCCCATCTAGTTCAAGAGGTCAAGCATCAGAATATCCTAAGGTTAGAAAACGGCAATTAGCTGTAGGTGATTTGGTTTTCTTTGAAGGAAGACGTAGAAATGGTCGAGTGGGGCATGTGGGCATCGTCACAGAAGTGAAAAAGGACGGCTCGTTTGATTTTGTGCACGCCTCAGTGCGTAAAGGCGTAACGATTTCTTCTTCATCTGATGATTATTATGCGAAGCGTTATTTAAAAGCTGGTCGGGTGTTACAACATAAAGATTTAGCTTATAATATTCGCAGTAATACAAACAGAGCTACGAGCCAACCTGAAGTAATAACTTATATCGTTAAAAAAGGAGATAGTCTCTACAAAATAGCTCGTAAACATAATTGTACCCTTTCAGAACTTCGTGAATGGAATCCTGGCGTGAAAACTCTTATTCGTGTAGGTGATAAATTGCAGATATATACGCATCCCTAGATAATAAATGAACTATGTAAGAAAAGATATTATCAGTATCTTTGTAAATTAATTTTAAGAAAATAGTATGTTTAAATTTAAGATTAGAATATTTAGTAGCCTGATAATAGGAATTTTATTTACTACAGTGCTAAATGCTCAGATATTACCTCAGACGAATCAAAATAATGAAGACGAGTTGCGCTCAGCATCTTTTAAATACCATCAATTACTCAATTTATTGGACAAAGTTTATGTTGACTCTTTGAATATTAAAGACTTGACAGAGAAAGCAATTGAAAATACGCTGGAACAGCTTGATCCGCACTCTGTTTACATGGATGAAGAAGAGCTGAAAGAAGCTGAAGAAACAATGAGTGGTGAATTTAGCGGTATCGGTATTCAGTTTAATATTTTGCGTGATACTTTGATGGTAGTAAGTACAGTAAATGGCGGACCATCTGAAAAAGTTGGTCTAAGAGCGGGAGACCGTATTGTGAAAATAAATGATGAAAAAGTTACGAATATTGGTTTAACAAATTCAGGAGTAGCTAAACGATTGAGAGGAGAGAAAGGAACAAAAGTAACCGTATATGTAGAGCGGAAAAATACGCCCAAAGTATTGGATTTTCTAATTATACGCGATGATATTCCATTGAATACCGTAGATGCTGCCTATATGATCAATGGAAATATTGGGTACGTAAAAGTGAATAGATTTGGGCAAAAAACACCTGACGAGTTTCATGAAGCGTTACAAAAGCTTAAAGAACAGGGAATGGAAAAACTCCTACTGGATCTTACCGGCAATGGAGGCGGTTATTTAGGAGCCGCTGTACAAATGCTTGATGAATTCATGGAAGTCTTGAAATTAGCTGTTTACGTAGAAGGCTTGCATTCCCCACGTAGAGATTTTATGACCATGAATACAGGATTGATAGAAGATGCACCCGTGGTAGTAATGATAGATGAAAGTTCTGCTTCGGCTAGCGAGATTGTGGCAGGTGCAGTTCAAGATTGGGATAGAGGAGTGCTCGTAGGACGGCGTTCTTTTGGCAAGGGATTGGTTCAAAATCAATTCGCAATGCCTGATGGCTCTGCCGTACGCATCACAACGGGGCATTATTATACGCCAAGTGGACGTAATATTCAGAAAAGTTATGAAAATGGCTCTAAAGATTATTACAGTGAAGTTTTTAAACGCTATGAACATGGGGAAATGATAAATCCTGACAGTATCGAGTTTCCTGACTCATTAAAATTCGAAACATTGGTCAATAAAAGAACAGTTTATGGAGGTGGCGGAATTATGCCAGATGTTTTTGTGCCTTTAGATACAACGAAAAATTTCAGCTATTTGAATGCTCTATACCGCAAAAATATCATTTATCCATACACCATTGATTATGTTGATTTACATAGAGCAGACTTGATAACTAAGTATTCTAATTTAGAGATATTTAATAATGAATTTGAGGTAACAGAGGCCATTTTGGAAGAAGTATACCAAGCAGGATTAAAAGAAGATATAGAAAGAAAAGATGAAGATTATTTGCCGATAAAAGAAGATATGAAAATGTCTATAAAAGCTCTAATTGCCAGAGGATTATTTGGGATGGAGGCGTATTATGAGATTATGAATCAAAACGATGATATCTTCTTAAAAGCAGTAGATATTCTAAAAAATAATAAAACAGAAAAAATACTAAAAAATAACTAAACTATGCTTACAGCTATTTCACCTATTGACGGACGATATAGAGGAAAAGTTGCTTCACTTGCGACTTACTTTTCAGAAGAAGCCATTATTCGCTATCGCGTATTGGTAGAGGTTGAGTACTTTATTGCACTTTGCGAATTGCCATTGCCCCAGTTAGCGGATTTTGATAAATCTAAATACGAAACTTTACGCGATTTGTATCGTAATTTCACAACAGAAGATGCTCAAAAAGTAAAGGATATTGAAAAAATAACCAACCATGATGTTAAATCTGTTGAGTATTTTATCAAAGAAGCTTTTGACAGAGAAGGATTACAACAATTCAAAGAGTTTGTACACTTCGGACTTACTTCGCAAGATATTAACAATACAGCGTTTCCATTGGCAACTCGTGATGCTGTACAGGAGGTTTATTATCCATTAATTGATAAATTATTAGAGCGACTAGATACTTTGGTTGAAGATTGGAAAGAAATAGCAATGCTTGCACGAACTCACGGACAACCCGCTTCGCCAACACGATTGGGTAAAGAAATTCAAGTATTTGCTTATCGTGTACGTACGCAACTCAATTTACTAAAGAGCGTTCCTTGTTCTGCCAAGTTTGGTGGAGCTACAGGTAATTTTAATGCACATCACGTTGCCTATCCTGATTTTGACTGGAAAGCATTTGGAAATCATTTCGTTGGAGAGATTCTTAGGTTAGAACGAGAAGAATATACCACGCAAATTTCAAATTATGACAATCAAGCGGCTATCTATGATAATTTGAAACGTATCAATACCATATTGATTGATTTGAATAGAGATATGTGGACGTACATCTCCATGAATTATTTTAAACAACGCTTAAAAGAAGGTGAAGTTGGATCATCAGCAATGCCACACAAAGTGAATCCTATCGATTTCGAAAATTCTGAAGGTAATTTAGGTATTGCAAATGCCGTGTTTAACTTTCTCTCTGAGAAGTTGCCGATTTCACGCTTACAAAGAGATTTAACAGATTCAACCGTTATTCGTAACATTGGAGTACCATTAGCACATACTGTTATAGGACTGAAATCTCTTTTGAATGGATTGGGGAAATTACAGATAAGTCCGGAAGCATTTGCAAAGGATTTGGAAGATAACTGGGCAGTTGTTGCGGAAGCGATACAGACTATTTTACGTAGAGAGAATTATCCGAAGCCATATGAGGCCTTGAAGAAATTGACTAGAGTAAATACTAAAATAACAGAAGATGTTATTAAAGAATTTATTGACACTTTAGACGTTTCGGATACAATAAAAGAAGAATTAAAGCAAATAACTCCATCAAACTATACTGGAGTATAAATGAAAGAATTTATTCAAATACTTCGTAGATTCTTACCACCATACAAGAAGAATTTGTTGCTGAATGTGATTTTCAATATCATTTCGGCGGTAGCTACGTCTTTCTCATTTGCCATACTGATACCTGTATTAAATATTTTATTCGAATCGGATAAAGACATTACGAGTATCGGTGAATTTCAGATGGATTTTGATTATATAAAAGAAGTTCTAGGATATTATACTACTCAAATAAAATATGAATATGGTATTGAAAATACCTTATTGATTGTAGGAAGTTTCTATATTATAGCAACTCTAGTAAAAGTTGGAACTCAGTATTTGGCTTCCTACAATATGATTTTTATTCGTAATAGTGTGGTGCGTGATGTTCGTAATCAAATATATACCAAAGTTGTAGATCTGCCATTATCATTCTTTTCAGAAGAACGTAAAGGCGATGTAATGGCAAGAATCACTGGTGATGTTACTGAAGTTGAGAATTCCATTATGAACTCGCTTGATATGCTTTTTAAAAATCCGATAATGATTATCGTTCTGTTGGGAAGTATGTTATTCATGAGTTGGCAATTAACAATTTTTGTTTTGATATTATTACCGATAAGTGGTTTTATTATAGGACGAATTGGAAAAAACCTAAAAAAACGTTCGGGAGAAGGACAAAGCAAGATGGGAGAAATCCTCTCTACCACAGAAGAGACGTTATCAGGTCATCGGATTATAAAAGCATTTAATGCTGAGGATAAGATGAAAGTGAATTTCGACGAACAAAACAATAGCTATCGCATCACGATGAATAGACTGCAAAGGCGTTATGCTTTGGCTCATCCGATGAGTGAGTTATTAGGATCTGTTACTATTATAATTTTACTTTGGTATGGTGGACGTTTGATACTGGGTGATTCTGGATTTCAGGCTTCAGTTTTTATTGCTTATTTGGGAATATTTTATTCTATCATCAATCCAGCAAAAGCACTTTCCCAAGCAAGTTATAGCATACAGAAAGGTTTAGCAGCAATGGATAGAATCGATATGATCTTAACTGCAGAGAACACTATAAAAGAGGCTGAAGATGCTATTGAAATACATGATTTTACTGATAATATCCGCTATTCTAATGTAACTTTTACTTATGATAATAAAGTGGATGTTTTAAGGAATATTTACGTAGATATAGAAAAGGGACAAACGGTGGCTTTGGTGGGGCAATCAGGTTCCGGGAAAACAACATTTGCTGATCTTCTTCCACGTTTTTACGACGTTGCAGGAGGACGAATAACTGTTGATGGAATAGATATACGAAAAGCGAAACTTAAAAGTCTAAGAGCTTTGATGGGGAATGTTAATCAGGATCCGATTTTATTTAATGATACATTTTTTAATAATATTGCTTTTGGAGTTGAAAATGCTACGCAAGAGGAGGTGGAACGTGCTGCAAAAATTGCTAATGCTCATGATTTTATAATGGCAACAGCAAAGGGGTATCAAACGAATGTTGGTGACAGAGGCGGTAAACTTTCAGGAGGTCAGCGCCAGAGAATCAGTATTGCAAGAGCCGTATTAAAAAATCCTCCGATTATGATTCTTGATGAAGCTACTTCAGCATTGGATACACAGTCTGAAAAATATGTTCAAGAAGCTTTAGACAATTTAATGAAAGACCGCACATCTATAGTTATCGCACACCGTCTTTCTACTATTCGTAATGCGGATTTGATATTAGTTTTCAAGGATGGACAAATCGTTGAAAGAGGAAAGCACGACGAACTTTTAGCTAAAAGTGGTGCCTATAGCGTGTTACACGAAATGCAAACAAATAACAAAATATGATACTTTCCATGACCGGCTTTGGTAAAGCTGAAGATAATTTTTCCAATAAAAATGTGAGTTTAGAGATTCGCGCTCTTAATAGTAAACAGATAGATATCTATACTCGAATACCTTCTGATTATAAAGATAAGGATCTTGAAATCCGGAATTTTTTAAAAGATGAACTTATCCGGGGGAAAATTGACTTTACGTTAACTATTTCTACACAAGAGGGCGTTGGCAACACCACAATCAATCGAGATTTAGCAAAAGAGTATTTTAACGAATTAAAAGGATTAAGCAAAGATTTAGGTGTTGATTTATCAACTGAAAATATCATAGCGACTTTACTCAAAATGCCTGAAGTACTCACAGCCAAACAAAAAGATATCACAGAAACTGAATGGAATCTGCTTTGGCATGTAATAGGTGAAGCAGTAAGAAGGCTACATAAGTTTAGACAACAGGAAGGGCAGAGCCTGCAGGAAGATTTGCTAGAAAACGTGACTACAATTGAGAGACTTTTAGATGAAGTTGAACAGTATGAACCTGAGCGTATTGAAACAGTAAAATTACGCCTACAAGAGCAGTTAAAAGGATTAAATATTGAAGTAGATAAAGAGCGTTTTGAACAGGAGTTGATTTATTATTTAGAGAAACTGGATATTAATGAAGAAAAGGTTCGCCTTCGCAATCATTGTCATTATTTCAGAGAAACGGTAAACTCTAACGAGCAAAGTGTTGGTAAAAAGCTAGGTTTTATCGCTCAAGAAATGGGACGTGAGATTAACACCTTAGGTTCTAAAGCGAATCACATGAACATTCAGCAGTTAGTCGTGCAGATGAAAGAGGCTTTAGAAAAAATCAAAGAACAAACTCTTAACGTGTTGTAAAATGAATAAGCAGGGGAAATTAATTATTTGTTCCGCTCCTAGTGGTTCAGGAAAAACGACTTTAGTTCAACATCTGCTCAGTCTAAATTTTGATTTGGTTTTTTCAGTTTCTGCAACTACCAGAGCACCTCGTGGTTTAGAAGTTCATGGAAAAGATTATTATTTTTTGAGTGTAGAAGATTTCAAAAATAAGATTGAACAAGATGCATTTGTTGAGTGGGAAGAAGTTTATGAAGGCATATTTTACGGAACATTGAAAGCTGAGGTTAATCGCTTATTAGAAGAAGGAAAGAATGTTATTTTTGATGTGGATGTCTTGGGTGGTTTAAATCTTAAGAAATATTATAAAGAAAACGCGCTAGCATTGTTTATTGCACCTCCATCTATTGAGGAATTGGAAAGAAGACTTGTGGCTAGAGCCACTGATGAGAAGTGTGTTATTGCAGAGCGTGTGAAAAAAGCTTATTATGAACTTTCATATAGGGAAAGCTTTGATGAAGTAATAATAAATGAAAATTTGGAAGAAGCGAAAAAGGATATAAAAAATAAAGTGAGTACATTTATAAAAGAATAATTATGAATAAAAAGATAGTTTTTATTCTTTTTATATGTTGGATTATGCCTGTAAATGCAGAAGTGCCTTTGATTGATAGTGCAAAGAATATCATTCAAAATGTTGAAAGTTTAACAGCATTCTATCAGAAATTAGCAGAAGCTAAGAAAGGCAATGGAGATATCAATATTCTGCATATTGGAGATTCACACATACAAGCCGGCTTTTTAACGGGAACTTTGCGAAGAGCTTTTCAGAACGACTATGGAAATGCAGGACGTGGATTGGTGTTTCCTTATCGTTTGGCTAATACCAATGGAGATATGGATGTGCGTTTCTCATCAAGTGTTTCTTGGCAACGTTATCGCATTATTACTGAAGAGGCACCCAAAGTGGGTATATCAGGAGCAACAGTCTATACAAATGCTAAGGAGTTTTTTGTGAAATTACAAGCTGGTGAAGATGAGGCTTTTAATCAAATAGAAATTTTCGGTGAAGGTCTTAGTCAAGTAAAATTAGCTATTGCCGACGAAAGCATTAAAATACAACCGAAGACGACAAAAATAATCCACAAAGTAAAGTCAGGCGATGTTTTAGGAAAAATAGCTAGGAAATACCACGTGACTGTGAGTCAAATAAAACATTGGAACCATCTTCGGGGAACAATGATTCGGATTGGACAAAAATTGGTAATTCTCAAACAAGGTAAAACTCCAGTGTATGACTCTTCGCAATTTGAGTGGGTAACTGTGTATGAACAGTCAGACAATACGATTAAAGCTGTATTACCAGAAGCTACGCGAGGTATTTATTTGATCAAAGAAAAGCAAGACGTAAACAAGACTGTTTCACTCTATAGTTTGCATCTATCTAATAGTCAGCAAGGTGTTGTTTATAATGCAGTCGGTTATAATGGTGCAAAATATACGGATTATTTAAAATCACCTCTTTTCTTTACACAGATGGAAGAGCTATTTCGACCTGATTTAGTCATAATATCTTTAGGAACAAATGAAGCTTTTGATAAAGTCTATTCTCTAGAAAGTTTTCGAAATGATGTTGAATTATTTTGTAAAGAAATAGAACTCCGTACAGGATGCCATACTATTCTATTTACTACACCACCTTCTGCATTAGTTAGCCGAAGATATCCCAACAAAAAATTGTTGAAATATGCTGAAGTTTTGAAAGAAGTAGCCCAAGAACGAAATTATGCCGTTTGGGATTTATACGAGATAATGGGCGGGGAACAAGGACTGAAAAAATGGTACAAGTCTGGGCTAGCAGGAAAGGATCGAATTCATTTTAAAGAAGAAGGATACCGCTTGCAAGGGGAGTCTCTGTACAAAGCCTTAACAAAACATGCAGAATAATCGATGAAACTGATAGATTTAATAAAAGACATTTTTGTTTACGATAGTTCTCATCCATTATTATTTAACTCAGGTCTTTTCCTTGGATTATTTTTAGCTTTTTATGCGATTTATATTGCAATAAGGAAAGAAAAGTTTCACAAACTACGCATTCTTTATGTTATAGCCTTTTCCTTATTTTTTTATTATAAGTGCAGTGGTATTTACTTTTTATTACTCATCTTTTCATCCATTGTAGATTATTATATCGGACAAGCACTTTCTAATGTGCAAAAGCAATCCTATAGAAAATTGCTTTTGTGGCTTAGTATCGCTGTAAATTTAGGATTGCTAGGCTACTTTAAATACACAAATTTTTTCATTGACAACATTAATGGAATCACTGGTGCTGATTTAAAACCTCTAGACATTTTCCTTCCAATAGGTATCTCATTTTACACATTCCAAACAATGAGTTATTCTATAGATTTGTATAGGAGAAAAATTGAACCTGCTAGAAATTTTTGGGATTTTTTATTCTTTGTTTCCTTCTTTCCTCAATTAGTGGCAGGTCCTATTGTACGTGCCGCACAGTTTATCCCTCAGATATCGAAAGAACCCAAACTTAGTCATTATGGGTTGGATAAAGCGTTGTTGCTTATTATGGGAGGACTTTTCAAAAAAGCTGTTATTTCAGACTATATTTCCATCAATTTCGTAGATAGAGTATTTGACAACCCGCAATTGTACTCAGCATTTGAAAACCTTATGGCAGTTTATGGGTATGCGGCACAGATATATTGCGACTTCTCAGGTTATTCTGATATGGCAATAGGTTTGGGCTTGTTGTTAGGATTTCGGTTACCGATAAACTTCCGTTCTCCTTACCAATCTACGAGTATCACTGAATTCTGGCGACGCTGGCATATTTCCTTGTCATCATGGCTGAAAGATTACTTGTATATTTCACTTGGAGGGAATAGGAAAGGAGCTATTCGTACTTATGTCAACTTGTTTTTAGTCATGTTCTTAGGAGGTTTATGGCATGGCGCAGCCTGGAAATTTGCTGTTTGGGGAATGTTGCACGGCGTACTTCTCGCTATCGAACGCTTCTTTGGCAAAATGATAAATCTGCCCAAAAGCAGAGCAAGAAGCTTTATTGGTTGGCTGTTCACCTTTCATTTTGTGCTTTTCGCATGGATATTCTTCCGAGCTTCAGATTACGACACAGCAATGCTTCTGATTGGCAAAATTGGAGACTTGTTCACCGACCAATATGCAATAGGAGATATTTTATATAGTTATCGCTTTGTATTTGCTCTACTTATCATCTCTTTTGGAACACACCTTATGCCCAATCGCGATTTGTTTGCACTCTATACGATTTATCGAAAAGCACCTTTATGGTTAAAGGCTATTGGTTTGGGAATTCTTATTTGGGTCGTTTATTTGACCGCATCTAGCGATGTGCAACCATTTATTTATTTCCAGTTTTAGTGTTGCAAATTCTTGATGCACAGAACTTATCTTAGACTACAATTCTTTCTATTTAGTAGCGGTAGGTATAGCTATACTTGCGAGCAAAGTCCCGCTTTCCGTTTCTATCTTTTTTCCTCTCGCACAGATTTTCCACCCCACAAAAAAGGATAACCACTGCAATCGGGGCTAAT
This sequence comes from Balneicella halophila, assembly GCF_003096835.1. Taxonomy (GTDB): domain Bacteria; phylum Bacteroidota; class Bacteroidia; order Bacteroidales; family Balneicellaceae; genus Balneicella; species Balneicella halophila. The sequence continues at coordinate 1,070,462 of NZ_QENZ01000003.1, forward strand.
TATTTATACTTTGTTTCTTGTCTTTCTGAACCCTTTGGCTATACTTAGGATAAATTCCGAGAAGAAATCTTTTGTTACTCTGAGCAACGCGAAAAGGCTCACATTATTAAGTGAAAAGTTAAAAATGAAAAAAGAAAATTATCTGTTGAGATTGTCGCTTATACGATTATCACGCAACGTAGGACAGACCTTGAATACAGGCGTTAAAAACCGGAGTGTTGTAGCCGTCAAAAAACAGGAATTGTTTGAGCGAAACGAATTTTACTGTTTTAGGCTACAGTACTTCGTTTTAATGTATGTTTTCACAGTCTTGAGTTTTTGGTTCGTTTTTGGGAAAGCCAAAATGAACAGAAAGAAAAGAGATCCTTCACTATCGTTCAGGATAACTCGAAATTTTTGTCACTCTGACGGTAGGAAGCGTCTCTCGTTACTATTATCACACAGAGAGAAAAGTCAACCTTCCTGTCTTTCTTATCCAAGAGGGAAAAGTGTCACATCGAGTGAATTTGTAAAGCAAATTTGTATAG